>NZ_AP024819.1:600000-1200000 GCF_019703325.1 Helicobacter sp. NHP19-012 | reverse complement strand
CATCATCAAATTTACCCCCTGCAGCGAAAGCGAATACAACGCCTATGTCAAGCAAGTAGAAGAAGGGACTTTTACCCTTAAAATCCGCCAAACCCCCTTTTCTTTGCAGGAGTGGCAGGCTGACCCAGTGAGCTATAATCAAGAAATCTTAAAGGCTTTGGCATGAACACTTTTAAAGTCATCAGTCCGGGGATTGCAACTTTTGTAGAGGATTTGGGGCGGTATGGTTATTATCATTTAGGTATCCCCCCGGGGGGCGCACTCGATCAAGCCTCTTTTATGGTGGCTAACGCTTTAGTGGGGAATGATAAAAACGCCGCTGGGCTAGAAATGGCGTTAATGCCGGCAAAACTAGAGTTTGAAAAAGAGGCGGTTGTTGCTGTGTGTGGGGCGCACACCACGCCTAAAATCAATGGAGAGGAAATGCCAAGCCACACCGCCTTAAAAGTCCCGGCAGGGGGCGTGCTGGAGTTTAGCTATTTTAAAAAAGGGGCTAGGGCGTATTTGGCGATTGCGGGGGGCGTGGATGTCCCCCTTGTGATGGGCTCTCGTTCCACCTATCCTTTAGGGGGCATTGGAGGCTTTAAGGGGCGCAAATTAGAAGCGGGCGATATTTTACCCATAGGCACGCCCACGGGTAAGCCCAGCGCCAAGAGTCTAGATAAAAGCTATCATTTGGAGTTAAAAGAGATTGAAGAGCTTAGGGTGGTGTTGGGCTTGCAAGATTACAAGCTCACAGAAGAGAGCCTTAAAAATCTTTTCAACGATATTTTTGTAGTTTCTACGCAGGCAGATAGGCTGGGCTATCGCTTTAAAAACGGGCAGAAATTCACTTATAAAGACTTGCCCCAACCCTTTGGAGCGGGGGCTAATCCTAGCAATATCACGGACGCGTGTTATCCCGTAGGCTCAATGCAAGCCCCCGGGGGCAATGAACCCATCGTTTTACAAAGGGACGCGCCTAGTGGTGGGGGCTTTGCGATGTATTGCACCTTAATTAGTTGCGATTTGGATCGGCTCGGGCAATTTGCACCCAATCAAAAAGTGCGTTTTAAGGCGGTGGGTATGCAAGAAGCCTTGCAAGCTAGAAAGGCTTACCAAGAGCGCATTAAAGCAATGGTGGTAAGCTTAGTCTAACTCTTGCTTGCTTTGCACTTCTTTGAGGGCTTGGCTTAAGAAAATGTCGTTGGTCTTTAAAAAGGCTTGCACGATAGTGGTGGAGATTGTGGAGCGCAAGGGGAGGGTGTTGTAGGCATTTGTCAAGTAGGACACATACAAGCGCATCCCTTCTTTCTCGCTCATAAAAAAGACTTTAGGGGCGGTGTCTATGCTACGCAAAGCGTATTTAGAGCGCATTTTAGCTAGCTGTGTGGCGGTGGTTTGGCTTTGTTCTTTGGAAAACTCGGTGGCAATCTGGATAGCAATTTGTAGGGCTTTTTCGTGGTTGGAGTCAAAGGTTAAAAAGAACTCCACGCTATCCCAAAAGCTCTTAAGCCCCAAGTGGCTGTAATTGGTGAGCAGTCCGTTAAAAATGCAATGATTAGGGATGAAGACAATACGCCCAGCTTGCCCATTGTTTTTAAGGTAGGTGATAAGCGTTACATCTTCAAATAGTGTGATGTAAAGCATGGAAATGTCCAAGACATCGCCCACATAGGTGTTGCCATCTTTAGACACCCGGATGCGATCGCCCACATGCACACTCCCCTTTAAAATCATGGTGAGCCAACCGAGCACGCTCATAAATAAGTCGCGCATGGCAATGGCAAAGCCCGCTCCCACAAAGCCTAGCATCGTTACAAGGTAGGACACATTTTCTAAATAAGCAAAGAGAAAGATCAGCACAATCACATTGGCGTTGATGAAATTCACCGCCTTGTTGATCGTGTAGGCGCGCTCGTCGTTGTAAAGGTATTTATGGCTGAGGTGCTTTAACATCCATGCCAGCATCACGCTGGCGCACACAATCAGCAAGACATAAAAAAGCTTAAAGAGCTGGTCTTTAATTTGGGCTTTTATGCCCTGTGTGGTCTCCTCCATGTCCTTAATATAGGCATCTAGGCTCGCCTTTAAGAGATTTTGTGCGCTCTCAAATTCGATTTTTTTCACTTTTTCTTGGTAAAGGGGGGTTTCCCACTTTTTAGGCTTTAGGGCTTGCAACTCTTGCAAAAGCTTTAAGCGTGCGTTTATGGTGCTTGTAATCTGTTGTAAGGCTTTTTGGTGGGCTTGCAAGATCGCTAATTTGGCGTGTAGGGCTTTAATGTAAGAGAGCCCCGTCACAATGGCTAGAGGGTTGTTGATATTGGGGATATTGTTGATGGTGGGCTTTTCTATGAGCCCTTTAAAAGGGTTACTCTTGTAGGATTCAAGCAACTTTTCTTGGTGTTGCAAGGCTTGCAGGCTATGCTTTAGAGTGTTTGCCTCTAGGCTGTTGCTGTCTAGTTCTTTGAGGCTGCTTTGGATTTTGGCAATTTCTAAAGAAATTTTGCCATAGTCCTCAAAGTTTTTATACTTTTGTAGCCATATGCTATCCGTCTTTTCTAGCTTTTTATTGAGTGCGTTTAATTGGCTCTCTAACTCTTGGGAGCTAGTGGCAAAGAGCACACTAAAGAGCAAAAGCCATAGACTAAAGCCACGCATGTAAAGCCTCTTTTAAAGTGGATTTGTCTATGTCCTCACGCGCCACAAATGCGCCCAAACCCTTTGGCAAAATAAAGCAAATACATTGATTGTTCTTTTTATCCATTTGTAAATCCTTGTAAAAGCCCTCAAAATCCGTAATTTTATAGGGCAGATTTAAGCCGTAAGTTTTCAGCAAGGCTTTAATGCGCTCTTGTGTGGGGTTATCTAGTAGCCCTAAATAGCAAGCGAGGGCGTTTGCCATTTGTATACCGATTGCCACCGCCTCTCCGTGTAAATGCGTGCTGTAACGCCCCACTTTTTCAATGGCGTGCGCAAAGGTGTGCCCGTAATTTAGCCCCATGCGTAAGCCCTCCTCTCTCTCGTCTTTGGCGACAACTTCAGCCTTAATCGCCACGCTTTTATAAATCCCCTCGCTTAAATGTTTCTCTAAAGGGTGCTTTTCTAGCCACTCAAAGTAATCTTTATTAAAGCACACCGCCTTTTTAATCATCTCAGCAATGCCTGCTTTAAACTCTCTTTGGGGTAAGGTCTTTAAAAATTGTGGGTCGATGTGTACCGCCCTTGGGGGGTGAAACGCCCCGATTAGGTTTTTGCCATAAGCGTTGTTGATCCCCGTTTTGCCCCCAACGCTCGCATCCACTTGGGCTAAAAGCGTGGTTGGCACAATCTCAAACGCAATGCCCCTTTTATAAATCGCGCTGGCAAAGCCCACCATATCGCTCACTACACCCCCCCCTAGAGCCAGCATTAAATCCTTGCGGCTCAAATTTGCCTCAAAGGCACTTTCTAAAATGCTTTCTATGCCCTCCCATGTTTTATGCTCTTCTCCGCTAGGCATTTCGTGGGTAAAAATTTTAGAGGCTTGGAGCTTACTTAACAAGGTGTCTAAATGCAAGGGGGCGACTATGGAGTCGCTCACCACTAAAACCTTGCTAGCATGCGTGATGGGCTCTAACACCCCGATACGCACGGGGTAGCTAAAGTTCTTGGTTTGTATCTCTAGGCGCATTTTCTACTCCACTACCGGGATCAACATTTGGGGGTGCATGTCGTTTAAAAATGCCATACGCTCAGGGCTTGTAGAAAACAGCCCCCAAAATGGGTTTTTAATGATGCAAGATTCAAAGGGCAGGAATTGCAAAATTGGGCTTTCTAGGCTGTTTAAAAACAAAATGGGGTTTTTGCTTTGGGTGCGGATCACTTGGATTTTCCTATTGTAGATATGGGAGAGATAGCTGTAATTTTCAATGACTGCCATTTTGTGGCGTTTGTCGGGGTCGAAGTCATAAAGCAACATTTTTAAATCCATTTGGGCGCACACATCAAACATCACGGAGGAAATGTCCTCATTGCGTTCCATGCTATTGTTGAGCACGACCATGCTTTTTTTAATGCCCTTAAGTCCTTTGGCGTTCGTTTTAAAAATGGGGCTCACGCTCTCAAAAAGAGCTTTGCGGTTCACTTGGCGTTTAAAGATCTCTTTACCGATGATCACAAGTCCGATTTTCTTTCGGCTGTCTTGGCGCAGCTTCGTAGCAAAGTTTAAACCCCTAAAATCCACCACAACTTGGATATTTTTAGCTTCTTTGGTGCGGATTTGCTCGATGGCTGTGTGGTTTGTGGGGTTTAGCACATGGATATAGAGCATGGCACTTTTGAGCTGGCTATGCAAGGCTAGAGCTTGATCTATATCTCTTTGTAGGGCTTCTTTAGACTGCAGACACATATCCACATACAAGTAGAAATCCCGCCCAAAAGGCACGGGAAATTGCCCCACATTGCTTTTGACTTGCAAATAAACATTATTCAAGGTTTCGGGGTTACCCACGACCAAGAGTTGATCTCTGGGCTGTATCACCATAGAGGGGTGGCTTAAATGAAAGCTATTTTTGCGATAAACCCCTACAATGCGGTAATCCTTCTGGCGCAAAGAACCGATGTGGCGGTAGGCAAAGACACTCCCAAAAGGCACGCCGATCTCCATCACCTCGCCCTGTTCGAGCCCAAAGCCTTGCGGGACACTGGGCACATTAGGGATTTTGGCGATGCACTTGTTGGCGATGATTTGGGTCGGGTCCAACAAAATAAGTTGCTCGTCTTTCATCCCCTCCCATTTTTGCCCCAAACTCACCAACCGCACCTCTTTATTTTTTTGGCGGATGATCTCACACACCGCCTGTTGCTCTTTGACATTCTCCAGCAAGACAAAGGCATCGCTCACATGCGCATCGATGAGTGGGCTTAGGCGGTAGCTAGAAGTGGGATCGAAAATATGCACTTCAAAGGTGCTTGGCAAACTGGGGGGTAGACACTCGGGAGCTTTGGTGATGACTAAGTAAAAATTATTGCTAAAAAATTTAGACACAACCAACTCCATGAATTTTTGAGCGACCACGCCCTCCACAATCAAGGCAACTTTTTTCAACCCGCGTCCCTAGCATTTTTGGCTATTATAATCTAAAAATGTTAAGGTCAAAAATGGATTTTACCCTAAATGGCGTGGATAAAAAAGCACGGGCAGGGACTTTAAAATTAGCGCATGGCATAGTGCAAACCCCCATTTTCATGCCCGTAGGCACACAAGCCAGCGTAAAAAGCCTAGACGCCATAGACTTACAAACGCATTTAAACGCCCCCATTATTTTAGCTAACACCTACCACCTCTACCTAAGACCGGGGGCGGACTTGATCCACAATCTGGGCGGATTGCACGGCTTTAGCCAATTTCAGGGCAATTTTTTAACCGACAGTGGGGGCTTTCAAGCCTTTTCTCTGCAGCACAACGCCAAAGAGCACGCCGAGGGCATTGTGTTTAAATCCCATATTGATGGGAGTTTACACCTTTTTACCCCTGCTAAAGTCCTTGACGTCCAATACGCCCTAAACAGCGACATTTGCATGGTGCTTGATGATTTGGTGGGTTTGCCCGCCTCTTTTGATCGCCTAAAACACGCCGTAGAAAAAACCACAGAGTGGGCTAGGGTGAGCCTAGAACACCACCAAACCCACGCTAGTCCCACAAACCACATTTTTGCCATTGTGCAAGGCGGGACTGACCCACATTTACGCCGCCAAAGTGCGCTAGAGCTGGGGGAGCTGGACTTTGATGGCTATGCGATCGGGGGGCTGGCGGTGGGCGAGAGTGCAGATGAGATGTATAGGACCATTGCCCACACCACAGAGTTTCTATCTCCACACAAGCCCCGCTATTTAATGGGGGTGGGCACACCCCAAGACATACTAAACGCCATCGAGTTAGGCGTGGATATGTTTGACTGCGTGATGCCCACAAGGAACGCGCGCAATGGCACGCTTTTTACCAACCTTGGCAAACTTTCTATCAAAGCGCAAGCGCAAAAATCAAGCGACACCCCCCTAGACCCTAAATGTGGGTGTTACACCTGTAAACACTATTCTAAAGCCTACTTACACCACTTGTTTAAGGCTAGGGAGTTGCTCTATTTTCGCCTTGCAAGCCTGCATAATTTGCACTTTTACCTAGAGTTGGTTAGGGGAGCTAGGGAGGCGATTTTAAGGGGAGAGTATGCGGACTATAAAACCTGCATGTTAGCGTGTTATTAGTCTTTTTGGTGGCGCAGATAGGCGGGGATGTCTAGGTCTACATTTTGGTAGTCATCTCCGCTTGCTAGGCGCAAACCCCCTAGCGTGCTTTTAGACAGGTTGGGCGTGTTGCCCTCGGGTTTGGACTCGGGTTTGTGCTCCTCTTGCTTTTCAAAGCCCGTGGCGACAATCGTAACTTTAATTTGATCGGTGGGCATGTTGGGCGAAGTGCAAGTGCCAAAAATCACTTCAGCGTCATCGTCTGCCATGTCGTTCACGGTTCCCATCGCGGCGTGGACCTCAGCTAGGGGATAGTCTGGGTGGCACTCAAAATTCACCAAAACCCCCATCGCCCCATTGATGGAGATGTTGTCAAAGAGGGGTGAGGTGATCGCGTTTTCCACCGCCACCGTGGCGGCATTCACCCCCGTAGCCTCGCCAATGCCCATTAAAGCCAAACCCTTATGTCCCATCACGGTTTTTAAGTCGGCAAAATCCACATTGATGTCATTTTCGCCAAAGTTGATGATCATCCCCGAAATCCCATTGACCGCCTTAGCAAGGACATTATCCACTTCTTTAAAGCTGTTGCGCATGCCCATGCTCTTTTCAATGTAACCCATGAGCCGCTCGTTGGGGATCACCACAATCGAGTCGCTGACTGCCTTTAACTCTTTTAAACCCTCTTCAGCGACTTTGGCGCGCTTTTTGCCCTCAAAGCTAAAGGGTTTGGTAACCACAGACACAGTTAAAGCCCCCGCATCCTTAGCCACTTGGGCGATCACGGGGGCTGCTCCCGTACCTGTGCCCCCGCCAAGCCCTGCAGAGATGAAGACTAAATCCACGCCGCTGACCGCCTCCTTGATCGCCTCGATGCACTCTTGGGCGGCTTGTTTGCCAATCTCAGGGCGCATGCCAGCCCCCCTGCCCCCCGTGAGCTTCTCGCCTAAGCGGATCTTATTCTTGGCATTGGAGGATTTCAACGCCTGCCCGTCTGTGTTGGCGACGATCAAAGTGATGTCCTTAAAAGTGCCCGTGGCGATCAAGTGGGCGATCATATTCGATCCCCCACCCCCCACGCCGATCACGACAATCTTTGCCCCATTGGTTTCAAAAACCTCTTCTACACCTATGCCTTCTTCATGCACCATTGCCACAACTCATCCTTCAAAAGTACTGAGATAACCACCCAAAGAAACCGCCCTTTTTTTTGGGGGGATCAGGAGTTGGTATTATATCCTTTTTTCTCTCTTTTACGCCCCCACTCTCGCCCGTGTGCTTGAGATTGGTTAAATCGGTTTCAATGTAATTGCGCTCTTGGGTGTAGGTGAAACCGGCGGGCAGAGCCTGCTTATTTTCCTTGTAACGGATCGTTTTTTCTGAGTCTTTTTCGTAATTCGTGTGCTTGCCCGATCCATATAAAATCAGCCCAATCGCCACCGAGCTTGTCGGGTCTTTAAGTTCCTCAGACAAACCGCTAAGCTCCACCGGCTTGGCGATGCGCACGGGGATATTGCCAAAGATCACGGAGGCGACATTTCTAATCCCCTCTACATGCGTCATCCCACCGGTGAGCACAACGCCACGGCGGATACTGTCTTTTAAATTGCTCTTAATCAAACGGCGGTTGAGCACATCAAAGGTTTCCACCACCCGCGCGCGGATGATGTTGTGCACGAGCTGTAAAGAGAGGCGGTTTTTCTTGTTCTCTGCCCCGATGTCGGGCACTTCGATCTCTTGATCGCTCTCCTCTGCCATGAGATTGCCATATTGCCTTTTAATATACTCGGCTGTGCCTAGGGGCACTTCTAACACGCTGGCCAAGTCGTCCCGAATGTGCTCTGAGCCTACATTTAGGTAGTTGTTAAAGCACATAGACCCGCCTTCATAGACCATCATATTACAAGTGCCCCCACCCAAATCAATGCACGCCACGCCCAAAGCTTTATCATCTTCGTTTAAAACAGCGATCGAGGCGGCATAGGCACTTAAAACTACATTTTCAATTTTCACGCCCGCAATTTGGATCGTGCGCCTTAAATTCTCTAAACTGCTGCGCTGCACCGTTACAATGTGCGTAGACACTTCTAGCCTAGAGCCGCTCATGCCCATCGGATCTTCGATGTTGTCTTGGCTGTCTAGCTTGAATTGGTAGGGTAGGATGTGGATCACTTCATAGCCCGTGGGGATGTGTGCGCTGTGCAGGGCGGTGTCTAGCACGCGGTTGATTTCTTTAAGCGTGATCTCGTTGTTGGGGACATTGATGAGCCCCGCACTATTCACGCTCTGCGTACAAGCCCCCGAGATGGACACGATCGCCTTTTCCACAAAGGCAAGCCCCGCCATGCGCTTGGCGTCCTCGATCGCTTGCTTGACAATCTCGCCGGCTTGGCTGATGTTGCTGATATTGCCCTTTTTCACGCCCTCGGATTTATGCACACTCACACCGATCACCTGTGGCGTGCCCTCCTTGATCTCGGCGATGATGGCGCAAATCTTGCTAGAGCCAATGTCTACGCCCAAAACGATGGGATTCAAGGGCGGCTCCTGGCGTATAAAGTGATTTTATAGCGTTGCTTCAACATGGCAATTAAAGCCCCATCCAAAGCCTGGGCCTTGAGGTTTTGCGCCATTTGTTTTAAATAGGTGGTGTTTTTCACTGGGTGTTTAAAGTCTTGGGCATAGACTTTATAGAGCACTGCCCTAGGGCCCTCTAAGAGCGCAAAGCCCTCTTTGTAAGGGTGTTTGAAGATGTAATCCACAAGGGCTTTGGAGGGCTTTTCGCCCAGGTCGTGGATGTTGCCTTTAAAGTCTAAATTCAACAATCCGATGTCGCTACCCTTGAAGGTGGGCAGTTTTTGCAAGGCTTCTTTTTTAAGCTCCCTAATTTGTGCCTCTGTTTGCAGAATTTGGGCGATCTTCGCCCTAGCCTCAACAAAGCTTTCAAGCGCACTTGCGTTTTTCTCCACAAGTTTTAAGACCACCCACCCCTCTTTGTAGGGCAGGGGTTTTAACACCTCACCCACCCGCATGGACTCGATTTTTTTATTGATGTCCTCGCCGTAAGGCAGGGTGGTGAAGGTTTCGCTTTCGGCTTTAAGCTGCCCCTTTTTTAAGGCTAGGTAGTCTTTGAGGGCTTGCTCTTTGGCCTTGTCGCTGTTGTAGTCTTGGCGCACTTGTTTTTCCACCTTGCTAAACTCTTGGGGCTTGCCCTGCAAAGTATATTGCTCTTTGTGCTTATTGAAGTAGCTTTTTAAATCGCTCTCTTTGGGGTTGTCTTTGGCGGACACTTGCAGGCTGGCTAAAGTGTAGCTTGTGGGTTTTTTGTAGTCTTGTTTGTGGGCGTTGTAGTAGGTTTTGAGGCTCTCTTCTTTAAGCGGGATTTCTTTAGGCTCAAGCACCTCAATACGCACCCGATCTTGCAAACTTAAAGGGAGCATGAACGCCTCTTGCTCTAGGGGGGTTAAGGCTTGGGGGAATAGAGAGGCGATTTTTTTAAGTAGGAGGGTGTTTTTCACATTGTCTTCAAAGGTGCTGGGGCGGAAGTTGTTTTCTTGTAGGAGTTTTTTATACAGCCCTTCGTCAAAATGCCCGTCTCTTTGGAAGAGTTCACTTTTTTGAATCTCGGCGACAATCTCGCTATCGCTCACCCCCAGCCCCAAATCTAGGGCAAAGTTTTTTAGTAGGGCTTGGTTGATGAGCACATTCAAAGCGTTTTGCTCTAACCCTAGGGCTTTGATCTCTTTTTCGCTCAAGTCCTTGAAATTGGGGATGGATTGGCTGTAAATGTCTAAGAGTTGTTTATGTTCTCTAGCCAGCTCCTCTTGGCTAATGGAAATCCGCCCCACCTTTGCCACGCTCCCACCCGCCAAGGAGAAGTTATACTGCCCCCAGCCGATCATGCCCGCAGCCACAAAAGCGATGGTGCTGATCCAAATGGTCACCACCAAGTACTTTTTGTGCTTTTGCATCCACGAAATCATAGACCCTTACCCTTGTTACGCAATTTCACCATAAGCGGTAATTTTATAAGAATTTCACTAAAATATTTCTAAATTTTTTATCTTTTAGGCTAAAAATGCCGATTTAAAGGGTTTTGTATGCCAAGTAATGCTGAATGGCACGCTTTAGACTTTAAACACATTTGGCACCCGTGCAGCCAAATGCACGATCATGCTAGCTTGCCCCTACTGCCCATCAAGTCCGCTAAGGGGGTGTATCTTTACGACTTTGAGGGCAAGGGCTACATCGATGGGATCAGCTCTTGGTGGGTGAATTTGTTTGGGCATAACCACCCCTACATTAATGCCAAGCTCAAAGAGCAAGTCGAACAATTAGAACATGTGCTATTAGCGGGTTTAACCCACCCCCAGGCCATTAATTTGGCCGCTAGATTGTGCGCTCTAAGCGGATTTAACAAGTGCTTTTTTGCCGACAACGGCTCGGCGGGCGTGGAGGTGGCGCTGAAGATGAGTTATCATAGCCGCCTACTTGAAGGCAAACAAAAGCCCAAATTCCTATCCCTAGAAAATGGCTACCACGGCGAAACTTTGGGGGCGTTAAGCGTGGGGGGGGTGGGGCTGTATAAGGACACCTACAAGGGCATTTTTTGCGATCAACTGCAAACCCCCGTGCCCAAAGACGAGGCGGACATTCCAAGAGCCTTACACGCCCTAGAGCAGATTTTAGACAGGGAGTCTAACAATCTCAGCGCCTTCATTTTAGAGCCCTTGATCCAGTGCGCAGGCTGCATGCATTTTTACAGCGCAGACTTTGTAAGGCAGGCTACGCAAATGTGCCAAGAGCGGGGGGTGTTAGTGATCTTTGATGAAATCGCGGTGGGCTTTGGGCGTACGGGTTCGCTCTTTGCCTATCAGCAATGCGGCGTCAAGCCCGATTTTTTATGCCTATCTAAGGGGATCACGGGGGGGTATTTGCCCCTAGCGGTGGTGCTCACAAGCGATCAAATTTATAATAAATTCTATGCCCCCTATGAGCAGGATAAAAGCTTTTTACACTCGCACAGCTACACGGGCAACGCCTTGGCTTGCGCCTGCGCTAACGCCACTTTAGACTTGTTTGAACAAGGCGTGGTGGAGCAAAACAAGGCACTTAGCAATTTTATCTACACTTGCATGCAAGAGCAATTAGTAGGGCTAAAGGGCGTTAAAAACTTGCGCAAGTGTGGCATGGTCTTTGCCTTTGAACTAGAGGGCTATCAGGGCAGCCAACGCCTAAGCCTTGCGGTGTTTGAAAAGGGCTTAGAGTTGGGGCTACTTTTACGCCCTTTAAGCAACACCATTTACTTCATGCCCGCTTACACCATTAACCAACAAGAAGTCCTTGAAAGCGTGGGGGCGATGGCGGGCGTGGTGCGTGCCTTGACTTAAGGCTATTTGTTGTAAAATGCGGCCTTTTGGCATTCATAGAATTGAAGGGAGTTTATGCAAAGCAGGGAAGACTCTAAAAAGCGTGTGCTGGTGAAGTTTTCGGGGGAAGCGTTGGCGGGGGATACCAATTTTGGGATCGATATCCAAATTCTAAGCTACATCGCTAAAGAGATCAAAATGCTCGCCGACAACGACATCGAAGTTGGCATTGTGATCGGGGGGCAACATCATCCGGGGGGTGAGTGCGGCTAAGGGGGGCATTATTCGGCGCACAAGCGGAGATTACATGGGCATGCTTGCCACAGTCATCAACGCAGTTGCCATGCAAGAAGCCCTAGAGCATATGGGGCTGGATGTGCGGGTGCAAAGTGCGGTGGAAATCAAAGAAGTGTGTGAAACCTACATCCACCGCAAGGCCATTCGGCATTTAGAAAAAGGGCGGATTGTGATCTTTGCTGCGGGCACGGGCAACCCCTTTTTCACCACAGACACCGCCGCCACGCTTAGGGCGATTGAGATCGGGGCGGATTTGATCGTCAAAGCCACGAAGGTGGATGGGATTTACGACAAAGACCCGCATAAGTTTGAAGATGCCCAAAAAATCGATGTCATGGGCTATAATGAAGCCTTGATCGGCAATATTGAAGTGATGGACGACACCGCCATTTCTCTAGCCAAAGACAATAAGCTGCCCATTGTGGTCTGCAACATGTTTAAAAAAGACAATTTATTGCATGTGATTAAGGACCAGCAAGGCGTGTTTTCTATGGTGAAGTAACAAAAAAGGAGCACAGATGCGAACAGAAGAAATTGTGGCTAAGGCTTTGGATAAGGTTAATGGGGATCGCTACATTCTCTCTAATTTGATCTTTTCACGCGTCAAGCAGTTAGGCGCTGGGGTGCAACCCCTTGTGGCGATGGACACCAAAACCCACAAGCCCACCGATATTGCCATTTGCGAAATTGCTGAGGGGAAAATCGGTCTTGACTACATTGATGAGAGATTCTAAAGCGCCCCATTATGGCAGTTTAACCCAAATTTTAGAACTCGTTAAGGACATTGACAACCCTAAAGGGGCGGTCAGTGTTTTGCGAAACACCACCACCATCACCCCCAAAATCCAAGAAGCCCTAGATTTAGCCACCCATTACCACACAGGCCAAAAGCGTAAAGGGGGTGCGCCCTACATCACCCACCCCATTTGTGTGGCGAGCATTGTCGCTTTTTGTGGGGGGGATGAGGCGATGATCTGCGCCTCTCTCTTGCACGATGTCGTGGAGGACACGCCCTGCGAGCTAGCAGAAGTGCGGGAGAAATTTGGCGAGGATGTGGCAAACTTAGTGGATGCGCTCACCAAAATCACCGAAATCCGCAAGGAAGAACTCGCCTTTGACCCTGAGAACCCCCACTTGCTCTTGACAGCACTCACCTTTAGAAAAATTTTAGTCAGTGCCATTAAAGACCCCAGGGCTTTGGTGGTGAAAGTCAGCGATCGTTTACACAATATGCTGACCCTAGACGCTTTGCCCAGAAACAAGCAAATCCGCATTTCTAAAGAGACCATGGCCGTCTACGCCCCCATCGCTAGTCGTCTTGGCATGTCGTCCATTAAAAACGAGCTTGAGGATAAATGTTTCTACTATGTTTATCCCCACGAATACCAAAGCATCCAAGCCTACCTAGAGCAGAGCAAACAAGCCCTATCGCTTAAATTAAACCAATTTGCCAGCAAGTTAGAGAAAATGTTTTATGAGGCGGGCTTTAGCGAGGGGGATTTTCAAATCGCCACCCGTATTAAACGCCCCTACTCCATCTATCTAAAAATGCAAAGAAAGGGGGCGGTGAATAAGGATGAAATTTTAGACCTCATGGCAGTGCGTGTCCTTGTGAAAAAACCCCTAGAGTGCTATAAAATCTTAGGCATTGTGCATTTGCATTTCAAGCCCATCGTGTCGCGTTTTAAAGACCATATAGCCTTACCTAAGGAAAATGGCTACCAAACGATCCACACAACCATTTTTGACGAGTCAAACATTTATGAGGTGCAAATCCGCACCTTTGACATGCACCTTGGGGCGGAGTATGGCAACTCGGCGCACTGGAAGTATAAAGCCGGGGGCGTGGAGAGCGAACATTTGAAATGGCTACACAATCTCAAATACAAAAACGAGGAGCCCAAAGAAAACCCTAAGGAGTTTTACGAACTGGTGCAAAGCGATGTGTTGTATCGTGAGGACATCACAGTGTTTTCACCCAATGGAGACAGCTACACCTTGCCCGCTGAGTCTATCGTGCTGGACTTTGCCTACATGATCCATAGCGAACTGGGCGACAAAGCAGAGGAAGCCTTTGTCAACAATAAAAAGGCTAACTTAAACGAAAAACTAAAAAGTGGGGATGTGGTGAAGATCATTAAGGGCGATAAAAACATCCCCCGCTTTACATGGCTTAATCAACTCCGCACCACGAGGGCAAAAAACCATTTAAAACTCCAACGCAAAAACCAGCTTAAAGAGATTGACGCAAAAAGCATGGTAAATATCTTAAACACCATTTTTGAAACCCCTATTTTTGGGCTAGACATCGGGGCGAAACAATACCTCACCTTTGAGAAAAAGCTCGCCGAGCATGGTGTGGAAGGGAGTTTGAGTGAATCCATTAAGAGCATCGAGGGGATAAAAAAGCTGGTTGAGCAAATCCAAGAGAAAGTCCGGGAACACCCTCGCCCACACCACAAACAAGAGCAAAAACAATTTGGCTTTTTAATGAAAAACCTCATGCAATTCAAATTTGGGCGTATATTGGGTCTACCTGCTCCGTATATTGGGCTGAAAAAATGCGATTTGGACCATTTTATCGTCTACACCAACCCCCACACCCAAATCAAGCAAGTGATTTTCAACGATTGTTGCCACCCTAAGAAAGGCGATGAGATCGTGGCAGTCATGCCCAGTATTAAAGACCATAAGGTTGTGGTACACACGAAACTTTGTAAAAATGGTTGCGAGGACATCGATATAGGTTTACCGATGGTCTTCATTGCTTGGAGCAAGAAAGACAGAGAGATTTTTAAGATCATTATCTATATAGGCAGCACGAAAGACAGCCTTTTGCAAATCTTAAATTTTTTGATAAAAAACGATTGTAGCATTGTAAGGGTGCAGTATGCTAGCCATGGGCAATACTCCACAAATTGCGAAATTCTCTTTGAATACACGGGTAAAAAAGAAATCGGGGAGTTTAAGGACATACTCACCCACAAGTATAAAGACCGTTTAACAGAGTTTAGCAGCATTAAAGATGCCTATCAGGATTAAAGGATAGATATGAGTGTTCAAGAGGCGATGGCAGACATCACAAGAGGCATGGGCGAGTGCATCGGCTTGGAGTATTTGCAAAGCCTAGTGGCAAAATTCTACACCACAGGGGAGCGTTTCAGCGCGAAGGCGGGCTTTGACCCAACAGCTCCCGATTTGCACCTAGGGCATGCCGTGCTTTTAAATAAGCTCGCCACTTTACAAAAACACGGGGCAAAGGTGCAGTTTGTGATCGGAGATTTCACCGCCACGATTGGCGATCCCAGTGGCAAGAGCGAAACGAGAAAGACTCTAAGTTTTGAAGAAGTTTTAACCAACGCTAAGACCTACGAGCAACAGGTGTTTAAAATCTTAGACCCCGCCTTGACTGAGGTTTGTTTCAACTCCAAGTGGCTAAGCCCGCTGGGGGCGGAGGGCTTGTTGGTATTGACTTCTAAATTCTCAGTGGCTAGAATGCTTGAAAGAGATGACTTTGAAAAACGCCACAAGGAAAATAAGCCCATCAGTATGGTTGAGTTCATGTATCCGCTTTTGCAAGGTTACGACTCCGTGGCACTACAAAGTGATATTGAACTTGGGGGCAACGATCAAAAGTTTAATCTGCTCGTGGGGCGGTTTTTGCAAAGAGCTTATGGCTTGTCTAAGGAGCAGAGCGTGCTGACCATGCCCCTTTTGGAGGGCTTGGATGGTGTGGCTAAAATGAGTAAGAGTTTAGGCAATTACATCGGGGTGAGCGAAGAGGCTAAGAGCATGTATGCTAAACTTTTGAGCATCAGTGATGCCTTGATGTGGCGTTACTACGAACTTTTAAGCAGCAAAACGAGCGCAGAAATTGCAGAGCTTAAAATGGGGGTAGAAAAGGGGGCTTTGCACCCCAAGGCAGCGAAAGAGAACCTAGCCCTAGAGATCACCGCCCGCTTGCACTCTAAAGAGCAGGCACAAGGGGCTAAAGCCGCCTTTGATCTCATCTTTAGCCAAAAGCAAATCCCCGATGATTTGGCGCAAATGGAGTTTAGCGCAGGGGTTTGGATCGCCCAAGTGCTTAAAGAGGCGCGCTTGTGCCCTTCCACTTCGCAAGCTAGACGCGATATCAGGGCAGGAGGCGTAAAGATCGATCAAGAAGTGCTTTTAGACGAACAATTTCACTTTTCTGCCGGCACCTATGTCGTGCAAGTGGGTAAACGAAAATTTTTAAAAGCCATTATTCGCTAAAGTAGACCGCATGATTTCTACATTAAAACCGCTCAAAATCGGCAAACACACGATCCAATATCCCATTTTTCAAGGGGGCATGGGCGTGGGGATCAGTTGGGATGAATTGGCTGGTAACGCCGCCAAAGAGGGCGTTTTAGGCGTGATCTCGGCGGTGGGCACGGGCTATTACAAGAACATGCGCTATGTGGAGAAGATCGTGGCAAAAAAGCCCTTTGAAGCCTTGAACTTCTACTCCAAACAAGCCCTAAATGAAATCTTTAAAAATGCCCGTAAAATTTGTGGGGCTAAACCCTTGGGGGCGAATATCCTACACGCCATCAACGAATATGGGCGCGTGGTGCGGGACGCTTGTGAGGCGGGGGCAAATGTCATCATCACAGGGGCAGGCTTGCCCACAAACATGCCCGAGTTTACCAAGGACTTTCCTAGCGTGGCTCTAGTCCCCATCATCTCTTCAATCAAGGCTTTACAAATCATTTGCAAGCGCTGGAGTGCGCGTTATAAGAAAATCCCCGATGCCGTGGTTGTAGAGGGGCCTTTGAGCGGTGGGCATCAGGGTTTCAAATACGAGGATTGTTTCAAGGAAGAGTTCCAGCTAGAACATTTGGTCCCGGGTATTGTGGAGGCGGCCAAGGAGTGGGGGGACATCCCCATCATCGCCGCTGGGGGCATTTGGGATAGGAAGGACATAGACACCATGCTAAGTCTAGGGGCAAGCGGGGTGCAAATGGCGACCCGCTTTTTAGGCACGAAGGAGTGCGATGCCAAGGTCTACGCTGAGATTTTGCCCGCCTTGAAAAAAGAGGATATTTTGCTTATTAAATCCCCCGTGGGCTACCCCGCCCGCGCGATCAACACGGGAGTTTTAGAGCGCATCAAAGAGGGCAATGCCCCTAAGATCGCCTGCGTGAGCAATTGTGTGAGCCCTTGCAATAGAGGTGAAGAAGCCCGCAATGTAGGCTATTGTATCGCCGATGGACTCGGGCGGGCACATCAGGGCAACCGCGCGGAGGGGCTGTATTTCACGGGGGCCAATGGATACCGCATTGAAAAGATCATCAGCGTACACGAACTCGTGCAAGAGCTGACCCAAGGCTAAAGGTGCGCTTCCTTTTTCTCTGCCTTTTTGTCTGTACCCTGGGCGCACACACGCTTAAAATCATCAATGTCGTCCCCTTTGGGGTGAGTTCTTTTAGAATCACCTTTAACCAGCCCATCAACCGCCATGTGTTGCAAGAAACCCGCTTTGCGCATTTTAAGGCCCTATTGCGGGTGCAAGCCCAGCTTCAACCCCCACCTAGACGCTACCACTTCGCCAACAAGAGTGCTATTAAAATCGTCCACCACCATAAAACCACGCAAATTTGGATCACTTGGAATAAGAACACCGCCTACAGCTACAAAATCGCCCACAACCACTTGTATATTTTTATCCAAACCCACCCTTTGGTGCGCCAAAAGGTGCGGATTTTAGAATCCAACCCCAAAGAGTTGAAGCAGTTTAAGGTAGTGATCGACCCCGGGCATGGCGGGCATGACTGCGGGGCGTTGGGGGTCAACCATGTTTGCGAAAAGCGCATTGTGCTCGCCGTGGCTAAGGACTTACAACAAGAATTAGCCAAAAGGGGCTATAAAGTCTATATGACGCGTAAAAAGGATGTTTATATCAGCCTGAAAGCCCGCACCGAATTTGCCAACAACAATAACGCCGACTTGTTTATCTCCATACACGCCAATTCTATCCCCAAAAACGCCCCCACCAACCCCGAGGGCATTGAAACCTATTTTCTCTCCACTGCTAGAAGCGAGCGGGCGCGCAAGGTCGCCGAGCAGGAAAACCAAGATGATGTCAAAATCATGGACTATTTCTCCAAACTCTCTTTCTTAAACTCTCTTAACTCACAAAGGCTCATCATCTCAAATAAACTTGCCATTGATGTGCAGTTTGGGATGTTAAACAAATTGCGCAAACATTATAAAGGCGTGGTGGATGGGGGCGTGCGCGAGGGGCCCTTTTGGGTGCTTGCGGGGGCTTTAATGCCCTCGATCTTGATTGAGATTGGCTACAACTCCAACCCCAAAGAGTCCAAACGCATCCAAGACAAACGCTATGAGCAATGGCTCGCCCAAGGGATTGCCGATGGCGTGCAAAGTTTCATTAGTAAAAACTACTGATGCATAAGCCCACTCTCTGCCAAATGGTGCTCTCCTCGCTCTTTTTTGTGCTCTTTGTGATCACGGCCTTAACCCTGTTGTGCACAAGTTTTAACCACTCGTTTGCGCAATTCTTTAGCATTTTAAACAAGGGTTTTTACAAACCCCTGATTTGGGGGTTTTATTTAGGCGGGGCTGTGCTCTCTTTGGTGTATCTCTTGCACTCCTTGTGGCGCAAAGAACGCCATATCCCCCCCAAACTTGTTGCCCTAGCCAGCGGTGCGCTCTTTATTTACCTATACCTACACCCCCCAAGTTTAAGCCAGCTTGAAGGCTTTTTACTCTCTTTGTTCTTTTTCATCGCCTTTGGCATCTTGGGGCTGGGGCGCTTTTTGCTCAAGTGGCAGGACAGCCCCCTAACACAAACCCTGCTCTTTTTCGCCCCGTCTATCAATACTTGTTTATTTTTTATCTTTGCTTTGGGTTTACAAAGTTATCTTTTAGACTCTAGTTGGCTAGCCTATGGGGATTTTACGCTCTTTTGTTTGGGGCTGGTGTGGCTCTTGTGCCTGCTTGCCAAATACCCTAATCACTTTGGGCTTTACGAATACACGAATCTATGGGTTTTGGCAGTGGGGATTTTAATCTTTCTGTTGAGTGCGTCCACGCTCTTTCAAGTGGAGCGTTTCAACGAAGCTCGCCTAAGCTTTTATGTGCTGGGGTTTTTAAGCTGGCTTGCTGAATCGCTCTTTGCCCCTAAAAGCGTCTAGGTCTAGGGACTCTTTTCAAACGCACTTGGCGGTAAAAGCAGTGCAAAGAAAACTCTTCTTTGGGGCGTACTCTGTATAAAATGTGCTTTAAGTAGTACAGAATTTGCCCCCGATTTAGCCCGCTTTGCTTGGCTCTTTGCTCTAGGATATAATGGGGGATTTTAATGGGTCTTTGATAAAAGGCTTTTGCCATTTTTGTATAAAACTTGCCATGGGCTTGGTAGCAAAAACGCCCAAAGACAAAGGGTAAGCCCGTTTTTTGGTGCCACAGCGTGGCTAAATCCACAAAATCGCTCTTGGGCTGGGGCTGGTGGTAAAAACGCAGGGCTTTATCCCCGATGAGCACTTGCCCCTTAAGCCCCAAGACTTGGCACAGGGCGTTAGAAGTCGCCGATTGCGCGTCTAAACCTTCTTTTTCTTGCAACAGCACTAGTACGCTTAAAACCTTTTTATTGCCAATGATGGCACAGGAGGTAACCTGCTTTTTACGCCAAGAATCATACCCTGCCAAAGACGAGATAAAGCCTGCATCGATACGCCTAAAAAAGAAGTCGTGGTTGAGCTTGGCAGGGTAGGATTTTCTGTGGTTTAAGCATTGCTTGAAACTTGAGGGCGTGGGGTAGCCCTTGATGAAAATGTCAAAGGGGAGCAAATTCAAATAATCAATTTTTCCAAAACGCATGCCAAACCTTTTTACACAATCTTAAGCCCCCACAACCACAAATGGACATAGTGGAGTCAAAAATTCATAGAAGTTAGTTATTATATACTCAAGAACACTATCCAAAGGAGTTTCATGGACTTTTTACAAGAATACCAGGCCGCCCTGCAAGAGAGGGCAAAAGAGCATATCCCCCCCTTGCCTTTAAGTGCCAAGCAAGTGCAAAGCGTGGTGGAGATTTTAATGCACTCCACAAACAGCGATGCATGTGCTTTTGCGAAGGATTTATTGATCCACAGGGTGAGCCCCGGGGTCGATGAAGGCGCACAGGTCAAAGCCGAGTTTCTAGGGCAAGTGGCGTTGAAAAAATGTGCGTGTTCGTATTTTAGCCCCCTAGAGGCGGTGCGTTATTTAGGCACAATGCTAGGCGGTTACAATGTCGCCCCCCTGATTTTAGCCCTGCAAAGCACAGATACAGAAGTGGCTAAAGAAGCCTGCCAAGCCTTAAAATCTACGCTTCTTGTCTATAACTCTTTTGAAACCATCGCCAATTTAAGCAAGAGCAATACCCTAGCTAAAGAAGTGCTAGAGTCGTGGGCGAATGCTGAATGGTTTTTAAACAAGCCTGCTTTGCCTGAGAAATTAGAGCTATGCGTTCTTAAAATCGATGGCGAAACCAACACGGACGATTTAAGCCCAGCTAGCGATGCTTTCACCCGTAGCGACATACCCCTACACGCCAATGCGATGCTTAAAAACCGCATTGAAAACACCGCCCAAAGGCTAGAAAAAGCCAAATCTAAGGGCGTGCCGGTGGTGTATGTGGGCGATGTGGTCGGCACGGGCAGCTCGCGTAAGAGTGCGACCAACTCTTTGATGTGGCACTTTGGGCAGGACATTCCCTTTGTGCCGAATAAACGCACGGGGGGCGTGGTGATCGGGGGGGTCATTGCCCCGATTTTCTTTGCCACTTGTGAGGACAGCGGTGCATTGCCCTTAGTGGCTGATGTCAAGGATTTACACGAGGGCGACATTATCCAAGTCTATCCTTACAAGGGCGAAATCCATAAACAAGGGCAGGTGGTGAGCCGCTTTAATTTAGAGCCCGCCACCCTAGCCGATGAGTTTCGCGCTGGGGGGCGTATCGCCTTAATTATTGGGCGAGGCTTAACCAATAAAGCCCGTAAATTCTTAGGCTTAGGCACTTCGAGCGTCTTTGCCAGCCCAAAGCAACCCGCTGAGAGCAATAAAGGCTACACCCTAGCGCAAAAAATGGTCGGCAGGGCGTGCGGCGTGGCAGGGGTGCGCCCCGGGGCTTACTGCGAGCCTGTTACCACCACCGTAGGCAGCCAAGACACCACAGGAGCGATGACTAGAGATGAGGTTAAAGAGCTAGCCAGCCTTAGCTTTGAGGCGGATTTTGTGCTGCAATCCTTTTGCCACACTGCCGCTTACCCCAAGCCTGCCGATGTGAGCTTGCAAGCCACCTTGCCCCAGTTTTTCACCAGTAGGGGGGGCGTGGCTTTAAAACCTAAAGATGGCATTATCCACTCTTGGCTAAATCGCATGGGACTACCCGACACTTTAGGCACGGGCGGAGACAGCCACACGCGTTTTCCTATCGGCATTAGTTTTCCCGCCGGCAGTGGCTTAGTCGCCTTTGCGGCGGTAACCGGCACGATGCCCTTAAACATGCCCGAGTCGGTGTTGGTGCGTTTTAAGGGGCAAATGCAGCCGGGGATCACTCTAAGGGATTTGGTGAATGCCATTCCTTACTACGCCATTAAGCAGGGCTTGCTCACCGTGGAGAAAAAGGGCAAGAAAAATATTTTCAATGGGCGGATTTTAGAGATCGAGGGCTTGGGCGACATTAAAATCGAGCAAGCCTTTGAGTTCAGCGATGCGAGTGCTGAAAGGAGTGCCGCCGCTTGCACCGTGCGTTTAAATAAAGAGCCCATCATTGAGTATTTGAGCTCAAATACTCAGCTCATAGAGCAAATGGTAGAAAGTGGCTACGAGCATAAAGACACCTTAAAAAGACGGGCGGCCAAAATGCAAGAGTGGATTGACAACCCCATCTTGCTTGAGCCAGATGCGGACGCTGAATACGCCGCCGTGATTGAGATTGACTTAAACGAGATTAAAGAGCCCATTGTGGCGTGCCCCAATGACCCGGACGATGTGGCGACTTTAAGCGAGGTGCTAAACAACCCCAAACGCCCCCAAAAGATTGATGAGGTGTTTATCGGCAGTTGTATGACGAATATCGGGCATTTTAGAGCCTTTGGCGAGATTGTCAAGGGGGCGGGGGCAACCCCCATCCGCCTTTGGGTGGTGCCCCCCACGAAAATGGACGAGCAACAGCTCATAAAAGAGGGCTATTTTGCCATTTTTGGGGCAGCGGGGGCGCGCACCGAAGTGCCCGGCTGCAGCTTGTGTATGGGTAATCAGGCAAGGGTGCGAGATAACGCCGTGGTGTTCTCCACTTCCACACGCAATTTTGACAATCGCATGGGCAAGGGCGCACAGGTGTATTTAGGCAGTGCCGAGCTTGGGGCGGTGTGTGCTCTGCTTGGTAAAATCCCCACGCCCAAAGAGTATTTAGACCTAGTGGCAGACAAGCTCAGTGCCCGCAAGGAGGAGATTTACCGCTACATGAACTTCCACCTAATGGAGAAAATGGCGCTGTAGCCTTTAAGCCTAGCCTTAGCTTATTTCTCTAAGATAGGGGCTTTTAGCAGACTTTAAGTTTGCGAAAGGTTAGGCTTTGGATTTAGATTGGCAGTTTGTCCGCCACGCTCTGCCCCTGTTTGGGCGTGGTCTTGCTCTCACTTTAGAGATTTCCTTTTTTGGCGTTTTGGGGGCAACTCTTTTAGGCTTTTTGGTGGCTTTATGCTTGTTTTTTAAGCCCAAAGTCTTAAAAAGCCTTGCTAGGGGCTATAGCGAATTAGCTAGAAACACCCCCCTACTCATCCAGCTTTTCTTTTTGTATTACGGCTTGCACGAGGTGGGGCTGTCTTTAAGTGCCCTGTCTTGTGCGGTGCTTGGCGTGGTGTTTTTAGGGGGGGCGTATATGGCTGAGAGTTTTTTGCTGGGCTTGAAAGCTTTAAGCAAGGTGCAGTTTGAAAGTGCTTTAAGTTTGGGGCTCTCTAGGTGGCAGAGTTTGTATTATGTCTTATTGCCCCAAAGTTTGGCGATTTCTCTGCCTTCTTTGGGGGCGAATGTGATTTTCTTACTCAAAGAAACTTCTGTGGTAAGCGCGATTGCCCTAGCGGATTTAATGTTTGTGGCAAAGGACTTGATTGGCATTTACTACAAGACGAATGAGGCGTTGGTTTTATTGGTGCTTGCTTACTTGGTCGTGCTCTTGCCCTTAAGCCTACTTTTCACCCGTCTAGAAAAACACTACAAGGGCAGGGCATGCTAGAAGTCTTACAACTTTTTAACGCCGACAATCTAGGGCGTTTGGCGGAGGGGCTAGGCACGACTTTAGCCCTAGCCTTGATTTCTATTTTCTTTTCACTCGTGGGGGCTCTCTTTGGGCGTATTGATGGCATTTGGGGGCGGTGGGTTAAATTAGCGTGTCGGGTGTATTTGGAGGCGGTGCGGATTGTCCCTTTATTGGTGTGGCTGTTTATCGTGTATTTTGGGCTCGCTTCGCTCTTTAATTTGCACTTTGGGGCGTTTATGGCGGGGGTGGTCGTCTTTAGTCTGTGGGGGTGGCGGAGATGATGGACTTAACAAGGGGGCTTTAACTTCCATTGCCAAACACCAAAGCCAAAGTGCCACTGCTTTAGGGCTAAAACCCTTGCAAATCACTTTATATATTTTATTCCCCCAAGCCTTTTTAGCCTTGTTGCCTTCAAGCGTAAATCTCTTCACCCGCATGGTTAAAACCACAGCTTTAATCTCTCTCATCGGGGCGATCGATTTGCTCAAAGTCGGGCAACAAATCATAGAGGTCAATTTAATCCACATGCCCCATGCGAGCTTTTATGTCTATGGGCTGATTTTTATCCTTTACTTTGCACTGTGCTACCCCCTATCCTACCTCAGCCAACACTTAGAGAAAAAATACCAACACAATAGAGGCTAAATGGCAATCTTGCAAACCATCGGTTTAAAAAAACGCTACGGCGATCACGAAGTTTTAAAGGGCATTGATTTTAGCCTAGAGAAAGGGGAGGCGGTGGTGATTTTGGGCCCTAGTGGCTGTGGCAAAAGCTCGTTTTTAAGGTGCTTGAATGGGCTAGAGGAAATACAAGGCGGGCAAATCCTCTTTAATGGGGAACAAATCGCCCACAGCAAGGATTGGGGCAAGGTGCGTCAAAAAATCGGCATGGTCTTTCAAAATTACGAGCTCTTCCCCCATTTAAGCGTCTTGCAAAATATCCTACTAGCCCCCATGAAAGTGCAAAAACGCCCTAAAGAGGAGGTTACACAGCAAGCCCACACCCTGTTAAAACGCGTGGGGCTGGAGCATAAAATGCAGGCGTATTCAAGAGAGCTAAGCGGAGGGCAAAAGCAAAGGGTTGCCATTGTAAGGGCTCTTTGCATGCAACCTGAAGTGATGCTATTTGATGAAGTTACCGCCAGCCTTGACCCTGAAATGGTAAAAGAGGTGTTAGAAGTGATTTTAGAGCTAGCAGAGGAGGGCATGAGCATGGTGATTGTAACACATGAGATGAAGTTTGCTAGAAAAGTGGCGCATAGAGTGGTGTTTTTTGACGAGGGTTTGGTAGTAGAGCAAGCCCCGCCCACAGAGTTTTTTGAAAACCCTAAGTCTAATCGGGCGCGTAAATTCTTAGACATTTTTCACTTTTTGGGGGGCTGTTAATTTTTTGGTGCTATGCTGTGGGCTTTTAGGGGGATTTTATTTTAAGGAGATTTTGTGCGTTTATTGAAAGTTTTTAGCCTAGCCTTTGTGGCGATGCTTGCCTTTGTGGGGTGCTCGAACCACAAGGCAAAGGCAGAGGAGGGCACGCTTGCGAGCATTAAAGAAAAGGGCATTTTACGGGTGGGCGTGTTTAGCGACAAACCCCCCTTTGGGTATATGGATAGCAAGGGGCAGTTTCAAGGCTTTGATGTCTATATCGCAAGACGCATGGCTAAGGATTTATTAGGCGATGCTAAGAAAATCCAATTTATCCCCGTAGAGGCGGCCGCTCGGGTGGAGTTTTTAAAGGCGAATAAAGTCGATGTCATTATGGCGAACTTCACCAAAACCAAAGAAAGGGCTGAGGTGGTGGATTTTGCCAAGCCTTATATGAAAGTCGCTTTGGGCGTGGTGTCTAAGGACGGGGTGATTAAAAGCATTGAGGATTTAAAGGGTAAGCCCTTGATTGTTAATAAAGGCACAACGGCGGACTTTTTCTTTTCTAAGCATTACCCTAGCATATCCTTACTCAAATACGACCAAAACACCGAAACCTTTTTGGCTCTAAAGGACAACCGCGGACCAGCCCTAGCCCACGACAACACCCTTTTGTTTGCGTGGGTGAAAAAGAACCCCGAATTTAAGGTGGGTATCCCCAGTCTAGGCGACCAAGATGTGATCGCCCCAGCGGTGAAAAAGGGGCATAAAGAACTCTTAGAATGGCTGAATAACGAGATCGACAAACTCACAAAGGAGGGCTTTATGAAAGAAGCCTACGATGCGACTTTAAAACCCATTTATGGCAATGACATTAACCCCAGCATGGTGATTTTTGAATGAAACCGCTAGCTGTGGTGTTAGAAGCCCTGTCTTTAGGGCGTAAGAATAAGTTAGACGCTTTGGCTGAATTTGTAGAAATGGTGTCCTACCCGGGCACACCGCAGGATTTGGTGCTTGAAAGGTGCAAGGATGCCGAGATTGTGGTTTTAAACAAGGTGCAGATGAGCGGGGACATTTTAAAGCAACTGCCCAAGCTCAAATGTATTTGTATCACGGCTACGGGCATGAACATGATCGATTTAGAGGTGGCTAAAGAGCTAGGCATTGTGGTAAAAAATGTGGTGGGCTACTCTACGCACAGCGTTACCATGCACACCTTCGCCCTAGCCTTTAGCCTGCTCTCGAACATGGCTTATTACGACAGATATTGCAAAAGCGGGGAGTATTGCAAGAGCGAGATTTTCACCCACTTTAACAAGGACTTAATGTCTTTAGAGAACAAAGAATGGGGGATTGTGGGGCTAGGCACAATCGGCAAGAATGTCGCCCGCATTGCCACAGGCTTTGGGGCAAAGGTGAGCTACACTTCTACCAGCGGGCGCAACAACGATCCCACCTATCCGCAAAAATCCCTAGAGGACTTGCTTAAAACAAGCGATGTGATCTCTATCCACGCCCCCCTAAACGCCCAAACGCACAATCTCATAGACAGCAAAGAGTTAAAGCTACTTAAAGACAAGGCTATTTTAATCAATGTCGGGCGGGGGGGGATCGTCAATGAAGAGGCAGTGGCAAAAGAGCTAGAAACACGTGATTTTTACTTTGCTACCGATGTGCTAGAGCAAGAGCCTATGCGTCCTCATCACCCCTTTTTAAACCCCGCTATACAAGGTAAGCTACTACTCACCCCCCACATTGCGTGGGGCTATGGCGACACGATTAAAAAGCTCATTGTGGCGACAATCGAAAATGTCAAGGACTATTTAAAGACTAGGGGTTGAGGCGAATCCCCACGCCTAGGCGGTTGGAGAAGACATCGTATTCATAAAGCCCGTCTCCATAGCCGTTGAAATATTGGATGTAAAGCCCCACAAAGGAGTTGATGCGGTAGGTGTAACTTAGGCGGATCGCCCCATGCCAGCGTTTAAACTCCCAATAGCGTGTGAAAAGGTCGTAAATGCGCATTTCAAAATGGTGGCGGCCCCGGCGGTAATCCAGCCAAGCGTTGCCATAGCCCATGTAGTCAATGAGATTAGGGTTAGATTGGTTGTAGGGGATGTAGGGCCAATAGGCGACGTTGAGCTTGAGTCCGCCCTTTTGCCACACCAAGTGGAACACGGGGCGTTGCCCGGCGCTCACTGAGCGGCACCCTCCATCAAGTCCCCCGCTTGCATGATCACTTGCTTATCCTCTTCTGTAATATGAACGGGTGTTCCAGGAAAGGGTCCAAGGGCATTGCCGTCGCGATAGGGTTGGAAGCACTGCCTACCCCCGATGCCGTTAGAAATGTGTTGCCAGCCGATCCAAAACTCTGTAAAATTCCCTAATTTTTCTGTAAATAGGGGGATTTTGAGCGGATAAATGTAAATCAATTCGGGCATGTAATTGACCATACGCATGGGCGCACTTTGGGGGTTGTTGTAGATTTGAAACCAATTCGTTTGGGTGTAAGCGAGGTATAAAATGCCCCTAGTGTAGAGGAAGTTGCGGATCACGGGCATTTTAAAGCTGACTTGGAATTTAAACTCTATGGGCTGGTAGCGGTTGATGTCAGGGTGGTACCACTGGTAAATGGGCGTGAAGCTGTAATAAGCGGGCATGAAGTAGGTCCCGCGGTAATCGATGATTTGTAGATATTTTTTCGCCAAGTCTAAAAAGAGATTGTGTTTCTTAGGCTTTCTAGGGGCGATCTCCCAGCTGTTTTTGAGGCTGTAATACCAAGGCTTGTAAAAGTCTTGATAGGTGGTGGTGGTGATGCCCTTGTTTTTGATCTGTGTGGGGCTTAGGCGGTTATCGGCTTTGAGCGCACCAAAGAGGCTTAGTAGTAAGAGAGCCCTACGCATTTTTCTTAAATTGTAAAATTAAAATTAAGAGCACCGCCACAGGCGCCACAAAGCGCACCCCAAAGAACCAAAATGAAAAGCCCAAACGGCTCAAAAAGCGTTTACTAGACTTGTAAATGCGCTTTTTATCCATGAAATAGCCTAAAAAGATCAGAGAGAACAACCCCCCAAGGGGCATTAACACCGCTGAAGTGCTAAAATCCGCCCAATCAAAGACATTTCTACCCCAAAAGGTGAGGGCATGGCTGTAGTCCTTATGTGTAGATAAAATCACCAACAAGCCTAAAAGATAGGTAAGTCCCCCTACAAGGACACAAGCCTTAGTCCGGCTGTATTTAAAATGGCTTGTGAGGTAAAGCACGGTGGGCTCTAGAAGCGAAACTGTGGAGGTGATACCCGCAAAGATCAAGGCGAGAAAGAAAAACACCGCCACAACAGAGCCAGCCAAACCCATTTGGTGAAAAACTAGGGGTAGAGAGATAAAGACGAGCCCCACACCTTGAGAGGGTGTGCCATTAAATTTAAAAATAAAAGTGAAGATCATCAGTCCGGCGATTAAAGAAATGGCAATCCCGGGCAAAACCACCCATAAAGAACTGCCCAAAAGATTTTCATTAGACTTTGTAAAAGCGGCGTAAGTGGTGATGGTGCCCACCCCCAAACTCAAAGAAAAGAACATCTGCCCTAGAGCATCCATCAAGACCTTAAGGGTGATTTTAGAAGTTTTAAAGTCAAACATATAGTGCCACCCTTGAGAAAAACTAGACATATTCATGGCGTAAAAAAGTAAACCAATGAAGACAAGAAACAACAAGGGCATGAGCCACAGGCTAAGTTTTTCAATCCCCTCTTTAATCCCCCTAGACACAATCCACACGGTGAGCCACAGCCACACGCTAAAGCCCATGATTTGCCAAAATAAATCCACAGAACTTAAATGACTAAACAGGGTCTTAGAGGCTTCAAGCGTGGAGGGCAGCGCAAAGCTTACTTTCACCAAATAGAACAATACCCAACCCAAAACCACGGTGTAGAAAGACAAGATAATAGGACCACCTAGCAAAAAAAAGGCACTAAACCCCCAAAGCTTTTTATGCTTTGTGTTTAGGTGTTTGTAGCAAGAAACCACATCTTTGCGCCCTAAATTGCCAATGAGCATGTCCGCCAAGAGCATCGCCACGCCCAGTGTTAAAGTTAAAACCAAGTAAAGCAAAACAAACGCCCCTCCGCCATGCTCGCCCGCCATGTAGGGGAAACGCCAAATGTGCCCTAAGCCTATCGAGCTGCCTAGAGTGGCTAGGATAAAACCGAGTTTAGAAAAGCCCATCCTTACCCCTGCACGATTTTCACCACCCAAATCGCCAAAATGACTAGGGGGGCAATGAATTTTAATAAAAATAGCCAAAGGGTAAAGAGACCATCGCTCAAAAAGTGGGTGGTGATTTGGCGCAATTTATCCTTACCAATGATCCAACCCACAAAAAGCACAGACGCCAACCCACCTAGAGGCATTAAAACCGATGTAGTGAAAAAATCTGCTAAATCAAATAAGTCCCTATGGAAGATGCTTAAATAGGTCTTGTAGATTTTATTGAGAGAAAAGACAAGAATCACACCTAAAATGTAAGTGGCTAAAGTTACGAGCCAAGTCGCTTTAGGGCGGGAGTAGTTGTGATCGATGAGATACTGCACGGGGGGCTCTAAGAGGGCAATGGTGGAGGTGATCCCCGCAAAAGCCAGGGCGCATAAAAATAAAATAAAAACCACACTCCCTATCCAGCCCATTTTGTAAAAGACCACGGGCAAGGACACAAAGATGAGGCCTGGCCCTTCAGTAGGGCTATCGCCATACTCAAACACAAAAGTAAAAATCATCAAGCCCGCCACTAAGGAAATTACAATCCCGGGCACGACCACCCAAAACGCACTCTGCAAGAGGTTTTGCTTAGGATCAGTGGAAGAGGCGTAAGAGATGTTGATGCCAATGCCAATGCTCAAGGCAAAGAAAACCTGTCCTAAAGCGTTCATGAAAACCTTGTGGTTGATGTCGGCGAGGCGCACCCCAAACATGAAGTTCACCGCTTGTTTGAAAGAGGGTTGGGTGCTCGCATAAATCAATAAGCCAAAAAAAATGATGAATAATAGGGGCATGAGCACAAAGTTTAACTTTTCAATCCCGTCCTTGACTCCCCTTGAAACAATCCAAGCGGTTAAAAAAAGCGTTGCACTAAGCCCCCCAATTTGCTTACCCAAAGAGTTTTCTAAGCCCAATAAAATTTGCTTAGAAGCCTGTATATCAGCAGGCAGGTTAAAACTCACGCCTACAAGGTAGTAAAACACCCAGCCCAAGACAATCGCATAAAAAGACAAGATGAGCGGACCGGTAAAAAGCATCAGCCCCGCATATTTCCACTTCTTAGAGCCTGTGGGGTTTAGTTGCTCGAAAGCTGAAGCCACATCGGTTTGCGTGCTCTGTCCTATCACCATTTCGGCTACAAGCATGGTAAGCCCCACGCTGAGAGCAAGCACTAAAAATAAGAGTACAAAGCCACCCCCCCCACTTGTACCCGTCATGTAGGGGAAACGCCAAATGTGCCCTAAGCCGATTGAGCTGCCCAAAGCTGCTAGGATAAAGCCTAATTTTGAAAAGTTATTCATCGCTTCTCCAGTAGCTAATTTTTGAAAATAAAATTCAGTATGGTAGCATAACAAGGATTAAGGTTTACTATAGCTTTACAAATACATGGCTCTATGCAGGCTTTGAAAGGGGAGTTTATGCAATTTCGGGTTTACTATGAGGACACAGACAGCACGGGGTTAGTTTACCACGCCAATTATTTAAAATTTTGCGAGCGGGCGAGGAGTGAAGTGTTTTTTAGAGTGGGAGTAGTTCCGCAAAACACGCAAGGTGGCTTCGTGATTAAAAGCCTACAAGCCGAGTTCATCACCCCAGCTCTTTTGGGTGATTGTTTGCAAGTGAGCACCCAAATTTTAGAGCTCAAAAGAGTGAGTTTAAGCTTGCAACAAGAAATTTTACGGCAAGAGCAAAGACTCTTTCGCATGCGCATTAAACTTGCCTTCATTGACCTAGCCACAAAAAAACCCACCTCCATCCCCCAAAAATTTTTGGAGATTTTACATGGATTCTAAAACCGCCATCATCTACCCCTGTTTATGGGAATACCGCCTCATCACCGACAAACCCCAAGGGCTCTTGGACGAATTACCCGGTTTGCTCGCCCCCCTAAAATACCAAGTATGCACTAAAAACAAAAGCGCACAAGGCAAATACACGAGCCTGCAACTCTCTTTGGTTGTGAGTAGCAAACAAGAGCAACACGCCCTCTTTGAGAAACTCAGCAACCATGCGCTTGTAAAATGGGTGCTTTAAGAGTGGGTTTTTCAGCGGGGGGCAAGTCTAGCGATAAGTTAGAAATGCCTAAGGTATAAAAAATGTCATGTCTATTGCTATAACCGCTGACGATCAAGGCGTTGTTGACAAAAGTCAGCGCAGTCGGGTTTTTCACACTAGGGGGCAAGCCGTAAGCGTCTATGATTGTGGCGTTGTAGGGGTTGATGACTAAAAGGGCGTTGTAGGCTTTACTTAGGGCAAAGAGCCGTCCTTGATAAAAGGCTAACCCTGTGATGTAAAACTCTCCGAGTGTGCGCCCTTTTTTGAGGGGGTTGTTTTTCAACGGACGCACCACAGTTTCCGAACTTAAGCCCAAATCTTGATCGAGCATGCCCACTAAGATTAATTGCTTGTAGCGTTTGTTTGGCACGGTCAGCATGTAGGTATGGGTGCCATCGCTTCTAGCACTTAGGATATAGTAGGTGGAAGCGCGACTTGTGCGTAAGCGGTTGCGCCCAATCTCGTTGAAATGGTGTGCCCCTTCTAAGAAGTTGGCAAAGTTATTCTTGGCTCCGGGATTGTAGGCGACATCTACACTGCTTTTATTCGCCCCCATTAAACGGATGAGATTGCCCACCATATTCGCCCCCACGAAATGCTCCACTGTTACGGAGTAATGCTTATCTAGCACTAGGTGGGCCAAGATTCTTTGCAACTTTTTATCGACTACATATAACCCTTCTTTTTGCGTGGCAATTAGGAAGGCGTTCTTTAAAAGGGCGTTGTTGCCAGCAAAGGTTTCTGGCGAAAAAGTGTAGGGTTGGGGCTTTAAGGCGGGAGCACACCCATCGCTGTGTTTGCCAAAAATATCCGTTTCGATCGTCTGGAGTAAACTAGGCTTGGTGGGAGCTTTGGCGGTTTGGGGGGTTTCCTTGGCGGCTAAAAAGTTTAAATCGCTGATGGGGGCGTTTAATTTTAAGGGGCTGATTTGAGTTTGCAGGAGTGTTAGGTTTTTGTGGATCTCAAGGGGAGCTTTGCGGTAATCGCTCTCCCATTGATGAGAGCTGTCGGCTAAAATAGGTCCATCAACTACGCGCTTGCCTAGCCTTCGAGGAAAGCCCATATGCCCCCAATTGCTTGTGCTCCAAATATTTTCCGCCATGCGCCATGAAAAGCGGACCGGGTCGCCATGCCCTAGGTAAGGAAAAGGCCCTGTGGAGATAAGGGCTTGCAACATGTTTGAAGCCACCAAAAAGCTAAAAATCCCAAAAGCCCAAAGGTTAGAGCGGGTGAGTTGGCGAGGACCTTGCTCTTGGAAATTGGGGGCTTTTAGCAATAGCAAGCCTAGCACCAGCAAAGCTATCCAAAACACAAGCTCCGCCCAAAACTGCGTGTGTAGTCCAAAAATCTCTAAAGCAAAGCCCTGCCCCACATCTTCTAGGGCGTGGTTGCCTAAATGGTAAAAACTTTGATAAAGCCCGCCTGCTACGATTAACACCAAAATAGCAATGTATTTAGGCTTTAAGCCATAGCGCAAGATAAACAACCCACCTAAAGCGATATAGACCATGCTTTGGCGCTCGCCCCAACATTGGATGCAAGGCGAGTCGTGATAAACGAAGCCTAAAATGAGATTAGCGATTCCCACCGGCAACGCTATAATGGCGATGATGGCAAGGGAGAAGAGGAAATAAAAGCGTTGCGCCTGCATGCAAACCCTTAAGAAGATTGAAATGCGCATTCTAGCACATGAAAACTAATCGAGTTTTAAAGTTCCACTCTCTAGTCCTTTACCCAAATTATGTTAGAATAAGTCTTAACTAAATAAAACAATTAAGAATAGGGCAAGAGATGAGATTAAAGCCTAACCATGTCCGCTATATTGTGAGTAAAATTGCCCAAGACTTAGTTCAATCTCCGCTTTTGGAGCTCAAGGGCTCTTTAGAAGTGCTCACCAAAATCACACAAGCCGTATTGCAAGAGCATGTCAGCCAAGAAGCTGCCATCGATGATAGAGTGCGTGATTTACTTGAGGAAAACTTAGACCAGATAGAATTCATGCGCATGGATGAAAGACGACTCTTTTGGGACATTAAGAAGCAAGTTGCCCTTGAAAACGGGTTTGCTTTGGGTTGGGAGGATCGCTGTAATTTGCTCTCCCATGAGATTTTAGAAAAAATCTTAGATGAAGACCTGCTTATGTTTTCTGTATCTGAAAACAGAATCCGTAATGTGATTTTTAAGTCCATTGATACCTACGCCAAGCTCTATGAAAGCGTGGAAACAGAGGTGAGCGAAAAGATCAAGCACTATAAACGCAAACTTCCCGTTGGCAGCGATGAATACGAATTGGTCTTTGAACGCATGTATGAGGAAGAATTAAGGCGCAAGGGATTTCTATGAAAGCCACGCTCTACTTTGAAAATGGCTTGTTCTTAGAGGCCATGAGCTTTGGGGCTAGTGGGGCTGTGGCCGGCGAGGCGGTTTTTAACACCGCCATGAGCGGGTATGAAGAAGTCATCACCGATCCAAGTTACCTTGGACAATTTATTGTTTTTAGCACCCCTGAAGTGGGCGTGGTGGGGGCAAACGAGCAAGATCGCGAGTCGCCAAGTAGCTTTTGTGCGGGCATTTTAGTGCGCCACACCCCAAGTATTCACTCCAACTTTAGGGCGGGGCAGTCCTTAAGTGTGTTCTTGCAACAGCACGGGGTGTTGGGCGTGAGTGGCTTAGACACGAGGGCGTTGGTGGGCATGCTAAGAGATGAGGGGGCGATGGGCGTGGTGGTTTCCACCAATGGGCTAGATAAGCAGGAATTGCAAGAGATCTTGCGCTCTTCTACTAGCATTGCCGAGCAACATTTGATCCCCCCATTTAGCCGTAAAGAAGCCCACACGCAAGGCACTTTTGACTTTGCAAGCTTGAACTACCAAAGCCCCACACTCTCAAGTGCCGTTGGGGTTTTGGATTTGGGCGTGAAGAGCAATATTTTAAACAACCTCGCCCAAGTGGGGCTAAAGCCTGTATGTTTCGCCCCCGACACAAAGGCACAAACCTTGATTGAAGCCTATAAAAAGGGTGAAATTAAGGGCGTGTTGCTCTCTAATGGTCCGGGCGATCCTTTGCGTTTAAAAAGCGTGATCCACGAAATTAGCCAGCTCATTGAAGAACAAATCCCCATGCTGGGCATTTGTCTAGGGCATCAGCTCTTAAGCATCGCACATGGCTATCCCACTTATAAGCTCAAATTCGGGCATCACGGCAGCAACCACCCCGTGCTAAACCTACAAACCGGGCGCATTGAAGTGAGCGCACAAAACCACAACTACTGCGTGCCAGAGAGTATTGCCAAAGTCGCTACAATCACACATAAAAATCTTTTCGACCACACCATTGAGGGTGTGTGCTACAAAAACGCCCCCATTATTTCCGTCCAACACCATCCTGAGGCAAGTCCCGGTCCTCACGATGGGTTGTATATCTTTAAAGAATTTGAAAGGATGGTGCACTATGGATAATTGTAACAATGTCGGAGAACTCATTGACGAAGTAGAAAACGGGTTGTCTAAAGTTGAGGCGCAATTGGATGAAATTGCCCAAGAGTTGCAGCAACTCGGTAGCCACATAGATCGACTGGGTGATTTGCTAAGGGGCAAAAGTTCCTAAATTTTCTGCAAGTCTAACCGCTATAATTTAAGCCCCCCTTAAGCTTAAAACCGCTATTATCACGTTTTGCTTCTAAGAAAGCTTGCATGGAAAAGGTGAAAGCTTTTTTCTAAAAAAGGCAGACTTAAAGCGTGTTATTTGATTTATTATTGTCAATAGCCTATGTAAAGGTAAAAACTACAAAGCCAAAAGAATTATACTCAATAAGGCGGTGTGGCTCTTATGCAACGCTCTAGCGGATATGCTAGAGTGGCAAACAAGATATTAAGAGTAGATGGTGGATGCCTTGGCAAAGAGAGGCGATGAAGGACGCACTAGACTGCGATAAGCTACGGGGAGCTGTCAAGAAGCATTGATCCGTAGGTGTCCGAATGGGGCAACCCAACTTACAGCAATGTAGGTTACTCTATTTATAGAGAGCGAACCTAGCGAAGTGAAACATCTCAGTAGCTAGAGGAAAAGAAATCAACGAGATTCCCTCAGTAGTGGCGAGCGAAAGGGGATAAGGGCAAACCGGGTGCTTGCACTCGGGGTTGAGGACGGCAACATTCAAGGGGTTTTTCTAGCAAAGTTGTTTGGAAAGACAAGCCATAGAAGGTGATAGCCCTGTATGCGAAAGATAAACCCTAGATAGCCGGATCCAGAGTAGGCCAGGACACGTGAAATCCGGGCTGAAGCCGGGGGAGACCACTCTCCAACCCTAAATACTACTCTTTGACCGATAGCGCACAAGTACCGTGAGGGAAAGGTGAAAAGAACCGTGGGTAACGGAGTGAAATAGAACCTGAAACCATCTACTTACAATCATTCAAAGCCCTATGATTTATCAGGGTGATGGACTGCCTTTTGCATAATGATCCTGCGAGTTGTGGTGTCTGGCAAGGTTAAGTGAAAACGAGCCGTAGCGAAAGCGAGTCTGAATAGGGCGCTTTAGTCAGACGCTGCAGACCCGAAGCCAAGTGATCTATCCATGGCCAAGTTGAAACGAGTGTAACAGCTTGTGGAGGACTGAACCCGTGCCCATTGAAACGGGCTGGGATGAGCTGTGGATAGGGGTGAAAGGCCAAACAAACTTGGTGATAGCTGGTTCTCTTCGAAATATATTTAGGTATAGCCTCAAGTCATAGCAAAGGGGGGTAGAGCTCTGATTGGGCTAGGGCTGCTCGCCGCAGTACCAAACCCTGTCAAACTGCGAATACCCTTTGTTGTATCTTGGGAGTCAGGCGGTGGGTGATAAAATCAATCGTCAAGAGGGAAACAACCCAGACTACCAACTAAGGTCCCAAAGTTCTATTCTAAGTGGAAAAAGATGTGTGGCTACTCAAACAACCAGGAGGTTGGCTTAGAAGCAGCCATCCTTTAAAGAAAGCGTAACAGCTCACTGGTCTAGTGATCATGCGCTGAAAATATAACGGGGCTAAGATAGACACCGAAGTTGTAGATTGCTCTTAGGAGCAGTGGTAGAAGAGCGTTCTGTGCAGCGTTGAAGGCATACCGTAAGGAGTGCTGGAGCGCACAGAAGTGAGCATGCAGGAATGAGTAGCGATAAGATGCGTAAGAATCGTATCCGCCGTAAATCTAAGGTTTCCTACGCGATGTTCGTCATCGTAGGGTTAGTCGGGTCCTAAGCCAAGTCCGAAAGGGGTAGGCGATGGAAAATAGGTTAATATTCCCATACCAATTGCAATGCGCGATGGGAGGACGCATAAAGTTAGGTGAGCCAGCTGATGGATGTGCTGGTCGAAGGGTGTAGATTGGGAGAGTGGCAAATCCGCTCCTGTATTTCAAACCTGACAGGCTCTCTAAGGCCTTCGGGCCAAGGGGAGAATCACTGACACTATCGTGCCAAGAAAAGTCTCTAAGTTTAGTTGCAATTGTCCGTACCGCAAACCGACACAGGTAGATGAGATGAGTATTCTAAGGCGCGTGGATGAACTCTCTTTAAGGAACTCTGCAAACTAGCACCGTAAGTTCGCGATAAGGTGTGCCACAGCAATGTGGTCTCAGCAAAGAGTCCCTCCCGACTGTTTACCAAAAACACAGCACTTTGCCAACTCGTAAGAGGAAGTATAAGGTGTGACGCCTGCCCGGTGCTCGAAGGTTAAGAGGATGGGTTAGCCGCAAGGCGAAGCTTTGAATTGAAGCCCGAGTAAACGGCGGCCGTAACTATAACGGTCCTAAGGTAGCGAAATTCCTTGTCGGTTAAATACCGACCTGCATGAATGGCGTAACGAGATGGGAGCTGTCTCAAAGAGAGATCCAGTGAAATTGTAGTGGAGGTGAAAATTCCTCCTACCCGCAGCAAGACGGAAAGACCCCGTGGACCTTTACTATAGCTTAGCACTGCTAATGGGAATGCCATGCGCAGGATAGGTGGGAGGCTTTGAAGCAGACACTTTGGTGTCTGTGGAGCCATCCTTGAGATACCACCCTTGGCGTTTTTGTTAGCTAACTGGCCTAAGTCATCCTTAGGCAGGACAATGCTTGGTGGGTAGTTTGACTGGGGCGGTCGCCTCCTAAAAAGTAACGGAGGCTTACAAAGGTTAGCTCATGGCGGTTGGAAATCGCCAGCTGAGTGTAATGGCACAAGCTAGCTTAACTGCAAGAGAGACAACTCAAGCAGAGACGAAAGTCGGTCATAGTGATCCGGTGGTTCTCGTGTGGAAGAGCCATCGCTCAAAGGATAAAAGGTACCCCGGGGATAACAGGCTGATCTCCCCCAAGAGCTCACATCGACGGGGAGGTTTGGCACCTCGATGTCGGCTCATCGCATCCTGGGGCTGGAGCAGGTCCCAAGGGTATGGCTGTTCGCCATTTAAAGCGGTACGCGAGCTGGGTTCAGAACGTCGTGAGACAGTTCGGTCCCTATCTGCTGTGGGCGTAGGAAAGCTGAGGAGAGCTGTCCCTAGTACGAGAGGACCGGGATGGACATGCCACTGGTGCACCAGTTGTTCTGCCAAGAGCACCGCTGGGTAGCCACGCATGGTTGTGATAAGAGCTGAAAGCATCTAAGCTCGAAGCCAACTCCAAGATAAGCTTTCCCTGAAGCTCGCATGAAGACTACATGTTTGATAGGGTGGGTGTGTAAGTGCAGCAATGCACTCAGCTAACCACTACTAATAGAGCGTTTGGCTTGTTTGCTTGTATAAAAGCTTCACTGCCTTATTGAGTGTAATGAAGGCTTGTAGAAAGACCCACATAGACTATTGATTTAAAGCGTTGCTTTTTATCGCTTTGTTTGCTTTTTTGTCAATAAAAATGCTAGAATGGTGTTTTTATTTTAGGGATGGCTTAGCTCTAACCTGAGCCATCCCTGATTCTTCTAAGGCTTTAAACTTAGAATGGTCGAATCTAAGCCCTTAAGACAAGGGCTTAACCCGAGGTTCTCTTAAAACTTTAAGAGAACCGCAAGCCTTAAAAAGCTTTGCTGAAAAAGCTCTGCTTTTTTCCCGTGTCCCTAGAAGAGAGGAAATACCCAGCCCCATCCCGAACCTGGAAGTCAAGCTCTCTTACGCCGATGATACTGCCCTTTGCAAGGGTGGGAAAGTAGGGTGATGCGGGGGGTTTAAACTCCGTTTTTTTCAAACAACCTTAAAGTCGTTTTTGTGTTGTAGAGCGTTGCAACAACCCTAGTAGACGTTGTGATTCTCCTAAAAACAAATATAGTCCCCCTTTTGAGCAGTAAGGGTTCTTTTCTTTGGTTTAAGGTTACATATCCAGAAAAAAATTTAAGCCCTACCCTAAAAACTAACACACCCCCAACGCCCCCTGCACTGTGGCTAGGTCCTTATCCCCCCGACCGCTTAAGTTGACAAGAATTAAGCTCTCTGTCTTGCACTCTTTGGCAAGTTTATAGGCATAAGCTAGGGCGTGTGCGCTCTCTAGGGCGGGGATGATACCCTCGCTTTGGCTTAAACGCACAAACGCCTCTAAAGCCTCTTCATCACTCACCGCCACATACTGCGCCCGCCCGCTTGTTTTTAAATAGCTATGCTCTGGCCCCACACCGGGGTAATCTAGCCCAGCCGAAATGCTATGGCTCTCTTGGATCTGCCCCTGCTCATCTTGCAAAATATAAGTCTTGCACCCGTGCAAAATCCCCACACTCCCCTTGCATAAAGTCGCCCCATGTTTGTTGGTGTCTAGCCCAAGCCCTCCGGGTTCAACCCCAACCAAGCCCACAGCTGTATCTTCTAAAAAGCCGGCAAAAATGCCAATCGCATTAGAGCCCCCGCCCACGCAAGCGATGACAGAGTCGGGCAGTTTGCCCTCCTTTTCTAAAATCTGCGCTCTAGCCTCTATGCCGATCACGCTTTGGAAATGTTTAACCATCTGTGGGTAGGGGTGCGGGCCAGCAGCGGTGCCTAGAAGGTAGTGGGTGGTGGCATAAGAGCTTGCCCAATCTCTAAGGGCTTCATTGATCGCGTCCTTTAAACTTGCCGATCCGCTCTCCACAGATTGCACCTGTGCGCCAAGTAAGCGCATCCTAAAGACATTTTGCTTTTGCCGCTCGATGTCCTTAGCCCCCATATACACCACACACTCTAGCCCCAAGAGCGCGCAGGCAATGGCGGTTGCCACGCCGTGTTGTCCCGCCCCCGTTTCGGCAATCACACGCTTTTTACCTATTTTTTGCGCTAAGAGGGCTTGCCCTAAAGCCTGATTAGTCTTGTGCGCCCCCCCATGGATCAAGTCCTCTCGTTTTAAATACATTTTCACTTTAGGGTTGGGGCAAAAGTTCTTCACCAAAGTTAAAGGGCTTGGCCGACCTACAAAGTCCTTTAAAAGCTCACTTAATGCGGCTTGAAACCCGCTGTCTTTTAAACAAGCCTCAAACGCCTGCTCTAATTGTGTGAGGGCGGGGACCAACAGCTCGGGCACAAAGCCCCCCCCAAATTCTCCAAAATACCGCTGCATTTCAATACTCCCGTAACATTTTCGCCACTTGGGCGATTTTTTGCCCGCTCTTTTTGCCCGGCGCGCTCTCTAGTCCTGAGTTTAAATCAAGCCCTAGAGCCCCTATGGCCACTGCCTTTTCTAAATTGCTCGCATTAAGCCCACCGGCAAGCATAAAGGGGCGTTTAAAGCCCTCTAAAAGCTCCCAAGAAAACGCCACGCCATTGCCCCCCGCCCTCGCCCCCTTGCTATCAAACAACACTAAAGGAGTACTTGGGATTTGGGGCAATTTTTTAGCATGCGGGTCAATGCTTGCCACCGCCCACACGGGGCAATCTAGGGCATTTTGTAGTAGGCTTAAATCCTCTGCACTATAACGGCCGTGCAATTGCACCGCCTTAAGCCCTAGCTGGTAGACTCTTTTAATGATCGTCTTGGGCTTGGCTTGCACGAACACGCCCACAAAGTCCAACTTAGGCACTTTTTCAATGAGCTTTTTGGCCTTCTTGGGCGCAATGTAGCGTGGGCTTTGGGGGTCAAAAATGAGCCCGCCGTAAATGAAGCCATGTTTATACACCGCCCTAGCATCCTTTGCCCGCCTGAGCCCACAGACTTTATTTTCCCCTAAAATGAGCTTTTTACACGCTTTTTCTAGGTTTTTTTGTGCCATAAGATGGCTGCCCACCAAGAAGCCCTGCACCTTGTGGCATAGCTGTTTCACCACTGCGTGTGAGTTGATCCCCGACTCGCTAATGAGGATTTTATCCTCAGGGATCAAAGGGGCGAGCTCTAGGGTGGTGTTAATATCCACTTTGAGGGTTTTTAAATCTCGATTGTTGATACCCACAATGGGGGCATTTAAGGTAAGTGCACGTTGCAACTCTGCTTGATTACTCACTTCAGTTAAAACCGCCATGTTTAAAGACTTGGCGAGGGCGGCTAATTCTGTATAACTCTCATCATTAAGCACGCTAAGCATCAATAAAATCGCATCCGCACCCATAAGCCGCGCTAGGCGCACCTGGAAGGGGTCCAGGATAAAGTCTTTGCATAAAAGGGGCTTGGTGGAGTGCTGGGCCACGATACGCAGGTTCTCAAACGCCCCCTTAAAATACTTCTCATCAGTCAGCACCGAAATGCAAGTGGCGTACTTTTCATACACCTTAGCGATTTTTACCAAGTCAAAGGGGCTTCTAATCAAGCCCTTAGAGGGGGAGGCTTGTTTGCACTCTAAAATAAAACTCGTGCGCCGCTCTTGCAAAGCCTCCTTAAAATTTCTTTGGCTGGCTTTAAGCTCAGCGGGTAGGCTATAGCGTTCTTTCAGGGCCTGCACCTCTTTTCTCTTGTGCTCTAACATGGTTTTTAGCAAGTCATGCATGGCTTAATTGCACCATCCTTTGTAAGTGGGTGTAGGCTTGTTTACTCTCTAAACACTCTCTAGCAAGCTTGGCGCCCTCTTTAAAATCTTTAACCCATCCAGCCACAAACAACACCCCTGCGCTGTTGGCAATCACACTCGCTTTTTGCGCCTCGCTGCCCCCTCCTTGCAGTAAGTCTAAACAAATGTGCCCACTCTCTTGCACGCTTTGCACCTTCAACGCCTCTAGCGAGTGGCTTTTGAGTCCAAAGTCTTTAGGCTCTAGCGTGTATTGTTTGATTTGCCCCCCCCTTAGCTCGCAGACTAAAGTTTCCCCGTGCACGGCGATCTCATCACAGCCTGAGCCGTGCACCACTAACGCGCGCTCTAGGCCCAAATTTTGCAGGGTGCAAGCAAGGGGGTAACACAATTTGGGGGTGGCCACGCCTAAAAGCTGGGCTTTGGGGCGTAGGGGGTTTAAGAGCGGTCCTAGCAAATTAAAGAGGGTGCGGGTTTTCAGGGCTTTTCTTAAGGGGGTGACCTTGGCAAAGCTGGGGTAGAAAATGGGGGCAAAGAGGAAGGCGAAGTTAGCTAAATCCAGGCTTTGCGTAACCTGTTTGGGGCTTAGGTGGATGTTGAAACCCAAGTGCTCTAAAAATTCGGCACTCCCGCTCCCGCTTGAGCTGTAATTGCCCGCTTTAGCCATTTTCACGCCTAGCGTGGCGCACACAAAGGCACTGATCGTGCTGATATTAAAGCTTTTGCTGCCATCTCCACCCGTGCCACAATTATCCACAACCGCAAAGGGGATATTTAGGGCTTGGCTCTCTTGCAAACATGCCTGCACGCTGCTTGCGATCTCTTGCGGGCTTTCGCCCTTGCACTTTAGGGCGATGAGTAAAGCCCCTAACTCAATGTCGCTAAACTGCCCGCTTAAAACGCCTGTCCAAAATGCCCACACCTGATCCTCCCTTAAATCCTCTTTGGCGCAAAGCTGGCTTAGTAAATCTGTGTAAAGGGGCATGGCGGTCTTTACTTTGGCGTTTTCATAAAGGGGGATTATAGCACACGCAATCTAAAGCTTATAGGTGGTGGGGCTTTTGTGTGGCGGCGGTTAAACGATAACAAACAACACACACTTGAGCCGATGATTGTATTTGTGTGGATAACCACAAAGATTCCTCTAGTTATACATGCTTAGAAGAGTTGGCATGGCTACAAGCCAAAATTACATTTCCCATAGGAATTGACTAGGCTAATGGGTAACCCCGATGAATGCTAAGGCTTTGGGCTCTTATAGTAATAAAAATGTGGGTGGGTTTGGCATTTTGTGCTAGGATCGCCACTAATTTTAATCCTTTGGTGTTTATGTTTGAGTCTTATTTTATCATCCCAGAGTCTTTTGTAGACCTTAGCTTAAAAGAGTTCAAAGAGTGTTTGACTCAGGTTTTTAAAACCCACACCCCTAGCCGCGCATGTTTAAGGCAGACAAACTTGAGCTCACCCACTAACCCGGCAATTAATTTCTCCCTTTGCGCTTCCTTTGTGCACCTTTGTGCCGCTTTTAAGGTTGTGGCTTATGTTAATTTAAAAACCCCACAAGACAGCCTAGATTGCGCCCTCAAACACGGCTTTCACGGCGTGCATTTAAAGAGTAATGCTTTAGACTTTGCGCCTAAAATCCCTAAGAATTTACAGAGTTTTTACAGCGCACACAGCGTTGAACAAGTGCAAAAAGCCCTGGATTTAGGCATTGACTTTTGCACCCTAAGTCCCCTTTTTGCCACACCAAACAAGCCTCCCCCCTTAGGTTTGGATTATTTCAAGGCCCTAAGTTCCATACTCAAAGCCCGTATTTTTGCTTTGGGTGGGATCATCTCCACTAACGAAGTAGATCTTGTGAAAACTCTACAAATAAAAGGCTTTGCAAGCATCCGCTATTTTCTAAATCCCTAAAAACCATCAACTATTGACAAACAAAAAGAAGAAAGCAAGATTGAAACCAACACAAACACACTTTTTAAACTTGTGAAGAGCGACACAGACGCATGGGCACAGCTGCGGATTCTTTAAGTGTCAATTAGAATCTATTGGGCACTACACCACGGGTTTGGAGTGGGACTAAATCCCCCTAGCCTTAAACAGCCACCTCAAAGCCCAAAGGAGCTAGGAGCTTTTAGACCTTGGCCGCAAGTGCCATGTGTTGGTCTTTGTGAATTATGTTTACAACTTCTAGGGGGTTATCGGTGTAGTTGGTAGGTTAGCTCCCACTCCCACTAAGCTTATGCTATACTCAGGCTTTACTTCATAGGAGTTTGTATGTGGCATCAGGTCTACGCCCCCCTAGGGGGCAATATTTGGCTAAGCGCGCTTGTGGCGGTCTTACCCATTGTGTTCTTTTTTGCGTCCTTGATTGTGTTTAAGCTCAAAGGGCACACCGCAGCGTTTTTAAGCGTGGCGTTGTCTGTGCTGATCGCCCTTTTTGTCTACAAAATGCCCGCTGTGATGGTGGGGGCGAGCTTTATTTACGGCTTTCTCTATGGGCTTTGGCCCATTTCGTGGATCATCATTGCGGCGATTTTCTTGTATAAACTCAGCGTCAAGTCGGGCTATTTTGAGATTTTAAAAGAGAGCGTGCAGGCCATCACCCCCGATCACCGCATTTTGGTGATCTTGATCGGGTTTTGTTTTGGCTCATTCCTAGAGGGGGCGATCGGCTTTGGCGGGCCTGTGGCAATCACGGCAGCGATTTTAGTCGGTCTTGGACTAAACCCCCTGTATGCGGCGGGGCTGTGCCTCATTGCCAACACTGCGCCCGTGGCTTTTGGGGCAGTGGGCATCCCCATCACCGCCATGGCGGGGGCGGTGGGCGTGAGCGCGCTTTCTATCAGTGCTATGGCGGGCAAGATTTTATTTTTCATCAGTTTATTAGTACCCTTTTTCATTGTGTTTTTAATGGACGGATTTAGGGGAGTGAGAGAAACCTTTCCTGCTGTGTTCGTAGCCGCCTTTAGTTTTGCACTCGCACAGTATCTAAGCTCTAACCATCTAGGGCCAGAGTTGCCCGGGATTTTATCGGCGATCGTTTCGCTCATTGCAACCGCTGTATTTTTGCGCTTTTGGCAACCCAAGCACATTTTTAGAAGCGATGGCAAGGAAGTTTCCACCAGCCAACAACAACACCATATCTGTAAGGTCTTGGTGGCGTGGGCCCCCTTCATTATCTTGATCGCGACCATTGTGATTTGGACCCAGCCATGGTTTAAGACGCTCTTTGCTAAAGGGGGGGCGTTGGCGTTCTCTAGTTTTTATTTTGAGTTTAGCAGCATCAGCCAAAAGATTTTAAAGAGCGCACCCTTTGTAGTTGAGGGCAAGAGTGCAGCTAGCCCTGTGGTCTTTAAACTGCCCTTGATCAACACCGTGGGCACTTCTATTTTAGTGGCCGCACTCATTAGCATTTTTGTGCTCCGCGTGAAGGCACACGATGCGATAGAAGTCTTGGCGACACCTTAAAGGAAATGCGCTACCCCATTTTAACGATCGGGCTTGTTTTAAGCTTTGCCTTTGTGTCTAATTACAGCGGCATCTCAGCGACCATGGCACTTGCGCTCACCCACACGGGCAAAGCCTTTACTTTCTTCTCGCCCATCATTGGGTGGGTGGGTGTTTTCTTAACGGGCAGCGACACCAGCTCGAATTTGCTCTTTGGCTCCTTGCAACAGCTCACCGCCAATAACCTTAAAATCCCAGAAATCTTAACACTCACCGCCAACACCGTGGGGGGGACTTTAGGCAAAATGATTAGCCCACAGAGCATCGCCATCGCTTGCGCGGCGGTGGGGCTGGCGGGCAAAGAATCCGATCTGTTTAAATTCACGGTCAAATACTCGATCGCCTTTGTGATCTTGATCGGGATTGTGGTGAGCGTGATCGCCTACGCTTTCCCCCAAGTGGTGCCCACTACTTAGGCAAACTCACATGCTTTGGTTTAGAAGTGAAAACCTTTTCATATAGGCGCAAAAACACGATGAAAAAGGCGGTGATGGTGGGGCCCACGGCGATCCCCCAAAAGCCAAACTTGCTAATGCCCGCCAAGATTGAAAAGAAGATCAAAATCTCGTTGATCTTAAGCGAAATTTTCAGCACTTGGCGTTTAATGAAACCAATGAGCCATGGTTTGATCAGGCTGTCGATCGCCCCACCGATGAAGATCACCGAATAAAGGGCGATGATGATGGCTGTGCTTGTGTTGTGGCGATAAAGCTCATAAACCACCACGGGACCCCACACCAAAGCCCCCCCCACAATGGGGATTAAAGAAGACAGCCCATATAAAATCCCAAGCGAGAGCCAATCTAGCCCAAAGCCCGCCACCAACGCCCCAAAGGCCATGCCCTGCAAAACGACATTGATGATAGAGGTCAACAAGACCACGCGCAAAATCCCCGCCACTTCTCTAAAAATGCCCCGGCTTTGGATCTTCTCAAAGGGCAGAATCTCCAAAATATAATCGTAAAAGCGTTCCCCGTAAAAGAAACACAGAAACAAAAAGACCAAGACCATCGCCGTGTCGCTCGCAAATTTGAGGCTGTACTTGCCAATCCCGCTACTAAGGTGCAAGGCGTAGGACATTAAAGTATGCGCTGAAAAATTAGACAAGATTTTATGGGCGTAGGCACTTAAGACGGGGAAGTGCTCCAAATAGAGCAGGAGATCGCTTTTGGACTTGTTGAAGTAGAAGGCAAATTTTTCTAGATTTAAGTGGGTGATGAAATCCGTGCTCTTGTAAATGAGAAAATACATGGGCACCACTAAAAAGCTTAAGAGCACCACCACACACAAAAGGGAGCTGCAAATGTTGCTCATATAGTGGTCAAAAAACTCTTTGAGCCAAAAGATCGTGACACAGAGCAGCCCAGCGATGAGCAAATCCATTAAAAAATCTTCATAAAGATAGAGCATCCAATAAAAGGACACCGCAAACAAAAACCAAAAGAAATACACAGGACGCATGCAACTCGCTTTTTTACTTTATAATACCCAAAAAGGCAAAACATGCACCTAGAGAAATATTGCGCCAGCGGGAACGATTTTTTAATCACCCACCATTTAAAACCTGCTAACCGCCAAGCCCTAGCCAAAGAGCTTTGTAACCGCCATTATGGCTTTGGGGCGGATGGCTTGGTTATCTTGCTACCCCACCCCAAACACGCCTATACATGGGAGTTTTACAACGCTGATGGGAGTTTGGCGAACATGTGCGGGAATGCGAGTCGGTGCGTGGGGCTTTACGCCTACTTGCAAGGGCTCGCCCCTAAAAAGCATTGTTTTTTAAGCAAGGCGGGGGTGATTAGCCTAGAAGTGCTGGAAATCACAGAAACGGGCGGAGTGGTGCAAAGCAATTTAGGCACGCCCAAATGGCTAGAGAGCTTAAAGATTGAGGGGCAAGAGTGGGTGTTGATTGATAGCGGCGTGCCCCACTTAGTGCATTTTGTGGATAGCTTAAACGAGATACCTAAAACCAAAACCCCCACGATGCAAGCCCTACGCCAAGAATTTAACGCCAATGTCAACTACGCTTACCTAGAAAGCCTAGAAAAAATCCACCTAGCCACTTATGAGCGGGGCGTGGAGGACATCACGCTAGCTTGTGGCACGGGCATGGCAGCGGTGTTTTTTGTGGCACAACAAAAGGGAGCAAAACCTAAAGCGCAATGTATCCCCCTTAGTGGAGAGATTTTAACTTTGGGGTTAGAAAATAACGAAGTGTTGTTTAGCGGAGCGGTAAAGAGAGTGGGGGCAGTCATTGACTATTGCAATGCCCTTTGCTAGAATTTAGGTTTTTAAAAGGATTAAAAAATGGTGATTACACGCTTTGCACCCTCGCCTACGGGGCATTTACACATAGGCGGCTTGAGAACCGCCCTTTTCAATTACCTTTACGCCCGCTCTTGTGGGGGGAAGTTTTATTTACGCATTGAGGACACAGACCTTGATCGCAATGTGCAGGAAGCTACAGAGGCGATTTTAAAAGCCTTTGAGTGGGTGGGGCTAGAGGTGGATGGCGAAATTTGGTATCAGTCCCAAAGGCTAGACATTTACAAGGGCTACATACAGCAGCTACTTGATGAAGGCAAGGCGTATTATTGTTATATGTCTAAAGAGGAATTAGAAGCTTTAAGAGAAACGCAGAGGGCGCAGGGGCTCACCCCAAGATACGATCGCCGTTACCGCGACTTTAAAGGCACGCCCCCCAGTGGCATAGAGCCCGTGGTGCGTATCAAAGCCCCTTTAAGTGGGGAAGTGCACTTTAAAGATGGGGTTAAGGGGGAGGTGTGCGTGCAAGCCGAGGAGCTAGACGACTTTGTGATCGCACGCTCCAATGGTGTACCCACTTATAATTTTGTGGTTACCATTGATGACGCTTTAATGGGGATTAGCGATGTCATTAGAGGGGACGACCATTTAAGCAACACACCTAAACAAATCATTTTATACCAAGCCCTAGGCTTTAAAATCCCTAACTTCTACCATGTGCCTATGATTTTAAACGAACAAGGGCACAAACTCAGTAAAAGAGATGGGGCGATGGGGGTGATGGATTATAAGGCGTTGGGCTATCTTAGGGATGCACTTTTAAATTTCTTGGTGCGTTTGGGTTGGAGTCACAAAGACCAAGAGATTTTTAGCCTGCAAGAGATGAAGGCGTTTTTTAACCCCAAAGATTTAAACAGCGCACCCAGTTGCTTTAGCCCGCATAAGCTAGAGTGGTTAAACAGCCACTACCTTAAAGAAAGCCCCCTAGACACGCTCAAGGCCTTGTTGAAAGATTTTAGCTTGCCAAATGGCTTTCATGCCCTAAGCCCGGCGCAACAAGATATTTTGCTAGAAGCCCTAAAAAGTCGGGTGGTAACCCTCAAAGACATGGCGCACGAGGTGGCTAAAGTTTTAACCCCGCCCACACACTACGCCCTAGACAAGCTTAAAAACAAAGAGCAAGCCCTAGAGGTGTTAAATGCCCTTGTGGCTAGCCTAAAAGCGCAAGATTTTAGTAGCCCAGAAACTTTAGACGAAACCCTACACGCCTTTATGCAAAGTCAGGGGCTTAAAGCGGGGGTGGTGATGTTGCCTTTAAGGATCGCCCTGCTTGGAGAAGCGGGGGGGATCGGGGTGAAAGAGGCTTTATTTATTCTAGGCTATCAAGCGAGCCTAGAGAGATTAAAGGTGTTTTTAGCCCTTTAGATTTTGTGGCTGTGGCCACGGATGAAATCCACAAGTTGGCGGGTGTCGATCGCCACGGTCACGAATTGTTGGAAAGTGGTGTACCAATGACCGCCATGCCCATTGAGGCTATGCCCATTGCCCCCACCCATGAAGTTAAAGAAGGCATCCGCGCGCACGCTGAGGTACTTGTTTTTGTAAACATAGTAAAGCGCGATGCGCTCGAAGTTAGGCGCGTGGTACCATGGCAAGCCTGTGTAGAGCGCGCGCCCATAAGTCCCATAAAATTTCATTTGGGGCTTGTCGGAGAAGTAGTATTTGTCGTAAAAGCCAAAGCCCTTGTATTGTATGTCAAAGTCAAACTGCCCACCAAAGCTGTTATACCACTGGCTAGGTCCGCAACTATTGCCTTTGCGCACGCAGTAATGCTCTTGCTCGCTCATGGTGCCAAAGGCGACAGAGAGTTTGTCCAAGAAGGGGGCTAAGCGTTTAAGGTTGCTTTTGATGTAGCCATAGTAGTAAATGCGATCGAGCACGGTGGGGTTGGCATATTGCCCGGGCACACCGCCTAGAGGCTCGCCGCTGGCATAGGGGTAGCCCCCGGGCCATAGAGGAGTTTGTCCACGCATAGCCGGGTCAGAGTGCCCGTCAAAGGGGTAAGGATCGCCCATGCTATAAGAGCTGGTGTTGTGGAAGGCGACCACGCGCCCGCCAAAGCCCAAATACCCTTTTAAAAACGACCACTCACTCCCCCCAAAGTAGAGCATTTGGTTCATGTTGTAGTGGTTGGCGGCGTATTTCTTACCCCAAACATTGTTCCAGTTGCGCCCGCCATACCAGTCGACAATGAACTCCGCCCAGCCATTCCACCAGCGGTTAGGGTTATAGGTGGGTTTGTATTGGAACATCGCGCCTCTAACGGTGGGGTCTTTGAACCAAAAGAGTTTTTTAAAGGCGGCTAGGGGGTAGTTTGCCATGGTGTAGGTTCTGGGGATGATGCCAATGTAGGTCCTAAAATCCTTGCCCACCGCGCTGTAATACATCGTAACGCCCCAAGAGTAGGGGAAGTAACTAATGTGGGTGTGGAGGTTTTGGATAAACCACGCCCCAAACATGATAGACTGATGCTTGTCAAACTGAATCCCGATCTCGGGCATGATTCTATTTTTCATATTGAGCAAGCTATTCCAATAAGGGTTATTCTTGCCCGCCAAGTTATAAGTAAAGCTCATGAACTTTAAATCATAGGCGAAAGCGACCGCACTTGCTTGTGTCGGTAAGAAAGCAACTGCAGCTGCAGCACACAGACCAAGCTTTAACGCTTTTTTTATGGTTTTCATTGTAATCCTTGTAAAAAATGAAAGACGAATGACTTTTAACATAAAGTAAATAAGATAAACCTTAAAACCCCTTTATCACATTGATAATATAAATTTAGTAACCAACAAGTCTATCTTAAAAGCCCTAATTGTCCCTAATAAACTTTAAATCTACTCCTATCTAGGTCATTTTATAAGACATTTTTGCATCCTTTTTGCTCATTGAAACACAAGATATAACGGGTGATGTCCTCTGTAGATGTGATGTTAAAAGCACGCTTAACTTGGAGGCAACTTTGACGCCTTTTGGTTTTAACTAAAGGGGCTGTTATAGCGGATTTTGGAGGCTTCATTTGGGGTTTAATATGGGTTATGGTAGAGTGGGGCATTTCTTTATTTCTTGCTAATTTTTTAGCGAATTTTAGTTGCCCTATGCTAGAATGGGCGGACAATTCGAGGAGTGGACTTTCGCTCACTTACCTAAGAATTTTTTTATCTTGCTTGGATGTATACCTATGAAGTTGTCTAGGTTTTTTGTAGTGAGTCTAATGCTACAACCAAATATAGAAATGCGAGAGATTTACGAATATGCAAGGTCCCTAGGCAAGAAAGTTTTGATTGTAAGCGACATGTATCTCTCCCCAAGGATTTTTTATGTTAACTTTTGCAAGAAAAGAGTTTTACAGGGTTTGATGCACTCTATGTATCTAGTCATTCTAAAGTGAGTAAGGCAAGTGGGAATCTCTATAAGCAGGTTTTACAAGATTTACAAATCCAAGCCAGTCAAATTCTACATATAGGTGATAACGCACACTCTAATCACAATAAAGCTCAAGAGAGTGGACTACAAATATTTTTTATCCAATATGCCGGTTTCCTTGGTGTAGGCTTGCCCAGTATATCAAGGAATATGCCCTGCAAAATTCCATTACGGATATCCTTTTTATTGCACGAGACGGGTATCTTTTCAAAACTTATATTTGATAAATGGGTTGGCAAAGTCTTCCAACTACGCAACTGGTTAGATTGTTTTAACGAACTTGATTTTTCTATACTTCAAGAAATATTTTGCACAGATCTATAAAGCTCCACAATTGCGTTCTGCAAGGGACTTTAAGAACATGTGAAAAACTGTGTACTCTAGAAAGATTTACCCATGTATTCCAACTAGTACATCTGCGCTATACAACTTGTGGACCCTGCCTTTTGTTTATAATAATTTATTCTATGGTCCTTGCTTTTATATCAAGGATCGATTCTTCAGCTATATCTTTGAGGTCAGTTATGCTAGAAACTATTGCCTAAAAATTTTGTGCTACGGGAAACTTGTGATAACATAGAGGGCTTAGATTATCCAAACTCCCCCTAGACTTCCTAGTCTCCTATCGAATTTTGCAACACACTCCACAGCTAGGGGCTTATATCCTGCTTTAATCGCTAAAATCTATAATGGAAGTGCATCCCATAGCGGGTATAGCCCTTTTCGTTTACAGAAATTTCCGGATATAACTCCCAGTTACGGCGGTATTTGGAGGTGAAAAGGTAAGCAAAACCCCAGCCAATGAGCGAGCCCACCACTACTTGCAAAATGGAATGTTCGCGTGCCACCACCCGACTCGCATCGGTTAAGATCGCTAGGGCAATCACGGGCAGGGCGGGCTTCCAGCCATAGCGGTAGTAGACAAACCCCGCCGCGCTCCACGCCCCCCCGGCGTGCCCGCTTGGCATCCCCCGCCAGCTATCACAACAAGGGCGTTTGGCAAAGGGCACATACGCCCCCCTTTTGTGGGCATCCGAAAAGATATTTTTGACCTCATAGATCACGCCCTGGGTGACCAAAGAGCCGATGGCTAGCTCGCCCATTCCCCGGTAATCGCGCATGCCAAGACTCACCACACCTACAAATATGGGCATTAGACGCAAGACATCGCCAATGTCCTCTAAGATCACGGCATCGCGAGAGATCTCAGCGCGCCCCAAATTGCTAAACAATAAAAACACGGCAAACAAACGGGATAACTTTTTTAGCATAGGGTGCATTATAGCATTTTGTTAGGGTATAATGCCCTTTATGTTTGCCTACTTTTTACTAAGTTTTGCTTGTGCCTTGGGCGTGATCTTTTACGCCAAAAACACAGAGATTTTCACCGATAACGCCAACAAACCCCAGGGCTTCCACACACAAAAAACCCCAAGGGCGGGGGTTTGGGTGTGTTTTTGGTATTTATCTTTAGTGGGGGTTTTTAGGGGTGTGGGGGTTTTTAGGAGGGGTGCTGGTTTTTACCAGTGGCTTTTTAGAAGATTTAAACTTCTCTTTAAGCCCCAAATTGCGCCTCATTTTGCAAAGTCTGGGCGTGCTGCTTGTGGTGCTGCTTGCCCCCTTGGTGCTAAAAGACTTCTCCCCCCTATTTAGCCTGCCTTGGATCATAGCCCTGCCCCTTAGCGTGTTCATGCTCGTGGGTGTGGTAAATGCCATGAATATCATTGATGGCTTTCACGGGCTAGCGGGGGGCTTTAGTTGCTTGGCACTGGGTTTTATTTATTTAGCTGCCCCAAACCCCTTCATTTTGGCGTTGTTTTGGGCGGTGCTGGGCTTCTTGGTGCTCAATTTTCCCAAAGGGCGCATTTTCTTAGGCGATGAGGGAGCGTATCTTTTGGGCTTTATTTTGGGGGCAAGTCTCATGGACTTATCGATTAAAGGGGTAGTGAGTGCGTGGTTTGGGCTGGCTTTAATGGTGTATCCGGTAACCGAAGTGCTGTTTTCCATTGTGCGGCGCAAGTTGCAGAAACAAAAGGCGACCCTGCCTGATGCCCTGCACCTACACACCTTACTCTTTAAAACCCTGCAAAAGAAGCCCCGCTTTTTAAACCCCAATGCCCTAACGGGTCTTACCATCGTTTTAGCCAACGCCCCTTTTATGTGGATAAGCTACATTGCCCGCCACCACCCCTACGCCCTGCTGCTCCTCATCGCCCTATTTGTACTAGGGTATCTCAAGCTTTACTTTAAACTGAAAGAAGGACAAACATGCGTCTAGGTTTAAACATCGATCACATCGCTACACTCAGGGAGGCGCGAAAAATCCACGAACCCGACCCCCTAGAGGCGATCTTTATCGCCAAAAATGCGGGCGTGGATTTGATCACCTTGCATTTAAGAGAGGACCGCCGCCACATCCACGAGGACGATGTCACAAGCATCCTCAAACACGCTCCGCTGCCCGTCAACGCCGAGTGTGCCATCGACCCTGAAATCACCAAAATCCTATGCGCCCTAAAGCCCTTTAAAGTTACCCTAGTGCCTGAGAGGCGCGCAGAGATCACCACAGAGGGGGGACTAAACCTAAAACACCCCAAATTGCAAGACACAATTAAGGCGTATGCCGATTGCGGGATTGAAGTTGCCCTTTTTATTGATCCGAGCCTTGAAAATTTGCAAAGGGCTTTGGAATTAGGTGTGGGGGTTGTGGAGCTGCACACGGGCAAATTCAGCAACCTTTTCAACACCCTTTACACAAGCTTTAAACGCCATAAAAACCGCCTAGATTTGCCAGAGGACAACATTGCCTTAAAAAATATGCTTGAACTAAGCTTACAAGAGCTCGCCCAAAGTGCCCTAAAAGGGCAAGGAATGGGGCTAGAGGTGTGCGCCGGGCATGGCTTGAATTATGCGAGCGTGGGGCTCGTGGCAAAGTTAGAGGGTATTAGCGAACTTAACATCGGACATGCCATCATCGCGCGGGCAGTGATTATGGGGTTAGAAAAAGCCATTCAATCCATGCAAGAGGCGATTTGTGCGCCTTAAAATCGCCATCTCTATCGGGGACATCCAAGGCGTGGGGCTAGAGATCGCCCTAAAGGCACACGCACAAATTAGTCAAATTTGCCAGCCCCTTTATTGCGTCCATTTAGAACTTTTAACACAAGCCAACACCCTTTTAAACCACGCTTACACCAAAGCCCTAGAGAGCATGCAGTGTGCCGCCCCCAACGCTCTAACGCCTGCCATCAAGCCCGCCCAAATAGACAAGATAAGCGGATTTTACAGCCATGCGAGTTTTTTAAAGGCTTTGGACTTGGCAGACAATGGAGAGGTTAGCGGGGTTTGCACCTTGCCGATTCACAAGCACGCTTGGCAACTGGCCGGCATTAACACCCCCGGGCACACTGCTTTACTAAGAGAAAGATACCAACAAGAGGCGATCATGGTGCTTGGTTGCCCTAGTCTGTGGGTTGCGCTCTTTAGCGAACACATCCCTTTAAGTGTGGTGAGTGCTAGGGTGCGCCTAGAGCCTTTAAAAGAGTTTTTACACAGCTTAGCGTGGGTTTTAAATACGGATGAACAGATTGTGGTTTTGGGGATCGATCCGCATTGTGGGGACAATGGGGCGATCGGCATGCAGGATAGAGAGGTTAAAGAGGCGATTGAGCAAGTCAACACGCTTTTAAGAATGTCTAAATTCTTAGGACCTGTGCCGGCAGACAGCGCCTTTACGCCTCACTTTAGAGCCAAGCACCGCTATTTTGTGGCCCTCTACCACGATGTCGGCCTGGCCCCCCTAAAAGCCCTTTATTTTGAAGAAAGCATCAATGTATCTTTAAATTTACCCATCAAACGGGCATCGGTTGATCACGGCGTGGCGTTTGACATCGCTTACCAAAACAAAGCCAGCACCAAGAGCTATGAAAACGCCCTTAGATGGCTCTCACAGCCCTAAAATCAATACCCCTCTTTTAAATACAAGCTGTGCAGGATTTTCACCTCTTCAAGCTCCTTATCGCCATCGATCATGGACTGCAAAGAGCCTTTAATGGCAAACAAAGACATGTACAAATGCACGATGAAAAAGCCCACTAGCATGAGCCCAAAGAAGTTATGCACCAAGGCGCTTAAACGCAAGAGCGAGATTTGATAGAGTCCCAAAAAGTCGGCAATTTGGCTTAAATCATTGGTGTTGAAATAAAGAACTGCGCCACTGGCGATCATCACAAACCCGCCCAAAGTCGCCACCCAAAACCAAGTCTTTTGCCCCGCATTGAACTTATGCGCCGGCACGGGTTTATGTTCTTTGCTGAGATATCCGCCCATGATAAAGAGCCATTTAAAATCTGCGAGGCTCAAAATCATGGGTTTAAACCACATGAGTAGCATAGGGATCACGGCGATGATGAAGATCACACAGCCTATGCTGTGCGTGATCCGACAAAGGCGCACAAACGCGCCTCCCCCAAAGAACGCACCAAAGACCATGACAAGTCCCGTAGGCACAAGCAGAATAAAAGACACCCCCGCAATCCAATGGACGATCCGATTAAACAAGCTAAAAAAGGGGACTTTTTGACCGCTGTGCGCAAACTGCTTAGGTCCGATGACAAGGTAGTGTAAGAGAAAGGCTGAGGCGACCCCCACTACCATGGCTAAAAAGAGCCATAAAAAATAATGCCCTTGCCACAAGGTCCAAATCGCCCCTAACTTGCCCGTGTGGGTTTGTCCATAGGGCAAAATGCCTAAAATGCGCTCTTGATCTAGGGGTGTGGTTTGGGCGTTTAAACCCATCGCAAGCCCCACAAAAGCCACAAGTTTTTTCATAAGCCCCCCTTAAGGCGTGGCACCCTCTAGTTGGTGCGCTGCTTTGGTTTTGAAGTCTTGGGCGTTGGCGTATTTTGCCATGACCCTTTTTCTATAAATGTCAGCGATACTCAAGGCATCGCCCACCAAAAGGGCGTTAGTCGAGCAGGTCGCCGCACACATAGGCACTTGCCCGCTGGCGATACGATTAACCCCATAAAGCTCCATTTCTTTTTTAGAGTGGGTGGGGGCGGGTCCGCCGGCACACATGGTGCACTTATCCATCACCCCACGCACGCCAAATGCCCCATCTCTGGGAAACTGGGGCGCACCAAAGGGGCAAGCGTAAAGGCAATACCCACACCCAATGCAAGTTTCTTTGTTATGTAAAACAATGCCATCTTCTCTAATGTAGAAACAATCCACGGGGCACACCTGCGCGCAGGGTGCGTCTGTGCAGTGCTGGCAAGCAATGGAGATAGATTTTTCCTTGCCCTCCACACCTTCGTAAAGCGTGATTACCTTGCGCCGATTAAGACCCACTTCTAGTTCGTTGGAGTGCGAGCACGCCACAGAGCAAGCAAAACAGCTGATACAGCGGTTATCATCGCAATAAAATTTCATGCGATTGGCATTGGGGATTTGTTTGCTAGCTTCTAAGTTTTTTGCCATGTTAAGCCTTTTCAATGCGGCACAAGCCGGCATTAAATTCAGGGATTTGGGCTACCGGGTCAAAGCCGTAATTGGTGATTGTGTTTGAGCTCTCGCCGATAGTGTAGGGCTTGGTGCCCTCGGGGTAGCGATGGCTTAAATCCACGCCTTGCAAAATCCCCGCAAAACTATAAGGCATACAAATGCGATCGGGGGTGACAGCGTGGCTAAAGATCGCCTTGACTTTAATTTTAGTCCCCTCGGGAGAGTGAATCCACATCATCTCCCCGTCTTTGATCCCGTGGTTGAGTGCCAAATCCGGATGGATGTGGCAAAACATCTCGGGCGTGATGTGGGATAGATACTTGCTGGTGCGCTCTAGCATGCCCGCTCCGCTCAAATTCACCAAGCGCATAGAAGCGATCACAATGGGAAATTCTTTAGCCCACTCCTGCTTAGTTTGTTCGCTTGCAAAGCGCACATCGACTCTAAAATTATTCACTTGGTCTTTAATGGCGGGGTATTTTTTCACCAAATCGGGGCGTGGGGAGTGCAAAGGCTCTCTGTGTTTGGGGATTTGATCGATGAAGTTCCACACAATGGCGCGTGCGCGGGCATTGCCATAGACACACACGCCCTTTTCATCGCATTTCTTTTGGATGAGCCCACTCGTATCCACTTTCCAATTATCCCCCATGATGGCTTTTTCATGTGGGGTAAGTTTGATCCCCAGCACTTTTTCGATGTTTGCCTTCGTGATTTCGGGATAACCCCCCTTGATCGCCGAACCCTTAATGGTAACGCTTTTATCAGCGAGCAAGCTTTGCCCATCGTGTTCCTCGCCAAAGCGTGCCCTAAAGCCCATGCCCCCCTCTTTTGTGGGGGTGCTGATGTCATAGAGGATGGGCGTGCCCGGGTGCTGTGGTGTCCAAGAAGGCCAAGGCAGGCCGTAGTATTGCCCCTTCATCGGTCCATAGCCCTCTTGGCTGATGTAATCAAACATGTGCCAGTTTTCTTGTTGGGCTTTAAGCCGCTCTGGCGTCCAGCCCCCAAGCCCAATCACCTTAATTGAGCGCGCCATTTCACGGGTAGCGTCTTCTGGCCATTGGAAAGTTTTTCGCACCTGCACCAGCTCCCCGTTTTTATCAAAATCACAGAGCAAGGCTTTGGTGTATTCCTCATAAAAGCCAAATTTCTTTGCCATTTCAAACATCAGCTCGTGGTCTTGTTTGGCTTCATAAATGGGTTTAACCACTTGGCTGCGCCACTGCGCCGCGCGGTTGGTCGCCACCACGATCCCCTCGCATTCAAATTGGGTCGCTACGGGCAGGACATACACCCCATCGGGTCTATCTGTCAAAATCGCCGCCTCGTTTAAAAAGGGCTCGGCAATCACCATGAGGTCTAGTTTCTCAATCGCTTTAGCCATTTTGGTGTTGTGCGCTAGAGAGCTCACCCCATTACCCTGCACCCAAAGCCCCTTAATGGGCGCACTGGAGTGGGTCTTAGATTCTTGCAACACGCCCTCAAACCAGAGCGACAGACTAAAGCCCTTTTTAAACATCCACTCAGGGCTAAAGAAGCGTTTTTGTAAATAGGCATAATCCACGCCCCAGCATTTGGCGTAATACTTCCAGCTAGCCTCACCTAAGCCATAATAACCGGGCAAATTATCCGCGACACAGCACATATCCGTGGCCCCCTGTACATTGTCATGCCCACGCACAATATTACAGCCCCCACCCTTTTTACCCATATTGCCTAAAACTAATTGCAAAATGGAGAGCATGCGGGTGTTGCCACTGCCCACGCTGTGTTGGGTGATTCCCAAAGCCCACGCTAGAGTGGCCGGTTTAGCGGTGGCAAAAACCCTAGTCGTTTGGATCAAAAGGTCTTGGGGCACGCCGGTGATGTCCTCCACCACTTCGGGCGTGTATTTGAGCGCCTCTTTTTTGATCGCATCGATCCCATAGGCTTGGTTTTTAATGACCTCTTTATCCTCCCAGCCATGCTTAAAGATCAAATGCAACATGCCATACACAAAGGCAATATCCGTGCCTGAGCGAATCCGCACATAAATATCCGCCTTAGCCGCACTTTTTGTAAAGACCGGATCGACCACAATGAGTTTTGCGTTGTTGCGATCTTTTGCTTGCAAAAAGTGCTTAAAGCCGATCGGGTTGCTCACGGCGGTGTTTAGCCCGATCATCAAAATCGCCTTAGAATGCCCGACAATGTCCCCGAAGTGGTTTGTCATCGCACCATACCCCCATGTATTCGCCACACCGGCGACTGTGGTGCTGTGTCAAATGCGGGCTACATGGTCTATATTGTTTGTCCCATAAAAGGCGGCAAACTTGCGCCAGTAGTAGGCTTGCTGCGAATTCATTTTCGCACTGCCTAAAAACATCATGCTATCAGGCCCGTATTTTTCGCGCATTTTAAGCATTTTTTCGCTGATCTCGTTGATCGCTTGCTCGTAGCTGATGCGCTTCCACTGCCCGCCCTCGCGTTTGAGCGGGTATTTTAGGCGCATTTTGGACTTGACTAAGTCGATTTGATCCACGCCTTTGCAGCAGTGGCTGCCCGCGCTGATGGGGTGATCTTGGGCAACATCTTGGCGAATCCACACCCCGTCTTTGACCTCAGCGATGATCCCACATCCGGCCGAACAGATACTGCAGATGGTTTTAACCCGTTTGACCCCCTCATTAGGGTCGATCACACTCTCTTCTTTGCTGACTTTGGTGTTGGCAAAGGCCAGGCTTGCGCCTGCCCCCGCCCCGATTGCGCCCATTTTTAAGAACGAGCGCCGACTTAAATTACCCATGTTGTCTCCTTAAAACTACCATGCACTTTTATAAAAAATCTCCCAAGCGGGGGTTTTGTGGTAAAGAATTTCTTTTTTATTGCTCTTGCCCACCACCACGCCATTGCTATTAGCATCCGTGTCCGGAAAACGCCTTTCGGGCATCACCGCCAACAGACTTTGGCTAGAGATCGCCCCCACGCCCAAAATGCCTAACTTCTTTAAAACCTCGCGTCTTGTTCTAGTCTCGTTTTCTTCTCGATATCCGCTCTCGTTCATCAAACCTCCTAAGCCAAATTAAAAAACAATCGTTCGTGTTGGATAAATGCGCCAAGGATTATAGCACAATTTTTATAACACACGCTTTCTTGGTGTGTAGAAATAGCGTTAATGAAGGCATCGCTAAATAAATGGAAGAAGTCTTTAAAGAGCGTGGCGTGCAGCGCAAAGAAGTGTGGGTTAGCCAACATCTCCTTTAAAAAAGCGTTCATCATCAAGGTCAAAAATGCCAAATCGTCCTCAGCTATGGGGGCGCTCAGCGTGTGGCTTTCGATCTGCAGCTCCGATTTTTTTAAAAGCGCAATCGCCTCTAGGCGTTTCTTGCCATTGTCCTGCCCCTCTAAATAATAAGATGCACTCAAGGGCACAAACTGCTCACCGGGGGCAAACAACACGGAGTTTTGCTCGGCTTTAAACGATTCTAAACCCTGCCCCAAAAAGCTCTCAATTTCCTGCCACGCCTGCGCAGTTTGGGTGTTGAAAGGATAGTCTTTTAAATGCGCTACTAAATTCTGCAACTCTTTAAACAGCTCTTCATTGTGCACGAACACCACAAGATAGTGCCATAGGCGGTAGTAAAGCGCCCTAGCGTGGATTAAATCAACTTCCATGCGGGCTCTCTAAATGGTTGTAAACGGGGTTAATTTGCCGTCGCACGCGGATAAAAATCGCCCTTTTAGGCAACTCCTCTAAGTTGGTCGCGCCCACATAGGCGCAGGTGGAGCGCAGTCCCCCTAAAATCTCTTGCAAACACGCCGCTACAGCCCCCCGAAAGGGCAAATAGACTTCTCTGCCCTCACTGGCCCGGTAAGAGCGCACCCCCCCGTGGTGCTCTTGGGCGGTGTATGAACTCATGCCATAAAACAAGGCATAGGGTTTGCCCTCTTTTTCTACGATTTTGGCCTCAGATTCAGCATGCCCTGCCAACATCCCCCCCAGCATCACAAAATCCGCCCCCCGCTATCGCCTTGGCGATGTCGCCCACACAGGCACAGCCCCCATCCCCACACACAAGAGCGCCTAAGGCGTGTGCCGCCTGGGCACACTCCACGATCGCCGAAAATTGTGGCACGCCCACGCCTGTCATTTTGCGCGTGGTGCACACACTACCCGGACCAATGCCCACCTTCACAATATCCGCCCCCGCTTGCACGAGTGCCTCGCTCATCTCTGCCCCCACCACATTGCCCGCCATCAGCACCTTATCCGGGAACTTCTCGCGCACCCTAGCCACATGGGGCAAGAAGTGCGCGCTGTAGCCATTGGCAACATCTACACAAATGTTTGTCAAGATGGGGATCGTTTCTAAAATACGCTCGAGATTTTCTAGCTCTGCCTCACTGGTGCCTATGGTGACGAACACATAGGGCAAGATTGCGGCATTATCCCTAGCAAACTCCACCCACTGCTCTAGGGTGTAGAATTTATGCAGGGCGGTGAACATTTTTTCTTGTGCAAGGGCTTTGGCCATGCTAAAGGTCCCCACCCCGTCCATATTTGCCGCCACCACCCCCACGCCATTTAACACAAGCCCACTTTTTGTTTTAAAAGAACGGGTTAAATCCACTTCTTGGCGGGAATTAATGGGGCTGCGCCTAGGCTTGATCAACACATCCTCAAAATCCAAATATTCATGTGTATCCATGTGCATGGCAAATCCTTAATACTCCAAAAAATACCGCTGGAGGGTTTTTAAGTCATGGGTCTTTGTGAGCCCCACCATTAAAAGGATGCGGGCTTTGGCGGGGTTTAAATTGTCGCTGGTCAAAAATTTATACTTGGCATCGTTGATTTCGCCCGGCTGGGTGATCTCCCCACTGCTCACCCGACTAGAGCGCACCACCACCACGCCATTTTCTGTAGCAGTGGCCAAGGCATTTAACACAGAGGGAAAGAGATTGCCATTGCCCATGCCAGCACTGATAAGCCCCTCAGCTCCCTTAGCCAACGCCGCTTGCACAAATTCGGGGCTGTCGTTTTCATGCGCATAGAGGATGTCCACTCTAGGCAGGCTTTTGATATTGGCGATGTTAAATGCGCTGTTAAAAGTGTGCTTTCTTAAGGGCTGCATGTAAAAGTGCACTTGCCCGTAAATCACAGAGCCGATAGGACCCGTGTTTAAAGATTTAAAGGTATCCGTGTGCGTGGTGTTGGTTTTGCTAACCTCCCTAGCAGCGTGGATCGCATCGTCCATCACCACTAAAACCCCCTTATCCTGCGCCTCTTTGTTCACCGCCACCGCCATGGCATTGTAAAGATTGAGCGGTCCGTCCGCACTAAGAGAACTGGCATTACGCATTGCCCCCACAAACACAATAGGCTTTTTGCTGTGCACCACAAGGTCTAAGAAATACGCACTCTCTTCCATTGTGTCGGTGCCGTGTGTGATGACAACCCCCTGCACTTCGGGCTTGTCTAGCAGGGCTTGGGTGCGTCTGGCCAGTTTCAACAAAGTGGCGTTGTCCATCTCTTGCGAGCCGATGTTGCTGATTTGTTCGCCCTTCAAAGTGGCGAGCTCTTGCAACTGGGGCACCGCCTTTAAAAGCACATCCACGCCCACCACCCCCGCTTTGTAAGCACTGCTTAAATGGCTGTTAGAGTTGCCCGCAATCGTCCCGCCTGTGGCAAGCACATAGATCAAAGGTTTTGCCCAACACACCCCCACAAACAGCAAAGACCAAAGCAAACGCATAAAAATCCTTCAAAAACACTAAATGCCCCGACTTTAGCGTGGTTTTCTACACGCTGGGTAAATGTGCCTAGATTAAGCTAAAAACACGGCTTATTTTGCTAGAATGGGCGGTTTAGACTTCAAGTAAGGACGCGCATGCAAACCCTATCTATCATCAAGCCCGATGGCGTGAAAAAACGCATCATCGGCAAAATCATCACTCGCTTTGAAGAGGCGGGGCTAGAGGTGGTGAAAATCAAACGCCTGCACCTAAGCCAAGCGCAGGCTGAAGAGTTTTATGCCATCCACCAAGATCGCCCCTTTTTCAACGATCTCATCGCTTTTATGACCAGCGGTGAGGTGGTGGTGATGGTGCTAGAAGGGCCCAATGCTGTAGAGAAAAACCGCGAGTTGATGGGTGCGACCGACCCCAAAGCCGCTAAACCCGGCACCATTCGGGCGGATTTTGCCGAAAACATTGATGCCAATGTTGTGCATGGCAGCGACAGCGAAGAAAACGCCCACAGAGAAATTGCCTTTTTCTTCAGCAAATAGTGCGCCTAGAAATGCAAAAAATCGGGCATTCTGCGAAATCCGTGGCGTGCGCCTTTGAGGGTGTGCGCTTGGAGGGGCAGGTGCGCCGAGTCGCCCCGAAGTTCTTTGTGCTCGAGGGGCGTTTGCACGGAGAGGTTGCCGTTGTGTGCGCTCGAAGTGCGCAAGTCTTTAACAAAACCATGTCCCAAGATTTAAAACTCCTGCTCTGCGATGGGGTGTTTGACCCTAAGCAGAGTTTGGAGGGCTGGGGCGTGGATGCTCTAGATGCCGTTGAGTGTTTCGGCGGTGTCATTGATTTAGAGGATATTTTGCGCTCGGAGGTGCAGAGTATCCAAGCCGATTATCACTATTTAGACCAAGCATAAAGGATGAAAAATGGCAGTACCTGATAGACGCGTGAGTAAAACAAGGGCGCGAAAACGCCGCACCCATTACACAGCCAAGTTGGCCACGCCTGTTAAGGGCAAGGATGGTAGCTGGAAATTGCCCCATTTTGTCAATCGATTCACAGGCAATTATAAATAGGTAGCGATGAAAATCGTTGTTGACATGATGGGGGCAGACCTTGGGGTCTTACCCATTATTGAGGGCGTTTCTAAGGCGTTAGCGAGCAGGGCGTTTGAGCCCATTTTAGTGGGCGATGCCAAGAAGGCAAAGGCGTTCATTTCTAAGGATTTGGCTTCTAAAGTGGAAGTCATTGACTGCCCCGACTTTATCCGCATGGAGGAGCAGGCCACCGAGGCACTCAAGCGCAAAGAGGCTTCGATCTTCGTGGGAATGGATATTTTAAAAAACGGGGCAGATGCCTTAGTCTCGGCCGGGCATAGCGGGGCGACAATGGGGCTTGCCACGCTCAAGCTCGGGCGCATTAAGGGCGTGAGCCGCCCCGCTTTATGCACACTCATGCCCTCCGTGGGCAAGAGGGCGAGCTTGTGCCTAGACGTGGGCGCGAACACCGATTGCAAGGCGGAGTATCTGCTGGACTTTGCCATTTTGGGCTATGAATATGCCAAAAGTGTGTTGGGCTATGACAACCCCACGGTGGGGATTTTAGCCAATGGTGAGGAGGACAGCAAGGGCGATAGCCTCACCAAAGAGGCGTTTAAGCTCATCCACGACTACCCCCTATTTGCCGAAAATACATCCATTTTCAAGGGCAATGTGGAGGGCAACGACATTTTCGTTAATAGCGTGGATGTCGTGGTGTGCGATGGCTTTGTGGGCAACATTGTGCTCAAAACCACCGAGGGGGTCGCCAGCGCGATCGGCAGCATTTTTAAGACCACGATTAAAGAGCATTTTAGCGCCAAAATCGGGGCGTTTCTCTTAAAAGAGGCCTTTGATACGCTTAAGCAAAAGACCGACTACGCTGAATATGGCGGTGCGCCGCTTTTGGGCGTGAATAAGGCGGTTGTTATCAGCCATGGTAAGAGCAATGCACGGGCGATTGAATGCGCCATTTATCAGGCGATTCGGGCGAAGGAAAGCGGCGTGGCACAGAAAATGGCGCAAGCCTTCAGCCATAAAAATGTGGGCACGCAAAGCCCCCCTGTCTCTTAAAGGAAATTTATGCCCTATGCAATGTTGCGCTCTGTAGCGGCTTATGTCCCCCAAAATTGTGTCCCCAACAGCGCCTTTGAGGGGCTTTTAGACACCACGGACGAGTGGATACAAAAGCGCACGGGGATCAAGACCCGCTATTTTGCGTCCCCAGAGGAAAAGAGCAGCGATTTAGGCGTGCAGGCGGCCAAGCTTGCCATTGAGCGGGCGGGCTTAAAAAAAGAGGACATTGATTTGGTTTTGGTGGGCACCTTGAGCCCGGATTATGTCGCCATGCCCTCTACCGCCTGCGGTCTTAGCGCGAAATTAGGCCTAGAGAACACGCCCAGCATGGACCTCATTGCCGCTTGTAGTGGGTTTATTTACTTGCTCGCCACCGCTAAGGCGTTTGTGGAGAGTGGGATGTATCAAAATGTGCTGATTGTGGGGGCGGAGAAGTGCAGCAGCGTTTTAGACTTTAGCGACCGCTCCACTTGCGTGCTCTTTGGAGATGGGGCGGGCGCATGCGTGATCTCACCCACGGATGACCTTAAAAAGAGTATTTTAGATGTGAAAATTGCGGCCAATGGCAACTTTGGCGACTACCTTTACACCCCAAGAAACATTAAAGCCAGTGCCTTTTGCCCCGGGTATGAGGACAGCCAAGCGTTGCACATGAAGGGCAATGAAATTTTTAAGCTTGCGATTAAAACCTTGCTTAAAGATGTGGAGGAAATCCTTCAGGCCAACACCATCACCCCCGAGCAGGTCGCTTACTTTATCCCCCACCAAGCGAATTTGCGCATCATCCAAGCGGTGCAAAACCAGCTCGCCTTCAAAGAGGAACAAGTGGTCTTGACCGTGCAAAAATACGGCAACACTTCAGCCGCGAGCATCCCTATGGCGATGAACGAAATTTACGAGCAGGGCAAGCTCAAAACGGGTGATTTAATGCTCTTGGATGCCTTTGGTGGCGGCCTCACTTGGGGCTCTGCGCTAGTGTATTTTGGAGAAAAGGCGTAGCCTTTCTCTAGCCAGCCTAGCTAGCCCTTGAAAGTGCAGACTCTTCTTGAGAGACTGCCTTTTTCTTAAGAGGTGTATTCTGCCCCATTGCGTGGTGAGCTCTAATTTCTCCATGTCTTATGGCTTTTTGTAGATACCCAAGACCTCTTGCAATGTTTTGCTTCACTCCCCTGCCACGCACATACAAGGCTGCCAGTTGATAGTATCCCCTAGCATCCCCAGCCTTTAAGGTTTAAGCATTGTGGCGGTTTCTATATAAATTTATTACTCTTACAAAAAATTAAGATTCTTATGCGCTTTTTGTGTTTTTGTGTGTATAAAAATACCCCGCTTAACCTAGCTTCATGCTAATCACTTCCTCCGTTGTTTTAGGTTTTTATCTTAGGTCTTTTAGCTTTTTCTTAATGTAGCTACTCCATAACCCATATTCTAAAAACTAATAACATAATCGATAAAAGCAGCTATATCACGCCTGAAAGTCAGGGAATCATTAAGCTCGACTTTAACAATGTTGTGTTCCAAAAAGGCACCCTTACTGACATAACCAGGAGTGTTGATGGTAGGGATACGCACCCCCACTTCAAGACCTTGGTGTTTAGTAAAATTAAACCTAAACCCAAGATTCACGACAGCTTGCACAAAAGCAAATGAGGAAGAGGTTTTAAATTCAGGGTAGTATTCGCTATCGGTGTGCAACAGCTGTTGGAAAAATTTATTGGTCGACACGCAACCCCCATCAAATCCACCAGGGCTATAAATAGCAGTCCCCGCACATTGCTTGCTCTCACCCATGGACCAAGAGTTCCACCCAACCATCAAACCTGCAAAGACTCCAAAAGAGCGGTTATTCTTGTCATAAAAGTTATAAAGTGCATCTACACCCCCAGCGTAGAAAAAAATTAGAAGTGGGTTGGTCTTTTATGACGAAGTTAGAATCTGGATCTTTGCTGTGGGTAGAATTAGCATTGCCTGCTTGCCCACTAAAGAACCCATAGAAACGCAATCCAAAGCGTCTTGTTTGGCCAAAGAATAGCTTAAAACCTGCTTGGATATTCCCTCCAAAAAGATTGCCCTTATAGAAGTTTGTGGATTGAACTACTAGACTGGGCACCCCTGGTATTGTGAATTGATCTGCTGCATATTATTTAAAAACCCCCGAACCATGCGAATACTCAAATCCACCCTCTATAAACACTCCACTCTTTTCTGCCTTCAAAGGGAGTAAAGAGAAAAACTCTAGGGTGCCAAATAAAAGCGCACTAGCTAGTTTTCGCTTAACAGCCATATCCACCTCCTTGCGAAGATTCGGTATGTGTCTGCCTAGTTTTACGACTCTCTAAACCTCTTTATGAACAACAGAGGAATCTAAGTCCCTCATGTTGCCGTTGCTATTTCTCAGCTAACAGATTGCCTAGGAATTATACACAAAATAATCCACACATACCGCTACATTGCTTTTATAAGTGGTCTCTAGGCTAGAACCACCTAATCCCCTTTGGAATAGCAGTTCATGGCTAGAGAAATATGCAAGCCCACTTCAAATCCATTGTGTTTACTCACATTGGTTCTAAACTCAATCCCAATTTGAGAGGGATTGAGAGAAAAGTAGAGTGTATTTACTTTTTATAAGATTATCAAATTGATTCATTTGTGTCTTTGCCTACGATGTAGTTGTTCTTAGTTGCTCTTACGATCCCCTACAACCGCTTTTAACTCTCAAACCACAGCTCAAACCTTTGAACTCCTAACCCCTAAACTTTCGCTCTATGACCACTCAAAAGCTCTCTAAACGCTATCTTTGTTTTATGGCTTCTCTCTATTTTGTTATCCAAAGATATAATTGTCCTAATTGACCAGTTTTTCACCCTCTCCCCAAGAGACATGGTTACACATTCATAGATACTTCAAGACCAAAAATCTAATCCTCACTTCAAAACCCTCTCTTGGGGGTTTGGTGGGCTTAAGCCGTGTTATGCTTTTGCATCTCATCCAAAGACTGCAACCCAAAACCCAATTTCTTTAAGACTCTTGCAAACTTAGGGGCATCCCCCTCAAAAGGGGGCAAGTCAATGCCTTTAGACTCGGCAATGACTGCTAAAGTATCTTTGAGTTCTGCCATGTCGCCATCCTCTAAAACGGCACTAAGATGACTTAAACGCACTTGATCGGAGTCTAAGAACTCGGCTGCATTAAAGGGTTTAAAGGTTACGGACATGGATAATCTTTTAAGATTTTTGTGCCTTGATTATATCTTTTTGCTGTGTGCTTTTGTCGCCTTAAGCGCGCCACTGTACGGCGCGCCACAGCAAAATCACCAACACCTCGCCCCATTTATCCATATACAAGCGGTAACTTGCACCCATGTGGATACGCATTTCAAAGATTTAACCCGTAATGTGTTTATGATCACCAAAGTGTCCGCTCTTTTTTAACTCTGTATGCGGCGTGTAAGTACACCTTTTCCGTTTAAATCTTTGAGGTTTTAGCCACTTTTTAAATTCGCTCGATGTCTGTATCTCCATACCCTATTTTAACGCAAAAACACCTACTACGGGGTGCTAAGGGGGTATGAAAGTAAATTCAAATATTTAAGCGACTGAATGGATAAACTAAAAGAGTTTAATGCACCTGAACTTGCAACAAATACTCTAAGTTTCCAGTCTGTCATCTCTTGCGCAAAGGAGGTTATCAAATTGTAGATTTACAAGCACAACAGACACAACAAACCAACCAAGCACCACAACCCACAGAAGTCAAGGTAGAGATGTAAAAAGGCAAGAATGGTTTCAAAACTTTTCTAGGCAGAGACATCTATATGGGCAATAATGGTGCGCCTGCTGTTCCCAAGATTCAAGACATCTATTTTACTGAGGATGGAAAGATTAGGGTAGATATTCAAGACATAGATAAGATCTACAAGATTCTAACTCTTTCATCTTGGATAATGCCAAGCACTTTAAAAGTTGGTTTAAGAAGCATATGGAGCGAGCCAAGGGTGTAGAAACACCTCGCAACACGCTAACCAAAGCACCACTAGCGATAAAAAGACGCTACATAGACTGCACAAAACAATGCAAGAGTGAATAAATTTTCACCACCCAAATAACCAAATATACCTAAACCTTCCTTTACAGAAAACCCTACAATCGCTTTGTGATCTAAAACATATACATTTATGTACACTGTCTCAAAAATCTTAGAATATTTTAAATTTAAATAATACATTTAGCCCCCGTGGCGTTTGAGTGGCAAATTCTCCAAGTGAATTATCCAAGTGAACTTGTGAGCGTCCTATCATAGACAGGTGGCTAAATTTCTTACCACCTACCACTACTATATGGTAGGACACAGCGCAAGTTTATTGAGCATGTTTGTATCATTAATTTTACATTTAAAAATTGAGAAAACATGTCCTCAATGATACACTTTAGAGTTTTTATGATGAAGGGGTGATGATGTATTGATAGGTTGTTCATATGGAGAGTAAAATGGTTGCAGGATAGTATAGTGATTTAATGCAGAATAAAAGCATTGGTTAGTTTGTTTTACAAGGAACAAATACACAAAAAAGCCCATTCTATGTATGAGTCTTTTGTATATATTTATTTTTTATGCTACTCGCACTCCCTTATAATCCATACACAACTCCATGTCGCTGTTGATTTTGGTAATTGTCTGTGCACACAACTAAAGCAACACTCGTAGCTGTTACGAACTGGTTTGACACAGAAGCTTAAATTTTCTGCTATAATCGCACTTTATCTTTGACCTGTTTTTGCCTAGGGCTATGTTATGCAAGATGTTTCTTATTTTTTACGCCATAAAAAACGCCTCAAAAGAGAGTTATTAACTGGGGGGGGGAACTCCTAAGAAAATAGCCCTCCTGGGGGCTCAAGCACCGCTGAACTTAAAGACCTTTTAGAGGTCTGCCTTTTAAAGGCGGGGATTGTGCCTAGCTTTTATGAGAGCGATTACAACCGCTACTACGAAGAAAGTGCGTTTGAAAACCCCGCTTTAAGGGACTTTGCTCCCGATCTCATCTACCTACACACTTCCAGCCTCAACATTGAGCGTTTTCCTGAGCTCAACGCCTCAGCAGAAGAGATCGCCAAACTTGTCCAGCAAGAGATGGGCAAATTAGAGATCATGCTTATCTCTTTAAAAACCTGCTATTCTTGCGCGGTCATTGTCAATAATTTTGACTTGCCCCAGCACCGTTCATTGGGTAATTTAGATGCCTTGAGTGGTAAAACCCACTTCATCAACACCTTAAATACTGCCCTTGTAGCTCTTGTCAAAGAACACCCCTCTGTGTATATACAAGATTTGCTGTATCTGTCCGCACAGGTGGGGCTGTCTAAGTGGTTTGATTCTAACTTATACTACCGCGCCAAATACGCCATGAGTTATGAAGGCCTGGCTTGTGTGGCTTTTAATCTCTCTAAAATTCTTTGCGCCCTCTTTGGGCTTTCTAAAAAAGTTTTGATCCTAGACATGGACAACACCTTATACGGCGGGGTGATCGCCGATGATGGCTTGGCCGGCTTGGTGATTGGGAGTGAGAGCGCTCTAGCAGAGAGTTACACCACTTTTCAGCGCTACATTTTAGAACTCAAAGAGCGGGGGGTGTTGCTCGCCATTTGTTCTAAGAACACGCATGAAAACGCGCTTTTAGCTTTATCCCATGAAAACATGCTTTTAAAGCCTGCGGATTTTGCGTGCATTAAGGCCAATTTTGAGCCCAAAGATCGCAACATTGTAGAGATCGCTAAAGAATTGAATTTGGGCTTGGATAGTTTCGTCTTTGTGGATGACAACCCGGCAGAGCGGGCTTTAGTTTCTGCACAATTACCTAGCGTGGCTGTGCCAGATATAGGGCAACCCGAGGAATACATTACGAGGCTAGATAAAGCGGGGTATTTTGAGCCCATTTCTTTAAGCCAAGAGGATTTAGCCCGTGCTGCCCAATACCAAGCTAATGCCCAGCGCCAAAGTGCACAGCAACAATTTGGATCTTATGCCGAGTTTTTACAAAGCTTAGAAATGCGCGCCACTATCGCCCCTTTTAACCCCAATATCTTTGAACGCTTGACCCAACTCATCAACAAGACCAACCAATTTAACTGCACCACAAAGAGATGTACCCTAGCGCAAGTGCAAGAGTGGGCGCAAAGTCCGGCTTATATCACGCTTTATGGACAGCTTGTGGATAAATTCGGGGACAATGGCATCGTGGCGATCAGCGTGGGGCGCATTGAGGGGGAGATTTGCCATTTAGAAATTTGGCTGATGAGTTGTCGGGTTCTTAAAAGGGATTTAGAATTTGCCATGCTCAACTTTTTAGCCAAGCGGGCTAAGGATTTGGGCATAAAAACCCTCAAGGGCTATTACCACCCCACGCCTAAAAATGCGATGGTCGCCCAGCTTTATGCCAGCTTTGGTTTCGCTTTGGAAAGCCAAAACGAAACCGGGAGCGTTTTTAGTTTGGATTTAGAGAAACACACAGACAAACCCCACTATATAAAGGTAAATGATGGAAACAACACAGATTTTTAGCCAGTTGCAAGAGATTTTTAGAGATATTTTTGACGACTCGAGTTTAGTCATCAATGAGAGCACAAACGCTAACGACATTGAGGATTGGGATAGCCTAAATCACATTAGTTTGATCAGTGCCATTGAGAAACATTTTAAAATCAAGTTCCACTTAAGCGAATTGCAAGGGCTTAAAAATGTGGGTGAAATGGTGGCGTTGATTGAACGCAAACTTGAGCATGCTTAAAACCTACCGCTTTGCCGACCTCTTTGAGGGCTTGGAAGAAAGTTTTAACCTCACCTTAAACCCACAAAACCTGCAAGAGTTTAGCGCACTCAGTGGGGACACCAACCCCCTACACACAGACCCCAGCTATGCCCAAGAAAAGGGCTTTAAAGATTGCGTGGTGCATGGAATGTTACACAGCGCATATTATTCCCGCTTGGTGGGGATGCATTTGCCCGGCAAATACGCCCTCTTTCAGGGGATCAAAGTGGCGTTTAAAAACCCTCTTTACGCCCCTGCAGATTTGCGCGTTTGGGGCAAGATCACCCATTGCAATGCAAGCTTTAAAACGATCGAGATCAGCGCAGGCATTGATGCCCTCATCGGGGGGGGGCTATGTGTGAGCCGCGCCAAATTACAGGTGGGGCTGTTGGTCTAAAGCATGCGTATAAGTTTCAAGAATTGCGTGTGGGCATGTGTGGCGGGTTTAGCGTTGTGGTGACTGCAGAAATGTTGGAAAAATTCAGGGTCCTAAGCGGCGATGATAGCCATTTGCACGCCAACACGGATTACATGCTTTCAAAGGGTTTTAAGGGGGTGCTCTTGCACGGGGCGGCACTGGGCATGTTTTATTCTAGGCTAGTGGGTAAGCACTTGCCCGGGGAATATGCCATGTCTTTAAGTTATGACCTACGCTTTAAAAAACCCGTCTATGTGGGGGATTGCTTGCAGGTGAGCGGGCGCATTGTGCATTTGAATGAGGCTTTCCAAGTGGCAAGTTTAAAAGCGCGCATTGAGAATATCAATGATGAACCCTTTTTAGTGAGCACTGCAGACATTTTAGCCAAGGTCTTAGAATGAAAGATACCTATTTAATCTTAGGGGCTTCCTCGGATTTGGGGCTAGCCCTTTTGGAGGCATTGCCAAGAGAAGCCATTATTTTAGCCCACAGCCACAAAAGCCCCCTGCCCAACAAGCCTAATTTACACCCCCTCAAGGCGGATTTAAGCTCTTTGCAAGAAGTGCAAGCCTTGATTGAAAACATTAAGGCTAACCACCCCACGCCTAATAAAATCGTGCATCTAGCCCACCCCAAGTATGCCTACACCCGTCTTAAAGACATCTCCCCCCAAGCCTTGCAACACGACTTTAGCGCCAGTGTGCAAAGCTTCTTTTTGATGTTGCAAGCTTTTTTACCCCCCCTCGCACGCCGAAAGCAGGGGGGTAAGGTGGTGGCGATGCTCTCAAGTTTTGTGTGCAACATCCCCCCCAAACACACCAGCGTTTATACCACGATGAAATATGCCTTGTTAGGGCTCATGCGTTCTATGGCAAGCGATTACAAGGAGCACAATATCCAAATCAACTGCCTTTCTCCCTCCATGATCGAAACCAAGTTTTTAGAAAGCATCGACCCTAAAATCGTGCAGGTGGCAGCTGAAAACCACCCTCTAAAGCGCAACGCTACCCCAAAGGACATTGTGCCCATGTTGCTCTTTTTGCTCTCTAGTGGGAGCGATTACATGACAGGGCTAAACATCCCCATCACGGGCGGGTTGGGATTTTAACAGAAAGGTTTTTATGCTTTTTAATTCTGTAGAGTTTATTTTTATGTTTTTGCCTTTGAGCTTTTTAGGCTATTTTGTTTTAAGCCGTTGGAGTGCTTTGGGGGCGAAGGCGTTTTTAGTGGGGGCGAGCTTGTTTTTTTACGCCTATTGGAATGTCAAATACCTCCCCCTCATTTTAATTTCCATTATTTTTAACTACGCCATTGTGCAAGCGATGTGGGTGCGCCCTAAGCAGGCTAAAGCGTGGCTTGTTTGTGGGATCATCGCCAATGTGGCTTTGCTGGGCTATTTCAAATACGCCGACTTCTTTCTTAGCAACTTCAACGCGCTCTTTAGCACCTCTGTAAATCTCTTGCATTTAGCGTTGCCTTTAGCCATTAGCTTTTTCACCTTGCAACAACTCACCTTTTTGCTCGACAGTTATGCCAAAATCGAAACAGAGAAAAAACCCCAAGCTGGCTTTTCTAATTTCTTAGACTATACCTTGTTCGTAACCTTCTTCCCTCAGCTCATCGCGGGTCCCATCGTCCACCACCAAGAGATGATGCCCCAATTTGCTAAAGACAGCAATAAACGCATCTCTTTAGATAACATTGCTAGTGGGATTTTTATCTTTGCCATCGGGCTTTTTAAAAAGGTGGTGATCGCCGACAGCCTCGCCAAAGTCGCCACTATGGGTTTTGACACCTCTAAGGTGCTCTCTGCTTTAGAGGGGTGGATGACTTCTTTAGCCTACACTTTCCAACTCTACTTTGACTTTAGCGGGTATACAGACATGGCAATCGGGGCAGCTTTACTCTTTAATATCCGCCTGCCCCAAAACTTCAACAGCCCTTACAAGGCAACGAGCATGGTGGAGTATTGGCAAAGATGGCACATGACATTGAGTCGCTTTATTTTTGATTATCTCTATGTATCTGTGGCGCGCATGTTTTCTCAAATCACTTTCCACACCTCAATGCTAGCTATTTTCATCGCTTTTTTGATCGCCGGGCTTTGGCATGGGGCGAGCTGGATGTTTGTTTTCTTTGGGCTCTTGCATGGGCTAGGCGTGGTGGTCAATCACTACTGGTCTAAGAAAGTGCGCAAAAAATACAAGCTTAAGCCCCTCCCCGTGTGGTTGGGGTGGTTTATCACCTTTAACTATGTGAACATTACAGAAGTGTTTTTTAGAGCAAAAGACTGGGGGGACGCGCTTAAAGTGCTTAAGGCGATGTTTTTGATGAGTGGATTTAAAAATTATTTCTTTAGTAGAGAGCTAGATTATACCAGCAAATATTTCATTGGAACTGCGGCTGTTTTAGCCCTTGTGATCACCTTTTGTTTTAAAAATAGTTGCCAAGTTTTAGAAAGTTTTAAACCCTCTTTATGGCGTTTAGGCTGGACCTATGCCACAATTTCTTTTATTGGGTATTATGTGCTGGTTTATGTCAACCGCGTGTCTGAATTCATTTACTTTAACTTTTAGGATAAATCGTGTCGGCTAAAACATATCTTTGGGCGGTGTTTGGGTTCATGTTGTTTGGATTTGGATCCGTCATGCTCTTTAACTATATTATGGATCCTTTTCAGCAATTTAGGAAAGCGACCATGTATGGAGTGGATTTCACAGGAGGCGATGAGCGCATGCTCATTGCAGGTATGGCTAGGACTTATGATTATGACAGCATCTTAACTGGATCGAGCACAGAAGAGAAGTTTAGTATAGATTTGCTTTCTTCAATTTTGCATCTAAAGAAACCACTTAAATTTGTCATGGCAGGAGAGACAAGTTATGATCTTTACCGCGCTTTGCGCCTGGCCTTTGCCGTACACAAGAACATTAAAACGGTTGTCTATGCGATTAATCCTCTAGCTTTAATGCCTAATTACAACCAAGCTGATCTTGAGATGGTAGGTAACATTTCCTTTTCTTTCCCTGATTATCTCTACAGAACCGACAATCGATTTACCCAACTCCTCACTTATCTTTTTAGTTCCAGAGTCTCAGAAAAATCCCTTTTTTATTGGCATTCCATAAGGGATCACAAGGATCGTCGTGGTCCTTGTAGCCACTACAATACGATGTTTGCTCCTTATTGCAAACCTGGAAAAGCTGATCTGAAGAATGTGATCTCTGATTACCTTAACTTTTCTAAACCTTCTTCATGGACACAACAAATTCTATTCTCCAGGCAAGTTGTGCTTCAAGAAACCCAAAAACATCTAGAAAGCCTTATTAAAAGCCACCCTAAAACCCATTTTATTTTTTACTATGTGCCCCATAGTGTCTTGTATTACTATGTCTACAAGGCTAAGAATACACCCTTTAAAGATTCCTTAGAAGAGATGTTCTTACAAACCCCACAAGCTGTTAGTTTGCGGCTTTTGAATTACCCTAATGTCGAACTCCATGATTTAAGGACAATGCCTATGGTAAGTAATCTCAATGCCTATAACGATCCTACACATTTTGATTTTGGTTATAGCGATGTTGTCCTAGAGGCCATAGCTAGTAAAAAATACCAACTCAATCCCTCTAATGTGTCAACTTATACGGATACTCTCAGAAAGCTTATTTTGGATTATCACATTCCTAAGGCACTTTCTAATCAGCTTTTAGAGAGAAAGAAATCGTTTTGAGTTTATTGTGTGGTGGAATTTATAAAAAATATACTTATTATGCTTGCTAGCTTCATTCACCTAATCTTTTTTCCACTCTTGGCTTCTTGGGTTTGGCTTATTGCTTGGTTTGCTGTGGATGTGTCTTTATGCTTTGCTTAGGCTTTCTTTCCCCTCTTCATACATGCGGATAACGCTATCCATGTCGTATAAGATTGTGCTTGCTTGATTGGGATCTATCCTGTTTATTTTAGTAATGAGGTCTAAAGTTTCTTTCTCCAATTCTGGCTCTAACACTATTGGTGCCATAAATTGCTCTCATTTAATCTCAAGAGCTCTAGGGGTAAGTGTGTTATACAAACAAAAAAACAAACTCTGTGGATTTGAGTAAACTCGAACGGGGCAAACAAGCCATAGACTGCACGGAGCACCCAAAGTTATGCAACAAGCTATTAAAATTGTCATTTACTTTTTCTAAATTGTCAAAGGACTAATGGGTGTCTTTGCGTTAAAATACACGCATGGAAATGCAGAATACAAACATTTTTGAAAAATGGCTAAAAAACCTCAAAGATTTAAACGAAAAAGGTGTGGCCACACACCGCATATAGAATTTAAAATAGTAGATACTTTGGCGATCATAGGCACATCACGGGCGCAATTTTGGGCTACGCACCCATACGGGATTGGGTTATCAAAGACACAACCATCCACACCATGTTAACCGCTCAGGAGCGAGAATTGAAGCGTGCCACAAACTTGGACTTTGATTTGGTTGTTTATGCTTTAGTGCACCCTATGCGTTTGGGTTTTTCAAAGAGTGCGCCGATCTGCTCCTTGATTACCAAGAGCCTATGCACTAGTCCCACTCAAAAGACATTGGATACACACCACCCGATCAAAGTTAGGACAAAGGATCAACAACCACCCAATCTAAACAGACCTAGAAAGTCAATAGCGTTTCTAGCCCTATATAAGGCTTATGAAACCCAATATTGACTCAATGGAGCTCCACCAAGCCCACAAAACCGATTGTAGGAAATCCTAGAGCGTTCTAGGGGCATTTTTATCCATCAGCCCTCCTTATGTTTGCCATAAAATCCAAAAAATCATATCATCATAATCTTGTTTTTAGCCATTTCAACCTAAGATTTTTTAAAAGCTGTTTTGGCATGTTCAAAAGTAATGGATGTAGTTAGCAAAGCATGAAGGATCTTTATAGCTGTTTGTGATCATCACATCATCTGTAAGGTGTAGGATGCGATCAAAGACAGGGACACGAACACCGATTTGAAATCCATCGCTATTAAAACGAAATTCTATCCCACCCACAGCATTGAGGTTAAAGTCGTGGGCAAAGTGTTGCCCTTGTATGTAATTATTCTCCATTCCAGCAGCTCCAGCAAACACCCCAAAACCAAAGAGATGACCGGGTGTGGTGTTGCTAATGAAATTGAGGGTAACATTTGCCCCTAAACCTACGGAAGCTCTAGAAAATAGTTCTTGCTGTGGCACGCTGTTTCTTACATTGTAAGCGTTGCTGACCATTCCATAAACACGAAAGCCTAGAATATTGTTTTGGGTGTGCACGGCATAGCCTACAACCAAATCAAAGCCTAAGTTTGTGGCGTGCCTTAATTCTCGCTCCTGAGAAGTTAGCATGGTGTGGATAGTTGTGTCTTTGGGCAGAGCAATGAGAGATTTTTCAAGAGCGGAGCGGTCTTTGTTATAGGCAGCTTGCAGCTGGGCTTGGGTTTGACTAGTGGCGTTTTTTATCTGTGCTTGGGCTTGCTGAGTGTCCCTGATGAGTTGATGGATACTAGAGGCATTGGGGAGGGTGGAGGGGTTAGGAGAAAATGTGGGGGGCTGATTTTGGGTGAAGGTATATTAGGCTGCGGGAAAGTGCTAGTCGTCACTACATTTGGCTCTAGCGTGCCATTGTAGCTTACCTTGATAGGAACAATAGTGCCATTGTTGCGAGAAACTTGCACCAATGCCGAGATTGTGCCATAGGGTGTTTTGGTTTGGAGGTGAAAATCAATAATCCCATTGCTAGAGACACTGTCTGTTTTATTTGTTTCAAAATCAGGCAACAAACACTTTATAAGAGTAGAAATTTCATTTTGTGGGAAGAAAAAGTGCAAAGCCATTTCTAGTTCCTGCTTTACCAAGGGTATAGGGTAACCACCAACAACCTTAGAGTAGTAGACATTGCCTAAAAAGGATCCTAAATCATCTAGTTCCTTTTGTCTATATTCCTTATCGTAGTTTTCCCATTGTGCCTTAGCATTGTTCCAATAACGCGTGATTTGGTCATTGTAGTTTTTTGCCACATCATTGTAGTTTTTGAGTTGTTGCTTGTAATTCTTAAGGATCTGTTGGGCTTTTTGGAGTTCTTGAGCTAGAGGGCTATCAGTATTGGCCCCGCTCTCTTTTTGTTGAGATAAGAGTTGGTTGATGGTGTTTTGGAAGTTTGATAATAGTTGTTGGTCGTTCTCTTGGTAGTTGGCAGGGATTGCAATTGCAGTGATGATGTTGGGGTTTATTTTACCTATAATTGGATTATCAGGTTTACTCTTACTATCAATTCTTAGTGGCTGACCAACGTTGGCTAAGTCCTGCAAGAGTTGTCTCTCTTGTGTGATTTGTTCTTTTAGCTGAGAGAGCATTTGCTGTTCTTGTGTAAGTGCATTGGCTCGAGCTTGTTGATAGTCGCCCTCGAGTTGCTGGATAATGGCTAGCTGTTGCTTATCATAGGCGGTAACCGCTTTAAGATTGGGACTAACGATAGTTTGGGCTGTGGGGGTTTGCTTTTGCGTGGTTACTGAACTAGATTGCGCACCTAAGACCAAGCCGCCTCCAAAAAACCACTCACCAGCTTGGGCTGTCGCAACAAAGGCACTAACTGAGAACAAAGCGAGCAAGAATCTAGGATGATATTTGTGTCGCTTATCTTGTCTTGACATCTCAACCCTATCCATTGGGACAAACCACACCCTAAACTCTAATGGTTAGGTAGACTAATACCCGAAAATCTCCCCTGGATTGTAGCACAAACATGGTAAATAAAAAGTAAAATATTGCCCTAGTCATAGTTATCACGCACACTAAAAGTAGATACAATAGGGCACGAGAGCTAAGCTTGTTAGAGCACTACCTTGACTTTCAAAGTTAGAGAATCCATAGCAGAAGCTAAAAGTTAGTTCTTTGAGATAGCAAAATAACTTACTGGCCATTCAAAACATTTGATCACAAACCTTCTCTTCTACTCAACAAGCGTTAGTGCTTATTTTGGAAATTATGCTCTTACCCCCAAACCGCTTTTAACTCCCAAACATAGTTCCTCCTGACCCCTAACTTTTCGCTCTATGACCCTTTAAAAACGCTTTAAACACCATGTGTGGTTGATCACCTCTCTTTGCTTACTCTCCAAAGACAAATTGTTCTATTTAATCAGTTTCTTTACTCTCCCAAAAGGCTAATCATCCCATGGTAATAGATACTCTCAACTAAACATCAAATTCTCACTACATGGAGCTCTTTCTTGGGGATTTGAGGGCTTTTTGGTATTACACCCACTCAACACCCCGCGCAATCTTTCGTTATTATAGGGTTTAAGTTTTATAGGGTTTGAGCGGTTTGGCATTTTGGCATCTCTAAAGACTGCAAACCCAATTTCTTTTAAACTCTTGCAAACTTAGGGGTATCCCCCTCAAAAGGGGGCAAGTCGATGCCCTTAGACTTAGCAATGACTGCTAAAGCATCTTTGAGTTCTGCCATGTCGCCATCCTCTAAAACGGCACCAAGATACGCCAAACGCCGTCCTTCTGTGTTTGAAGTTTTGTATTTGTCTTTTAAAGTATTGAGAGCTCGGAAGTTGTCTGCCTTGATAAATTCGTTATTCAGCACCGATTCTAAATCACCAAAGGAGTTTAAAAGTTTGTATTTAGTTTCTAAACTAAAGTGTTGTGTATCAAAGGGCAAAAATCGATACTTTTGCTCGGTTAAAAGGGTATCCAAACTGAAACTTTGATCGATGAGCTGTAGATCTTGCCACTCTTGAATTTGTGCGTTGATGCCCTTGTCTTGTAGCAAGGATTCTAAAATACGGGTGTTCTTGATGCAGTCTTAAGGTAAAGACATATGCGTATTCTTGGCAAATTTTGGCTCGAGTCAAAGAGCTTTGAGCTCATTTTCAAACCCCCATTAGATCAATCATGCCAAATATAATGTTTTTGATTTTTTGCAAACACTTTGATGGTACATATGTCCCATTCTTGCAAATCATTGCCTTTATAGAGATTAGCAAGCATATTATAAATCAAATTGTTAATTTAAAAACCCTTGGCATCTTTATGGATGAAAAAGTCCACTTCACTTTGTTTTTATAGGAAATAAAGATCTTTTTTAGTTCTTCTGTTTTGACTTTAATTTTCTGCTCTTTTTAAGGCTTTTAAAAGCTCTTCGCTAAACTCATTGGAAGCTTGTTTCAAAACATTTTTGAGATCACCAAATAGGTCTTTGCCCTTACTTACTTTGACATTGATCTTTGGTGTGGTTCTTGTCGTGTCTATAAAATCAAGTTTAAAAAACACATTAGTTTTTGCATTTTCTCTACTTGGCAGCACATCAAAAAAGGCGCTCCTGTTTCATTTAAGATAGCTGTCAAAAATGTAAAGAGCTTGTTGTAAATATCTTTTTCTTCCCACTCAGCATCTTTTGTGGATTCGATTTGTTTGTGCAGATAATTTTTAATTGACAAGTTAACATCTTTTAGCAGAAATCCCACTCGTCTTTAGCGGGTAGGATGAATGCCACTCATCCTTGATTTTCTATAATATCTTTTGATGGTTTCTTTTTAATGGTTTCTGGGTTAGCCTCTCCTATGGAACAAGCAAAAAATCCATCTGTCCAAAATATTTATTCTTTCTAAAAATGTTTGCGCAAGAACGGGATAAATCTTGGTTCTCTCCAAACTTTATAAGTAGTGATTTGTTTGATCTGTAAGATAATGGAGCTGATAGACACTCTAGGGGTATGTCTCAGTCATCAGGTATAGATAATCTTTATCTGCTTCCATTGCTATGATGGCAAAAATCTGAACTTTCCTCTATCTCATCAAACACAGACTTTATAAAAATAGCCACATCGCCTACGAGTAACTTTTTTCTGTATCTACGTCAGCTAAAATCAAATGGGCTTTTAGATTGTGTTTGCTCCTGTTGGTGGATAAATAGCCTTATAATTAAGGTGTAGCCGATTGCTTCGAACAATGAAGTTTAGAATTTATCCTACCACTGCACAAAAAACCTTGATACACAAGTACTTTGGCTGTGCTAGGGTGGTCTATAACTACTTTTAGAATACCGCCAAAAGCAATACGCACAAGTCACTAGAGAAAATTACTTTAGCATGCAAAAGGTGCTCATCACCCTTAAAAAACAAGAGCCTTACGCCTATCTAGGCGAATGCAACTCTCAAAGCTTGCAAATGGTATTAAGACAACTGACAACAGCCTTTGATCGATTTTTCTCTAAGTTGGCCAAAAACCACAAACTAGCTAAGAGTATTGTCAATGCAAGTTGGTCTAGGCTCATTAGTCTGCTAACCTATAAGGCTAATTGGAAAGGCAAAACTTTGCTAAAGATAGACCAATACTTCCGTTCAAATCCTTGATTTTGACAAATCCATCTCTAATCTTAGACCCACGCCCTGTTGAGGGTTCAGGTTTCTCTGTGTCCGTTGTCTTTGGATGATCTAGGATAGGTGTAGCTTGGGACTCTATGCCTTGTTGCTGTAAAACTTCTAATATGTTTTGTGTGGATTTTAATTCTCTCTTTGTGCCCTCAAGATCTACCTTTGTGGTCTTTAAATCTTTCTATGTGGTCTGTAGTGTGGCTTTTATGGTTTGCAACTCTGTTTTGGCTGTATTTAAGTCGCTTTTAAGACTTTGATTTTCGATGCCTTGTTGTTTAAAAGCTTCATTATTAGCCTTATTATCAGCCTTGCCCTTTCTACCTCTTGTTGATTGGTTTCTTGCTCTTGTTTCAGTTTAGCGACTTCATCTTGCAAACGCTCTTTATTTTTTTTCTAAGTTTTCTATCTGTCTTTTAGCCTGATTGAGTTCTGCCCCATACTCTGCACTGCTCTTAAACTCTGTGGCAAGATTGGTAATCTCATTCTTAATACTTTCTACAGCCCCTAAGATAATGGTGCAAGCTTGATTGCTGATAGATTGCACTGCTTGGCTGTGCTTATTAAGGATATTCTCTAAATCTTTTTTTATGGCTTGCTCTCTTCTATTGAGCTCTCTGTAATAGGTTCTGCCCCCACACACAAAACAAGCGGGGATACGATGTAAAAAGACCTTTTCAAAAGATAAGAATTATTTTAAAAGTTAGAATAAACGCTGAGCTGACTCAAAAATACACGATTTTTAGCTTTAATGGCTAAAGCAAATGTCCTCCTTTAAGTTGCATCACTCTTTCACAATATTCCTTAGCTAAAGCTTGGTCGTGGGTGATAAAAAGAATCGTGGTTTGCTTCTCTTGTTGGTAGGTGCGTGCCACTTGCATGACTTCATGTTTGAGTTTTTTATCTAGAGCACTTGTGGTTTCATCTAATAATAAAATCTCAGGGCAAACTAGCATCGCCCGCGCAATGCCAAGTCTTTGTCTCTCCCCTCCGCTAAGCTCCCTTGGATAACGCCCTAAAAGCTTGGGGCTGAGTTTCGCAAACTCCAAAGCCTCGTTTAACAAGGCGTGGGTTTGAAAACGCCGACACACGCTGCCTAATAAATCCCGCACCTTTTTAGCGGGGTTTAGGGCATTTAATTGGTCTTGAAAAACATATTGCAACGCCTGCCTAAAGGGTTTTTGCTCCATTTGTAAAATGTCTTGCTGCTCGTATAAGACCTGCCCACCGCTAAAAGGCTCTAGGCGGGCAATGCACTTAGCCAGCGTGCTTTTACCACATCCACTAGGCCCCATCAACGCCACCAATTCCCCCCTCTTTAAGCCAAAGTTCACCCTCTCTAGCACCTTTTGCGTCCCATAGGACTTAGACAACTCCAGCACCTCTAAGAGCATAAATACCCCCCCATTTCTCCAAAATACATCCCCCGCCCCCCATCAAGCACTAGCACCTCATCGCAGAGCTTCAGTGCCACTTCCTCATCATGTGTGATGACGACCCTTTGCACGGGCAGACTCAAAAGCAAATCCACCACGCCTTGCGTGTTTTCTCTATCTAAAGAGCTCGTAACCTCATCTAAAAATAAAATCTCTTTCTTTAGGGCTAAATTCAGCGCGATTTGTACCCGACTTGCCATCCCACGGCTGAGCTCATAAGGGTAAGAGCTCCACGCCTTTAAGGGGACATTTAAACTTGCCAACAAATCCTTGGCTTGGTTTGCACGCTCTTTTAACACCATGTCAAAGGTGTCCTTGATTTTAAGGTAGGGGTAAAAGCAGGCAATGCAGTCTTGAAACACATAGCCCGCCTGTGCGCTTAAAGTGAGTGCGCCATAATGCATCTTAAAAGTAGGCGGCAACAACCCACAAAACGCCTTAGCCAGCGTGCTCTTCCCGCTCCCGCTCACGCCCAAAATGGCTAAATGCCTTGTGGTGCTAAAGCTGATATTTTGTAAAACCGCCCCACTAGGGCTAAGCACGCTCAAATCCTGCACGCTAAGCACGCGAGCGCTCCCCTGCCCACGCCAAAGCAAAGACCACCACAAACACCGCCACCCCGGGTATGAGCACCAGCCACCACACCCCCGTAAAAATCGCCTGCGTTGCCTCGTTTAGCATGTTGCCAAGGCTTGCCTCGCCCACTTTAAGCCCTAGCCCAAAGAAGCTAAGCAGGGCTTCAGCGCTGATGGCATGCGCGCAAGTGTTGGCCAAGAGCACAAACACGCTGTTTTTAGCTAGAGGCAAGATCTCATAAAAGGCGATTTCTAAATTGCTAGCCCCAAGTGCGCGCTCATTGGCGACAAACTCCCTTGTGGCAATTTCTCTAAAGCTATCGGCGAGCACCTTTGCCATTTGTGGCCATAAAAAAAGTGATAGTAGTCCGCCTAGTCCCAAAAGCCCCAACCCCCGTTGGCTAAACGCACTAAAAAGCAAAATCAACAATAAATTGGGCAGGGCTAAAAAGCCATCTAAAAATCCCAAAAGCCCCACCCGCCCCCACTTAGGCGCAAACAACACCCCAAAGGCAAAAGCTAAACTTATGGCAAGCGCTAACAGCCCACTCACAAGCCCCACAAAGACCGAGTTTCTTAAGCCCACCAAGAGCCTTGAAAACTCATCCCTGCCTAAAAAATCTGTGCCTAGCCAATGCATGGCACTTGGGGGCAGTTTGAGGGCCTCTAAATGCACTTCATTAGGTGCAAAGGGGGCAAAAAGGGGCAGGCAAAAGATCAAGAAAAAGCCCCCCAACACCAGCGCAAACTTCACCATTTGGGATTAAGCCACCTAGCTAAAAGCTCTACAACCACATTCAGCCCCACCACAAAAAAGGCGCTGAGCATAATGATACTCAAGGCTAGGGGGTAGTCTTTATGCAGCAGGGCGTTGATGGTGCTTTGGCCTATCCCGCCGATAGAAAACACGCTCTCCACGACATAAGTCCCCCCCACAATCGCCCCCGCATTAGAGGCAAAATACCCCACAATGGGTAGAAAGCAAAAACGCAACACCAAGTAAAAGCGTTTAAGAGCACTCACACCCCACGCTTGATAGCTCAACACAAAGGGCTCTTGCAAGGTGTCTAGTACCACGGAGCGCACAAGGCGGGTGTAAATGGCTAAATGCGACAAGGTCAGCACACACACGGGTAAGAGCATGTGGCGGGCTAAATCGCTAAAGTTTGGCGTTGCGCCAATCTCGCCCACCCCTGAACTAGGCAGCCAGCCTAGTAGCACGCTAAAAAGCATGATCGCCACCAGTCCCAGCCAAAAACTCGGCACACTAAAAAAGCCAAGAGTGGTGTAAATGATGGTCTTATCCAGCCACGAGTCCTTAAAATACGCCCCTATTGTGCCTAGTACCAACGCAAAAATAAAGCTAAGAGCAAAGCTTGTTAAACCCAGCACCAGTGTATAAGGCAAGCCTTCTTTTAAAATATCTATGACGCGCTCCCCACTTGCTAAACTCACCCCCAAATCCCCCCTTAAAATGCGCCCCAGCCACTCCAAATAGCGCACCAAAAGCGGGCGATCTAAGCCCAAATTCTCTAGCAAACGGGCTTTAAGAAGGGGGTTTGCACTCTGCACGCTGTCCCCATAAATGCCTGAAAGCACGCTCCCACTTGATAAATCCAAAGCCACAAAGACCACAAAGCTAAAGACCAGCAAGAGCAAGAGTGCCCCCAAAATTTTTTTAAGCGCAAAAGGCACTAATCCTTGCTCCACTCAGCGACATCATAAGTAAAGCGCGCCCCGTGGTGGCCTAAAATCGTGGGTTTGATCCCGTGTATGTTGGTGCGGTAGGCTAAGGGGTAGCGCAGATACACCAAGAAGGCAAAGGGCGGGTTGTTGTGTAAATCCTGTATGAATTTGGCATACCACGTTTTACGCATCTCTTTATTTTTAGCGGTGCGGGCTTTTTGAAGGGCACGATCCACCGCCTCATCGCTGTAGTGGTTGTAATTCCACTCCATATTTGAGCCAAAAATGCGGTAGGTTTGTAGGTCCGGGTCTAGCGGGCTGCCCCAACCGATGATGAAGCTATCCACCTTGCTGATCTCAAACGCCCCATGGTTTTTAGCGATCGCACTCGCTTTGATCCCCACTTGGGCGAGCTCGCTTTGTAAGATATTGGCTAGCGTCACCCTTAGGGGATCGGTGTTGAAAGCGTAAATGTCAAAGGCTAAAGGCTTGCCGTTTTTGTAAAAAACCTTGTCTTTGAGCACCCAGCCGTCTTTTTCTAAAATCTCTTTGGCTTTGGCGGGGTCGTAGGGGTAGCCTTGTGCGTGCGGGTCGTTCGCCCAGCTTGCTTGGATGGGGTTGTTGGCGACAAAGCCATAGCCGTGTAGGATTTTTTGGGCGATGAGGGGGCGGTCAATGGCGTAGTTGATCGCTTCTCTCACGGCTAGGGATTTTAAAAGGGGGTTGTTGAAGTTAAACATTAAAGCCCGGTAGTCTGCGCTCTTGCAGTCTAAAATCTTAATGTGCGGGTCGCGCTCTAGGCTCTTGCTTAAATTGGGCTCGATCAGGGCGACATCGATCGCCCCACTTTTGATCTCATAGGTGCGGACATTGAAATCGGGGACAATCTTTAACACCGCCTTTTTAGCCTTGGGCGCGCCTCTATAAAATTTGTCATTAGCCACAAAGCTGATATACGCGCCCTTTTGCCAGCGCACAAATTTAAAGGGCCCCGTGCCGATGGGGTGTTGGTTAAATCTATCGGTGTTTAAATCCTTGCCCGCCAATAAATGCTTAGGTAAAATGCCCACACTCAGCACATCTAAGAGGGGGGGGAAGGGGGCTTTTAGGGTGATTTTTAAGGTGTAGGGGTCTAGCACCTGCACGCTTTTAATCTCGCTAAAGTTCGCCCGTGCGGGGGCGTTGAGCTTGGGATTTTGCGCCTGCTTGAGAGTAAACTCTACATCCTCAGCACTAAAGGGCTTGCCATCGTGCCATAAAACCCCTTTTCTTAAATGAAACACCCAGCTTAAGCCATCGGGGCTCACCTCCCAACTTGTGGCGAGGTCGGGCTGTATTTGCATATCAGGGCTAAAACGGGTCAGTCCGCTAAAGACAAAATCCAGCGCGCTGTCGTGATCCTCGTCAAAAAGCGAGTTGATGCGGGCGGTTTCGTTCTCCACGCCGATAACTAAAGTGTCCCTAGGTGTAGCGGCAAAAAGGGGGAGTGCTAACAAACAAGCAAGGAGAAATCTTAACATAGTATTCCTTTAGTGCTATGTTTGTATTATTAGTATGATTTTCTTAAAAAATGGTTAATAGGAAGTGTTTTTGTTATCAAAGCGTGCGCGCCAGCACGCAACCTTATTAAGCCGGGCTGTGCCGGTGCTGCACCCCTAAAGTTTAGAACACTTCTTTTAGGGCTACGCTGTGTGTTGGGGGGGGGGAGTTTGCGCCTTTTGGGCGTATTGTGCCCTAAGGGCGTTTAGGTGTGCCTTAGTGGCCTCGCATTCGGTTTGCAAGTGACCCAACTGCTTTTGCAAAGCGTCTAGTAGCAAGACAAGTTCAGCACTTCGCTGTGCGTCCATTTTCAATCCTTTCTTGGAAAAATCCATGCCTCAGACTAACACTTTTATTTAAATATTTACTTAATGTGTGCGTTCTCTCACGGAGTAGAAATAAACTGCAAAGATCAAGATATAGACATAGCACGCCATAGGCACCATGTAAGAGATCAAAATCCCCAGGTTATGTATGTCGGCGATGTAGCCTTGAATGAGCGGCACAACCGCTCCGCCCACAATCGCCATACAAATGATTCCAGAGGCTTGGCTGGTGAATCTGCCAAGCCCCTTTGTGGCTAGAGAGAAGATTGTAGGGAACATGATCGAGTTAAACAACCCAATAGCGAGCAAAAAGTAAATGCTTATAGGGCTATGCAGGGCTAGAGCAATGGCGAGCAAGAGGATGTTCATGCCAGCGTTGAAAGCCAAACAAGTGTTGGGCGCGATTTTTTGCATGGCCAAACTACCGATGAAGCGCCCCACCATCGCCCCGCCCCAATAGTAGATCAAATGGTGCGAGCCAACTTTTTCAGGGATGTGGGCGATTTCTTCCATAGTGAGGACTAAGAACGAGCCGATCGACACTTCGCCACCCACATAAAAGAAAATCGCCCCTGCCCCAAAGACAAAGTGGCGGTATTCTAAGGCACTCTTCTTCCCATCGTGGTTGTGTTCACTGATTTGCTCGGCTCTCTCGCGCACATCGGGCAGTTTGAGTAAATACACGATGATGGCCAACACAATGAGCGCTCCCGCAATCGTTAAATAGGGAATTTGCACGGACTGCGCCTCTTTGACCTTGTCAATGACTTTCTCCGTGTTGGAGGCAATCAAATGCGCCCCAAAGAGCGGACCTAAAGTGGTGCCTAGAGAGTTAAAGGCTTGCACGAGGGTTAGCGCGCTCGCCTCTTTGCCGGGGGCCAAGAGAGTTACAAAGGGGTTGCCCGCGGTTTGCAGCAACACCACTCCACTGGCGAGGATAAAAAGCGCACCTAGGAAAATAGGATAGGAGGCCGTGGAGGCGGCAGGATAAAATAAAATGCAGCCGATGGCACTCAGCAAAAAGCCTCCCACCACGCCGGTCGGATAGCCGATCTTCTCTAGCAATTTACCAAAAAGCCCACCTGTGATGAAGTAGGCCCCGAAGAAACAAAATTGCACCAAAACAGCTTCTGCGTGGCTGAGCTCAAAGATTTTCTTTAGATGTGGGATCAATACATCGTTTAAAACGGTGATGAAACCCATGGCAAAAAACAAAGCGGTGAGAGCTGCGAGCGCAAAAGTACTGCTCTTGGTTTGCATTAAACTCCTTTATTAAATGCGGTGTAGACCTCTACCAAGTGCTTTGTAGAGGAGTCTAGGGGTTTTGTGGGCGTAGCACCGCGTAGGCGTGCCAAAATGCCCGCCGCCAACTCTTTACCCAATTCCACCCCCCATTGGTCAAAACTATTGATGTTCCAAATCACTCCTTGTACAAAGATTTTATGCTCATAAAGCGCGATGAGCGCGCCTACACTCTTGGGGCAAATGGTGTCTAGCAAGATCACATTACTGGGTCGGTTGCCTGAAAACACCCGGTGGTGCGCGAGACTCTTGGCTTTTTCTGCGCTTTTGCCCATGTCTATGAGCTCTTGGTAGGCTTGGTTATAGTCCTTGCCCTCCATGAAGGCTTGGGCTTGGGCGAACATGTTGCTCACTAAGATGTCGTGATGTTCGGGTAAATGCCCCTCCTTGCTTAAGGACACAATGAAGTCGATTGGGCTGATGTGTGTGCCCTGATGTAAGAGCTGGAAGAAGGCATGTTGGGCGTTGATGCCTAAATCCCCCCAAATGATGGGCCCCGTGTCATAATCCACAGCCTGCCCCTCTAAAGTGGTGCTCTTGCCATTGCTTTCCATGTCTAATTGCTGGATAAAACGGGGGAAGTAGCGTAGGTATTGGTCATAGGGGGCGATGAGGTGGCTGCCCGCATCAAAGAGATTGATATACCAAATGCCAAGCAAGGCTAAAATCACGGGCATGTTGCGCTCAAAGGGGGCGTTTTTAAAGTGCTCATCCATTTCATACGCTCCGCACAATAAATCTTTAAAATTTTCTTTGCCTAAATAAATCATGATCGAAAGCCCAATTGCCGACCACAAGCTATAACGCCCCCCCACCCAGTTCCAAAAGCTAAACATGTTCTGTGTGTCGATCCCAAAGGCTTGCACGGCTTCTTTATTCGTAGAAACCGCCACAAAGTGTTTAGCAATGTGGGCTTCATTGAGTGCGTGGGCTAAAAACCACTGGCGCGCGCTTAGGGCGTTTGTCAGGGTCTCTTGCGTGGAGAAAGTTTTAGAAGCCACGATGAAGAGCGTGGTTTCGGGGTGGATTTTATCCAGCACGCCTTGTATTTGTGTCCCATCGACATTAGACACGAAGTACATATTCAGGCGTGGGCTGGCAAAGGGGCGTAGCGCCTTACACACCATCAGTGCCCCCAAGTCCGACCCACCGATCCCGATATTCACCACATCGGTGATGACTTGATTTGTATAGCCTAGCCACTCTCCACAGCGCACCATGTCGCTAAATTTCTCCATGCGCTCTAAGACTTGGCGTACTTGGGGCAGTACATCCACACCATCGACCTTAATGGGCTCTTGGTCTTGGTAGCGCAAGGCGGTATGCAAGGCGGCGCGCTCTTCGGTGCTGTTGATCTTCTTCCCGCTAAACATGGCGTTTATTTTTTCAGCTAGCCCACACTCTGTGGCTAAATCCCTCAAGAGCTTTAAGGTCGTGTCGTCTATACGGTTTTTGGAGTAGTCTAGGCTAATGGGGCCATTTTTTAAAAAGTAGCGTGTGGCGCGCTTGGGGTCGGCTTGAAACATGTCTTTCATGTGCTGCCCCTTTAAGATTTTAAAATGTTCTTGCAGGGCTTGAAAGGCACTCAGTTGTGTCAAGGTTTTCATGCGCTCTCTTTGCGTAAGTGGTTTTCTAGGGCGATGCCCACCCCATAGATGCCCGGATATTTTGCCAACACCACATACACGGGGATGGTGGCTAAATACGAATCAAAGCGCCCCTTGTCTTCAAAGCGCACGCGAAAAGGGGAGGTTTTGAAGTAGTCGATGAAGCGCGGGATGATCCCCCCACACAAATACACCCCACTGCGCGCGCCAAGCACCAGCGCCATGTTAGAAGCCACCGTGCCTAAAATGGTGCAAAAAATATCCAAGGTCAGGCGGCACAGCGCCGACTTGCCGCTTAAAGCCTGCTCCCCGATGAGTTCAGGTGTCATTTGCGAGGCCTTGATCCCCTCTCTGCTGGCTAAAGCCTCATGGATGAGCACCAGCCCCGCCCCGCTTAAAAAGCGCTCGGCGGACACATGCCCGTATTTTTTTTTAGCGTATTTCCACAGCATGATCTCGGTGTCGTCAAAGGGCGCAAAGCTCACATGCCCACCCTCACCCGCCAACGCCACATACGAGCCGTCATGGCAGGGGATGAGCGCGCTCACGCCTAGCCCCGTGCCAGGCCCTATCACTAATTTAGGTGCGTCAATGACGCACATTGTCCCCCCCACCTGCACCAATTCCTCATCTTGCAGTTGGGAGATGCCATAGGCTTGGGCGGTGAAGTCGTTGATGGCTAAAAGCGTGGTGAGCTTAAGTGCTTGGCGGGTGGTTTCCACAGAAAAGGCCCAATGGTGGTTGGTCATCTGTATCCAATCGCCCACTACGGGATTTGCCAGCGCAAAGGCGGCATGCGCCACGCTGGGATCACCTATGTCCTTTAAATAGCGCTTTGTAGCATCCACGATCGTGTTAAAATCGTGGCAAGCCAAGACCTCCACGGATTCTAATTGCCCGGGGGCGACCTCCAGCCCAAAGCGGGCGTTTGTCCCCCCGATGTCGGCTAAAAGGCGCGGGTAATCACTAGGCGCAGTAGACATGGCAAACCACCTTTTGAGAATGCAAAATGTAAGAAATGGGCAAGCTTGGCTCTAGGGCAAAGCACGCCCTTTCAAATACCGCCCTTTTTTGATCCCCGCTGATGAGTAAATACAGCATTTGGCAACTCTCTAGCGCATTTAAGGACATGCTAAGGCGCTTAAAGGGTGCGCTGGTAGGGGTTGTGGCGACAATGGGCTCTGGGCTCTTTAAGGCGTTTTCATACTCGGGCGCACAGGCAAAGAGCGAAGCCGTGTGCCCATCCTCTCCCATGCCAAGCACGGCTAAATCCGGCTGGGTGTAGCTCGCCCTCGCGTGTTTTAAGAGCTCCTCAGTGCCTACGCTCGCATCCAAAACTAGGGGCGCAAAGGGGGCGGCTTGGGCTTTGTTTTGTAAAAAATGCGTGTGGAGCAGTAGGGCGTTGTTCTCGGGGTCGGTTAGGGGCAACACCCGCTCATCCACCAGACTAATGCGGCACTTACCCCACTCTAGGGGCATTTGGCTCAGCTCTTGCAAAAACAAAATGGGCGACTTGCCCCCTGAAAGGGCAAGCCCTGCGTGCGCCTTCACGCTTAAAATCCGTCTTATCTGCGCGGCGATCTCAATGGCCAGAGCTTGCGCGCTCTCTTTGGGGCTGTTGAATGAATCAATTTTAAACATGGACAAACCACTCCCGGTTGTCTTGTTTTAAGAGATCAAAGGCGGCCTTGGGCCCGAAGCTACCAGCCGCATAGGGCAGTAGGGGGGTTAAATTTTCTTGCCAGCTCTGTAAAATGGGATCGACAAAGCGCCAAGCCGCCTCTAGCTCGTCTTGGTGGTTAAAGGGGGATTGGTTGCCCGCCACCACCTCTAAAATCAGCCGCTCGTAAGCGTCCATCCCAGAGTCTAGAGTGCTTTTTAACGCCCCCATGCCCTGTAGCTGCAACTCTAAAGAACATTGCGGTTGTATCGTATAAACCAGTGCCTGCGGGGGACCCTTAAACACAAAGACCACCTGCACCAAAGATGCGCCCATGCGCTTTCCCGTGCGCAAATAAAAAGGCACGCCCTGCCAGTTTTGGTGCTCTAACTCTAATTTGAGAGCCACAAAGGTTTCGGTTTGGCTGTGGGGGTTTACTTGCTCTTCCTCTGTATACCCCTTAAACCCCCCACCTGCCATGTATTGCCCCCGCACGACTTGGCTTTTTAGAGATTCTTGGTTTAAGGGTTTTAGACTTCTTAGCATTTCTAATTTGGCTTGGCGAGTGTGCTCTGTGGGAGTGTTGGCAGGAATGGTGCTTAAAGCGAGCATGGCGAGCATGTGGTTTTGCAGCATATCACGCAGCGCACCCATCGGGTCGTAAAAGCCCCCACGGCTCTCCACCCCTAAAGTCTCTAGCACGCTAATTTGCACATGGTCTAAGTAGTGTGCGCTAAGCAGACCGGCTAAAAAGGGGTTGTTGTGGCGCAAGTAAAAGAGATTTTGCACGCTTTGTTTACCCAAATAGTGGTCGATGCGGTAAATCTGCTCTTCTTTAAAATGTTTGCCAATTTGGGCGCAAATGTCCTTGCAAGATTGTAAGTTAGTGCCTAAAGGCTTTTCTAGCACGATTTTGATATTAGGGGCGTTTAAACCCACAGCGGCTAATTTTTGGCAAGCTTTGGCAAAAAACGCAGGGGCGATGGAAAAGTAAATGATGGTGTTTGGGTGGGTGGATTTGAGTGCCTTAAAGTCCTCTGGCTTGTTAAAGTCTAGGGGGGTGTAGCTGATATTAGCGGCAAAATCTGCCCACGCTTTGGGGTCTAGGTCTTTGATGTATTCTTTAGCCTTGGTGCTCAGTTTGTCTAAAAACTCCGGTGTACTTAAGGGGCTTCTGGCGCAAGCGGTGATGTTGGGTTTTAAGCCCGACAAGCTCGCTCTGTAGAGGGCGGGGAAGATCTTGCGCAAGGCCAAATCGCCCGTGGCCCCTAGTAAAATAAAGCGACACTCTTGCATGCCTGTCCTTTAGAAATTTTGAAAATTGTAGTATCATTGCGCCCATGAAAGGACTACACGGAGGTACACATGGCTAAAAAAGCCCTAGAGGACATTACCAAAGGTATCATTGAACGCTCTCAAGGCAGTAGAGAAGCCTACTTAGAGCGCACCGCCAAAGCGCAGCGCAAAATCCAACGCCAAGATTTAAGTTGTGCGAATCTCGCCCACACCTACGCCGGCTTGCCCGAACACATCAAGGCCAAAATCAAAAACAACGACAGACCCAACTTTGCGATCATCTCCGCCTACAACGACATGCTCTCCGCACATAAACCCCTCAAAGATTACCCTGATTGGATCAAAGAAACTTTATTGCAACACGGGGCGTTTGCCCAGTTTGCGGGTGGGGTGCCGGCGATGTGCGATGGGATCACCCAGGGCTATGCAGGCATGGAGCTTAGTTTGTTCTCTCGCGATGTGATCGCCATGAGCACGGCGATCGCGCTCTCGCACAATGTCTTTGACGGGGCATTTTACCTAGGCGTGTGCGATAAAATCGTGCCCGGGCTTTTAATCGGGGCGCTTAGTTTCGGGCATTTGCCCGCGATTTTTATCCCCGCCGGGCCTATGACAAGTGGGCTAGCCAACGCCCAAAAATCCAAGGTGCGCGAACTCTTTGCGCAGGGCAAGGTGTCTAGGCAAGAGCTTTTAGAGAGCGAAATGCAGTCTTACCACGCAGAGGGCACTTGTACTTTTTATGGCACCGCCAACTCCAACCAAATGATGGTGGAGCTGATGGGCTTGCACCTACCAAACTCCGCCTTTATCAACCCCAACACCCCCCTAAGAAAAGCCCTCGTGCACAAGGCCGCCGCCTTAATGGCAACCAAGACACCTAAACCCATTGGGGAAATGATCAGTGAAAAAAACATTGTCAACGCAATGGTGGGGCTTATGGCGACCGGGGGCTCTACCAACCACACCATCCACCTAGTCGCCATCGCCAAGGCCGCCGGGATCATCATCAACTGGGACGACTTTGCCGCCATTTCTAAAATCACCCCCCTGCTTGCCAAGATTTACCCCAATGGGCAGGCCGATGTGAACCAATTTGAGGCGGCGGGGGGGTTGGCCTTCGTGGTGCGCGAACTTTTAAACGCCGGCTTACTGCACGCAGATTGCGACACGATCATAGGGCAGGGCTTAGAGGCTTACAGCCAAAACCCCTATTTGGAGGGGGATCAAGTGGTCTACAAAGAGGGCGCAAAAGAGAGCCAAAACACCGACATTTTAAGGGGTGTGCAAGAGCCCTTTTCGCTAAATGGAGGGCTGGAGATCCTTAAGGGCAATGTGGGACGGGCGGTGATTAAAGTGTCTGCCATTGATGCCAAGCACCACACCATCAAAGCTCCCGCCATCGTCTTTGAATCCCAACAAGACTTGATCGAGCGTTTCAACCGCCAAGAACTGCAAAGGGACTTCATCGCCATTTTGCCCTATCAGGGGCCACGCGCCAATGGTATGCCCGAATTGCACAAACTCACCCCCATTTTAGGCTCTTTGCAAAATCAGGGCTTTCAGGTCGCCTTGGTGACAGACGGGCGCATGAGCGGGGCATCGGGCAAGGTGCCCGCGGCTATCCAAGTGAGCCCTGAAGCCCTTTTAGGCGGAGGGATTGCCAAAATTAAAGACGGGGACATGCTGCTTTTAGACGCAAGAGAGGGCGTGTTGCAAGTGTTAATAGAAGATCAAGAGTGGGAGGCGCGTCTGCCCTCCGTGCCCTTTTTGCGTGAACCCTTTGGGAGCGGGCGTGAACTCTTTGCTGGGCTGCGCCTTTTAGCTGGCAGTACTGAAACGGGTGCTGTGATCTTTGGAGAATAACCATGCAAGCTTTTGACATTTTAAACGCTGGGCCTATCATCCCCGTGATGGTCGTTGAAGAGGCAAAAGATGCCGTGCCTTTAGCTAGAGCGTTGGTGCAGGGAGGGATTAAGGTGCTCGAGATCACTTTGCGCACCAAAGAAGCCCTAGAGGCGATTAACAACATTGCCCAAGAAGTGCCCGAGGCGATTGTGGGGGCGGGCACGGTGTTAAACCCCACGGACTTGAAGCGCGCAGAGCAAGCGGGAGCCAAGTTTGCCATAAGCCCCGGGCTCACCTTAGCCCTAGCCAACGCCTCTAAAGAGAGTCCAATCCCACTTGTCCCTGGGGTGGCCAGCGGCAGCGAGGTGATGTTGGCTTTAGAGCATGGCTTGAAACATTTAAAGTTTTTCCCCGCACAAGTGGCTGGGGGGGTGGCGATGTTAAAATCCTTTGCGGGCCCCTTTTTAGAGGCATTTTTCTGTCCCACGGGGGGGATTTCTTTAGAGAACATGGGCGATTACCTCAAGTTGCCTAATGTGCTCTGTGTGGGGGGTTCGTGGCTCGCCCCTAAAGAGTTGGTGCAGGCCAAAGAGTGGGCGAAAATCACGCAAATTGCGCAAAAAAGCGTGGCGGCGGCTAGGGGTATTTAGGGCTCTTTAACTTTTTGGGTTTATAATGAGCGTTTAAATTCTTTGAAAGGATTGCGGATGCGCGCATTGCTTTTGGTGGGGATTTTAGCTTTCTTATACACTGCTTGCAGCGAAACCAAACAACAAATCTTAGAGGATGAAAAAGATTACACCCCCTCAGAAAAAACCATTTGGCAACCCGAACAAAAATAACCCCCTAGAGCCATGCCTTCTTTAAAGCCATGCTTTAATGTGGTGGGCTAAGATGTAAATGACAAAGACGCCGAAGAACAAGGTACAGAGGTGATCGGCGGTCTTGTAGTGCTTGGCATAGAAAATGCTGCAAAAGTAGAGCATGGCTTTAGGGTTTAGGACATTGGTGAGAAACCCGCTTAAAAAGGTCTACCTGGTGCTCGCGGACTTGAACTTGATGGGCGAGGCTTTAGGCACAAAAAGCCAAGTAGAGCAGATAACACGCCCCCGAGAGGACTAAAAGCGTTTGCAGCAGTGGGAAAGCGGCAAACAAACCTTTTAAGCCGAATAAAGATAGCACAATCCACACAAAATTGTCCGGCACCACGCCCAAGACCGCCTTAAAAGCGTGTGCGGAGCGGGTTTTTAGGGCGTAGGAACTGATAAGCAAAAAGTCCGGACCCGGGGTGAGCAGTGCTAAAAGGTGGACACCTAAAACCAACCACGAACCCACATAGACCTTTATTTTTTACTAAATCATAGCATTTTGTGCACTTGTAAAACCTTTATGCTTTAGCAATGCATTTAAATGTTTTCTCAATACAGGGCATAGGTAGAACATTGTAAGCTGACTAAAAGTTCTAAATAAGTTTCTAACTCTCAAAAAGCATATTCAGCAATTTTTGGTTGATAAAGAGTCTGTGTTTTTCTAGGGACTTAACAAAGGTTTCAAGTTATGCAGATGAGACAAAGCTCCCCAAGAATCCCACAAGCCTAGACAAGCACGCCAAACTTTACAATCTACACCTCAACCTGCTCCCCAACAACAACCATCGCAACAATACCCAACAACCCCAAAACCCAAACCCAAATCAGTAAAAAGCAACTCACACACACCCCTACTTATTTTTTCAACTCTAAAACATAGGAGGCATTTATGCGGGACATATCAGGTATCACAATCCTACCAAGAGAAAACCCCGTCCAAGAACACCACAACAACAGCTCCATTGCCCCATTTATCTTTTATCTAAATAACACCGCATGGGTAGAGGCGTAGAGATTGATAAAAATGCCAAGAGGCGGTAGCTTTACGAGAACAATGGACGAGCGAGACAATTAAGAATCACGACAAACACACGGGACAAAAGTTTCAATCAAAAAGTTTTCTCAAAAGCGCAGTCATTAATCTCAAACCCACGCACACTATGTAAGACTTAGAACGGGTAACCAAACACCTTGAGACAGATACGGGTTACGGTACTATCAAATCAATCCATAGAGATGAGGGGTTTGTTGATGAAAATGGAATTGCCCGTATCAATCACTACGCCCACTTAAAGCTTTTTACCTTGTATAAAACAACTGACAGAAACAACGGGCGCAAAATCAATTACGGTAAATTCATCATTATGCAAACCGAAATAGCCAACATCTCGCAAATGCAATGGGGCAGACCTACCAAAGAAACCGGACCCAAACACATCACCCATAAACAGTACCGGGCCATCGCCAAAGAGACTAGATAAAAAGTGATGACGGACGCATAAGAACAGCAGCACAACATCTTAAAGACCTAAACCAAACCCACGCCCAAGAGGTGCAGAACTTAAAAAAGATAACAAACAAAAATTACAGAACGAGCGTGAGCGAACAGAGAAAGCAACCGAAACTATTGGCAATTTTGAGAGGCATAGATACGAACTTATAGATATGGATATGAGCTTATTAAAGAGTAGGGGGATAAATTTGCGGCACAAGATGAGGAAATGCAACAATTTCATAGCATTGTCAAAAGTGGTGTTTATGAAAGTGATATTGTGGGATTGAGTAATCAAGACCAATATGAACACCACTAAGTAAGTTGGCATCTTATCCTCTTGTTTAAATATATTAATACTTTGATAGTAAAACTATCAAAACACAATCCTTTTAATAAAACTTATTAACCCATATCAAACGGGCAATGAAATATTAATTATTATGTTTAATACAATATTTATTGTTTAAAAACACAGCTTGACAAACGGGCTTTCATCTTACATGTAAAAATTCCTACCTCCGTTTTCTCTTGTTGGGGTGTTTTTATGAGAAAAAAGTAACTATATTGTGTTTGTTAGAGGTAATAACGGCAAAAATGGAGCTTGATTTTTTATGAATTAATCTGCTTAAAAGCTAGGGATGATGAAATAAAACACATTAATAAAATCTTACTAGACCAAAGAAAGCCTTTAAGCCTAGCACTAAAAGTAAGAACCTACTCGAACGCTGCAAACTAGTCAGTCTCAAAAAATATAGTCAGATTCAAAGACAATAAAAGACAAGAAGTAGAAAGCCTAAGCAAGGCACAAAAGATACACTGTAGCAAAACAAATGGCAAACCAATCCCAAGAGGCTAAGGATGTAGACAAAGATGAAACAGAATGAAAGATAGGAGGAGACACGCGATGGATGAAGTATTCGACAAGCGGAACACGCAAAAGAAAAAACTTGATAAAAACCCACCGCACAAGGTGGTGGCTGGTAATATCTACTGGCTATGCATCGGGCAAAATATCGGACATGAGGTCTATGGCAAGTCTGCAAACTTCACACGCCCCGTGTTGGTCATTAAACTTTTATCTAACAAGCTATTTCTAGGCGTGCCTCTTATACACTTTTAAAGACAACAACACAGAGCAGGTTGCTCTATTGCACCAAATTAGAGTCTTTGACACAAAACGCAGACGGACTAAAGTCGCCCAAGTGAGCGGTGCAACACTAAAGAATATCAAGGATGAGATTAAAAGTGCAGTCATTGATTGATATTCTCTGCAACTAGGACAGGGCAACTTGCTGACGGTAGCAAGCTCTGGTCTCTAGCAAAAACTAGAGATATGGATCGTTCTATCACATATAGGCATTAAAAGTCCACAATCTACTGCAATGGAATTTTTATGCCGTGTATGTAATTTATCAAGATGCTAGAGATGAGATAGGTAGAGACCATTATAAAGTGGTGTCTTGCATTAAATAATTCGAGCAATCGAGCAATAAATACAACTTTAAATAATATTTAATATATTTAATGGTTTTTTAAATATTCATTATATGTGTTTTACATGTTATTTTGGAAGACGATTTGGAGGAGATTAACGAGAATTTGCTAGAATCCGGGGTTATCGCAGTAAATCCCTCTAGAAAACTTCAAAAAGCTAGTGGGTTATACTTTTTGTAAAGGGTTGTTGTGGAGAAAATTATGTGGCATCAAGAGCAAAAACAAACATTTCAAGGGCTGCTGCAAGAATTTGTAACTTTGATAGATGAGGCAGTGGAGGAATGGGAGACAAAAGGAAAAACTCCAGCTCCAACAGCTCCAAAGGGTGCATGCAGCGCACTTCAAAGAAGAATAAATACTTTTTTAGAAAGATGGGGCTATGTATGTGTCATAAGCCCGGGATTTGGAAACCTAGCTAATGAGCCTGCAATTGCCTTTTTTAGACAAAATATCTTAGGAAAGAGTTTTGTTAACTCTGAAAAAGCGACTCCCCGAAAGGGTTTTTATATCTGGTTCACATACTTCCGCAAAAAACAACCCAAAATATTCGACCTCTATATAGGTCGATCTACAGAAACCTTAGAAGAATGTAGGAAGTGCGCTGCCTTTCTAAAATTGTTTGACAGCGAAGGTTACTTGCTTTATGGCTATGTAAACCGCAATTTAAACACCCTTACAAAAGAAATCGCAGATTACTTTTTGAATTTAGTGGCTGTATTCAACACGATTCCACAAGATGATTTTAGGGTTACAAGTCGTCCTAAAATTGCCCTAGAAGAGATGACAAATGAAGAAGTGCTACCACTAGCACCACCGGTTGAAAATATGCATGTGGCAAAAGAACATACACACGCAAAACAACAAGCATCTTCTACGCTAAAAATTTATGGAAGATATGAAAATTACAAAGAAAGCGATCTACACTCTCTCTTAACTTGTTTTGCATTTCACAAAATGGGCCTATATACCAAGACTATTTATGATAGGAGGAGTCTAAAAGGTCTAAAGGGCGAAAATGAAGGGCTACACCCGGATATGGTTGGCGTATTTCTTGACAGAAACATGATTGGTGTATCTTTTGAGCGCAAAAGTTTTAACGTAAATTCTGAAGCCTTAGAGGATGTTTTAAAAAGCCTTGATAAGCTACCCATCAGGATAGTCTCTTTTGAACTCAAAAAAGAAATCAAACTTAGTAATTGCGATGAGTACTATAAGCAAGCCATTGGTAACAGCTCTTGGGCACATGAAGGCTATTTAGTAACCGGAAGAATTGATCTAAATGATACAAAGTTAATAGACTTACTTGAACTCCAAAATTCTAGCCACGGGATTGGGGTTATATTGCTTAACATGCAAGACATTAATAACAGCAAGGTACTTTTTAAAGCCAAAACTAAAGAATTAAATGACAAGATGTGTACAAAGTTACACCGTATAAATCCAGATTTTAGGGATTTTTTTTAAGGCAGTCAAAACCTTAATACAAAATCCAGATTCTCCTGATTGGAGTATTTTTGATCCAATACCAATAATAGAAAAAGACAAGAATTAAAGAGCTACACTTTGCTCGAGTTTTTAGGACTTTTGAGAGGGCAAGTTAGGATGGGCGTTTTAGCCTCAAAACTGCCCGATGGCTACTTTAGCCTGTGCCTCAAAGCCCTAGCTTGTGACTCTGAACCCCTATTACACTTACGCAAAAAAATCAGTCAAGAGCTGCTAGGGCGGTTGTGAGTTTGCAAATGGCCCAAAGGGGAAGAGCAAACTACTCAAAGGGCTACAAGTAAAGAGCCCGAAGGGGCTATTTACTCCCACTCTCCACAAGCCTTTTTAAGATATTCAAATGCCTTGAGGGGGTCGGGCGTTACACCCAAGCCCTTGTCATAGATTTTGCTTAACCTACGCAAAGCCTCATCGTAACAAGGCTCTTCGCAATCCGCCCCGTTGGCGACTAATGTGTAATACTCTAGAGCTTTGGTGTAGTCTTGCTTAACCACCTCACCGCCATCAAAATACAACTCGGCTAAATTAAAGTAGGCGTAGTAATTCTTATCATCATCTACCTCTATTGCCTTTTGGAAGTATTCTAGGGCTTTTCTCTCATCTTTAACGCACCCACTGCCCGTAACATACCTTTCTGCCACATAGCCATAAAGGCGCGTGTTGCCTAGCTCTATGGCTTTTAAACACCACTCTAAAATTTGGGTCTTGTCATGCGCCCAGCCCATAGACACTAGGCGATCATAAGCCTCTGCCCCAAAGACTTCTTCAGCAAGAGCAAGTGATGGCAAACAAGCTTTTTATCGCGCTGCTGGTGTGTTGTGTCGCCTTGGTCTTTGTGGCTGGGTATATGGTTTTTAATGCCTTTGAGGGAGTGGAGTGATTAATGTTGTTTTTATCTAGGAGCAGATACAATAGCCCCCGTGGTGAAGCCCGCCTTAACGGCGAGCCCCCCTTTCGGGTTAGTGTAATGGAGTGGCTAAAACCATTAACACCACAAAGGCTACGAATAGTTTCATACCGGTTCTCCTTTCTAAGGAGACACCCACTTCTTTCCTCGCGCCTGAAACAAAGTTACACACTTTGCCATACGCCAAATAGCCAAAAAGAAAACCGGCACAATATCCGCTCAAAACACAAGGGTGCCCTAAAACCTGCCTTTAAGGTCTCTTGTGTTTAGCATCGACACCAAGAGTATTGGCATTGCCCTAGCTTTAGCGGTGCTCTTAGGCGCGCTTGGCACTTGTGGCTGGTATCTTAAAAAGCTCTTGGTGGAGCGTGAAACCTGCAAAGCCTCCATTGAGGCACAAAACAAAGCCATTTTAGAGCAAAACCTCGCCACAGAAACCTACATTGAGAACTTGGAAAAGAGCAAGGAAGCCATTGCCCAAAAATACAAGCTTGCAAGCCAACACGCCAAAGCTTTAGAGCACACACAGCACACACACCACGCCTTTACACCACACCCCACACACCCCACAGCCCCTACACAAGCGCATGCGTGCGCCCAACAAAAGCAAGAGTTAGAGCAAATCCAAAGAGATTTGAATGTGTTTAGAGGAGGGCGTTAATGTTTTTTTTAGACTTTGCAGGATACAATAATCCCCGTGGCGGGAACACGCCCCTAAAGGGCGCGTCCCCCTTTCTGCTTAGTGTAATGGTGAGGCTAACACCATCAACACCACGAGGATTATCAGCAATCTCATGTCGGTTCTCCTTTCTAAGGAGAAACCCGCTTCTTTCCTTGCCCCTGAAACAAGATAAAAAACCTTGCCATACGCCAAATAGCCAAAAAAAGAACCGCCATGGCATCCACTCCAAGTATAACATAAAAGCCTCCATTGCCTTTTTAGGGTTCTTATTTTGTGGCTGTATGCGCGTCTACAAACCCGTGTATATCCCCGTCAAATGCAACATCCCCAAATTAGAGCGCCCGCCACTTTCTAGCCCCTCTTTGAGTGCCAATGTCCAAGCCTTGATGATCTACACCGAGCTCTTAGAGCAGGATTTAAATTTTTGCCGCAATGGGGCAGCGCCCCAAACCCAAACAAAGGAGTCTTATGGCAAATAGCAAATACGGCATCAATATAGAATTTAAAAATTTAGCCCCACAGCCCGTTAAAATCAACAATTCTAAGCCCATTGCTCTTATTGGAGATGATACAGAGCTTAGAGGCGTGCATGTGGCAAACAATTTAGAGAAGGCGTTGAGTCTTGTCAAAGAGGGCAGCATTTTAGAAGCCCTAAAGGACATTGAGGCTACGGGGCTTGAGAGCCAATTTATCCTAAGCGCGTTTGAAAAACCCCACGAGCACAGCGAGGAACACCCCGCCCTAGAGGCGATTAACGTGCTTAAAAAGGTCGAACAAGAACATAAAATCCGCCCTAAATTCTTTCTAGCCGTTCTTACAAACCTATAAAACCGCATAAAATCCTATAAAATCCTATCAATAGAAAAAAATTTTAAAGATTGCGGTTTTTGTTGTATTCCTGTTTCAACCATGCTAGTTACTAGCTGATTCTTTGACAAATCAACCAATAGAGCCGTCATGTCCGCAGGCGTGAATTCAGTGGGAACTCCACTTACTAAATGCCTCACTAGATTGACACTTGCGTTAAAATCTCTATCGACCACAACACCGCAAACACCGCACTTATAAACTCTATCGTTTAGTGTTAAGTCCGCCTTTTTATTGCCACAGCTAGAGCAGGTTTTAGAGCTCGGGTAAAAGGCATCGGCTCTTAAAATTTTCCGCCCATAATACTTTGCCTTATACTCTAAGAGCGTGTTAAAGGCGGAGATGCTGACATCGCTCAAAGCTTTAGCTAGTTTAGAGTTTTTAAGCATATTTTTGACTTTTAAACTCTCTAAACAAAGGGTTTTAGCGTGCCGCACTAGGGCGGTGCTCAGTTTGTGTAAAAGTTATTACGGGTGTTGGCTATACGGGTATGCAATCGATTCAGCCGCAAGCTGGCTTTAAGAAAATTAGCGGACTTCTTAATCCCGTCATTCTTGGTTTTCGAATGCCGTTTTTTGCTAAGTTGTCTGCTAAGTCTTTTGAGCCGTCTTGCGAGCCTATTTAAGGGCTTGGGGGCGAAAATCTGTAAGCCATTAGATAGACTAGCAAAAGCCTTTATTCCTGTGTCAATACCTAGAGTGTGGTTGTTTGCTATGGGCTTATGGGTGCGGTGAAACTCCTCTTGTGTGGTGTCTGTTTGGATTGAAACATAGAATTTATTGCCTCTTTGCGTGATGGTCGCCCCATTAACTTTACCTTTAAAGCGTAGTTTTTCAGTCATTTTAATCTTAGGCAAGTTAGGGATTTTGAGATAATCCTTTTGTCGCCTTGAATGATTTTTACTTGGTCGCCCCCAATATAAAAGCTCCCTTGATATTCCCTTTTGCGTTTAAAGCGAGGGTAACTCACCTTGCCTAACTTTAAATCTTTAAAGAATTTTTGAAATGCTAGGTTTAAATGTGTAAAGGGGCGCGCTGTGGCGTATTTCGTAACTTCATAGACAAAGGGAAACTTCTCTTTTTGCAAGCGTTAAACTCTTTCTTTAGGGCAAAGTGGTTAGATTTTATGCCATTTTCGTAGTTTTCTCTCCACTTGGCTAGTCCCCAATTATAGGCTAATCTAGCACAGCCAAAGGCTTTTTTAAAGTGGGTCTGTGTCTTATTGTTGGGCGTTAATTCAATCTTGTGGGTCAGCTGTAACATTGTTTTCTACCACTTCTTGCATTTGCTCTAAAAGCTGCTTGTTTTTCTTTGAACGAGCACCATAAAGTCTAGCTGAGAATACTGTGATAATTTCCAACACATTTTTGGCTAACTCTTCTTCGAAACGGACATTTTCATCGCCTTGATTAATGATAATTACCTCCACGCCTTTAGCCTCGCAAATGGCAAACACTAGCTCCGCTCCAAAACGCAATAAGCGGTCTTTATGGGTCAAAACAAGCCTTTTTACTTGGCTCTCTAGGATAAGGTTAAGAAGTTTAGTTAATCCCTTTTTGTAGTAATTCATCCCAGAGCCTAAGTCCTGTATCACTTCGTAATTAAAGCCCAGTTTCGAACAATACAGCTCCAAAACCTGCACTTGGCGGATTAAATCCTCTTTTTGGTCGGCACTAGAAACACGGGCATAGGCGATGGTCTTGCGGTTATCGTTATGAAAAACAATGTTTTTGTTGATATTTTTAAGGCTCTCTAGCTTGTATCTCCGCTCCCCACCTTTTGTGTAATTGTCGGGTTTTAGTAAGCCTCTTTTCTCCCAGTTTCTCAAAGTTTGGATACTGACACCTAAAATTTTGCTTGCTTGACCTATTGATAGTAAATTATTCATGCCAACATGGTAGCACCGATAAACTTAGAAATATATAAAAAATTTATAGAGAATTATAGGATTTTATAGGGTTTATCTTGCTGTTTCTAGCCCTAAAAACAGAGCTTGAAACCATCACCACGCACAGAGGTTGCCCTGTATGCGCACTGGCAAACAGAGGAAGTGCAGTTTTTAGTGCAATTCATTAGAAAATCTTTAGAAACCATCGCCCACACAGACGGCAAAAAGGAGAGCTAATGCCCTTAAAACCGATACAACTTAATAAGCAAGAATTTCAGTTTAGAGACGGGCAAAAGGTGGAGATTTATGAGCCCACGCTTTACCAAATCCAAAAAGCCATGAAAGCAGGCGATGATGTGGCGCAGATCAAAAGCCTTTTGCTGGATTGCTCTGTGGGCGAATTGGACGAGCCCTTTTTAAACGCCTTGCCCTTAGAGGAGTTTGAGAAATTAGCCCAAGTGGTGGCAAAGTTTCGAGGCGTGGATGAAAAAAACTAAGAGAGGGCGTGGCACTGCTTGGCTACGCCCTGCATTTTTCTTACACAGAGAGCCTACACATGCAACTTAGCGAGTTTGTGGCTTATACACAGATTGCTAAGGACATATTGGAAAAAACGCATGGGCTGTAGGTTAAGTTTTGGTTTAGCTAGACTGGATACTATAGTGCTGTGGTGGGGACGCGCCCCAAAAGAGCGCGCCCCCGTTTCTCAGTATAGCGGCGTGGCTAGCACCGCAAATACCACAAGCACTATAAAGAACTTCATGGTGGTCTTCCTTTCCGGAGTGCCACCCACTGCAACCCCCGACCCTCAAAAGATGATACGCCAAATTTGTAGCCAAAAAGGCGACCGCCATGGTATCCGTGCGCCTATTCTAACACAAAGACCCCCCCAATGCAGACTGAGCTATCTGTAAGAATACGCCCACAATTAGACACCTTTAGAGCGAGCATGCGGGGCGCACGGCGCGCTCTCTCTGCTGAAACCTCTAATGGGGTGTTAGAGGGCGTGCAAGCCTCTATGCGTAACTTGACCCGCCAATAAGCGAGATTGGCAAATTCTTACGCAAGGATTCAAAGCCCACGTACAATTTAAGGAGATTTTAATAAATTTTGGGGCGCACTGTGGCCAACAGCACGGGCGTGAATCGAGACGAGTAGATCGCCAAAGAGATGATCTTACTCACGCTTTGTAAAATCTACGATGAGCGTTTTACTTTAATGTTGTAGATCTCTTCGTGCGCATTGATGGTCCTAAGGCGGATGATGTGCCATTATTGATGGTTTCCTCGTCAAACTCCCTAGGACTGCGTAAAAACACACAATAATCCTTATATTTCACTCATAAAATAGCGGCATTTAAACCTGTTTAACAATCTATGTAGCCCACACCCATCTACTATTTGGTGTAAGGGGGTTTTAGATGTCTTTAGAGTTAGAAGCCTATGTTAAAGACTATAAAATTTTCTTGGATGTGCGTCAAATCTTCAATACGAACTACAAGGATTTTTGCTTAAAAGTCGCTCCACTTTTGCACTGCAATGGGTGTAAAATCTACACCTCCGCCCTATGTGCCCAAGAAGCTTAGGAGATGTTAGACGGGCTAGCCACAGCAGGCACGCCCCCATCCTCAATCAAAAAATACGCATCCACATCCACAAGCCGACCAAACCACCTAATGAACTTCAGCGGGGGCCTTTTATTGTTTTTCAAGTGGTTTAGATAGAGCAGAAACGCCGATTCGCTAAGACCTAAAGCGATCGCCATCTCCTGCCAAGTGCCAAAGCAAAAATGCGGGCGCAACTTCTCCACAAAGCCCAAGAACGCCGCACAAAAGCCCTCACTATCCTCTGCAACCCTCTCGTCCAATGGAGGCGGGGGCTGGGGCAGTGTCCTTTTGTCTTGGGCGGCAAGTTTGAGATAAATCAGCTTAAAGGGCGCACCAGCTAAAGCGGACAAAAAAGACTCCCCTCAAAGAGCCTACGCCTCAAAATAAAGTGTCGTTTAAACAATGACTACCCCATGTTTTCAATAAACCCCAACACCTCGAGGCTCACTTGGAGTTTATGCCCCTTGTGGGTGGTGTAGGTGGTGTGGGGGGTTAAGAGTGTGAGCTGGTTAGTGCTTGCGCCTAGCGCGCTTGTGTTATTCAGGCACACGAGCTTACAGCCCTTGCCCTGTGGTGTGGGCTCTAAAAGTTTCTTGGCATTTTCTAGGGCGTGTTTAGGGTCGCTCTCGGCTTTAAAGCCCACTTTGTAAAAGCCCTCCACTGACTGCAAAATATCCACATTTTGCACGCACTCTATGCTCCAAAAGGGCCCCAAATCCTGCTTTTTAAGTTTGCCCTTATAGGGGTGCTTGGGTTTGTAATCGCTGATGGCAGCGAGCATGAATAAAAAGGGGGGATTTTCGTGGTTTTCGTGCGCTTTTAAAGCCTCTAAATAATCTTGTGCGCTTTGCACCTGCACGCGCTCTATGCCACTGGGCAACTCTAAAGCGTTTTTGCTAGAGATCAAGACCACTTGCGCCCCTTTAAGCCACAACGCTAATGCCAAAAAATGCGCCTGCAAGCCGCTAGAAAAATTAGAAATGCAACGCACCGAGTCGATTGCCTCAATGCTCCCCCCCCCTGTAATCACCGTCTTTTTACCCGTCCAAAAGCCGTTAGACAAGAGTTTACGACTACAAATACTGGCAATTTCGCCCACCTCTGCCATTGCCCCCACGCCTACGGCATTGCACGCCAAAAGTCCGTCTATGGGGGCAACCACCTCATAGCCCAAAGCCTTGAGGTGTCTTAAGTTGTGCTGGGTTTGCTTGGCTAAGAACATTTGCGTGTTCATGGCTGGGGCTAGGATTTTGGGCGCATTGCTGGCTAAAAAGGTCGCTGTCAGGGCATTGTCGGCAAGCCCATTTGCTAATTTAGCTAGGGTGTTTGCACTGGCCGGGGCGACTAGGATAAGGTCGGCACTCTTGGCGTAGCTAATGTGGTTCGCGCAATCTTTATCTAGCAGAGCCCACTCTTCGTTATTATCCGTGAGTACCTTAAAATGGCTCAACGCTTCAAAGCTCAAAGGCTGCACGAATTTACACGCCCCCCTACTCATCACAACTCTAACGCTTGCCCCCATTTTTTTGAAAAGGCGCACTAACTCTAGGGCTTTGTAGGTAGCGATCGAGCCGCTCACTAAGAGTAAAATATTTTTGCCCTCCAAAAGGGGGATTTGGCTTAAGCTAGATTGCATGCATCATCTTTAAGAGCTCGTTAGGGGTGAGCCTTTGGGGGTTGTCCTTGCTATTGTAGCTAAAGCCCTCGGGTGTGGGCGTGCCGCACTCGCCTAGTAGAGTCTTGGTGTAGTTGATCGGGGTTTGGAAAGTGATGGTGGGTTCTAAGATATAAAAACTCTCAAATTCTAGGGCTTTGTCATCGGCACTAATCATCACCTCGTGGAGTTTCTCGCCGGGGCGAATACCTATAGTTTTTAGGGGGATATTAGGGGCTAGGGCTTTGGCTAAATCCACAATCTCCATGCTAGGGATTTTAGGCACAAAAATCTCCCCCCCGTGCATGCGCTCCAAACTCTTAAGCACAAACGCCACGCCCTTTTCTAAAGTGATCCAAAAGCGCGTCATGCGGGTGTCTGTAATGGGGATGAAGGGGGCGTTTTTGGCGGCTAAATCTTTAAAGAAGGGCACGACACTGCCCCTAGAGCCGACCACATTGCCATAACGCACCACGCTGAATTTCGTGGGGGATTTGCCTTTCATGTTGTTGGCACTGGTGAAGAGTTTATCGCTGCATAACTTGGTCGCTCCATAAAGATTAATGGGGTTGCTCGCCTTGTCGGTGCTAAGGGCAATGACATAGCTTACTTGCGCTTGCAAGCACGCCTCTATGACGGCACTCGCCCCTAGAATGTTCGTTTTAATACACTCTAGGGGATTATACTCGGCAGTGGGGACTTGTTTAAGGGCGGCGGCGTGGATACAAATATCCACCCCCTGCAGGGCACTAAAAAGCCGCTCTTTGTCCCGCACATCGCCGATAAAATAACGCATGCTCGGGCTGTTGTAGGTCTGCGCCATCTCCCATTGTTTCAGCTCATCGCGGCTATAGACAATGATTTTTTTAGGCTGGTGCTGTTCTAGTAAAATTTGGACGCATTTTTTGCCAAAACTGCCCGTCCCGCCCGTGATTAAAATGCTCTTGTTTGAAAGTTGCACGCTAAAATCCTTTGCAAAATGCCTATTTTAGCAACTTTTAGCCCTCTTGCAACAAGACTTCCCGCCAAGTCTCAGGGTAAGCCTGCATGAGGGCTTGCAGCCGTTTGACATGGGCGGCGTTGGAGTTGAAAATGCGTAAATGCGTTCCTAAGTCTTGTAAGTCTACATGGATGATGTTTGAGCTGCCCTCTGCCATGTTTTTCACCAAAACTTGCTTGGCGGTTAGGGGGGTGTTTTCTAAAAAGTGCGCTTCCATGTAGCTTAGCTGGATGCCTAAATCCTTGCTAAGTAAGGTGCTGTCTATGTGCTTTTGGGGATAAAAAATCAAAGTTCCCATGTTTTTAACGAAACTTGCCGCCTCGGGAATGCTAGCAAGCTGGTTTGTATCTTGCAAGGCGAGCACCACGACCCCATTCGCCTTTCTAGCTTGCGTGATTAAGGTGTTGATGTGGGTGTTTAGGGTTTCATTTTGTGCATAGCTTTTAAACTCGTCCACAAAAAGCAAAAAGCCTTCTTGTTTTTCTAGGGCACGGTGTAAAATCTTATAAAAAATGTAATACGCCAAAAGCCCCAAATCTTTAGGGTTGGCACTGATCGCATCCATGTTTATGGCAGCAAGCGGAGTGTCAAACTCTAGGCTGTCTTCTAGGGCATTGAAGAGGGGGTTTTGCAGGTAAGACTCAAGGCTTAGGTGCAAATTAGGGGCGTTGGTGATGGCTTCTTTGAGATCTTGCAGATTAAAGCTCTTTTGCGGCAGGGTGGCGTGTAGGCTCTTTAGGGCTTTTAAAAGGGCGTGGCTGGCGTGGATGTCTTCTTTATTTTGTGGGTGGGCACTCAAATGACATAGGCTAGAGTAAAAGCTGTGTAAAAAGTCTTGGTTACTGGGCGTGAGCTCTAAAGTTAGGGGGTTGATTTTAAAATCCTTGCCAGAGTTATACACCCCACCAAAGTAATTTATACACGAAAACAGCCCATAGGCACGATCTAAAGCCAAAATGTTGAGCTTGTCGTATTTGAGCGCATTTGCCATTAAAAAGCCCATTAAGGTGGTCTTGCCCGCCCCTGTTGCCCCGATGATCATCGTGTGCCCGTTGGTGCGTGGGCTATTGGGGTTTGGGTCGCTCTCTTGGTTGTGGAAGTTGAAGAGATAGGGGGAATGGTCTAAATTCTTAAACACGCTTAAGGGCTGGTTGCCCCAAGGGTTGCTTTTAAAGCCGCAATTTGGTTTTTCAAAGAGCATGAGCGTGGCTAGGGCTTGTGCGCTTTGGCAGCGCAGGCGGGGGTTTAAATGCAAACGCCCGGGAAATAGAGAGAAAAAGGCCGGTCTTAGCCCCAAAGTCTCCACCACCCCCACCAAGTGGGCGTTAGCAAGCACGCTTAAAACTTCCTTGGTGTGGGCGTTGAGGCTTTGTAAATCGGGGGCTTTGAGAATGATATTTAAGGCGGCTTTTTGCAAGCGTAGGCGTTTGGCTTGGATCTGCTCGTAATAGCTTTGCAACTCTTGGCGCACAAGGCGGGCGAAACTTAGGCGGATTTTCTCTTGCACGAAGGCTAGGGCGGCTTGGGTGCTTAAGGGCTCCAAGCTTAAAAACACTTCGCATGCGAGCTCTTGATGCAACAAAGAGAGCAGGGCGAGCGAGCTTAGAGTCTTGCTCGCATAGGCTTTCACGCCCAAAATGCGGTTGTAGGTCGTGTGGGTGGCGTGCTCTTGGATGTAGTGGTCTTTGTTAAAATGGATGTTCGTGGCGATGTAGCTGTCTTCTAAAAAGCCTAGGGTGGGGTTTAACTTTGTGGGGTGTCCGTTGATGAAGGAGGCATAAAAGTTTAGAACTTCCTTTGCGCTTAGGGGGGTGGGCTTGAAGGCACTTAGGGCGTGCGCCATTTGCTCCATGCTCGCGCTTAAGTGCTGGGCTAGGTGTTGGTGCGTTTTGTGGTCTGTTATGAGTTCTAGTTTTTTCTGCTCTAAAAAGTCCTTTAGGGGGCTTTGCGTGGTTTCAAAAATGAGCGTGTAGGTGTTCTCGTATAAGTCTTTGGGCTGGGACAAATCAAGTAGGGCTTGCACTTGGGGGTTTTGCGGCTTACTTGGGGGCTCTAGCTGGATTTTGGCGCGCTTGGTGTGGATACGCAGCACCACGCCCTCGAGTTGCTCTAGGGCGTTTTGCTTGCTAGAGAAGTGGGTTTGCAAATCCTCTTGCAAGAGGGCGTTTACGCTCAAACCCTCAATGTTTAAGAGCCCCACAAGCTGCTCGCTCTTGGTGAGCAAAAAGCGTTCGTTGTAAAGCCCGAGAATGTTGTTCTCTTCTGCCATGGAGTGGGTTTTTGGCAACGCACCGGCCAAGAGATCTAGGGCTTTATGCCGCCAAAACTCTAAGCCAAATTTCAAAGAAAACCCTAGAGCGTTGCTAAATCCACGGCTAAAGTCGCCCCAAGTGAGGGCAAGGTTAGGCTCAAGTGCGTACTACCGCCTTTGATTTTGAGGCGCGCTTTTGCATTGGGTGCGGCGAGTTTGTAGCGCCCTTTTAAAATGATGGTCGTTTCTTGCAGGGTTTGCGTGGGGTCGGCAATGCTCAAGGCTAATCCATGAGGGCGTTGCACCTGCAAGAGCGAGAGGGGGTCTTTAAGCTTTAAACCCTGCAGTTTTTGCCACCCGGGGGCGTATTTATTGATGGCTAAGAGGTGTTTAGAGACCACAAACACGGCGTGCAAGGCGGGGGTTTGGGCGAGGATTTGCAAGTCCTCTAGGGGGTAGTTTTGCACTTCTTTGGGGCTAAAGTTTGGCAAAATCACGTAGGCGTAGCGGGCTTTTAGGGGGTGTAGGATTTGCATCTCTAAAAAGGGGGCGGATAAAGTCTTGTAACTCTTGCCCCCGATGGCTTTGTAATTGCCGCTCCTAGCGACTTCTTGTAATTTAGTGTTTTCATCCTCTAAGAGTATGTAGCCTATGTTGGTGTGGGCGTTGGTGTTGGTGAAGTTGATGAAATCGCCCCTATGCACTAGGGTGGCTTGCTGGCTAAAGGGGGCGTTGTTGATGAACACTTGTGTATCCGGGCTTAGTTTGCGGTTGTCTAAAATGGTGGTGGTGGGCTTGTCGCCTACAATGCTGCCCAGTGCCACCACCTCATCGCCCAAAAAGAGATAGGACTTTTGCGCCCGAAACTCCGGCTTTTGTAAATCAAGCCCCACAAAGCCAACACGCCCATTACTCGCCCCCCCCGCAAAGTCGTTCAAGCCCAAAGAACCCCTATGCCACACCACCACCTCCTGGTTTTGCACCTCTGTGGTGCCGGGCAACTTTGTGGAATCCACCAGTGGCCAAAAATCCACAAATGCCCTAGGACTGCCATAGATATAAGTCATGCCATCGGAGGTGTCAAAGCCCTTTAAATTCTCCCCGTTCATGGTTTCATAGTCTAGGATACGGCTAGAGTGCATGGCAAGCACCACCCGCCCGCCATGTGCCCCGATTTGTGCCGCGCGGTCCATCGCCCCAAAGACATGCACGGGGGGTAAGTGGGCTGTGTCGCCTTTGAGTAAAGGCTGTAGGATAGGGCTATCTAGCGTGGCTAGAGCTTTTAAAAGGGCTTTGCCCCGTGCGAAGTCGCTCTCTTTATCCCGACTGATGCTGCGCCCACACACCGAGGCGTTTAACCCGCCCTGGATGAGTAAATAGGGGTAGCCTTGCAAAACGCTGGCATACAAGATAGGGTCTATGAGGTTGTGCGCTAGGGGGGTGTTGCCTAAAGTCGCTTTAAATTGCGCCAAACCCTTTAAAAGCACCACGCCATAAGAGCCATTAGAGGGCACATGCTCGTGCTGGATAAACGAGCCGTCCGCGTAAAAACCATTGCCGCTTGTTACGATCTTTGACGCGCTTTTGACGGCTTCTAGGGCTTGTAACACCTCCCTTTCATTGCGCTTTAATATCCCCCTGGCGAGGCTGATGAACGCCGTATCCACCCGATTAGCCCCCTGACTCTCGCGCGATTCGGGGTTCGTGCTCGCCCTTGCCCCTGCGCTTAAGCCCGAATATTTGGGGTTGGGTTGGTAGTATTCTTGGGCTTGTAAGAGGGTGGCTTGTAGGCTTTTTGGCAAGAAGGGGGCGAGGGCTAAAATCGCATTGAGGGCTTTGGGGATGCCAATTTCATAGGGCCACCAATTCCCCCGCTCTAGCCCCCCCACGCCGTAATACTGGCTAAAGTCTTGCAGGGCATTGATGATCTCTGCCTTGTTTAAGGGGGCGTTGCTCGTGGCGTGGGCTTTAAGCTGCTCTACAATCGCCCTTAGCTGGTGCAAGAGGTCCTTGCCGCTGGGCTCAAAGGGCAGGGGCTGAAGGCGTGCTGTTTTCAAGGGTGCATTGCCCTCTAAAAGCGTGTGTGTGTAATTGACCTTTAACTTGGTAAAGTCTAGCGGCGTGGCTTGCAAAAGGGATAAACAAAGCAAAAAAGGGGTTAGTTTCATCATCATCCTTAACCATTTAGACTAGGATACAATGAAAACCCCACAATATAGCCACAATGTAGCAAAAACCCATAGAATCCTATCAAACCCACGCCACTAAGACGCCCGATTTTTATGTGAAACAAGAGAGGAAGTGTAAAAACTTAGGGCTAAAAGCAAACAACACAAATACCCTTTAAAGGGCGTTAGGCGTAATCGGGCAGAGTTGAATTATGCACAAAGGAGGCTTTAGAAATGGGAGTGGGAACAGTTTGAGAAGAGGTGTTTTGTGCCTGGGATTGGGGGTGGTTGGGGTTTGGGGGTTTGCACTTGGGGGTGAGGGGGCTGTTGTTGGCCTTGTTGTTGGGGGTTGTGCTGTTGTTGGTTGAAGTTGTGGTTACCCCCGCCTTGATACGCGGTGTTTTCGCTGTTTGTGGCACTAAAGCGCAAATCTATATTGTTAAAGCCCATTTGGGAGAGATGTTGGCGCAACTCGCTTTGGTGCGCCACAAGTAGGGCACTGACCGGTGCGCTGGAGGCTAGGCTCACTTGCAAATTTTGCCCCACTTGTTGGATCACCACCTCTACCTTGCCAAGCTTATCGGGGTTGAGCTCCATAGACAACTTCGTAATAGGAGGCTTGAAGTCTAGTAATTCTTGGCGTAAATTTGTGGCTAAATTTCTAATCGTCTCTTTGATTTGGGGGGTTTCTAGGGTGCTTTTTTGCTCTGTGTGGGCGGTGTGGGCGGTGTGCGTGGGGCTTTCTATGGCGCTCGTGCGGGTGTCCTCTTCTTTGCTAGCAACAATGGGTTTAGCCGGGCCTTGTAAGGGTATGCGGTTAGGGTCAAAGGAGAGGGGGATGAAGGTTGGTTTTGGCTTGAGCGGGCCGTCAAAGGCTTCTTGAAACGCCTGCTTGATTTCTCTGTCGTTGTCGTGGCTGTCCTTCACATGGGGCAGGGGATTGGGCTTGTTTAAGAGTTGATTTAAAGGCGTTTTTGTGTTGGCATTTAGGGGGAGCTCTTTAGCGTTGGCGTGGGCAAGTTTAGTACTACTTGCCTTGTGCTCTGTGGGGAGGGTGGTGGGGGTTTGGGGTTTTTTAAGGCGAGCAGGTCAGCGGTGGACATTTTAGCGGGGGTTGTGCGCCTTGTGGGGTTGGTGTCGCGCCCTTAGCCGTATCCACGCCCTGTGGCAACTTGTCTAGATTGGGTGCGCCCGGCGTGGCCTTAGCGGCTAGATCTGTTGCCTTTGCATTTGCACCCTTAGGGGCGATCTGTGCACCCTTGGCTAGGTCGGTGGGTTTGCCCGCTTTGCTCTCGTGTTGGAGTTTGCTTAGGTTTAACGCCTTTGCATTCTCTAGGTTTTTAATGTCGCTTAATTTCGCGCTTTGGGGGGTGTTTTTAGCCCCCTTTGCCCCCTTTAATGCCATGGCTTGGCTAAAGGGGTCTTGCTTGTTTTTGGAGTGTTGCAGCTTCGCCTCTTCTTTTGCCTGCGCCTTTAATCCCTTTTCCTGCTTGGGGGTGAGTTTTTTATCCATCAGCTGGGCTAGGGGGCTGTTTGGGGCGATGTGGGGGGATTTTTAGAGTGATCTGCTCCTTTTTCTTCTTTTTTAGCTTTAGCGTCCTTGCTGTTTAAATGGGCTCTCTTTTGGTCTAATAAGGCTTTGAACGCCTCCTTGTCTTCTTTAGGCGTGTGCTTCTTGGTGTGGGCTTTGGGGTTGCCCTTGGCATCCAATGCCTCTAAGCCTTTAATGTGGGTCGCCACAAGCGTCCTTTGCAATGGTTTATCAAACCAAGTCAAGCAAATTCAGTTCCCCTAGTTTTAAGACAAGATTGTTAATTTTGGGCTAATATGGTTTTTTTCAACACGGAGCGTTTTGTATGTTTATGCGTCTTTTTGTGTGCTTTTTGGCGACTTTCATGGCTAATGGCGTGGCGCGGTTTGGGTATGTGGTGTTGATCCCGCTGCTCATTTTATCGGGCAAGCTCACAGAAAACCAAAGCATACAGCTTGCCATTGCCGTGATGGTGGGCTATGTCTTTGGGAGCGCAGCCCTAAGCTCTTTGCAAAAGCGCATGTCTTTAGAGGGCATTGCCAAAATCAGCTTTTTAGTCATTGCCCTAAGCTTTTTTGCCTGCTATTTGGATCGCCTACCCTTTGCGTGGGCATGGATTTGGCGTTTTTTAGCTGGCGTGGCGGCCTCTTGTTTAATGGTGCTCTCTGCCCCGCTGTGTCTAAGCCTTGTGAAAGAGCAGCACCGCTCCTATGCGAGCGGGTTTATTTTTAGCGGGATTGGGGTGGGGGTGGTGTGCAGTGGGTTTATTCTGCCCCATTTTGCAAGCGACATTGACATGGCGTGGATTTTCCTAGGGGCGGTGGGTTTGGTGGCGTTTCTCTTATCTTGCGTATTTTTAAAAACCCTGCACCCACCCAAAAACAGCACCCACAAAGAAGCCCCCTTTAAAATCTCCACCTTTTTTGCCCTGCTCTTGGTGTCGGTGGTGCTTAACGCCATTGGCTACTTGCCACACACGCTCTTTTGGGTGGATTATTTGGTGCGTTCACTGCACTTTAGCAAGGCGGTGGCGGGGGCTTCTTGGGCGTTCTTTGGCTTTGGGGCGGCAAGTGGGACGATTTTAAGCGCCACTTTGGCTAAGACGCTAGGGCTGAAAAACGCCTCTAGCATTGTGATTTTAATGAAAAGCATCTCTTGCGTGATTGCGATGTACAGCACCGACATAACATGGCTCAATCTGTCTATCTTTTTAATGGGCTTTGGGACCACGGGCAATTTAACGATCACAAGCACGATGGCATACCATATCATGGGGCGAGAGCACTTTGTGCAAGCCTCAAGCCTTGTAACCCTCGCCTTTGGGATTTTTCAAGCGGTGTTTTCCTTTGTTTTCACTTGGGCGTTGGGGCACTTTAGCTTCTATGAAATGTTTCTTGTCAGCGGCGTGGCGCTGTTTTTAGCCTTTGTCGTGTTGTTGCCTGTGCCTAAAAGCACTTTTAAAAATAATTAAGCCATGCTAGAATAGGGGTTATTTGTTTTTGCAAGGATGAGTGATGGGTTTTGCGGATTTCTTAAAAAATCTTAAGAAAACAAGGGTGCAATCGAGCGAACAGGACATGCCAAGCCATTGGATCAAATGCCCTAAGTGCGCCGCTTTGATGTATTACAAAGAGGTCTTTGCCAAAAACCATGTGTGCCTCAAGTGCCACTACCACTTTAGAATAGGGGCAAGCGAGAGGCTCGCTTTCTTGTGCGATGAGAACACCTTTACAGAATACGACAACGAGCTGCGCCCCGTGGATCCCTTAAACTTCGTGGATAAAGAGAGCTACAAACAGCGCATTAAAAAATACGAAGCCAAGACCGGCCGCCCAAGCTCGGTGATCAGTGGGGAGGGGCAAATCAATGGCATTGCTTTGCAAATCGTGGTGTTTGACTTCGCCTTCATGGGCGGCTCTTTAGGCTCAGTGGAGGGGGAGAAAATCGTGCGCGCGATCAATCGGGCGGTGGAAAAAGAGCAGGCGTTGTTGATTGTGTCTGCAAGTGGGGGAGCACGGATGCAAGAATCCACCTATTCGCTCATGCAAATGGCAAAGACAAGCGCGGCTTTAAATCGGCTCACAGAGGCGAAGTTGCCCTTTATCTCACTGCTTACAGATCCCACCTTTGGGGGGGTGAGTGCGTCTTTTGCGTTCTTGGGAGATTTGATCATCGCTGAGCCGGGGGCGATGGTGGGCTTTGCGGGCGCTCGGGTGATTAAGCAAACCATCGGTGCAGAGTTGCCAGCAGGGTTTCAAAGCGCAGAGTTTTTGCTAGAACATGGCTTGATCGATATGATCGTGCAGCGCAAGGATTTAAAAAAGACCTTGAGCGACCTAGTGGGGATGCTCACAGAAAACAGATGACTTGCAGCATTTACGCCATTTCTAAAAAAACCCCCGAGTTTGCCCCCTTGTTGGCGCAACAACAACGAGCATGCCAGCAATTTAAAGCCACGCTTGAGATTGTAGACATTGCGCCCAAAGCCTCAAACAACAGCACAGAGGCGCAAAAGTCTTACACCAAAGCCCTAAGCCCTTATTTAAAGCCAGGTGCCCCCGCCTACGCCTTGCACCCGACCGGTAGGCTCATAAGTAGCCAAGAGTTTAGTCAAATGCTAAGCGCCCACGCCCACATACAATTTTTCATTGCAGGGGCTTATGGCTTTGCTAAAGAGTTTTTAAAACGATGCACCCCCTTATCGCTAAGCCCGCTCACCTTTAGCCACGCCTTAGCCAAGCTCATTTTATGTGAACAGATTTTTAGAGGTTTAAGTCTTTTAAACAACCACCCTTACCACAAATAGGTTACTATGGAGGCACTATGAGATTACGCTATTATGGCTCTTTTACATTGCTGTTTATGATTGTCGTGGGTTGGTATGTCTACAACACTGACCCGCAAAAACTCCCCGTGAATGTCGCAAACCACACCCTAAACTTACCCATTGCCCTTTGGATCGTGGGTGTGGTGTTGTTATTTTTTATCTTCACTTTGCTGTTTATATTGAGTGGGAGCATCGCAAACTTGTGGCAACGCTACAAGCAAAAGCGCGACTTTGAGAAACTCACCGAGCAAATCGTGAGCCAAAACACGAAGGAACACTTTATCCTAGAGAAATACCACAACCCACACTTTGCCACCCTCTCTAAAATCCTAGCCCGTTTTAAACTAGAAGCGGATTTAAACAGCCAAGAGAGCGGGTGTGAGAAAGTGGATCAGCTCTTTAGTTTGTATGCACGGGTGTCGCAAGCTGAGGATGTAAAGTGGCGCAAGTATAACTTAGACCCGAGTAACCCCTTTTATATCCAAAACCTGCAAAATAAAATCCACCACGACCTCAAACAAGCCCAACAAATCCTTAAAAAAGAGGGCTACAGCCCTGCCCTAAAACGCCAAGCCTTGATCGACTTGATCCAAAGGGGTTCGTTTAAAGAAATCCCCAAAGCTTTAAAGGGGGCTAGCGAGCTCTTAGATAAGTCCGTGCTAGAGGTGTTATTGCGGGCGTTTTGGGATAAGAGAGTGGGCATGGAATTGGCTGAAATTGGCAATTTATGCGTGCAAATAGGGTGTAACAAACAAGAGTATTTGCAAATGGCTGTGGATGCCAAGACCTTTTTATCCCCCGATGATTGGTATAAATTCTTTGAACTCTTAGCCACAGAGGACGAGCAAGCCGAAAAGGCGTTCTTGTATGTGCTCTTAGATTTGGAGATGATCGAACAAGCCAGAGATCGCCTAAGCACCCACCCCCAAGACGAGTTTTTAATCATTAAAGCCTATCTAGAGCTCAAAAAATCCGACAAAAACTACCCGTTGAATATTTTCTTTGGGCTCAAATCGAAGATTTGAGCTAGAGCTAAAGGCTTAATGTGGTTGGGGTCGCTGTGGGTGTGCTCGATCAACAAGGGCTAGAAATGGCGATTACGCCACATATAAAGCAAAACCCTAAAATCTAACCTCTCTTAGACAACGCTCTTGTTTAGGATAGCCCCCACTTTTGGGTGTATCCCCCCTTTTGTCCCTCATTTCTCATCACCCCCTTTTTAGGGCTAGGACTATAGGGGAGAGATTGCCCCCATTTTTTGGCTTTGGGGGGCGGTTTTAGGGAGGCGATCAACGCTAGGGCAAAGACCAGCCCTATTTGGGGGGGTGTTATGGGTTGTCCCATAGGCTGGGGTGTTATCGGCATCACAAGAGGCTATCATCAAATTCAACTTCCCCATCAGTATTCACTCTTTGATAGCCACTATCATAAGGTTTGGCAAATACTCTAAGATTTGTGTAATCTGCAAAAGCGTCAAAACGCCACTGGTTTCGCCCTAAAATTTTTGCAAAGCGAGCATTTGGGCGGTCTAGGGTATCGGCAATTTCTTTGATTTTAAGCTCTAACAACGCTTCATAACGCTCGACATTGTGTAAGCCGATATGCCCATTGATTGCCTTTGCTAAACTGAGGTTCTCCAATAGTCTTAAAAATACTCTGTGGTGTCGGCAGTGCAAAGCGACAAATTTTTGGATTTTAAGACACTCCATGAGTCTATCCATGAACTCTATGGCTTGTGTGGCAGCCAGCTTAAAATCCTCTAAATCATCCCTACCCTCATATGGTAGGTTATCCATTGAAGGGCGTAAAAATTTAGCACATTCGCCACTGCCTAACCTAGCCCCTTGTTTGCGGTAATCATCCGCTCGTTCATAGTCCAAACCTGCCAAACAGTCGTAAGCATCCACATAGCCCAAATCGATGGCTTTTTGGTAGAGTTGCATGACTTCTCGCTTGCTATGATAACCGCTAACCTCTTTTAAAGCTATACCCCACAGAGCGTAAGCCTCCACATCGCCCTTTTGGGCTTGGGTTTTTAAAAACTGCATGGCTTGAGTATAATATGTTTTTGCCATGTCATCATCGTCTTTATAATAAAGAAACATTTCAGCTAACCCCACATACCCCCTACCCTCCCCTAAGCCCACCGCTTTTTCAAACAGCTCTTTAGCTTTTTCTTGGCAATTTGTTAAGGTTTTGTCTTTAAAGACTTGGCAATGTTTGAAAATTGTTAAATAATCCTCGCTCTCTAGGTCGTCTTTTAGGGGTTTAACGCACTTATCACTTCCTCCCCACTAATCACCTCCCCACTGCCATACTCTGTAATTTGTGTGTCCCCATTCTCCATGTATATTTTGCCTAGCTCCACCATTGCCCCAACTGAGCCTAACTCAATCGCCTTTTCAAAACAACGCATGGCGACATTGTTATCGGGGTATAACACAATCCCCTCATACGCCATTTTACCCAGCTCTAGCCAAGCGCTGGCACTCCCCAAGTCTTTAGCCTTCATATAGTCTTTAAAGGCTTGTAAGGTATTTGCTCCATATTGCCATAGGGGTTTAACTTCAGGGGCATTGCTAGATTGTGTGCTTTGGGTTGTTTGTATGGCTTGTGTGTGGTTGGTGTTTTGGCTAGTATTTGTGTTTGTGCCTTGTAGAAGGGGGGCGTGGCTTTCTTGCAGGGCACTTAACAAATTTGCTAAATCCTCTAAGGATTTGGCTAAGTTCTTGGCGTTTTCTAAAGCTTGGGGGCTCTCTGTGGCGTTTATGAGAGCGTTTAAGTGGGTGGCTGTTTTCACCTTGCATTTTTTAAATTGTGCTAAGGCATTTTCCAACTCTGTGTCGTCCTCTGTGCTTTGGTTGTAGGCAGTTTCTAAAGCTTTGCTGAAAGTGGCGAGTGCGTCTAAAAGATGAGTGAATTTTGTGTTTAAATCCTCTAACTCTTCTTTAAGGGGAGTTAAATCACCCCCCCCCCCCCATATCCTCCAACACCGATAAAAATAATCTGTGGGCGCGTTTTGTGGCTTTTAGCTGTTGGCTTAGGTTGCTATGTGCCTGTTGCATCTGTGATCCTTTTGTTATGAATAGAAAGGGATTGTAGCATGGATAGGTGAATGGGGGTTATCTTTTTTTTTGCTCAGTTGTGGATGCCTTGTAACTCTTTTGATAAATCTCGCAGTTTTAAAACAACTCCTCACTTTTCAAGTCCCATACCCGCCAGTTGTCAAAATATTCCCCCCGAAATTTGTTTTCAATGTCCAGTAAGGTCCATTTTTGGCTGTCATGTTCGCCAGTCAAGCATTCATAGACGAAACAATGGCAGTTGCGTTCGTGCTTTTCTGTGGGGATGCCCATTGTGGGGTAGTCTAGGGTTTTGCCCACAAGGGCACGGGCACGCTCGGCGGCTTTGGCAAAGCCCACCGCCTCGCTCCCCTTACACGCCACATAAATACTCACTGCTTGTGTCCCGCTGATAAACTCTTTAGGGCTAGAGAGTTTCACCTCGCCCGAGCCTAAGAGCTCCACGATCTGCTGATCGCCGACATAAATCCCCGTGTGGGTGGTGGGGCCCACGAGGCGGCAGTATAAAATGCTGCCCAGCTTAGGGGTAACCCTGTCCCTTAAAACATTGTCAATAAAAGACTCGGCTAGATTGAGCGCAGCCGGTAAGCCAAAAATTAAGGGCAACATGGGTAATCCTTGCTAGCTTAATTTGTCCTCTACAATGTCAATGATCGTGTTGGCGACTTTGCGGGCGGTTTTGTCTAAGAACTCTACGGGGGTTGTAAAGCCCACACAAGAGCAGTTGATTTCGCCTAAAATGTATTTGTCTTTGCCGTGCTCATCGGTGTCTAAAATAAAATCTGCTGTCCAAATGAGGGGCAGGTCGTAATTGCCCAACTTGGTTTGGATATGGGGCAGCTGCCTTAAGAAGTAATGCACCAAGTCATCCCATTGCTCGGGTTTGTCGTAGCGGTATTTCGCCCCGCTAAACAAGGTCGCACTAAACGCATCTGCGCCCTCGGCGGGTTTTTTATGCACGACATAAATGGGGTGTTTGTAGAGCATTAAAATGCGAATCTCACCCTCCTTAATGCGGGGCAAGAAAGTCATATCCACCAACATGCCATTGTCCCCGACTAGGTATTTTTCACAAAAATCCATAAATTCGCCCAACTGTCTGTGCTCCACATGGTTATCTACTGCTTCAATGCATTTGATTTTGGCATTGAGGGGCACTTCGCTAGCTCCCTCAGGCAGGGGCTCTTCAACTTGCACATGCCAAATGCCCTCACCCGTAGAGCCACGATTTTGCTTTAAGACCCTTTCGCCTTTGGCTAAAGTCTTGGGGAAAGTCTTTTTCAAATCATGCTGATCGCCCCAAGCCACGCCAATGCGTTTAGCTTCAGCGGGGTCGTAGTAGGCGTAGGTGTCATCGGGCACTAACTCAGTGTCGGCTAACTTAGTGAGTGCGTCCTTAGCCCCGTAGCCAATCATCGCATCGGGGTGGGGCATGCCAATCACGCCATTGTCGCAGAGTTTGCGCAGCAAGTCAAAGTAGAGTTTTTCCTCTTTAAGGTTACCCGGATTGACCCGTGAAACATAGGCATCGGCAACCTTTTGCACATACGCATAAACCTCTTTGGTCTTTTCAGCGTCTTTTAAAAGGGCATCGGTGAGCTGCACCACCTCAGCGTGCCAGCCCAGTTTTCCAAGGTAGTCCATCATGGGCACGGTGTCGCGTCTATGCCCGTCCCTGCCTTTGTCCGTCCCGCCCACAGCCTCAAAAAACACCACATGTTTTTTCATAAAAACCTCCAAAAGATGATTGCGATTAGTCCGCTGGTGTTATTGTAGCATTTCTTATGGGGCTAAATAAAACAAATGGGGCGGATTAGGAAGCATTTTGGAAAATATCCTGCGCTGGACTAACTTACAAATAGCTTACAAATAGCTTAATAAGCGTGGATAAAAGCTAGTCATTTTGCGTGTATTGGCAAGTAAAAGGTTAGGCAACCCCCGATGAACTTGACCTAAGCCTTTGGGAGCTACTAGGGCGAAAATACTACAAGTGGAGCGGGCAAGGTTATGTGCTTGAGAAAAAATCCCTTAATCCACTAGAAAGCCCCACGGCGTTTGAGTAGCATACAACCAAGCGAGCTTGCGAACGAAACTCTTTGGGGGGCCATAGCGCATAGTGCTGTGGCCCCACTAGCGTAGGACATCCCGCAAGCTTTGTTTTGGTTAGTTTGTCCCTACGGAGGTAAGAGAGAAATTAAAAATAAACTTCCACCCCATCTAGCTTAGACATAACCCTCCAGTTTTAATTCTTTGACTACATTAATGCACGGGTCATCTTGGCAATTCTAGCTTGGACTGCCACGCAGATAGCTCATCCATGCGTTTGCTGATATTTTCCATAACCGCATTAGCAATATTTTTATCTGCCGTAGCAATAACCTCTCGATAAAACTCTTTGCGTTGTTTGGGATTCATTTTCTCAGCCCGTTTGTGAAGCTCCATAGCATAATCGGGTTCTTCTTTGGGAGAAATTTTGCCAGCCAACTTAATGAGGTCTGTATCATTTGTATTTTGATACGAAACTTCTTTTGTCGATGCTGATAGAGTGGTGCACAAACCTGCGAAAATCAGAGTAGAAATCCCTAATTTGAAAGACTGCATGTCGATCCATCCTTTGTAAAAAATACAGCCGTTATAACCATATTTTGTAAACCTTGCGTAGATTTGCAACTTAATTTTTAAAAATATCTCACATAAAACCCCAAAAAAGAACAAAAACAATGTTTGAACTTAACACCATTGCCGACATAGGCAAACACTACGATGAGCTCCAAAAGATTAAAGCCACCATGCCGCCATGAAAAAAAGCAAACTTGCTAGAGCAATACGAGAGAGCTTTGGGGATGGGATCGAGAAGGCTTTTGAGACCATGCTGACTGCCACAAAAGCTAAAAAACCTAGCAATGCACCTAAACGACCCGTAGGTCGTCCCAAGAAAGAATAACCCAAGCCCCACAACAAGCTACTAGAGCTCACAGAACCCACAAAGCCCACAAAATCATCCACGAAACCCAAAGCCACGAAAACTAAGACCAAGAAAAAGGGCAAAAAAGACAATGAACCAACAGCCCCAAAGACTGACCCAGAGAACACATAGCGTTTTTGGTCCCCTAGAAGGCTCGTAGAACGCCAAGGCAGTACAAAAACATTACTAAGCCCTCAAAATCGATTGTAGAGCGTTTTTGAGCGTTCTATGGCTATCTTCCCAACTTGTCTAGCTTGCCCCCTTCTCTTTATACCTTTTCTTTAGGTCATATAGCCTCTACAATCAACACTTTACCCCTAAGCCATACAACACCAATTGTCACCCCTATGACCCATGAACCTTAATCAATGCTTGGCTTGCGCTTGCAGGTTAAAGCCCAAATACTTCACTAGCTCCAAGAGGCTATCTCCCTTGGGGAGCTCCACCCCCTTAGATTTGGCAATCACCTCTAACGCATCTTGCAATTCCACTAAGTCCCCATCCTCTAAAACTGCATTGAGATAAGATAAACGCTTTTCATCGCTATTCAAAAATTCCACCACGCTAAAGGGGCTAAAAGTTACTTCCATGGAAACTCCTTTAAAATCTCTTGGGCTTTTTCAACATCTCTTTTTTGCGTGCTTTTGTCGCCTCCACAGAGCAAAATCACTAAAGTGTCGCCTTGCTTGGAACAATAGAGGCGATAGCCTGGTCCCACATGGACACGCAACTCAAAGATAGACTTTGTGATATGCTTGCAATCGCCAAAATGCCCTTGCTCCAAAGCCCGCAAACGGGCATCCCTTCGCATAAAATCCGTTTTTAGTGCGATAAAGGGCTATTCCCATTTGTGCAAAGCGATTCTAATGGCGTGCGTTACTTCTCTCAAAGCGATGTCGCGTGGGTAGAGTGGGTGCAGTGCTTGCGTGCGTGTGGCATGCCCCTAGCCACGATAAAGACTATATCCACTTATCTCAACAAGGCATGAAAAGTGCCCCACAACGCAAGGCGATTTTAGGGCAACAGCTTAAAGATTTACGCCTTCAGCTAGACACCTTGCACCAAGCAGAAGCTAAAATCGCCCATAAAATCGCACTCTATACGCAAATGATCAAAGAGCAAAAGGACTTTAACCCCCTAAGCCCTGCCTACACGGGCAAACCTAAAAAGACCCCTTGACAAAACAAATAGGGGTAAAATCTTTGTTAAGGGCACAACTGCATTGTTTAAGGGCACAACTGCATTGTGCCCCCTTGACAAACACTAGGTGTCAGGTTTTATAATCCTAAACACCTTCAAAATTAAAGAGAATTTATGACACATGGTGTTAGGACACTTTCAAGTCAGCCTTTTGGCTTTGGGCTGTATGGGCATGAGTTTTGGCTATGGTGAAGTGCATGACAAAAAAGAAATGACTAAACTCATACATAAAGCCTTTGAGTTTGGCATTAACTTTTTTGACACAGCTTAAGGTTATGGGGCTTACAACGAGGAGCTCTTAGGCGAAGCCATTAAACTCTTTAGGGACAAGGTTGTCATTGCAAGCAAATTCAGGATTTATAAGGATGAAGAAGGGGGTGGGCTTTAAAAACCGACTCCAGCCCTACCAACATACGCCAAGCCCTAGAGGGGAGTTTAAAACGCCTAGGCATAGAATGTTTGGATTTGTATTATCAGCACCGCATGGATACCAACACACCCATAGAAGAAGTTGCCCACACAATGCAAGAGCTCATTAAAGAGGGCAAAATCAAAGCGTGGGGGATGAGCGAGGCTTTGTGAGGCACATAACATTACCTATGTTGCCTTTTCACCTCTAGGCAAGGGCTTTTTAGGGGGCAAATTTGCCAAAAACACCACTTTTTTAAAGAGGACTTTAGAAATATCGTGCCCAAGTTTAGCCCAGAAAACCTAGCCCAAAACTACACCCTAGTGGAGTTGGTGCAAGACATGGCCAAAGCCAAAAACGCCACCCCCGCCCAAATTGCTTTATCGTGGATTTTATCTCGGGAAGAGATACCCCCAAAAATTAGCCGAAAAACGGGTAAATAAGAGCTTAACCCAAGCGGCGCAGCTAGCTAGTGACTCATTGGGGGTCTTTGCTCCCTTTGGGGGCACTAGAGGCTAGAGGGCAGAGAAAGATAGTGCCTAAAAATCCGCCCAAAAAGCGTTTTTTAGGCAAATTAGAGGTTTCTTGTGTGGGGCTTGGGGTGCAGAACATGGGACGCAAATACGACACCACTACACCCTATCGCCCCGAAATGATCACCGTGATCCGCCGAGCTTTTGAGGAGGGGGTAACTTTTTTTGACACAGCAGAGGCTTACGGACCTTTTGAGTCTGAGAGGATTTTAGGCGAGGCGATCGCGCCCTTTAGAAAGCAGGTGGTGGTGGCGACTAAGTTTGATTGGAATATCGATCAAAAAACGGGCAAACGGCTCCCCGGCTTAAACAGCGACCCCAAGCACATTAAAATAGTCGTGCATAATATGCTTAAACGACTGCGCACCGATTACATTGACTTGCTCTACCAGCATAGAGTCGATCCACAAGTCCCCATTGAGGATGTCGCGGGGGCTGTGGGGGATTTAATGAATCTTGTTTAAACCGATCTGAGGAAGTCTGTCATAGAAAGGTGGTGATGCAATGGCACAGACAAGGGGAGGTAGAAAAATAGTTACAGTGCGTCCTTATACAAGAAATGGCAAGCCTGTTAGAAGACATAGACGTTCAACACCGAATAGGTGAGTTTGTAGAGTGAGTCCCCACTTAAAATTAGTCCATTTGTTACAAGAGTGGGCGTTAAAGAAAAACGCCACACCCGCTTTAAATTGCCCTAGTGTGGTTGTTAGCTCAGCCCTATATCGTGCCCATCCCCGGCACAACAAACAAAGACCACATGCTAGCCAACACCGCTTCTAGTGCGTTAAAGTTAAGCCCTAGCGAAATGCAAGAAATCAATGCTACCTTAAATGCCATCAGCATTCAAGGTACACGCCTGCCTGATTTTGTGCAAGCGTATTCGGGCGTGGAAGCGCTGCTTAAAAAGTAGACTGCAGAACTTAGATCAAGGTTTAGTTTTATGTTGATTCCTTTAAGGTGTGGGGGAGTTTGATTGGTTTGTTAGCTTGGTGAACTTTTGCTGAAGTCCAGTGTTTTTTTCTATTTTTTGTTATTTTGTTGTTGCCTCACAACCACTTTTAACCCATAAACCATAGTTTGAACTCCCGCCCCCTAACCTTTCACTCTACGACCCTTTAAAAGCGCTTTAAACGCTATCTTTGTTTTATGGCTTCTCTCTATTTTGTTATCCAAAGATATAATTGTCCTAATTGACCAGTTTTTCACCCTCTCCCCAAGAAACATGATTACCCCCACAACCATAGACACTTTAAAGACTAAATATTTAATCCTCATTTCAAAACCCTCTCTTGGGGGTTTAGGGCTTGCCCCCAAGACTTATAGATGCCAAGCGCAAGCTTGGCTTACCTTAAACTCACTCAACCAACTTTTCAACAAAACTCAAAAAATTTTTTTCACAGAAGAAAGAGGAAATATGTAACACGGGCAAGTGCGCGCCCGCACGCGGCTTTTAAAAAGATAGCTTTTTTAGACCCTTTTTAAGGCATATTAATGTACGGCGAGGGGGTTTAGCCATAAATTCCGCATATTAAAGCTATAAATTCCGTCTTTAGCATAACTTTTTAAAATTATATATTAAGACCGAATAGATTTGGCATTAAAACTTAAGTAAAAAAATCAATAAGAGTCGCTTTCGGCAACGAAATTGCGGTAAATTAGACAAGATATAAAAATGGATAGCGACACCTTGGTTCAACGGCTTAAAACCCTAAAGAACGACTTAGGTGGGTTTAGCACTTTAGAACTCCAATACACCAACAACCCTGATTTACTTAAAAAGTACTCCCGGTAAAGGTAAAAATCCTCAAAGAATTAGTGCAGATCATTTTTGTCTAACGAGTGGGAAAGCAATGATACAGAGGGGATCAACACTTCACAAGAAGCTATAAAACGCCTAAAGCACTTTAATGCTTTAATGAACGAACTACAAGAGAAGTTAGACAGCACCACAAGTCCCATGTTACAAGAGGGGCTAGAAATAGGTATTAGAGATTGTATAGATAATATGCAAAGTGTTCTAACCACACGAACCGAGATAGATCCAAGGGACAAATCACAAACTGTTGCCACCACTAAAAACAACACTACAAAAATTGTGCCCCACAAGACCCTCCTAAAGAACCCCCACAGTAAGAGTTACAAAAAGACTCAGCCCTTATAGTGCAAGATCCACAAGTTATTCACAGACGAGGGCTTTTGGCTTCCAAAGACATCCCATCTGCACTTGCAAAGAACTTAAGCATTGTTAATAAAAACCAAATTGTCATGCACAACAACATCTGTAAAGTCAATTTAGGGCATTTAAGTGAACTCGAGAATAATTTGCTATTTAGCCTTTTTAACCGTCTAAAGGATAAGCAAGACACTTTTGTGGTTTTCACGCCAAAAGAAGTAAAACAATTAACAGGCGATCCCAAAATCTCTAATACAGATTTGCTAAGGCTAGCAAGAAATTTAATAGACAATCTCATAAAGGCAAATTTCAAGCAAATTATACAAGGGAGTGATGGGGACAGCGGAACGAGCTTGCAAGCGTTCTGTAAAACAGACCGCTTAATTCGAATTAAGCGACCCCTCATATCGGGGTTTTCGTCCGCAAGCTCACCGCCTAGTTTGCCCTTGCAGGGAGCTAAAGACAAAAACAAAAATGATTTTGCGCTCATAATGCGCTAAAATCTTTGGCAAACACATGAGGAGTGCAACAATGGGAAACATTGCCTCAATCAATTTTAAACCTACAAACAACATACAGCTACAACATAACGACCGCACATTACCGCCCATATATTTGCTAGCTAAAGAGCTAGGCTATGGCTGTGAGTGTAATAGAAGTGGGAAGGCCTTACCTTGTTGTCCCTCTCGTTCTAGGGGCGTTTCTGTGCCTTTAATGGGGTTTCTACGGGTTCTTGGGCAGAGCTTGTGTCTTTTGGAGCAATTTCTACGAGTTCTTGGGCGGATTTTGCGCCATTTTGGGCGGTTTCTAGGGGCATGCTAAAAACAGCGGAGTGCTTTGCATTTATAGAGGCCTCGCCCTTGTTATCAATGTTTTTTGAAACTTCCATGTTGTTGTCAGCGGGCGTGGAGGCTTGGATAATCATTGTAGGTGCATCGGCTTTGATTTGCACACTTTCTTGGGATTTGTTAGCAAGCGCGCCGGCAAGCGCGCGATTAAGCCTTTCGATTTCCTCCGCTTGATCGCTAACTTGTTTGTTGCGCTCTTCAAGGGCTGTGTTTTGTGTATCTAGCGTGGTCTTTTGGCTTTCAATGGTTTTTAACACCTCTTGCGCTTTGGTTTCTATGGCTCTTCTTATCTAGGGTTGTAAGCTCATTGTTTAGGCCTTTTACCTCAATCAATGCGCTGTAAGCGGTGTTTATAGCGGTTTCTAGGTTAGTGAAATTTTCCATAACAACTTTAGGTGTATTTGGCTTGCCTCCGCTTGCAAGCGCACAAAGTGTGCTTAGATTTGTCGTAAGTTGCCTAATGCCCGCCTCAAGGCTAGCTTTGGCTTCATCGGCTTTTGTGGGTATGTCCTTGCTATCCATGCCCGCTAAAGAGCAAAGGCTTTTAAAATCCTCTAGGCGTTGTGCTTTCACTTGATCGGGGCTAAGGTGTTTTTCGTATTGCTTTTGGGCTTCCTCTTGAGCTTCCTTTTTGGCTTTTTGTTTTTCCTTTTCTAATTTGGCGCGGTAACGCTTCTTTTGGGCGTTGGCGATGGTGGCATATTGCCGTCCATCTACATGTTTGTGTCCGCTGATCTCTACAAGCTCCCCCCGCTCCATTTTAAAAAATTCCGCTGTCCATGTTTGCAAATCTCTAAGAGCTCCGCGGTTTTTGTAAAACTTGCGCTTTAGGCTCTCGCCATTGTTTTCATCTAAAGTGATCCACTCTAGGTGGGCGTGGTAATTGTAGGTAACGCCTCCCTCTATGGGGTCGGGGTCGCCCTCATCTCTGTGGATCACAGCTTGGTAGCATTGCCAGCCATACCGCCTATGAAATTCAGCAACATAAGCCTTAACTTCCTCTAGGGTGTGGTGCGCCTCCAAATTCACTATTCCCGTATAATTAAAGTCTGTGGCAATAAACGCACGCCCATTGTGGGTGTTGCTGTAATCCTTTTGCGCTTTTAGGACAATGGCTTGCTTGAGCTCTAAAGCTTGATCTGCATAATTCCAAACCTCTATGGGTTTTCTCAAGTGCTCGGGTAAAAGATAGTTAGGGGGGATACTTCTATCGTTATAGCGTTCTTGGTTGGGGTTCTTGCGTTTCTCAATATGGATACTTGCTTTTGCCATTTACACTAACCTAAAAGGGCATGTCATATTCATCTTGAGAGGTGGGCTTTAAATCAGCGTTTGCCACTTCGGCGTTCTCTATGGGTTGTTTAGGTTCTTGTGTGGATTGCCAAGAAGTGTTTGCTAAATTTACATTTGGAGCTTGAGCAGGGCTAACAACAAGCTTTGCTTGCCCGCCATTGCGCATTTTTTTGTTGAAGGCGTTCTTAGCTAATTGCGTTTCATTGGCAAAGAACTGCACTTGTGCGTGCGCTTCCTCTAATTTGATCTGTGCTTGTATGTAATCGTTGTGCGCCTTGTTGTATCTATCCATGAGAGAATTAACGCACACACCCAATTTGCGGGGGCTCAAACCTTCGTAATATGCTGCGCCCTTACTCTGTGGCTTGCGGTTGCGTTTTTTAGGTGGTCGTGGTTGCTGTTCTTGGTCTTGCCCTTGCGTTTCAGTATTCATAAAACCCTCTCCATGTAAAACGGAGGCTTTATATATACCTCTTGCTACCGCGTGTTCTAGCATATTTTTTTGAAAAAGGCCATAAAGTATAAAGGGGTTGTAAAAAACTAATGAAGTTTTTTCCCACAAAAAGCGCGCCCACGAAGGCACAGAGTGGACGCAAGAGAAGGTGTTTTTAGCCCCCTGCAAGGGCAAACTAGGCACTAAGCGTAGCGTCCCTTTAAGGGTCGTGCATAGTTTGTAAAATACTAAGTCAGCCCGCTGTGCTTAAAGAATTACCCATGTGTTCGTAGCGATGCAAACACATGCACGGCAAGTGTTAGAGAGCGTGCAAGCACATGGCAAACAAGGGGCAAAAAATTGCTTAGACTTTTTCTAAAGTTTCTTTAGGGATTTTTTTGTGTCAGTGTTGTGATCTTGCAAAGCAACACAAGGCGACACACCTACATGTGCACTAGGGTGCGCCATTATGCAAAGCTTTGCGCTAAAGCGGGCGATAGAGTGATAATTTATAATAGATTAGATATTATTTAAAATATTAATTATTGTGTTTAATACAATATTTATTGTTTAAAAATATAACTTGATAAAAAGAAATAAGTGTTAAAGTGATAATAATAGTCTCATTTAGAGAGATTACCATACATGACACTAGGACAACTTGGAAGTGATAATCATTTTATTGGTGGCGCTAAACTGTTGCGTCATGCTATTGCTATGGTTGAAGAAAGATACAAGTATTTTGGAATCAAGTTTTATGTTACTGGCTTAACGAAAGCCTCTTAAAATCTCCCTTTGTTTGTATAGTGCGCCAAGAGAAGCCCTGTAGTGCTTAGGTGGTTAAAGCCCCTCTTATGTACCAATAACTGAAATTTTGCCAACTCTCGCACAAGCGCAAGCTGTGGTTGGTGTCCTCTATAGTTGCGCTAAAGATTTTTATCTAGGCTGCCTAAAAATCTTTGTTTTGTGCACAAAACACCGCGTATAATCTAGCCCAGCTCTTTCATTAGAAATTCCCTCAATTCTCCGAGTTTTGGGCTTTTTTTCATTTCACAAAAGCATAAATCAAAAGTGTGTTGAAATTTTTCGTTTTCATCCCAAGAACTTCTCAAAGAACACAACTCCATATCTCCTCCATAAAGTTTTTGCCGCAACATTTGGCTATGGTTGCTGTTCACAACGAAAGATTTAATGCCGACACCATCGCCTATTTTTGTATTCACATTTTGCACTGCTTGTTTTAGAGCCAAAACCTGTAAGCGTGAAACATGCGCTATGCTGTCTTTAAAGACCCCACGATCGGTTTGTATGCCATCTTCAAGCACTATAAAACCATAACCCTTGCCTGCCACAGCGTCCAAATACACCTCTACGCTGTTTATATAGCGCGAAAACGCGGGTAAGGGTTTAGCGATGGTCCTGGGTTTCTGCTCTTTATGGTATTTTTTTCTTAATAGGTCTGAGATATTGACATAGTCTCCGTGGTTTTTGGCTTTTTCACAGGTTCGATGCGCGCACCGCACACTCACTTCGGACATGATAAACTTGGGATCGCTTAAGGGCTTACGCACTAAAAACATATTCTTAAGGTAATCGCACAAGATTCTAAATTGCTCCCAAAAATGATCGATCGTGTATCTCTCTAGGTCTAAATGCAAACGCACATCTACAAAATATTGCTCGAATGGTACGGCTATGATGTCATCCACACAAGAATCGTCCCAGCTATAGCCATCCATAAAGGTTTTTGTCTCCCAATCAAAGACGCACTCATATTGGCTCAAAGTTAAAAGAAAGACCAAGGTTAAATAGACCTTATCCCCACGCGTGTCGATTCTAGCCTTGATTAAGTCGGATTGCAGATCAGCGCAATCCTCAAAATGTTTATGGATGCCTAGGACTCTAAAGCGATCACAGCTGCCCTCATCAAAAAAAGAATCCTCCTCTGTCATGGCTCTAATCGCCCCTAGCAACACATCGTCTCTACTAAAGTTCTTGGCAAGTTTGGCTTCAAAATTCCACTTTGTCTCGTCTGCTTCCATAGCACCCATTAAATCCAACATGCCATCTATCCACTTCATGTTTTGGCTCCTTGACAAAACTCCACCTTTATTTAACATGATTGCCGACAGCGACCAAAATATAATTTACTTGAAACATGGCTAGTGGCGTGTAAATGGTTTGCCTTCTACTAAAGGCAAGGGACCCCCTACACCCCCCTTAACACCTCTAACACTTTCACCATCGCCAAGGTGTCTAGCTTGCAATACTCCAAAAGGGCTTTTTTGTATTTGTCTTGTTCGGCTTTTGGCATGCTAGGCATTTTGGCGTAGATGGCCATCGCTTCTGTGCCCTTATGCACCAATTCCAAATCCTTATAAGCCCTTTCAAAGTCTGGCACTAAAGCAGGTAAGACCTCTTTAATGCTAGAACTGCCATGCATACTTGGAGTGTAGTAGTGTTTCTTGCTAAAAGGGATTTCTAAGTCAATGATGTTTGCACTGATGGCAAGCAAGGCTTTACTTAAGTCTGGATGCGCTGTTTGGAATAATTGCGCCAACTCTTCTAATCTTCCCTTTTCAAATTGTGCATGGTAAGCCAGCACACACGCACCGCTAGGGATGTCTGCCACCAATCTTTGGGCCAATTCTAAACGCCCATCTGTGCCACACTCGGCTAAAAACTCCCTATGTTCTAACTTGCCATCACCATAATCAATGTGGATAGAGTATTGAAAAGGGATTTGCCCATGTGGTTTGGTGCCATCAAATGGAGGGATGGCGGGTTTATAAGTTTCAAAATCCAAATGATAGACGGGGTATCTTATGGTTTTCAAAAACTTGTTAATCTCCTTTTGATCGGTGTGTGCCTTGCCATTTAAAGCGCATTCTACCTGCACTCTTTGATTGTCTGTGAGATCTTGGATGTCCTTCTCTTTTAAATCTTTAAAAAAGATTTTCTTGTCTTTATACCACTTCATGACCTTAGAACTAAATTTGAGGTTTGCAATGGCAAAAATATGCTCATGCCCTACAATCCCCCGCTGTTTCTCCCAACAATAATGTTTAGCCGAGCACTCATGGGGTTTATTGCAATGCGCCCCAATGTCGGTATCTGGCTCTTGTGGGTTTTCTAGGGTTTGACGCATACCTTCTAAATGCTCAGGCATTTGGGCCTGAAAATCCTTGACAAACTCTAAAAAGTCGTTTTTTAAAAACAACTTTTCTAAATCCAACGCCCCTTGTCTCGTGTAGGTGTTGTTTAGGCAGATTAAGTAAACCACCTTAATGTTGTAACCTAAACCTTGCAAGACATAGTATTGCACGGCCAAATCCCATAGATACGCCTCTTTGGGAGGTTTCGCTTTGGTGTCTTTAAAGGCGCTCGTAGAGCTTTTCACCTCATTTAGCACCACACCATCGCTCTCTACTTGCAAAATATCTACCTTGATAAAAATCCCCTGATATTCAAAGGTGGCCTCATAAATGGTTTTAACACCTTGCTTTAATAATTCTTGTGTGCGTGCCACCATTTGTGCTGTATCTGCGTTATAAGCCACTTCCACTCCACTAGGGAATAACTTCTGTGCTAATTGCCCCACCTCTTTGCCCTCTTGCATCTTATCGTCCAGTTCTCCATGCGCGTCATTGGCTTTCTCTAAAATCTCTGGTTTGTGTTCTGCAAGCCACAGCATTTTAGGGCATTGCATGCCTTGGATAAACTTAGATTTAGACAACATCTCTTCTCCTTTGTGATAAAATTTGTATTTTGCCATTTTTAAAACACCCAAGCATTAACCATTTTTCTTAGATGTGTTTAATGGAATCTTCATGGGCTCTTTTTTGTTTGTGATGGTTTCTGCCGTGATGATGCACTTGTAGCCACGCCACCTTTCCATGTCAAATCTCAAAGGATGGATGATTTTGGCTAGAAGGGTTTTAATGGCACGCATGCCCGTCCCCTCTTGCATGGCTTTCTCAATAAGCACCTCTTTAGCTCCCTCATCAATTTCTAATACACTGCCATGCTCTCTAAAGTTGTCTTTGAAGGGTTTGGACTCGTTGTCAATGGCATTAGATAACATCTTATGATCGACAGGCTCTAACACCACAACATTGCCAATGCGCCCGATAAACTCTCTAAACAACCCACAGCGTTGTAAATCCTGACTGCTCACCTCTCTGAAGTTGTACTAGGCGGTGTAGGCTTAGTGTTTGTAAAGCCAATGGAGTTTTTAGGCTGTGTTGTTGTATTTAAGCTCGTATAAAGGTCCTTAAAATGCCCCGCAAAGATGAATAAAATTTCATCGGTTTTAAGCGTGATGTCTTGTTTATCGTGGGTGAAGGTGACTGTGTGCCCTTCCATGGGCTTTAGTAGTTCAGTTTGCACCAAAGATTTAAACTGCTCGTTAGTCACTTCCATGCCCAGTTTATCCACTTCATCTAAGAAGATCACCCCTTTTTGGGCTCTTTCTATGTTTTTGCCTGCACTCACATACAGCCCAACAAAGATACTCATCAATTCCTCACCCTTCCACCCCGTAGGTGTTAAGTTAGAAGCATCAGCGATGTAGTAGGGGATGTCTAACTTTTTAGCAGTGTGGTCGTCATGAAGGTCTTACCACTGCCTGAGGGCCCGATTAAAAGCATGTTGGTTTTAGGCATGCAAGGTTGCCCCATAAAGCGGGCATAATGGTCGCTAATCGTGACACAAAGTGCCTTCTTAGCCTCTTCTTGACCGCTCACACAGTTCAAGTATTTGTAGAGTATCTCTGGAGTGTAAGAAATTTGTGGCTCATCTAAAGGATATATGCCATCTTCTAGCATCCTAGATAACAATTTTTCTTCTTCCTCTACAAGAGCCTCATATTGTTGGTATTCCCACTCATCAAATTCTTCTTGAGTTATTGGTTCTTCTTGGGTCGTTTCAGACATTGAGGATGGCTGCTTTCTTTGTGTAGAGGGGCTGCCCTTATTGATTCCAAGGTTGTCCAACGTAAGCAAAGTGCGTATCTCGTGTATGGGTGTGGACTTTTGGTTTAAAGAGATAGCAAGGGGGAAAAAGTTAGAAGCCTTATCAACACACCATCCATCATCTTTTCCTAAAATCCGCAAGGGGAGTTGTAAATGACTGAGTAAAAGCACACACAACGCCAAATCATCAAGGGAGTGGATTTGTCTTGTAAGCGATACAATATCGTTCGCTGCATTGATGTGAGCTGTTTTAACAAGGCTTCTAACGTGCCTCTAAAGTTATATTTGTTCAAAATTTCTTTTAAGCGTGCAAAAGCCCACAATCTAAAAGCAACAGGGAAGTAATAGTGGTGTGTACTTTGTGTAGGATGAGATACGCTTGCAAAGCAGATATGGGCATCTTTTAACGCTCTGTCTAGTCTTGGCATATGCGCGAACTTTAAAAACCCACAATCTCTTTCTAGCCACAAGCGCATGAGTCTTTTAGATGAATGTGATGGTGTAGAATCTAGGGGTTTTTTGCATAAAATGTCGATCAAGCGTTTAAGAACAGCTCCATCCTTCTTCTCTTGTTTCTCTAAAAACTTTAAGAAGTGATTCATGGATTCTCGTGGCAATGAAAATTTTGGAGTGCTCGCATTGGGTGTAATCGCAAACACCAAATCCCCATCCACACAATAGGGTTGTAATTTACAAAAAGCCTTGTGCAACTCAAAATCATTGCCCTTAAAAGTCTCTAATAAATCTTGCTTAAAAGTTTCAAAGGAGATTTTAAAATCGCCAAACAAGCCTCCATAATTGCTCTTTAGATAATGCTGGGCGACATGATCGCAAATTTGCTTAGAAAAGGAAAAGCACCCGCATATAAATTTTTCAATTTGAGCAGAGTTTGCAAAAAGTTGTTTGGGTTCTATGCTTTGGCGTTCTTGGCAGATTTGGGGGAAAAACCAATACTCCCCACAATCTTGGGCAATTTGGGAAAAATCAAGCTTTTGGACTTCTCTTTCTTCCCCTAATTTAGGAAAGTCCCAAGCCTCATCTCCCAACTTTCTGCCCTGTTTTTTTAACAAAGTCTTGGCATAGGCTTCATGCTCTTTGACAAAATCAAGGGCATAATTTTTAGGCAACTTGCCCCCATTTTTAAAAATGCGCTTGCTGATGCGTTTTGCTAAATCGTAACGCACATCCTTTCTAATGAGAAACTCTCTCAACTCAAAGTAACCTACTTTTGCCACTTCTTGCATCGCTTCCCTTTCAGTTTTTATTAAGGTTATCGAAAAACACAACCATGCTAAAACACTTTAGCTTAAAAGAGTATAAACAAATATTTAATTTCACAGACTTAGCACGAGATTTGATTTTTATTAAGCTTTTATGTATAAACATTTTTTGAATTTCTTAAAAAGGTTGATTTTGTCAGAATCTCCAAACCATAACAATAGCCCACAACAAAAACCTGCTTTGTCTGTCATCGTGTGTAGAGGGCGCAATAAAAACTATTTAGAAGTGCCTGAGGTTCCAGTAGATCACCGCTTCGATCTTTTCACGCCTCCGCCTCCTAGAAGATACCCACTGGGTTTGTTTCATAAAAAAGTTTAAAGCGTTTTGAAAGGCTTTATCAAAAAGCCAAAGAATGCAAAGACCGCAGACAGGGCAGAAGAAGAAGTGGATTTGCCCCTTTAAAGGACAACACACTATTAAAGCTTGTCTTTAATGTCTATGAACACACGACCCATAGCCAAATCACCCGTCTTATAGGTAAAATTGCCCGCTCTACGAGATTTGCCCTCCTGGAATACACCAAAATCACACCTGTTGCTTACGAAGTGTGGTTTTTCACTTTGGATTTAAAGAGCGGCAAGCAATTGGCAAGGTATTCTGCGGCTTTGAGTAAAGAAAACCTAATGCGTTTTCAGAGTTTGATTTATGAAATCTTAGACCCAAAGACAGAAGTGCCCGAGCAAGGGATGTTTATCTCCAGTAAAGAGTATTTAAGACTCACACGGATTGAGCAAGAACACCAAGACTTACAGGCTAAACTCAAAGAAGTTGAAACAGACACGACTAAACTTATTGATGCCCTTGAAGAGTGGTTATTCCTTACAAAGCTCACAAATGCCAACACTGAATTAGAATACCTTTGGCGTTTTTGTGAAAAGGCAAATCCCTTTATGAAAAAGTATTTTGGAACTTTGATCGGTCTTAAGGAGTTTGGGGGACAAAGGGCTTTGAGCTACTCTAATTCGAGCATGCAAGAGCTGGAGCGGATTAAGAGAGAGAAGAGGGGGTTTGGTTTGGCTAAAACACCAACGACTAGCTAAGAATGCCGCACAAAATGGGTTAGATGACAAGCCTGCTAGGGTGTTTATCTGTCCTTTCTCTTTATTCCTCTTTTTGCCATGGCAAAGCTAGAAGCAATGCGCCGTTTAAGTCTTTCGTGTTTATATGGCTTTAATTGCGCATTGTATTTTTTTAATTGTGCTCTACACACCTTCAACTCCTCTCGTTTTTCTCTGCGTTCTTGTAAAGAAGTGGTGATGTTGTCCCAAGCAAATTTAAAACATACATTCTTACACCATTGTGTGTCAAAAACAAGAGTGTGTTCATTTAACAAGTGCCCTAAGCGCATCCATAAATCCTCGTATTTTAAAGTAGGGCGATCTGCTAGAGACCTAAAATGGGGGACATTCTCCAAAAGATAGGAGGGCTTTGTGTGTAAAAAGACATAAGAGGGCTGTCCAATACTCCCTAAGACTTACATAGAGTATACAAATACATCCGATCCAAATCCCAAGACAGCACGCTAGCAGGTGGCACGCCCTGCAAGATGTGTTCTAGGTGTTGCCAAGGTGCAAGCTTTCTTTGCTCTAATGATTTATTCTCAAAATCTTTTAGTCCAAAGGGCGGTGGGGGTGTTATACGGGGTTTTAGGGTCTGTGTTGCTTTCTTTTTTCTGATCATTGTGTTTAGTGTACTCTTATTTATTTTTCAATTTAAATTACAAACTATGAATAATACTTAGCCACACGCAAAATGCCTAAATGACAAAAAATATTTAAAACACGATACCAAGAACTAATCCATTGGCAGCACTTGTGCTAGAATGTTAAATGTTCAAGAACAAGAATCAAGGATTAGTCTTTTCTGCCTTTTCATCAAAGGAGAGAGAGTTATGGATGGCACACAATTTCAACCCATTGTCAATTTTATTTGGAATATCGCAGATTTGCTAAGGGATCATTACACAAAGGGCAAGTACCGCGATGTGATCTTGCCCATGACCGTGATCAGGCGTCTAGATGCCGTGCTAGAACCCACAAAAGTAAAGGTGTTGCAAAAACAGAGGGAAGACGAGGAGCAAGGCTTTCCAAAAAGACATAAATATTTATGCAAGGCAAGTGGTTTTGACTTTTACAACACATCTCATTTTACCCTTAAAGAGCTCACAGCCCACCCCGCAGAGCTTAAAGCGAATTTCAAAAATTACCTAGAAGGCTTTAGCCCCAATGTTAAGGACATTTTAGAGAAATTTAAATTTGAAGTCCAGTTAGATACCTTAGACAAAGCCGGTATTTTGTTTGAGCTTGTGCAAGAATTTTGTAGCACTAAAGTGAATTTCTCCATTTCTCCCGTTTTAAATAATCAAGGCAAGGTAGTTCATCAGGGTTTGAGCAATTTAGGGATGGGCTATGTCTTTGAAGAGTTGATCCGTAAAGCAAATTTAATATGGTGCGGATAAACTTTAAATCAATCTCTGCTAACTTGTCCTTTTTGCAAAATTTCCTTTTTAAATCTCTTGTCCAACTCACTGAACCCCCCGTGTCGATCTGCGTGTCTAAAAATTTATAGGCATCGGCGGGCTTGGTCTTAGGGGGGAGCTTTGCTTTAAAGGATTTGAGATCAAAATTAGCTAAATTTTGATGGTAAATGCGGTGGGCGTTTTTAAGGGTGTTCTCTAAAGTTTGGCTAGAGGGGTTAATCACCCACTCATTACAGCCACTTGCAATTCCCCTAGTTTCTGCAACAAAAACACTTGCCTCACCCTTAGCTGGCTTTAAGCCGATAAAATCTCGGTAGTTCCCCCCCCATTGTCATCGTCTTGGCGTTGTGTCTATTGGCGGAATGATGCTTGGTGATGTGATGGGGAGTATTTATGTGCGGATTGGGTGCTATTTACAATGTTTCCCTAGTAAGACCTTGCTATTTTAACATACCCTTCAGTCTTACCATTGCCATAACAAATCCCCCGAAGCCATTGTAGATATCGAAGCAACCGAAAAACACACTTTTTAAACACCAAAGACATGTTTAACTCCTTGCAAAGATTGTATTTTAGGCTTTTCTACTCTCTCATTTCTTGCAATGCTTCCTTAGCTCCTGGGGTTTGAAACTGCACCGCCTTTTGTAAAAACACTTTAGCGGCTTGTTTGTTGCCCGCCTGCTCTTTTTGTGTTTCAATTAAGAAGTGTGCCCACTAATAGCCCTAAACCCCATTGTTTGGAGCGTGAAAAACTAAAGACCATGTTTGTCCTTTTCTTGTGGTTTTGAGCAATTATTAATCTTGTGGGTTTTGTCTATATTTTTTAAAGCCGCTAAAGCCATTAAATCCCCAAAGTCTGCCCCTTTTTGTAAAAACGCTCGGGCTTTTTGCAAGTCTTGTTGTACCCCAAAACCCTCTTGGTAAGCCTGCCCTAGAAATCTAAGAGCAGTGATGACAATCCCCCGACTTGTCGCTTGATTGATTTTATTTTTGGCATCAATAGGGTGGAGTTTGTCTAAATTGATATGTTCCCCACCGCTTAAATCCGCTAACAAGCCCTCCCATATCTTTATAGCTTTGAGATATAACCTTGAGAGTGCATGGGATTGGTCAGAGCGTAAAACTCGGCAATGGCAGCACGGATTCTAAGAGAAGCCGCCCCTGTTTTAGACCCCCTTTGGGCTTGGTAGAGTTTTAGGGCTTTTTCATAGCACGCTAGGTATTTATCAGGATCGTTTTTAATGACCCCGCCCGTTGTTGTGGCACTTGCTTGGTTATAAAAATTAGCAAGTTGTGTGGTCGCTAATGCACTACCTAAATCGCCCGCTTGTTGGTAAAAGGCTTTTGCCTTTGCTTTATCTGCAATGAAAGAGAGCATGGCTTCATAGAGCAATTTTTGCACTTTTTGGTTGGTGCGATCCACTGCTTGTGCTCCCTCGCCTGCTAATTCTGTGGCAAATAGTTTTTGTGGTGGGATGGGGGGTGTGGCTATTAGAGTGCTTGTGCCTAAGAGCAAGATAAAGAGGGGTTTAAACATGGGTAGCCTATTTAATTTGTTCTTTAGCCTTTTCATAGCCAAAGTCAAACGCCTTTTCTAAGAATTTTTCAGCTTTAGCGTTGCCTTCCTTTTTGTAAATCATACCCAAGTTATAGAGCGTTTGCGCTACATACGCCTTGAGTAGGGGAACCTTGGCTAAATCCGCAACCTTTAAATTTTTTAATCTAACAAATCTAACCAAGTACAAGAATAATGGTATGACAAAATAGGATAAGATGAGTCCAATAGATCCTAAATTCCCCTCGCCACCATTGTTCATGATCAGTTGCTTATAGTACTTTTCTGCCTTCCCCACACTTTTTTCCACTCCTAGACACTCTTCATACATTAGAGCTAAACTAAAAGGGCGACAGTCAAAGGCCTAGAGTAGTATCTTTTTGACCGTTTCTTGTTTTGTCTAACCACAGATTCAAAGTATTTTTTGCCAATTTGGGTCTTGTTGCATCCCCACGCCACACAAATATGCCATCCCCAAAAACGCTTCTCCTAAACTGTCTCCACTTTGGTAGGCTTGATGGGCTTGGTTGAGTGTTTGGGCATCTACGTCATCTTGCATCAATACACACCCTTTTTGCATAAGCATATCGCTACTTGCGTTGGCTGTTGCCTAGAGTCTTGATAAGCCTGCAGAGGCACCAAAGACATCAATAAAAAGACCAATAGCACACCGATGCCATTTTTCACACGCAATAACATTTTAACTCCTTGGTTGTGTTTTTGAATTTTTAGAATGGACGAAAGTGTATTTCTTAGCAGTCGCACAATGTATAGCTTTGGTCTTTGCACACAGTAACCAGCCTCTACAATCTATGACTAAAGAAAAAAAGAGAATGAACAGATGAAAGCGAGGATTTAATGTTAACTAAATATTGCTAAAATAGCTTGCCTTTAAAAATACATACAAGGAGTTCTCATGGATTCACGAAATAGGTGTGATAGGGAAGATAGGCAAGAAAGAAGAGAAGAAGATAGGCAGGATATGAGAGAAAGGGAAGACAGACGAGAAATGCGTGAAGATTCACGAGAAAGGTCTCGCTCTTAGTTTCCAAGGTTTGCATTCCTCTCCTTTCGCTTGGGGGAGAGGTTGGAGTGTTTCCATTTTTTTATTGATGGTTTCTTGCGGGCGATCTTTTCGTTCCACGGGGACTGTCCTACAAGAGTATAGCAAGAATGTAAGAGCTTGATAGAGCTTACCGATTAAGGTTCGCAAAGTTAGAACCTGCTGTTTCGCTTCTGTGCTCCCACAATCCCTCACGGTTGCTTCTAACCTTAGAACTGTGTTTTGTATCTTTGACCATCTTTATATTCTACGAGCCTTCTGGGGGATAAAAATGCTATGTATTCTCTGGATCGTTGGGTTTAATTGTTGGGTTTATCGTTTTGCCCCTATTCTTTTTCTTGTTTTTGGCTCGTTTTTGAGCTTTTTGGTTTCATCTTGGGGTTGAGTAATATTGTCGGTTCAAGGGGTTCTTGCTTTCTAGGACGGCCTGCGGGGCGTTTTTGAGATTCTGTGGGTTTTTGGCTTTTGTGGCACTTAGCATGAGCCCAAAAGGTTTCTCCTATGGCAGTTTTTAGTTACCAAAGAAAAATTTTTATAACAATAGGCATGACCAACATTAACGACCTTGTTTATAGGGTAGGGATAGATGCTCTCTATAACTCCTATGAAGGGTAACAAATACACCACGGGAATCTTTTTAGGTTTTATTCTAGATAGCAGTGGCTAGATAACTCATAATTATCATAATTTAGTTAGAGCAACACGCTTAGAAACAAAAAATAAAAGCGTAAGCAAGAAGTAAAAATTAGTGGGGTTATGGTTTTTTTTTGCTTAGTTTGTTTGTGCAAAGAATCTTTCTAGCTCTCCAGCCCTTTAACTCCCCTGATTGTAAGATGGAGGGTGTTGTGGTGTAAAAACAAATTTACTTGTGCTTCCCCACTTTCCTGTGTTTCTTTTTGCCGTGATTTCACAAGTTCACTTTTTAAAAATCATTAAATTCAGCCAACCAACTTATATGGTCATCTGTAATGTTTACGCATTCTGTAGTCATCTCTGTGGCTTTGATAGGGTTCACCTTGGCTATCTTAACAATGAAGCCTAAAGTATCTTTTCATAATTCTAGTTCTAGCATTGTTTGTGCTGTAAATTACTCTAATTTAATCTCAGAGGTTTTAGAGGCAAGTGTGCTACACAAGAAAAAAAGAAAATCTGTAGATTGTGGTAATATGAGTGGGAGCAGACAACAATGGATTGCAAGAAGCACCCAGAGCCACGTAACAGACCTTGATTCTCATTTACCGGTTTTAAATTGCCAAAAGACAAAGCCTCGAGGCTTTCACTCGCTAGCTGTTGTCTTTCTAAGTGTGTCCTTAACTTTTTATCTTAGAAGTTAAAGACATAGTTGAAATAGACAGAAACATTGCGTTTATAAGCAACACTCTCTGTTACACCATCATAGGTGCCCTTGTAATAGTAATTCACAGCCAAAGGAATTCTAAGCCCGATTTCAAACCCATTGTGCTTGCTCACATTGGTTCTAAAGCCAATGTTCAAGGGGATTTAGAAATAAGAGGTGTGCATGGCAGCACTGCCATGTAGGGTGTTTATATCTTCCATCGCAGAATGGTATAGGCTCGCACCCTTAGCTAGCCGTGAAGAGCCTGTGAGCATCACCTAGCAAAAATACCGCTGGTGTGTGTGCCATCTTTGCTTTCATAGAAGTTATAAAGCGCGTCCATACCCGCACCATAGGTGAAGTTATCTACCGCACTTGCATCGTTAAGATTGAAAGTGCCATGCTGGTAGCTGAAGGTGGCGTAGTAGCGCAGACCCCAACGCTTGCTTTTGCCAAAGAATTGTTTGTAACCAATTTGCATGTCCACACCATACATGTTGCCATTTTGGCTAGTGCTTTGTTGGTTGTTAATCTTAGCCATCGTATTTGAGAGGGCTACTGCTGCCTGTGCCTGTGCAGGGTGCTTCTTCACATAAGTGTTCGCCTGTTGCACAAAGGCTCTGAGAGTAGCTATGGTTCTGTTGAATTATGGGATTTGTGTTTTCATGGCGTTTACTTGGTCGCCAGTGGCATTACCCCAGCCAATACTCTTACAAGGGCTTGGCGCAATGCTTGGGCTTACAAAATCGCATTGTTTGCTTAGCTAGCTAGATCAGACAGACTGGCTGATTGTTGGACACTGTTCATAAAATTAGTGAGCTTTGTTAAGAAATTTTGCGCACCGGTAGCGATAGGGTTTTGGGGGCTACCCCTAATACGGCTGGCACTACACCGCCTTTTGGAATCACCACATCTGCTGTGGGGGTATCAATCATGGATTTAAGAGTTGCTTTTAGACCATTTTGTTGTGCGTTAAAGATGGTGTCATTGAAAGTGGCAAACAAGCTGCCCACAACTTGACCTAGGGACTGAGTTTGTGCCTGGCTGACAAGCTGACCTGCCCAGCATTTATCACGAGCTGTTTGTTTTTCTTAGAGCGTGCACCATAAAAGTCTAGCTGAGAATACGGCGATGATCTCTAGCACATCTTTAGCTAACTCCCCTTGAAGCGCACATTTTCATCGCCTTGATTGATAGCAATAACTTCAGTCATTTTAAGACAAGTGGTGGGTTTTGCCTTTGTGTATTTTTTTGCAAGAAAAGACCTTAAGTCCTCTAGGAATGTCTGCGTGGGTGTGGGGAATGGTTTATATGGCTTTGTGGCATCTGATGATTGTGGAACAATGGGGGTTTATAGGAAACGCCCGGAAAATAACCCGCAAACAACCTACAGCTGTTAAGATGTATTTTATGTTACAATACACCGTTGCAATGGAGCGTTAACTAGCGTTAACTTTTGAGTGGATTTACAGAACTATCAAGCAAGAAAGTTTAACACCTTGTTTTGATTTAACCACGGGTGGTGTGCCAATTTAGGGCTGTTGTTATACGATCGTTAAAGAGAGTTGCGATATGAGCTTCAAAACCAAGATTTCTCTCACCTTTGCGGTGTTGTTATTGGTGAGTTTTTTTACCATTGCAGGTATCCTTAGCTATAGGCTATACTTTAGAATGAAAGTATCTATCCAGCAGAATTTACAAGAAACCGTGGACATGCTCTCCTACCCTTTGAAGGGTTGGGATGATGCAATTAAAGACGCTCTACTCAAAACAGCTACACAGCTAGAGAACATGGACTTGCATGACATTAGGGTTATGAGCGATCTGCTCAACCATGTGCAATATGGCATGAAAAAAACAACACTTTATCTAGGGCTTGAAGATGGGAGCACGATTAAGCCCATAGGCACAGTGCCGCACAATTACGATCCACGCACACGCAATTGGTATAAAGATACTAAAGTCAATACGAACCTTGTGATGAGCCATCCTTATATGGATATGTTTTCCCACCATCTTGTCGTTACTTATAGCATCGCTATCCATCAAAAAGGTGTATTTAAGGGAGCACTAGGCGCTGATGTGCCTCTAACCTACATGCAAGATGCTGCCGTTAAACACTCAATTTCTAAAAAACGCATTTATTTCTTTGATCTTTGATCAAGAGGGCTATATTTTGGGTACAAGCATTTTAAACTACCAAGGCAAGCGTTTCTTAAAAGTGTTTCCTCATAGAAAGAAAATTTTTCAAGAGATCTTGGCGCATAAAAGTGGACTGATTGAAAGCGATGTGGGTGGGATAGATAAGTATTACATTTACACCACCGTGCCCGGGTCTACTTGGAAGATTTTGGCCGTGTGCGACAAGAGTTTCGCACTCAAGGATTTAGACATGATCCAACGTACGATTCTTTTTGCCTCCATCGTGTCTTTAGTGTTTTCTTTGGGTTTATTCTTTGCGGTTGTGCACACCCTCTTCAAACCCCTCATCACCCTCACGCAGTTGATCCAAGCGCTCCTCTCTAAGGAAGGCGATTTGACAGAAAGAGTCGCTGTCAAGGGCAAAGATGAGATTGCAACCATCTCTAGGAGCATCAATGCCTTCTTAGAAAAAACCCATAGTATCATCTCCACCATCAAGAACAACAGCACACAAAACACCCAAATTGCGCGCACCTTGCAAGATAGCTCCACTACGGTCTTTAACAATGCCCAAGAAGAGCAGGATCGCATTCAGGTGGTGGTGCGCGATGGAGAAAGCGTTGTGACCAATATTCTAAGTGGGGCGGACAATGCTGCAGCCAACAGCGATACCTTGGTCAACACTAGCAAAACTCTTGTAGAAGTGCATACCCAAATTGAGGACTTTAGCCAAAATCTAAGTAAAAACGCCCAATTAGGTGTGGAATATTCTAATCGGCTAGAACGCGCTTCCCATGACACCCAAGAAATCAAAAAAGTATTGACCATTATCGCAGAGATTGCCGAGCAAACCAACCTTCTAGCTCTCAATGCGGCTATTGAGGCGGCGCGTGCGGGCGAACATGGTAGAGGCTTTGCGGTGGTGGCTGATGAAGTACGCAAATTGGCTGAAAAAACGCAATCTAGCTTGAATGAAATCAATTCTACCATCACGGGCGTGGTGCAAAGTGTGGATAACATCAGTAAAGACTTGCACAGCAATGCCCAAGAGATCGTTAAGGTTTCTCAAGTGGCTCACAATTTGCAAGAGGTTGTGGACAATAATGTGCAGGAACTCCAAAGCATCATCGATGCTATTGTCCAAAATGCACGATCTCTCAAGGAACTGGCCCAAAAAACGAAGGGCATCATGGGCGAGATTCAAGAGATTGGAACGCTAAGTCTCTCTAATCAAAAGAGCGTGCAAGCGGTTGCACAAGCGAGTGCTTCTTTGAGCAAGACCGCCGATGTTTTTGATCGCGAGCTAAATAGGTTTAAAGTTTAACACACTTCTCACAGCTTAAAAGCATTCAAGGCATGTGTTGATCGGATTTAATGCTACCAACATTTTGATCTTGATAGAGTTCTGTGCCTTCAATATCTCGACAACCAAATTGGTGATCCAAATCACAAGCCTTTTGAAAAAAATACTGCGCCATCCTTTTGTCCTGTCCAAATCCGGCACCATAAATTCCATTTTTATACATCACCGCTAAGTCGTAATAACCCCTAGGATCCCCTAGCTTTGCTGCCTCTTGAAAGTTTTGCAGAGCTTTTAAGTAATTGTTATTCTTATACGCTTCTAAACCAGCCTCAAAATACTGATCTGCTCTTTCACTCGAATACTGATCTGCGCTTTTGTTTGCATAAGCCCAATTGAGGCATAACAACATTGACAGCACAACTTGACCTGCTTTTTTAAACAATCCTTCCATTGTCTCCCCTTGAAAATGAAAATAAAAGAAATACTGATTGTAATGCGAACGAGGGAGAATAAAAAAAAAGTAAACTGTTAGATAACATAACCATAAAAGATCACACACAAAGCCTGTTTGTGTGTAAAAATGGGTTACCTAGTAAAGGAAAAATCTTAATGTCTTAACTTTTTTATGCACACATTGCCTATGTGAACCTTGCGTAAAATGGATCAGCACAAAGATTAAATGGGCTAGAAAGTATGGCGATTTGTCTTTCTTGTGTGCTTTTTTATGATTTGCAAAGTGGTGAGATTCAAAAAATATCAATATGTATTCAAATGCTTTAAAGTCATAAAAAGGGTAGTATAATTCACCACATTTATAAAGAAAGGTCTTAATGAATCCATTAAAAGAAATCTTAGAGCAGAAAAAGACGGTGTTGATCGCCGATGCCCGCGCCTATGCCCATAAAGTGTTGATGCAACACAAGCCTTATCCGTGGCACGACCCCACGCTTTACAGCAATTACATGAAACAAGTCGCCGCGCTCTTAAGGGTGGATGTGCTCGTTTTGCGCTTTGATAAAATGCTAGAAGAAGAGCTAAGGACCAACGCCGAGTTGGTCGCCAAAATGGGCGAGAAAAAAAGACAAGGCTACGCACTCAAGGTTTTTATGCAAGATGAGGGCATTAAGGAGGGCACAAGCTCTTTAGTCAACACCGCCACAAACACTTTGCATGTGCATATTTTAACCCAGCTGCCCTCCCCACTCCAGCTTTTGCAAATGAGCGCACAGGCTGTGGGGGCAGACACCGATTTTAGCGATGAGGACATTGAAAATGCGAGCATGTATTATGCCGATTGGCTGCGCTCTTACAAGGACTCTAAAGTGCGGGGGCTCTTGTTTGATGAGCGCACCCAAGAGGTCGCCCAAAGCCTTTACCAGCCTATTTTAAACACCGCAAGCGGTTACCATTGGGAGATTGGCTTTAGGCGTGCAGACGCTTTACACTTTTGTGGGTTTACAACTTCCATCCCCGTTTTAGGCTCCAACTTTTGGTTGGATAAAAACGCCATTAGCCCGCAATTTAACAGCCCCTTTTTCACAGAGATACACGAGGATGCGATCCCTGAAGTGGTGTTGGAGAAATTGCATGCGTTTTTCCACTTATAAGCGCGCAAGGGCTTTTTTGCATTTCGTAAAACTTGCTCGTGCAAGCGGACAGACTAAGGGCTAAAAGCAGGCTAAACAATCTCATGCTTGTCCTTAATTTGGTGTATTTGCACTTTGGGGGTGCTTAGGGTTTGCACTTGAAAAGAGGGCTCTTTTAGGGGCTCTTGTGCGCTGTGGGTGCTGGTGTGGTGTTGCTCTAGGCTTGGTGAGCTACTTTGGGGGGCGTTTAACACGCTTTGGCTGTGTTGTAGCCATGCGTTTTTACTGGCACTTAGCATGGCTTGCAGGTCTTGCACGCTCCCTTGCGTGGCAAACAAGCTATTGAGGAAGGTGGGCACGCGGTATAACAAAAATAAAACCAAAAGTGTGCTGACAATAAGGGTCAAATACGCCCCGATCAAGGGGGGCGTTGGAGCTGTGGGTGCTGGCAAAAGGGTTCTAATCAAGTGTTGCAAAATTTGGGCGTTGTAAAAGGCAAGCAGTAAAATTAGGGGTTGGTAAAACGCCAAAGCCATGCACTTTTTGGCATAGTGCCACAAAAGTTTAGGGGCAAATAACCCCAAAGGCAGGACAAACACCGCCAAAGCAAGCCACAGCAACAGCTCAATAGACACGATTAAGGTCAACGCCAAAGTATAGGTGAGTAGCGCCCCTTGTGCTACAACAAGGGCACACACAAAGCCCGCCATGAAGTTGTTTAAATGCCCTTGCGCTTGCGTGGCTAGCAGCACTAGGCTGTGAAAGCTTTGGTTTAGTAAAAACTCTAAATTAAAATGCGTGGGGTCGGTGTTGAAGGCAGTGCTTGAGGCTTGCAGGCTTTGTTGCACGAGTTGGGTTAAGACATTAGGGGCGTAAAAGATCAGCTCTTTTAGCTGTGTGTAAAAGGCGGTTGGGTTGTGTGTGGCGTAGTTAAAGAGCGTGAAAAACAGCGCAAAGGCGCAAAGAGAAAACAAGGTTCTTAGAAAAAAGAAGTCGGCTAAGCGCACCCGATTAAGAGCCCATAGCATGAGCGCGATCAACATAGCAAGGTTACACAAGAGCCGAAAGGAGGCGTTTTGCAAAATCTCTTGCCCGATTTGTGCAAGCAAGGCATGCGTTGGGTCTAGAAAGAAGTGCAAGACGTTTTGGTAAAGTTGCAAGTTTGGACCTTGATGTAAACGGGCATTCTAACTTGTCTTGGTTAATCGCTTTTAAAACTATAAAAAGATTATTATGCTATACTTCGTAGGCTTATTTTTGTAAGGGGCTGAAATAGGATTTCGACAGGGATTGCGTTGCGTGGGTTGCATGCCAAGTGTCTCTTGTAAAACGACACAAACAATAACCGTAAACAATCCTAATTACGCTCCCAACTACGCTAAAGCAGCGTAGCGAGCTGGAACTTGGCGGATCGATCGGTGTTTGCTAAGCCTTCCATCATCTTAGCCGATTGCCTTTAAGAGCCGCTCGCCTCTTAGAGTAAGCCTAGAGCTAGGGGTTTCTTTGGGGCTTGGAGAAGTTAGCCCGTGAAGCCTTAAGACTTTTAACTTCTCTAAGCATGTAGAGGCCCATGTTAGGACGCGATTTTTGGACTGGGGTTCGACTCCCCACAGCTCCACCATGTACATTTGGCATTTAGAAGGATTAAAAAAAATGGATTTACGATTGCGTGCGTTTTTAGCTCCCCTATTGTTTTGCTTGGGCTTTATCCCCCTTTGGGGCATTGACATACAAGCCTTGGTGCAAGAGCAAGTCAAAAGCGCAGGGTTAGCCGACCAGTTAGTCAGCGTAACTAACCAAATGCTAGAGGGGGCGATCGATACAGGCAAAAACTACCAACAAGTCAAACAGCTTGACAAGCTCTACCAAGAAACCAAGAACTTAAAGGCGATCTTAAACCCTAATAAGGGCGCATCCAAACCCACAGGGTTGGGGGCGGTCTTTAAAAAAGCCATTGAACCTCCCGTGGACCTGGACAAAGCCCTAAACCTCACCAATGCCTTACAAAAAGAAGTGAAAAACGCCAACCAAGACGGGCTAGACTACAGCAAAATACTCAGCGTCTTAAACCAGCTTGAAAACTCCTTACAAACCGCCCTAGATTTAAAATCGCAGTGGCTCGACACTAGAAAGGCAAACTAGCTACTGATCCAAGAGCCAGTTATTCACATCCCCCCCGTAGCGCACACCCTTAGCGTCCGTGTTCTCAATCTTTTCTAAACTCTCTTGGATATTGGGGGGTAGGGGGTTTTCATCGCTATAACTATAGTGCATGTGTGCGCCAATCACCCCCTTAGTTTGCTCAATCGCCCGATTCGCCCGAACCTCTTCATTGACATTTTCCGCCTCTATCAAGGCGATGATGACCCCCTTGTCTTTATCAAACGCCCCCACCTCAACATGTTCAATGTTTTTAAGGCTCTCTAAGACCCCCTCAAACGCCTCCAACTCTACCCGCACAACCACACTTGAAATATTCATACTGACCTCTCTATAAATAAAATCGCCTCTGTAGGGCAGACCCCCACACAAAACCCACACCCCGTGCAAACCCCCAAATCTACACGGGGTTTAAACATACCCAAAAAGTGTATCGCTTTATCTTTACACGCATCGCCACACGCAAAGCACACCACCCCTTGATGCCCTAGACATTTATCGGGGTCAATGAGTGCTAGCGCATTTATCCCCCCTAAACTCTCATCTAACACCCCTGCACACTCCGCACACGCCTTGAAACATGCCCCACAAAAGGTGCAACCACTCCTAGAAAAGTCCAAATGGGGCACTTGCCCCGGCTCTTTAAAGATGATCTTTTCGGGGCACGCCCCCATACACCCCCCCACGCACTCCACGCACTCATCTGCCCTTTGGGGGTTAAAGTAGGGTAGGGGCACTTGAAAGGGTTTGCCCTGCGTTTTAAAAATCTCTCTTAAGGGCTTTTTATCCATGCAATTCTAACCCCACGGGGCAGTGGTCGCTGCCTAGGATTTGGGCGTAAATGTGGGCGTTTTTAAGCGTGTCTTTTAAATTGCAAGAGGCTAAGAAGTAGTCAATGCGCCAGCCCACATTGCGTTCTCTTGCCTGTCCTATGTAGCTCCACCAAGTGTAAGCCTCCCTTTGCTCGGGGTAAAAGTGGCGGTAGGTGTCGATAAAGCCCTTTTGTAAGAGCGTGCTGAAAGCTTGCCTCTCAGGGTCGCTAAAGCCGGCGTTGTAGCGGTTTGCCTGCGGGTTGGTTAAATCGATCTCATTGTGTGCCACATTTAAATCCCCACACACCAGCACCCCTTTTCGTGCCATTAAACCGCTTAAAAACCCCCTAAAGGCCTTCTCCCACTCTAGGCGGTAAGGCAGACGCAACAAGTCCCTTTGGGCGTTGGGGACATAGACATTCACCAAATAAAACTTAGGGTATTCGCACACCACCACCCGCCCCTCCAAATCGTGTTCGGTTACACCGATTCCATAACTTACATCTAAGGGTTGTTCTTTGCTAAGGGTGAGCACCCCACTATACCCCTTTTTCTCTGCGCTGTTCCAAAAGGCATAATAGCCCTCAAAGGCAAAGTTGGCTTGCTCGGGGTGCATTTTAGTTTCCTGCACGCAAAAAATGTCCGCCTTGCTTTGCTCTAAAAAGTCTTTAAAGCCCTTTTGCATGCACGCTCTCAAACCATTGACATTCCACGAAATTAAGCGCATTGCTAGACCTTTGGCACAGAATCGCCCCCATTATAGCATTTTAAGTAAAGTTTTAGGCAAGAATGTTTAAAATAAACATTTTTGGCTTGATAGCTCAGTCGGTAGAGCAGAAGACTGAAAATCTTCGTGTCGGTGGTTCGATTCCGCCTCAAGCCACCACTAAAAACTTTCAATGCAAAAAATCCCAAAACAACTTTAAAATGGTCGCTCCCACCACGCATAAAAACACCTTGCGGATAAACTTCACTTCTTTACGCACCACTAAATTAGAGCCCACCCAAGCCCCCAGCATTTGCCCCACGCCCATTAACAGCCCCACCGCCCAAATGACATGCCCGCCGATCAAAAACACGCTTAAACTAATAAAATTGCTTGTGAAGTTAAACACTTTTGTGTGTGCGGTGGCTTTTTTAAGATTAAAGCCTAAAAGCGAAACTAAGGCAAAAGTCCAAAACGAGCCTGTGCCCGGTCCAAAAAAGCCGTCATAAAAACCCAAAAGCACGCCAAACACGCCATAAAACAAAGCGGGCTTGAGTTTAGCCGGCTTGTCCCCTTCGCCCATTTTAGGCGAGAACAGGGTATAAACAAAGATGAGCGAGAGAAATATGGGGATGAGTAGCCGTAATAAATCCGCCTTGAGGTGCAAGATGAGGCTTGTACCAAGACTTGCCCCCACCACCACACACGCCACGCCAAAAACCACTTCTTTCAAAGACACCATGCCCTTTAAACAGAAATTAAGCATGGCGGTGAAACTCCCAAAGCTGCTTTGTAATTTATTCGTGGCAAGAGCCAAATGGGGGGGTATCCCCAACGCCAAAAGCGTGGGCAGCGTGATGAGCCCCCCACCCCCAGCGATCGAATCGACCAGCCCCGCACAAAAGGCCGTCAACGCCACAATGACATACACAAACCATGCTAAATCCATCACGCCCCTTGTTGCCAAAGCACTGAATTTTTTACTATACTTTAGTTTTACTCTGCATTTGCTAAGATAGATGAAAACGGGAGAAAAGCATGGTAACACTCACGCAAGCTATGGGGTTAGCCCCCACTGAGTTAGAAGAGTTAAAAAAACAAATCGCCAAAGAAGTGGGAAAAAGCGATTTAAACGCCTATGTCCGCCCCCCAGAGCAAGATGGGGCGAGTGGGGGGGGGGTACCGATTCTCATTAAGGACAATATTAATGTCAAAGGGTGGGCGATCACTTGTGCGAGCCAAATTTTACAAGGCTACATCGCGCCTTACCACGCTAGCGTGGTGGAGAGATTGCACCAAAATGGCATGTGTGCCTTTGGGGTGGCAAACATGGATGAATTTGCGATGGGCAGCACCAGCGAGTCTAGTTGCTATGGGGCGGTGAAAAACCCTAGAGATTTAAGCCGTGTGGCCGGGGGCAGCTCAGGGGGCTGTGCGAGTGCGGTAGCGGGGGGCTTGGCAATAGCGGCTCTTGGTAGCGACACGGGCGGATCTATCCGCCAGCCAGCTAGTTATTGCGGCTGTGTGGGGCTTAAGCCCACTTATGGGCGGGTGAGCCGCTATGGGTTAGTGGCTTACAGCTCCAGTTTAGACCAAATCGGGCCTATTACACAGAATGTGCAAGATTGTGCCTTGCTCTTAGATGCCATCAGCGGACACGACCCCAAGGACTCTACCAGTGTTAAACAAAACCCCTTGATGACTTTTAAAAATTTAGACCCCAACAAACGCTTTAAAATCGGGGTGCTTGAAGATTATTTAGACGATGCCGACCCCTGCGTCCAAAAGGCTTACTTTGACACCACAAAGTTATTAGAGGATATGGGGCATGAGATTGTGCCCCAGAAAATGGCAAATGGCAAGTTTGACACGGCGGCTTATTACATCATCAGCACCGCGGAAGCGTGTTCTAATCTTGCCCGTTTTGATGGGGTGCGTTATGGGCGTAGAGCAAGCGCAAACAACTTAAAAGAGATTTACACCAAGAGCCGGACAGAAGGCTTTGGGGCTGAGGTGAAAAGGCGCATCATGCTAGGCAACTTTGTTTTAAGCAGCGGCTATTATGAGGCTTACTACCAACAAGCGCAAAAGGCACGGGTGTTTATCCGCCAGCAATACGCTAAAATTTTTAATGAAGTGGATATTCTTTTAGCCCCAGTCGCCCCCTCTGTTGCGCCCAAATTTAACGCCCATGCCAGCCCGCTAGAAATGTATCTCAGCGACATTTACACGGTGGGGGTGAATTTAGCAGGACTGCCGGCCATATCTCTGCCTGTGTCTAAGAGTGTGGAGGGCTTGCCTGTGGGCTTGCAATTAGTCGCTCCCGCCTTTGAAGAACAACGCATTTTAGACACCGCCTTTGGGCTTGAAGATGCGCTTAGCCTCACTTTTAAAGGCATTGCATGCAATTAGTCCAAAAAGCCTTAACCTTTGAAGATGTTCTGCTCTTGCCTGCTTTCTCTGAGGTGTTGCCAAAAGAAGTGAGTGTAGCCTCTAAACTTAGTACCCACATTTCTTTAAATATCCCCTTTGTGAGCGCAGCGATGGACACGGTTACTGAATACCAAACCGCTATTGCCATGGCACGCCTAGGCGGTATTGGCATTATCCACAAGAACATGGACACGCAAACACAAGTGGAGCAAATCCAAAAGGTCAAAAAGAGCGAGAGCGGGATCATCCACGATCCCATTTATATCCACGCTGAGGCAAGTTTGGCAGAGGCCAAAGAGATCACAGACAATTACAAAATCTCGGGCGTGCCCGTGGTGGATAAAGAGGGCAAACTCATAGGGATTTTAACGAATAGAGATTTGCGTTTTGAGTTTGATTTAACCCGCCTAGTGGGGGAGGTGATGACAAAAGCCCCCCTACACACCGCCCATGTGGGCGTGAGCCTAGAGGAGGCGCAGGCGATCATGCACAAATACCGCATTGAAAAGCTCCCCATTGTGGACGCCAACAACACCCTAAAGGGCCTCATCACCATTAAAGACATACAAAAACGCATTGAATACCCACAGGCCAACAAAGACCATTTGGGGCGTTTAAGGGTGGGTGCAGCCATAGGGGTGAATCAACTCGATCGGGCCCGGGCTTTAGCCAAAGCGGGGGCGGATGTGTTGGTGCTTGATAGCGCACATGGGCATTCGCTCAATGTGATCAAAACCCTAGAAGCCCTTAAAAAAGAGCTAGAAGTCGATGTGGTGGTGGGCAATGTGGTTACCGCCCAAGCCACTAAGGATTTAATCAGTGCGGGGGCTAATGGCGTGAAGGTGGGCATTGGACCGGGCAGCATTTGCACGACCCGCATTGTGGCAGGGGTGGGCATGCCCCAAATCAGCGCAATCGACAATTGCTACCAAGAGGCCAAGAAGCACAATATCCCCTTGATCGCCGATGGGGGGATCAAATACTCCGGTGATGTAGCTAAGGCTTTGGCGGTGGGGGCGGCGTGCGTGATGATCGGATCACTCATTGCCGGCACTGAAGAATCCCCGGGGGACACCTTAATCTATCAAGGGCGGCAGTATAAGAGCTATCGGGGGATGGGCAGCATTGGGGCGATGACACGGGGCAGCTCGGATCGCTACTTTCAAGAGGGTTTAGCGTCTGAAAAATTAGTGCCCGAGGGCATTGAGGGGCGTGTGCCTTATCGGGGTAAGATCGCCGACATCCTCTACCAGCTTGTGGGAGGCTTGCGATCGTCTATGGGCTATTTGGGGGCTAAAGACATCCCCACGCTCACGGCTAACGCCCAATTTGTAGAGATCACCGCCGCAGGGCTTAAAGAATCCCATGTCCATGATGTAGATATCACCAAAGAAGCCCCCAACTACCACGCTTAAAGCCTGCCCCCCTTTTGGGGGTTTTCAAAGATTTTAGGGTAAAATAGCCCCTTTTAAACCAAAGTATGAGGTGTTTTAGTGGATTATTACGAACTCTTGGGCGTGGATAAAGGGGCGAGCAAGGAAGCCATTAAAAAGGCGTTTAAGCAACTTGCCCGCAAATACCACCCCGATTACAACCCCGACAACCACGAGGCGGAAGAGAAGTTCAAGCAAATCAGCGAGGCTTATGGGGTGCTCAGCGACGATCAAAAACGCCAAATTTACGACCGCTACGGCAAAGAGGGTTTAGAGGGGCGGGGCATGGGGGGCTTTAGCGATTTGGGCGATATTTTTGCCGACTTATTTGGCGAGGATTCGCTCTTTTCGAGTGCCTTTGGTTTTGGCAAACGCGCGCAGCAAAGCAAAATCTCTAGAGATGTGCTTGTGGGCTTGGAGCTTAGTTTTAAAGAGGCGGTGTTTGGCTGTAAAAAGAGTGTGGATTTGGAATACAAAGCCTTTTGCGTGGATTGTCAAGGCAGTGGGGCGAAGGACAATAAAATGCAAGCGTGCAAGGTGTGCCAAGGGCGGGGGCAAACCTTCGTGCAACAAGGTTTCATGACGATGGCAAGCACTTGTGCTAAGTGTCAAGGTAGCGGACAAATTGCCCTAGAAAAGTGCATCCCCTGCAAGGGAGAGGGCTTTATCTTGCAAAAAGAGAGTTTTGAGTTGGATGTGCCCGAGGGCATTGACAATAAAAACCGCATTAGAGTGCCCAATCGGGGCAATGAATACCAAAGGGGGCTCAGGGGGGATTTATATTTAGAGGCCGTGGTGGGAGAGGATGAGCATTTTTTACGCGATGGGTGTAATATTTACATTGAAGTGCCCGTGTTTTTCACCTCTATCCCTTTGGGCTCTAAAATCATGGTGCCCTCTTTGCAAAAAGAGCTAGAGTTGCAAATCCCCCCCAACGCCCAAGATCGGGCGCAATTTGTGTTTAAAAACGAGGGGGTAAGAGACATCCACACGGGGCGTTATGGCAATTTAGTGGCGGTGTTGAAAATTTTATATCCGCAAAAACTCACAGACAAACAAAGAAACCTTTTGACGCAATTACACGAAAGTTTTGGGTTTGAGAGCGAGCCTTATAAAAATGTGTTTGAGGTGTGTTATGGCAAGGTCAAGCAATGGTTACAAGACCTAGTCAAAAAGTAGCTAACTGTCTTTGAGTTGTTCTAGGCGTTCTTTCTTACTACCGATGTCGGTGATTTGGATGCCAAAGTTGCCATCCACGATCACCACCTCCCCCTTAGCAATCACCTTATCATCGACCAAAATTTCTAGGGGGTCGTTCACCATTTGGTTGAGCTCCACCACACTGCCTATATCCATAGACACCACATCTTTTAAAATCATCTTTTTCTGCCCAATGCGCACCCTGACATTGAGCTTGATGTCTAAGAGCATGTTGATGTTGCGGATCTCAAGCTGTTCTAGGGAGTGATCGCCATCCGTGCGTTCTGTCCTTTGCACCACAGGAATACTAGGCGCAGCCGGGGCGGGACGACCTTTGGGGACATTTTGTACCACTTCTTTTTTATTGAAAATGTCTAAAAACACGCCCCCACAGAAAATAAAAAAGCTTGATTCCAAAGCGTCTAATTTAAAGCTAAACTCAAAGCCATCGCTATAGGGGTCGAGAGAAGACCCATCGCGGGCAAAGCCCGCTCCCTCTGTTTCAAAGCCTAGTTTGGGTAAAGCTTCTTGAGACTTTAAGGCAGTGCTAAGGGCCCCAAAGACATTCGAGCCGATCTCTTTGATCGCATCCAAATCATCGGTTTCTAAAGTTTCCTTAGAAGCCCCCTCTCCCCCAACCATTAAATCCGCTAAAGCTGTCGCCATAGGCACGGGGATCGCCAAAGTGATCTTTAAATTTGCATTAGGGGTTACACGGATTGTTACAGAAGCGTGTTCGATGAAGATAAAATCTCCCACAGAGATCTCGTTTTTTAATTCCACTTGGGGAGCTTTGCCTAGCAAGCCATTGATCGTGGTTGTGAATTCTTGTACAAAAAGTTTTAAAAAATCGTCGATCACTCTTCTTCCTCCTTAATGTTGCCGATTTTGATTTTTCGTTGGTTTTCCAGCACTTCTAGGATTTCTTTGACTTTGTCTTTTTCGGTTTGGACCACTTCTTTAATTTGGATGGTTTTGCGATAACCTTTATAACCCACTGTGGCTAGGTAGCGTTCCTTCTTGTCAATATTGACCACAACCACATCATTGGCGACCTTGTTTAAGCGGATCGTGTCCCCCACCACTAAATCCAAGACCTCTTTTAAGGTGAGTTGCACCCCGCCTAAGAATGCCGACACATCCACGCTTGCCCCCCCCACTAGGGCTTGCAATTCTTTATTACGGCTTTTCTTAGAGCTGGTTTCCGTGAGCATCACATCGCGATTACCCATTTTAGAAAGAATCCCCTCAATGGAGATCACCGGGTAGCATAAATTCATCATTCCCCTAGAGTGCCCGATCACAATCTCCATCACCACCATGATGACGATTTCATTTTGCGCCACGATTTGCACCACATTTGCGCTCGACTCTTTAGCGTCAATGGTGGGGTAAAACTCGGTTACGGGTGCCCAAATATCCTTTAAGATTTGCATGACCTGCTTTAAAATGGTGTCTAAAAGGTTCAACTCAATGTCGCTAAACTCGCGCATTTGCTCGTAAGCACTCCCCTTGCCTCCAAGCAAGCGATCGATCATAGGAAAAACAATGCTAGGATTGACCTCCAACACCCCATTGCCCCCCACGGGTTTCATGGAGAAGACATTAAAGCTTGTGGGGCTAGGTAGGCTCATTAAAAACTCCCCATAAGTCATTTGATCCACGCTGTGCAGTTGGATCTCCACAATGGAGCGCATGATCGCGGAGACTTGGCTAGAGAGGCTTCTAGCCATTTTGTCGTGGATGCTTCTAAAAGAGCGCAACTGCTCCTTACTCACCCGATTGGGGCGTTTGAAGTCGTAAAGCGTGATCTGCTTTTGGGGTAGGATCTCGTGTTTTTGTAGAGTGTTGACATCATCGCCCTCATCCACGACCTCTAAAAGGGCATCGATCTCTTCTTGACTTAGAATATCAGCCATGGCTTGCTCCTAGAGATTTGCGTACCTTTTTGATCACCTCTTTGATGATTTGCGAAATGCGCGACTCGGTGATCCCTAAAATCTCGCGGATCTCGCTCAAATTCAATTCTTCAAAAAAATAGAGTTGGATCAAAAGTTGTTCGCGATCGGTCATGGTCTTTAGCGTGGCTTGGATCGCACTTAGCAACTCCTCAAACTCTAGTTTTTTGGTGATGTTGTCTTGTTCGATGGCGCTGAACTGCTCGTCCATGGGCACATGGGCGTAAATGTCGGAGGCTGCCTTAGCATCCCTAATCTTAGAAATGTCCTCGTTCAACACCTCAGCCAAATACACATCATCGGGCTCTTGTCCGTGTTCGTTGTAATACTTAGACACTTCATGGTCAATGCTTTTAATAAGCTTTCTTGAAGAGCGCGACACCACATCCAACGAGCGCAAATAATCCAACATCGCCCCATTGACCCGTGTCTTGGCATAGCCCCAAAACGAGTCGTTGAGCACCACATCATAACGCCTAGAGAGCTTGATGAGCTCTTCTGTGCCCACAGACACTAAGTCGTTGAAGTCCACAGAGCTAGGCAAGCGCTCTTTCAAGCGAAACGCCATAGAGCGCACGGCGGGTAGGTATTGGATCGCCAACTCGTCCTGGGAGTTTTGGATTTGCTCTAGGTAAGGCGTGGTGCTCAAAGACTAACCCTCGTTGTACTCATAATTACGGACATAGTTCAACAAGTCTTCCATCTCTTTTTCGCGTTGCACGAACTCTTTGCTAAAGTGGGTCAATTTGCGCTCCAACTCCGCCTTGTTTAAGAACTTCTTACGGGGATACATAAAGCCCATATACACCGAAGCAAAGAGCAAGATAATGAGATAAAAGCCCACAGTGGACACGAGAGTGCCGAATAAAATATACTCGGCTTGGTTAAACTTCAGCAAGGATAAGATCAAACCAATGAAAAACCCGCCCACAATGGAGAAATTGACAAAGTTTTCTAGCTTCATGCACCACCTCACAGATACCTAAGCAAGCGTTTGAAAAACCCGATGAGATTGTCTTTAGGGGTTTCCACCACGCCCTGCTCAAGTTTTAGGGTTAAGATTTTGACAATCTGGTTCATAGAAAACGAAAAGGCGTTGAAAGGCTCGCTCTTGCACAGCAATTTACGATCTTTGATCGAACGCCTCACGGCATTGCTGTTTTGGATATTGCCTAGGTAGTTTAAGGTCATGTTGGGGATGTTCTCTTTAGCCACCCGCTGGATACCCCCGAAGATTTGCAAGGCTTTTTCTGCCGAATCGACCATGTTCACCAGCACAAAGACATCGTCCTTGGTTTTGGAATTGACTTTGATCGTGGTGTAGGCATCGGTGATCGCAGCCGGGTCGGATGTGGTGATCACCACCACGCAATCACTTGCCCTTAAAAAAGCCTGCGTAAATTCGCCAATACCTGCCCCCGTGTCGATGATCATATAATCCAAGTCATCTAAGAGCTTGGTTTCATCCACATAACTATCTAGGATGTCTTGGCTCACATATTTAAAAATCTCTTCGCCACTATCCCCGGGCACTAAATAAAAGCCCTCTTCAAGGGGGTAGATCACCTCGCTAAAATGCACCTCCCCCCGTAGGGCATGCAAGATATTCTTTGTGGTCTTGATGCCAAAGATGATGTCTAAGTTTGCTAGCCCAATGTCTGCGTCTAAAATCCCCACCTTATAGCCACTCTTAAACAAGCTATAGGCTAAGTTTGCGCTGATGGTGCTCTTGCCCACGCCCCCCTTACCCGAAGTGACCGCCACAAACTTTGTCTTGCCTCTTTTGTTGAAGATGCTCTGGGGCTCCATGATGTGCTCTAAACCGCTGGCTTGGTTTTGCTTCATGCTTGTTTCCTACCCGGGTGCGTGAAACCATCGAGCATGCAATCCACCAAATAGTCATTACTAGCCACAAGCAAATCCATAGGCACTTCCTGACCTATGGAAAGGTAACTAATGGGCTTTTTGCTCTCATAGACTAAAGAAAACAAGTTTCCAAACCCCCGACTTTCGTCTAATTTTGTGAAGATCAAGCTGTCGATCCCTAAAGGGCTAAAGGCGTTGTAAATGTCGGTCAAATCCTCATATTTCGTGGTTAAAGACAACACCAAAGCCGTGTCAATTCTATACCCATTTTCTGTAAATTTCTTTAAATTCTCAATTTTTTTGCTGTCGTGTTGGGAGTGCCCCGTGGTGTCGATGAGCACCACATCGCAATATTCCAGTGCCTGCATTTCTTTATTGAAGTCCTGCGCATCCATCACGGTTTCAATGCTGATTTTCATTTTCTTAGCATACCACACCAGTTGCTCCACCGCCCCAATGCGGTAGGTGTCTAGCGTCAAAATCCCCACCTTGTATTTTTTATCCAGCATTTTAGAGTAACGGGCAGCGAGTTTGGCTAGAGTCGTGGTTTTACCCACCCCAGTAGGCCCTACGAGCATGACAATTTTTTTATAATTTAAATCTAGCCCCTCGTGCCGACAATAAATCATCTTGCGCAACACCTCGCGAAAATAGCGCTTCACGGTTACGGAGTTCTCGCGCATTTTCACGGGCATCAGCTCCAAGCTCAAGCGCATGATCTCATCCAAGTGGTTCTTATGCATGCCACTATTCTTAGCAAGGCGGTAAATTTCGGCAAACTCGTGGGGAATGAGCAGTCCCTGTTCTTTTTCCTCACTCCACACCATGTTTTGGATGAGCTTTAGATTGTCGTTGATTTTATTCAATTCGCCCTTAATGGAGTGCAAAGCCACCCCCTCGGCTTTTTCTTTCTCTTTGTCTTTCTTTTTAGGGGCAGGGATTGCCGGCTCGGGTGGGCGCACCTGAGCGTCTCTTAAGCTGTCTTGGGCGATCTTTGTGAGCTCTTTAGAGGCGTTGATTGTGGCAGGCTTGATTGGGGCATCCTCATCCACGCCGGCGAGTTTACGCATTTCGCGGATGGTCGCAGATAGGTCCACCTGCACACCCTCATCGGGCTTGGGTGGGGGGTTGCGCAGATTGTCTAACTTTTCTTGCATGTTGTTGGTTTTGGGCGGAGTTTCTTGATCCACTGCCACCACCACTTCATAGAGCCCGGGCTCGGTGAGGGTTTTCTTGCGGATCTCTTTGGCTTTCACCACGAGGGCGTTGTGCCCGTGCTCGCTTTGGGCGAGTTTCAAGGCTTCGGCGGTGGTTTCTCCGCTATAAGTGTAGAGTTTCACATCTGCCCCCACGCCAAAGCTTGTAAAAATAGGGGCAGCGTGACAGAGGGGCGTTTTGCCCACTTAGGGTGGGGTAGGCTCAAGTGGGCTTGTTTGTAAACCACGCGGTTGTAAAAAATCATATCGATGTCTAAAGTCCTCGGTGCGTTTTTAAAAGCTCTCTGTCTTGCACGCCCAAAACGGCGTTCTAGGTAGAACAAAAGCCCTAAGAGTTGGTTTAAACTCCAACGAGTCGTGAAAACAAGCGTGGCGTTGTAAAAGTCGTTTTGCTCTGTGTAGCCAAAGGGCGGGTTGATGTAAAGGGGCGAAGAGCACAATGCTGAAAACATGCGATTATTTGCCAGCCAGCGCCACAGCCTTTCAAAAATCGCCCCCGATGCGCCCTCATTACTGCCGATTCCCCACACCACGCTGTTTTTTAAGCGCCACGCCCGCTTGCACTTTCTAGGATAAAAGGGGGAGTACACCAAAGTTTGCATGCACCCCTCACAACACAACAGCCCTTGAGCCCTGCACAGCCACTAAATCTTCAATCCGCACCCCAAACTTGCCCGGAAGATAAATCCCTGGCTCAATAGAGAACACCATGCCCTCTTCAATGATGGTTTCGCTTCTTTGGGAGATGAAGGGCAACTCGTGGATGTCTAGCCCGATCCCATGCCCCGTGCTGTGCGCAAAATAAGCTCCATAGCCGGCTTTGTCAATCACGCCTCTAGCTAAGCTGTCGATCTCTTTGCCTGTCATGCCCGCCCTTAAGTTGTCAATGGTAAACTCTTGGGCTTTTCGCACCACATCGTAAATTTTTTGCAATTCTTTATCTTTAAAGCTCTGCTCTTTAGAGAAACTAAAGCCCTCTTTAAAAAATGCCGTGCGGGTGCGATCGGCGCAGTAGCGTTCATACTTCAAGCCCACATCCACCAAGAGCAAATCCCCCTCGGCTAAGGGGTCTTTGGAGGGCAGAGCGTGGGGCTTGGCGGCGTTGGCATTGATCGCTACAATCGGTTCAAAGCTTAGGTCAAACTCTCCGCTGTAGGTCAAAAACTCCTTGACTTTGAATTGCAAAAAATGTTCGCTGGGTGCGTGGGCGGTGTGTAGATACTTTGCAAAGGCGTCAAACGCCTCTTTGTTTAGCTCTTGCGCTTTTTTCAGCAAAGCCACTTGCTCGGGGGTTTTAATGATCCTTTGCTTGCGGTGATAATCCGCTTCCCCAACTAGCTTAAGATCGGGCAAGGCACTTTGCAAATGTTTATAGGCTTGTACACTCACTTGTGTGGGATCAAAGTAAAGTTCCTTAAGTCCGCTTGGGATAAGTTCGACCAATGCTTGCCACAAATCCGTGGTTTCGATCACCTCGGCGTTTTTAAGATTTGTGTGTGCCTCTAAAGTGTAGCGAGCATCGGTGATGAAAAACGCCTCCCCCTCAAATTGCAAAAAAATCGCATGGTCGCAACTGTAGCCACAAGCGAAGTATTGCGCATTTTCATCGGTAGTAAAATGCGCCAAACCCTACTCCTTCTCGATCTGTTGCTGTTGCTGGGCTTGGCTCTCTTTAATCGCTTTGATCTCGGCTAGAATTTGCATCATCGCAATCATGGCAACATGGTAACCAAACGCCCCAAAACCGGTAACAACCCCTGCACTTACAGATCCAGTGTATGAAACCTTACGGAACTCTTCACGGGCGAAGATGTTTGTTAAATGCACTTCAATTACAGGCATGTCAGCGAGCATGATCGCATCAGCGATAGCGATAGAGGTGTGGGAGAATGCCCCGGGATTGATGATGATCCCCTCTATATCGCTGCCCACGCATTCTTGGATTCTGTCGATGATTTCGCCCTCAAAATTGCTTTGGAAGAACTCTAACTCAAGCTCGTTTTGTTTAGCAAAATTCTCCATGTTTTCGTGGATTTGATCCAAAGTTACGGGACCATAAAGCCTAGGGTCCCTATGCCCCAGCATATTTAAGTTAGGCCCCTGAATCACAAGAATTTTCATAAGAACTCCTTTCAAAATAAGAGCTTGATTATAGCATAAACCGCCTAAAGCGTGAAACTATCGACGATTTTTTGCAAGCTTTGGGCGGTGGATTCTAATGCGCTGATCTCTTGTGTGTTGCTTGCCATTGACTTGGACACTTCTACAGCCATTTGGGCAATTTGGTTAACCTTGTTGGCGACTTCCTCAATTTGACCGTATTGGTTGTGGGAGTGCAACACGACCCTTTTTGTATCCTCTAAAGAGTTCGTGGCTTTATCATAGATTGTTTCTAGTGCCTTTACAGCCTCACTCACATGCTCTCGGCTCTTGCGCACCTCTATCACCATATTCTCCATGCTCGCCACGGATTTTTTCGTTTCTGCTTGGATAAGCTGGATGATGTGGTCGATCTCCTTTGTGGCTTCACCTGTATGTTCAGCTAATTTACGGATTTCATCGGCGACCACCGCAAAGCCACGCCCATGTTCACCTGCTCTAGCCGCCTCAATGGCGGCATTCAAGGCTAATAAATTCGTTTGGTCGGCAATACCTTGGATCAGCTCGGTGCTGTGGCCTATGCTTTGGGCGTGCTGATCTAGGGACTGGATCTGTGCAGCAGAGTTCTCAACCCCACTTGTGATGTGTGTCATCCCTGCGGCCATACCCTCCATCGCTTCCTTGCCCTGTTTGCTGATCTCCACGCTCTGCGTGGAATTAGCCTCTGTCTGCTCCACAATCGCTTTCACCTCTTGGATACTGCCTTGGATATTTTGCATGTTGGCAATGAGCTGGGTGGTCATGTCCTCTTGTTTATTGGCATTCTTCTGCGACACTTTAGACAAATCTGAAATCAGTAAGGATTTTTGGGAAATGTCCTTTGAAGATTGGTTAATTTGGCGGATGATGTGCACCATAGAACTTTGCATTTCACCAATTGCATCTAGAGCACTATGTTTGAAGTGGGTTTGCACTTCCCTAGACAAATCTCCCTTAGCAATCGTAGCGACCACTTCACAGATTTGGCGAGGTTCAGCCCCCAAAGAAGCCTTGATATAGCGGGTGATCCTAAAGGCAATCCCCATCCCCACAACTGCCATCACTAAAGTAAGCACTAAAATCAAAAAACCGAAATGGCTCGCAATGTTGCGGGCTTTTGGGGTGAGTTGTTGGTTTAAATGCTCCTCATAGTCAATGAAAGCATTCACAGCAGCTAGCCACTTAGTGAAGTTTTGCGCTAGTCCATCTTCTTCTAAGATTTTAGCCGCAAGACGGTTGTTCTTACGGGCTAAAGCTAAGACCTCCTTAATTTGGGGCATGCTTGAAACCTCAACGGCGTAGATGTGGCGCACTAACTGCCGCTCATGATCGCTGACATGTTCAGAGATGCGGACAAACATATCTGCCATTGCATCTTTATTTCTCTTGTAAATATCATTGAGCTTTTGGATCAATGCGACCTGTCGTTGGTAATAAGCATCGTTTTGGGCTAAAATCGCATCTCTAATGGCAATAGAGCGGTCGTGCACACTAGCGCGCATGTTGATAGCATAGCGTTGTTTCACGGCGTTGTAGTCTGTGAGTTCCGTGAGGATATTGTTGATGCTGTGCACCCTAATAATCCCCACACAAGCAGCCACAGCCATCAACATGATCACAATGGCAAAGCCACCAAAGAGCCTCTGAGAAACATTGATCTTATCGATGCCCATACACCAACCTGTCCTTTCTTTTTAAAGGCTACCCTAGGGTGGGTAGGTCTAACAACTATTTCTTGATTTGTTCGATTGCTTGGCGGTAGCGGTTGATGTTGGTGTCTGAAAGCTCATTAACCAATTTTTTCATCACCAAAGGGTACATTTCGTTGAGGATTTTGCGGATCGCATCATCATTGTTCTTATCCAATTCTTTGTGGCTTGTGATGTTTGGACCAGCAAACCCGCCAGAGTTTGTAGTTTTGTAAGTGTAGCGGTGGGTAAAGGCTTGTTTTGTCCCCACTTCCACGCCGAAGTTATGGATGATGCGCCCGGTTTCAGGCTCAAAGAATTTAAACCACACAGACCCCGAGCTTTGATCCACCAAAACATCCACATTGTCTTTTTCAGGGTCGTTGGTGTCCATTTTGACATCCTCTAAAATCCCAATCCAACCACCCATGTCTAGCACGGACCACATTTTGTGTTTTTGTTCAGGGGTCATGGCTTTTTCGGTAGACAAACGCACTACTTGATAGCCCCGTTTTTGGAAAATTTCTGTGATTTGCTTGACCAACGCATCTTGGAATTGGTCAATGTAGGGAGTTAGGTTGTCTGTCACCTGGATATGGGGGGCTAAAATCCCCACGGTGTGGTGGCTCAAGGGCTCTTGAGCGATGTTGATGGGGTAATTGAAGTTTAAAATCGTATCGCCCTTATTCAACACCACCTTGTGCTTTTTAGGTGCTGTCGCACCGCTAGCACTGCCGGTGTTGCCACTATCCGTTGCACAACCTGTGATCAGCAGACCTGCCAAGCTCCCCAATAAGATAAGATTTTTGCGTATCATAACTGCCTCCAAGAAAAACTAAGATGTAAGGACCCATTCTAGCATAGATTAATAAATATTGACCCCTCCTAAACTTAAGTTAAATCGGCAACACCCGAATATTCTCGTCTAAATATTCTTGCAACACCCCCTCAATGGCAAAGAGAGTCCCCGTGGCCGCGCTCGCACACCCATCGCACGCCCCCATGTAGCGGATGTAAACATCTACAAACCCTCCGCCCTCTTTGATGTCTAAGACTTCTAAATTCCCCCCATCCATCATCAACATGGGGCGGATATGCGTGTCGATCGTTTTATCGATCGCCTTGACTTTCTGCACCATGGTCATCTCAATAAAGTTCAAATCCCCCTCTAGGGACTTTTGCGCCACTTCTTTGCGTTTTTCTGCCTCCATTTCGGCGCGCACTTCTTGCAAAATGTCCACGAGATAGTATTCCCTTGCCTCGTGTCCACCGGGGCGTATGCAACTGCCACAAAAGCCCCCCGCTTTGGTGTAGTTGGTGATCTCCTCCACGCTTTTTAAGTCGTTGAGCCTAATCACCTCTTTAATGGTGCCAAGGCTCACCCGTGCGCATTCACATACGATGATTTCATCTTCAAAATCCTCGGGGTTTTTGCCTAAATACTGCCCGGCGGCTTGCTTGATCACATCGTAAGCCATCACTGAGCAGTGCATTTTTTGCCCGGGCACAGCCGGCACATCGGGCTCATCCCTTAGCCCCCTCTCCACATCTAGATTAGTGATTTTCACTGCCTCCTGCACCCTTTTACCTAGGCACAGCTCCACCATCATGTCCGAGCTGGCGATCGCCGTGCCACAGCCAAAGCTTTTAAACTTCGCATCGATGATTTTATCGGTTTGTGGGTCAATGAGCCAATAAAGGCGCACTGCATCTCCACAAGACTCCGCCCCATAGTCGGCGACAATGAGCTTTGCCCCCCTAGCTTTCGCATCTTCCTCTGTGAGCACGCCTAAATGCGTGGGGTTGTCCATGTCTGCTCACTTCCTTAGAGTAAGCGTCCCACAAAGCCCCACCTAATAAATTATTTTTTCCCATGTGTTCTCCTTAGTGGCTGTAAGAGCTAGAAATGTTGCGCAAGCGTTTCACGGCTTTTTTAAACACCTCAATGGTGCGCTCGATCTCTTCAGCGGTGTTGAAGCGGCTTAATGACAATCTAATCGCTGTGTGGGCGAGCTCCACATCCGCCCCGATAGCGACCATCACGGGATTGGCTCTTAAATCCTCGCTTGCGCACGCACTCCCCGTAGAGGCGGCGATGTTGGCGCGGTTTAAATCCCACAGCATCGCCTCGCCCTCAATGCCCCGCACACTCACCAAAGTCGTGTTAGGCACCCTATGCACCCGATCGCCGATCACAAAAACATCTTTAATTCCTAAGAGCGCATCCTCTAGGCGATCCCTCAAGCCCCCTACGACCTCTTTTTCATAGGTTAAATTCTCCACAGCTAAACGCATTGCCTCGCCCATGCCAATGATGTAGGGGACATTTAAAGTTCCGCTACGCCGTCCGCGCATGTGCTCGCCCCCATGGAATAAGGGGGTGAGCTCTACGCCTGAGCGGATGTAAAGCCCACCGATGCCCTTGGGCCCGTGGAATTTATGTGCTGAAAAGGAGAGCAAGTCCACTTGGGCTAACTGCACATCTACGGGGATTTTGCCGATCGCCTGCACCCCATCGCTGTGAAACAACACGCCTCTTTCTTTGCAAATTTGCCCAATCTCAGCAATGGGAAAAATCAATCCCGTTTCATTATTCGCCCACATCACGCTCACCAAAGCGGTTTTATCTGTGATCGCCTCTCTCACCTGTTGGGCGGTGATCGTGCCCTGCGCATTGATGGGCAGGTAGGTTACTTCCATGCCCACACTCTCTAAGAACTCGCAAGTGGCGCGCACAGCGGGGTGCTCGACTTGGGTTGTGACAATGTGGTTCTTGCCCCTTTTTAAAAAAGCGTCAAAGTAGATCGCCTTGAGCACCCAGTTATTGCTCTCAGTGGCGCAGGAGGTGATGATGATGTCGTCCTCATCGTGGGCGTTGATCCCGGCATAGAGCTTTTCTAAAGCCTCTGTGATCATCGGGTGCGTTTCTGTGCCGAATTTATGCAAAGAATTAGGGTTACCATAATGCTCACAAAAGTAAGGCTGCATGAGTTCTAGCACTTTAGGGTCAACCTTGGTCGTGGCGTTGTTGTCTAAATAAATTCTATTTAACATGGCCAAAATCCTTTATGTTGTGTGAGAGTTTAGGAAGAAAAAGGTTTTAAGTCGTTTTCTCATAGAGATAAGGATAATACTACGCTATCCTTTAAGTTTGCTAAATAGATCGCTAAAGACAAGGCTTTTATAGGGCTTAATTTTTTGGGCATATCCAACCCCTTGATATTGATTAATATTGATTTACGCTGCACTCGGCGCATGAACTCAAGCACACGCCACCCAAGAACCATGGTTTTGACCGCTCGGAGATAAGCACGAAAAACATAGCGAATTTTAATAGTAAAAGTAATTGCTGTATCGAGAAAAAGGCAGTTAAACTGACTTATTGTTTTGTTTTAGAAAAAATCTGAGTAAAAGCAATTTTAGACAGAGTGGCAAGCTGCAAGCTGGACCCTGCACTAGGGCACCTTTTGGGGTTTAGGCGCATCTTGAAAATCACGATGTTGCAAGGTATAGGATACCCTAAAACTCTCTTGCAACCTAGCTAATCCGTTGCATAAACCTCTTTAAACTACCTTGCCTCCCTATAAATTTTAGGAATTAAGAGGGGCAAAAATGTATAATCTTTTCTATCAATCCAATGTCTAAGGATCTTTATGGGTTTGCTCGATGGCTTGCTGTTAGTCTTTTTAGTGGGGGTGTTTATGGGGGTGTGGGTTACTATATTTACATGGTGCTTAAAAAATAGCAAAACAGCAAACCTAAGCGACACAAAACACCCATGCACCCAAACACCTTGATGGATTAACCCGTTGAATTTCGGCTTTCACAAGTCCAAATCTTTTGTAACCTTTGCCTTGCGTGCCTCCAAAATTGATAGTTCGTTTTCATAAGTGAGGATGCTCATGTCCAGGGTATTTGCATAAGCAAGCAAAGCCCGCTTATTCATTTTGCTAAGGTCTTTTTGTTTCATAAGTGCCTCTAAATTATCGTTTTGTGCTAGAGGTCTAGCACGATTTTGACCCGAATGCATTTTCTCTTAGCCCCCTGCAAGGGTGGTAAACTAGGTAGTCTCGCAAGGGGGACGCTCGCTAGCTTGCTTTGTCTTGTTTGCCACTCAAATGCCGTGAGGGCTAAAATTGTTTAAGTTTAAATATTCTAGGATGGCTTTAGATGTGTAAAGACATGGTTTTGGGTCGGGTCGCTGTTGTAGGTGTATTGGTAGGTATTTAAGAATACACGAAAACCACTAAGAACCTCATGTATCTAGAATAAAATACATCATTCCTTAGTGAATTAAAAGATAAAGCAATCAGGTGCTTCTTTGGGGACAAATTCTAGACAGAATTGGTTTAAAGAGCAGAGACGCTCGGCATAGCTACGATCGTGTGGTCGGTTGTGTTGATCCCAAAGACACCCATGGGTCTAGTGTTATTGCCTCCAAAATAGCCTACCATACAACCGTTTCTGCTCCTAAATGGTCATCTATACACTTCACTCTTTTAACCTATTTCGCCAAGCTATTGGGTAGTACAGCACACTACAGCATACTCTTATAATACTGTAATCTTTAAGGCGGAATTAGTTGTTTTGTAGCTTTTTAACGCCATTGCAGTAAAGATGGCTTAGGGGGTAAAATAAAGAGAGTGTCTAAAAGATCGTAGGACGCTTTTTTGGGTTAAAAGATATTTGTTTAAAGTCAAGATTGGAGAGGTAACCCAACACAAAGTTAGGGAGGCGATAGGATTTTCTTTAAGTGGCAAGATTAATTTGGTGTAGAAACCACCGATACAGAAACCACTCAAAAGTAATCGGCTTAATTATCTAATTTGTAAACCACCTAACATTGCCACTGCCACCAAAAGTGTGATCTTGAGTGATTTACACACAAATATCAAGTATTTAAGCAGAACGCAGGGTAGTCAACAAAGTTTCAGGTGAAGTTGATTTTCTAGTCAAACCGAGTGGCTAATTTTAGAGCTGATTTATTGGTGAACTATTGCAAGCTAACATAAAAAGTTCAAACAAGTTTCTAACTTAAAAGCTAGCTTTCAAAAAGTATATCTAATAATATTTTTAGTGCCATAATTTTATCATTAGTGAATGGATAGTAGAATAGATAAACTTTAATCTAGTAATTTTATGGTTTACAAATTTAAAAACCCCCACCAGCACTTTACTTTGCACCAGCCACATATAAGTGCACTCCCCTAATACACTGAGCACAAAGATTTTCAAATACCATTGTAAAAGGGCAACACTGACAATCGCCAAAATTTCATTGAATCCATAGGGTGGAACATTAAAAGAGGTATCCTTGATTCCATAGACAATCAACATACCCACTACCCCAAGACTAAGCACCCGCCCTAAGTAAGTCAATATTTTAGGGGCAGGGTGTTTAGCATTAAAAAGCAAGAAAGGGAAGACACGGATTGCATAAGTTGTAGCAGTGGTGATAAGTAAGGCGGACACAACATAGAGGTCGTTCATTCTAATCTCCTTTTAAAGAGAATAAAGACCACAACCATAATAACCAAGGTCGGTAAGAGAAAATAAGTTTTACCAAAGAGTGCCAAACACAAAATGGCACTCAACAACCCCACTAGAGCTGGAGTGTGCCGATTGGTAGCACGCCACTGCTCCACAAAAATCACGACAAATACCCCTGTAATTATGAAAGAAATCCCTTGGATATTCAAACTAAATTGACTCCCCAAGACCACCCCCAAAGCAGTGCCTAATACCCAATAAATGTGGTGTAAACAAGCGATAGCAAACATGAAATCTTGTGGGGCACTCTCTTTGGGTTTGACAAAATTTAAAAGCATAAAAGTCTCATCGGACAAGGTGTGTGCCATATAAAAAACACCCGTCTCCCCATGCCTGAAAAAGGTTCTAGCATTGAAACCGCATAACAGATTTGGCGGACATTAAGCAAAACAACTAATAAAAAGACATTTAGCAAACTCACATGTGCTGCTAACAACCCCACCACTAAAAACTGCACGGCTCCTGCATAAATGAACACGCTCATATACAAGGCAAACCACACGCTATGGCCCTCCTGTTGCACCAACACTCCAAAAGTTGCTCCAATCAGCACATAGCCTACAAGGAGTGGAATTGTGTGTGGGAAAGCTTCTGCAATTGCTTTAAACATCTTTCTCCTAGAAGGGTTTTAATCACAGCAATATTAAGATATTTGCAAAAGGGATTTTAACGCTAAGAACCTGCGGACTCATCAAGTAGGTTGAAATTTTCACGTCTTACATACCAACGCATCCATAGAAATCCCCTCCCTACAGAACTAAAAAGGTGTTTATCTCTATCTAGGAATTTTTCCATATCATATACTTCTGGCAATGGAGACACCCTTTTAAAATACTAAGTGCCATGCTACATTTAAAGCAATGGGAATTCCTAGCAATGATATTGTTAAGCCGTTTTCCATGGTGTTCTGGGCTTTTTTGATTCTGCTTAGCTCGCAGATAGTTTTCAGTCCTATAGTGGTGGCTTTCTCTTCTGCAACTTCGGGGTTTGTTGTGATCTCTGCTAGATTTACCCCATTCTCTTGGACAATTTCTTTGATAAAAGAATGTTGATTAGGATATTTATCTGCCATCTTCACTCCTTTCTCCAGCATTGATAAAGCTCCTTATTCTACAATTGGCATTAACCCGTTTTCTTGCATACCTTGCATGAGATGGCATACGCAACAATTCAGCTAATCAATGCCCCTTACTCAGCATTCTTTCCAAAGCCGTTTGTGCAAGAACATCGCCCATCTCTGCTCCCTTTTGGAAATATTCTTTAGCCTTAGCCGTGTCTTGGGGTTTCCCATGCCCATATTGATAAATGAGACCGATAGAATGATAGGCTCTGGCCTCTCCATTCTCAATGGCTTTTAAAAAATATTCAAAGGCTTTGGCATGATCTTGAGTAACTCCATTACCCATAAAATACAACATGCCCAATTTGTAGTATCCTCTACCATATCCACCCTCTCCAGCTTTTAAGTAGTATTCCTCAGCTTTCAAGTAATCCTTGTTTTCATAAGCTTTGCTGGCTATCTCAAAACACGATATAGGGCCTCTTTCATATAAAAACTCCTGATTTTTAGATAAAGATATGCGATTCTATCAGCTTTAAGTATCAATTTTTTAAATTTTTTCTATCGTCTAGATAGTGTGATAAATATTAACATGTGCACACGATCACTCACTAAGGATTAAGAGGATAGCTAATATAAAAAATCCTCAACTCCACCTAGCAAACACTTTTTTACGATGAACTCCAAAAAATCAAAGTCGCCATGAAAAAAGTGGACTTGTTAGAGCAATACGAAAGTTTTAGAGATTGAAAAGGTCCTTGAAACCATGCTTTCTAAGACCCCAAAAACCCCCAAACCCCCAAAAACGCCTCGTAGACCATTCCCTGAATCAATAGATAATCGTTCTGAAGCTAAAGCCATATCTTGTACGACACTTCCGAAACTCTGTTTTGATAGAGTTTATAAAATTCGTTACCTTCGACAGCTTGACAACCAAACAGGTGATTCAAATCACAAACTTTAAAAATAAAATTGTGTCGTTCTTATAGTCCGTTCAATTCCGATGCCATATTATGCACCACTGTTAGGTTGTAATAACCTTGACCCTACTTATTAGAGGCTACATCCAACACTCTTTGGACGCTGTCCAACTTGCTTAAAGTTAAATTAAGCACACTATCTTCTAGTCCGCCAAGGCTATGGGGGACGTGCGCCTCTAGGGCGATACAATCGCCTCTCTCTAGTGTGTGTTTTGCCCCTTGCACTTCAAACCAAATGCGTCCTTGCAACACCCGCACCACAATCGCCCCGGGGGCTTGGTGCTCGCGCATTTCCTTTCCTTTTGGCATACAAATGCGGATTTCTTTGCTGTTTTCTGTTTCCAAGAGCTTTTGGATATCTAAAGATGCAAAACTTGGATTTTCTAAGAAGTGTAAAATCTGCATAAAATTCCTTTAATCAAAAATGAGGCATATTCTAGCACAAGATGGCAAATTTAGATACAATGGTCTAAAAACGGAAAAAATGTATGCAAAAAGGCATGTTGGTGCACATTTGTTGTTCGGTCGATAGCCATTATTTCTTGCAAGAGATACAAAAGCTTTACCCCCACACCCCTCTTACAGGTTTTTTTTACAACCCCAACATACACCCAAAAGAAGAGCATGACTTGCGTCTGCTCGATGTCAAACGCTCGTGCATGGCTTTAAATATCCCTTTGCTCGAGGGCGATTACACCTTAGAGGCGTGGATGCAAGCCGTTCGGGGTTTGGAGCAAGAAAAAGAGAAGGGCAAAAGGTGCAATGTCTGCTTTGATGTCCGTTTAGAAGTGAGCGCACAAATGGCGTTAATGCTTGGGTCAAAGCGTTTTAGCACCACCCTACTTTCAAGCCCCATGAAAGAGCAAGAAGTGTTGAAGGCGCAAGGAGAAACCATAGCAAAAAAATACGGCTTGGAGTTTGTCTACGTTAATGTGCGCGCCAAAGGAGGGGTGGAAAAACAGAACGCCCTTGCCAAAAAAGACAAGCTCTACCGCCAAAACTATTGTGGTTGTGTCTTCGCTCTTGAAAAGCAACGCCAAGCGCAAGACAAGCCTTGCACAGAATTAATCAGTCCCCTAAACCGCCAAATACATCCCACTAGCGTGACTAGCCGTTTGGAGCTTTTTAAACAACGACAAGAGTTAGAAGCCAAGGCGCAAAACTACCAACTCTTACAACAAAACCTACAAACTTATCTACTTTTAAGAGGATATGCTAACACAAAAGGAGAGGTGATTGCTAGCCAAATCCTTGCCCACTCCGCCACCAAGAAAGCTAAAATCAAGGATTTACAGATTGCTAAAACCACTCTAAAGCCCACTTTAGCCGAAGAAATTCTTTGTAAAAGGTTGGATATTTTGCCCCCCACGCTAGAAATTAATCTAGGTTTTAGCCCCAAAGACGACACATTATTCCTAGACACCGCTGGCGTGGCACACATTTTAAACACCCCACAAACCCCCGTAAAATCTTTGAAGCTCACCTACAAGCAAGAACTCTATTTGAGAGAGAAAATAGCCGGAGCTGAGAGCATCCAGCCCATTTTTATCGTGCAAGACTTAAACGCCTTACTTGGGGGTGTTGTTGAAGTGGAGATCACCGCTGCATTTTTTGAGCAAAAAAACTTTTACCTACTCCAAACTATCTCTTGACTAAAATAGCCCGGTTATCCCCGCGCCTTTCTAAGCGGTAGGTGCGTAAATGCTCTAAAATCTCTATGCTTCCAGCGGCTAAGGCTATTGCAATAGCTGCGTAAGTCGCCTCAGTCCCCAAAACATCCACAGCCCCAGCTACATCTTTTTTAGCCATGATGCTTTGGGGCACAGCCGCCCCCAGCCCTACAGTCTCCGTTGAATCGATGAAAGCCGTGGTGATGGCGACCATAGCGATACACCAAGCGGTGTTGTTGGCACCTACCAAGGGGGCAATCTTGGCGACAATCTGTCCCTCCATGCCTATATCCTCAATATTTTTCTCTAAAGCTTGTTGTAACTCTTTTTCGTTGTACACAACTTGCATATAAACCTCTCTTACAAAAGATACTTAATGGCACTCCCCTTTTCCTTGCGGGCTTTAATCGTGGTGGGCATGGCGGCTTTACCCAGAGCCACTAGGCAAGCGATGTTTGGGGGGTTAAAATAGGCGTTCAGCACGCTTTGAACTTTTTGTGCCTCAAAGCCCCCGATGATGCACGAATCCACGCCCATTAAAGTGGCAGCTAAAGTCATTTGCCCCACCGCAATGTAGCATTGCTCTTTCATATAGGCTTCAATCAAGGTTTGATCGTTTTTTAGGCGTTCTTTTAGCAAAACCTCCACCCCTTTAGAGACCCTTTCGTGGTATTCCTTGGTGTAAAAGCGGCTCAAGTAAGCGGCGTTAAGCTCACTAAAGTGCATATAGCCCACGACCACCAAAACGGCGCAACTTTTAACCAATTCGGTGTTAAAGTAAACATAGGGCAAGAGTTTGTCTTTCATCGCGCCTTGCAAAACGACAAACTCCCAGGGTTGGGTGTTATAGGAACTTGGGGCAAGTCTTGCCGCCTCTAGGATTTGTTCCAAGACCTCTTTGGATAGGGGGGTGTTGGGGTCAAACTTCTTGCACGCAAAGCGGCGGTGTAGAAAGCTGTTAAGTGCCATTGGACTTAGTGTTTGCATGTGTCTCCTTTAATCAAAAGTCGCCCATGCTAGCGTATTTAGAAAAACACTCGGCAAATAGCCTAGCACGCTCACTTCTTTTTAAAAGATTAGTTTTTCATAAGTTATAAAAATCCCAATGTCTTTAAAATCCTCGTCAAGATATAGATGTGTGGAGTCTATCTGCCAATTGATGTCTTGGTGTAGGAGTGGGAGATCAACCCCCCACTTAATAATATTTGTTGAAAACTGAAACCTAAGACCTAAGTCCACATCTAAATTGTAAGAGGCGCGCCACAGATTTTGACCGCCAGCACTCAACACAAAGTTAGTGCTGCCCCCTTGCACCCCCGCAAATATCCCATAAAATGCGTGAGACTCGCCATTTTCAGGCGTATTAAAATCATAGATGAGATTTCCACCTACATTTACTTGGACATCCTGCAAGCGTTTGAAGAATGGGAGGCTGGTATAAATAGGGCTGCGTATATAGCCATAACCTAGGAAAGCATCTAAGGAAAACCCTAGATGTTGGCTAAAAAAGTGCTGGTAGCCAGCCACCAAACTACCATTGATGCCCATGTCATGGTAAAAGGCATTGCTAAAGGCATGCACCATGCCTGATAAATTGGGACGGGTGGCAAATTGAGGAACATTTAAACTTGCAATCTTGGCAAAACTAAATTTGTAACTAAATTTTGGGTTGGGGAGTGGACTAATAGGGGGAGGAGGTTTGCCCGGGGGTGTGGGAGTTGGATAAGGGTTGTGTGCTTGCCCAGGAGTGGGAAAACTAGAGGTGCTAAGAGTATTTAAGTAGGATTGGTATGCATTGATTAGTCCCTCTTCAGCATTCTGAATAGTGTTTTCACTATAGCCCCCGATCTTTTTCAAATCAGAGATCAACACCGCTTTTTGGTAGAACCATGACTGGACTTCTATGAGCTGGTATGGATTGGTGGGCAGTATTCCTTGATCTAGTTTGGGCACCATGTTTTGTATGCAATTTATAAAATACTGCCCCCACCCACCAGCAGCTTGAGCAGCACTTTGATCCACCCTGCACGCGCTACCTTGAGCTTCGTGGTAACCATCTTGCTGGTATTGGCTAAATTCTTGGGGGTTCCAGGGCATTGTCAGTATCGCTTTATTGGCGCTAATCATTGCATTGATCGCATCAAGATTGCCACTAATGGATTTAAGATTATTCAAAAAAGCCTGCCATGAAGGGGGATTGCTTATCTGGTCTCCTTGATTGTTGTATTGGGGCACATACTCGCGGATGTTTTGAATCAGGTTGTCTAGCGTTTGGTTGTAGTCATTGACAACTCCTGAAGCTTTATTATATTGCTGCTTTTGTTGATCATAAGCCCGTTCTTTTTGCTGATACTGGGTGTTTTCTTGTGCGGTTTGTTGGTGTTTTTCAAGAGCACTCTTGTAGGCAGCTTTGGCTGCATCTAATGCCTTGTTATAGGCATCGATCGCATCATTGATCTCATGGATTAAATTTTTAGATCCCTCTTGCAGGGCTTTTAGAATGTTGGCATACTCGGTGCTGGCTTGCTGGATTTCTGGAGTATCTGGAATCTGTTTGTTAGCTATCATCGCATCCAGTGCTCCAATCTTTTGTGCAATGGCCTGCTCCAAAGTGTTGTCCTGGCTTTCAAGCCCATTTAAAAGCGGAGTGGATAACGGATCGAGGTTGTTTACATCCCCTGTAGTAGAAACCTGATTGTTTTGTGCCCTATAGGTCTCCTTATTGTTCTTCAAGGCATTCTCTATGGCTTTGATCGCTATGCTATTGAGATTGGCAACAAGCTTGTCAATATCGGCGTTGAGTTGCTGTTGCAAGGCAAAAGCTTGGGTATCAGAGGGATTAGAGGCATTGTGCTGTGGTGCTTCATAAGAGGGGCTCACATTTGTCAAACCTAGCCGCCCCCCTACAAAAAACCCATCGCGCACATCGGCAGACACCACACCCCAAACAAGAGGTATTAGTAAAAGCCTTCTAATACACAACATACGCCATGATCTGCCCATTAAGTTAATGGTAAAACAACAATAATTGGAAGGTCGCCTTTGACACCATCTTTATAAGTAGGCATGGCTTTTACTGACAAACCAAGCGCACTTAGACATTAGCATTAAATAGAGAGAAATGCTATGTAGTGAAAGAGCCTTGACGCAGTTTATCATAGAAAAAAATAGAAAACAGCTACTTTTCTTTTTTCTTTTTTTGCATAAGATGACTTGATTTACCTAATTTTTATTAGAATGGTGCTTTCTTAATTAGGAGTCTTCGTTGCGTTTACTAAATGGTTTGAGGCTACAAGGCAAAATCATAGCGATCATTTCTATCCCTATGGTTACCTTATTGTTTTTTATGTTCTGGCAGTTGTACGACACTTACAACCCTTTGCTGTCCAATAAGGATTTGGTGCACCAAATAGAGGTTTCTAAACACTTATCTTGGTTAGTGCATGAAATGCAAAAAGAGCGGGGGATGAGCGCAGGGTTCTTGTCGAGTGGTGGGGTGCAATTTGCCCATAGGCTGCAAGAACAAAGAAAACACACAGATGTAAAGTTAGAGGATCTTAAAAAGTTCTTAAGTTCTATTTCGGGTTTAGACTCTAATTATGTGCAAAACCTACAAAGGGGGCTTAATTTTTTAGACCGATTGCCACAGATCCGCAATGCTATGGAGTCCAAAGACAAGAAGGCGATTGTAGATAGCACGGTTGCATACTTTACGCAGAGCATTACGATATTCCTTGACACCGTGCTTAAGTCTATTAATATTATCCATAATTCTGAAATCTCTAATGCTTTGATGGGTTATGCCAGTTTTCTTTACACTAAAGAGATGTCTGGGTTAGAGCGCGCCACGGCTGACCGCATTTTTATTGCCAATGACCCCGCCGATCCGCAATACGCACATTTCATTGCCCTAGTGGCTAAACAAGAAGTCTTTGAGAAATATTTTCTATCCTTTGCAGATGCACAAAGCATCGCGCTCTTTAAGCGTGTTTCTAAGGACTCTAGTTTTAGGGATGTGGAAAAAATGCGCCAAATATTGATGAAAAAATACCTCATGGGGGGATTTGGGGTTGATCCATCGATGTGGTTCAATACCATTACAAGAAAAATCGATTTGCTTAAACAGGTGGAGGATAGTATTAGTGCGCACATCACAAAGCTTGCTAGGGTTGAGATTATAAAAGATACCCACTATCTTGAATTTCTAGCAGTCTGTGAAACATTACTCATTCTCATTACAACGATTTTGTCTTTCTCGGTGATGCGCCATATCTCTAAGAGATTGCAAAAGGTCAATAAGACACTAGAACATATTGTCGTCAATAAAACTTTCACAGATAAGATCAACATCACCACTAACGATGAAATAGGTTTTATGGGTAGGTCTGTAAATGTCTTCATAGAATACATGCGCGACACCTTGCAAAGAATCTTTAAACAGGTGCAAAACAATACAGCTATCTCTAGATCTTTGAACACCATTTCCGCAGGTTTGGACTCAAATTCTAAACAAATCAAACAAATTAGTCAAAACAACACGGATTTAAGCCGCTCCAGTCGACAAGCATTAGATGAAAGTTTATCTATGTCTATTTCTACTAGAGATCTTTTAGAGGGCGTGTTAAAAAATGTCTCTGACACGAAAGCAGCTGTGGCTGTGATTGATGAACATGTCCAGCGCAATATGACCAATGAAGAAAATGATGTGGTGAAAATGCAATCTTTATCCACAGAGGCACAAAATATACGGGGCATTCTAGACACACTCACAGAGATAGCTAAGCAAACAAATTTATTAGCTCTCAATGCAGCCATCGAGGCGGCGCGGGCGGGTGAGCATGGCAGGGGCTTTGCGGTGGTGGCTGATGAGGTGCGGGCTTTGGCTGAAAGAACCCAAAATAGCATCACGGAAAGCGAATCCATCGTCAAACATATCTTAGAGTCCATCGCCAAGATCAACCAAGAGAGAAAAGACAATCTCCAATTAATGCAAGTGCTGACCCAGCACTCAAGCGACATGCAAAGCCATGTAAATCATCTTTCTAGCGTGATCGTTGGTGTTGTGGACCAATCTTTAGCCAATCTCGATAACATCAATAGAATCAACAAGCACACCACAAATATCCTTGAAAATGGAGACAAGATCGCCTCGTGCGTGCAAGATTTATTAAAGATCAACGATTCCATGCAAAAGTCTTCTAACGATCTCAATAAACAGACTAATGATTTAAACACTTTCCTTAGTGTTTTTAAAATTTGAAGTGAGTTAAGCAAGATGTAGCGGACACCTTAAGCACCATGACGATTTTTATACGACTCGCCTTTCTAGGAAGAAAAGGTGATGTCTTTTTCCCTAACATCGTTTTCAATGTTTAGCAATGCTTAGGTGAGGACAAAATGGCTAAAACAAGCTAAAATGGGAGAAAAGAAGAACACATGTTGAGCATAGCGCACAGCCCCGATGCGGACGATATTTTTATGTTTTACGCCCTAGCCTTTGGCTGGGTGAGTTTCCCTAAGCCTTTCACGCACCACGCCCTGGACATAGAGAGTCTAAACCAAGAAGCCCTCAAAGGCACGCACGCCATTAGTGCCATTAGTTTTGGGCTCTATCCGCTCATTAAGGAGCATTACGCCCTATTGCAGCCGGCCACGAGTTTTGGGCAAGGTTATGGACCTAAGCTCATTCGGCGCAAGGACAAGCCCCTTAAAAAGAACTTTAAAGTGGCCTTGAGCGGGCAATACACCACAAACGCCCTTTTATTTCGGCTCTACTACCCACAGGCGCGGGTGGTGTATAAGCATTTCTTAGAGATTGAGGGGGCGGTGCTCAGCGGGGAGGTGGATGCGGGGGTGCTCATCCACGAGAGCATTTTAGAATTTAATAGCGATTTAATGGTAGAAAAAGAGATTTGGGAGGTGTGGTGTGAGCTGACCCAAAGCGCGTTGCCTCTGCCTTTAGGGGGGATGGCTCTTAGGCGCTCGATCCCTTTAACGCAGGCCATACGCATGCAAAGGGCGTTGAGCCAAGCCATCGTCATTGCCCTAAAGCACCAAGATTTATTAGCGGATATGCTTTTAGAGCGCAGTTTAGTTAGGGTCAATAAGGCGCATTTAGACACCTACCTAGGTATGTATGCCAATGCCAGCTCTTGCGCTTTGAGTGAAGAGCAAATGGCAGGCATTGATGCCTTGTTTGCGTTGGGCTTTAAACACGGGCTTTACCCTGAGCTTGTGGCGTGCAGGGACTACTTGATCCCCGATAGCTATGAAAATCTGCGCTTTTCTTAAAGGATGGCTAGGTGGCTAAGAACGAACACATTAACAGCGACAACCCCCCTTATTTAGAACTTTATTTTGACCACTACGAGCCCACGCAATCTAAAGGGGTAGTGGTGCAGATTGCCACGGGCATGGTGGAGCATAAGGAGCATTATAAATGGGTAGCTAGCGAGCTTTGCTCTAGGGGGTATGTGGTCTTTGTCGCCGATCACAGAGGGCATGGCTTGAGTGTGTTAGAAAATGGTGGCGAGATTTTTTGGGGGGAGATGGGCGATGAGGGCTTTGAGTGGGCAGCCAAAGACATGGCTAAACTTGCCAAACACATAAAAAGTCTTTACCCCACGCATAAGTTAGTGGTGTTAGGCCATAGCATGGGTTCGTTGCTCGCACGGCGGTGGGTGCAACACGACTACGCCCCCCTGGACGCTTTGGTTTTAACCGGCACGCCCGCCCCCTTCTTGGGCTTAAGGCTATGCGCCTTTTTGCTAAAAATCTTAAGCCATTTGAATATCCACTTTAAGGGCGGGGTCAATGCACTCTTTAGTTTGCACCCCAGGGTGCGGGCGTATCAGGGTAATTGGGTGTGCCGCAATACGGGGGCGTTGCGCCTCTTAAGGGTCGATCCGGCTTCGCGCTTTGTGTTTAGCACCAAGAGTTTTGCGCTCTTAGTGCAAGGGGCTTTTAAGGTGTTTCACACCCATGCCTATGGGCGCAAGGATTTACCCATTTTGTTTTTAAGCGGATTAGATGATGTGTGTGGGGGCTTTGGCGTGGGGGTGATTAAAGCGCACCGTTGCCTAGAGAAACAGGGCTTTAAGGATATTGAACTGCGTCTTTTTTCTAAAGATCGCCATAAAATCCTAGATGAGAGCGACAAGCAGGCGGTGCTAGAGAGCCTTTTAGAGTGGCTAGAGAGTAAGGGGCTTTAGCGGTTTTTCATTTGTTGGATGTGCGCCACTTGGGCAAACACAATCGCCACTGTCTCAAAGAGCACCTTAGGGATCACCTCATCAATATCCACATCTTGGTAGAGTTGGCGGGCGAGTTTGGGGTTTTCTATGATTTCTATTTCGTGCTCCCTTGCCACGCCTTTAATGCGGATCGCCAAGTGGTCGACTCCCTTAGCCACGACTATAGGGGCGGGGTCTTTCTCCTCAAAGCGCAGAGCCACAGCGTAGTGCGTGGGGTTGGTAACGACCACATTGGCGCTTGGGATGGCTGCCATCATTTTGCTCATGGAGTTTTTGAGCATGAGCTGTTTGATTTTGACTTTGATCTCAGGGTTACCTTCTTGTTGCCTATATTCGTCCTTGACTTCTTGCTTTGTCATTTTGAGCGAGTTGATGTATTGTCGGCGTTTTAGCATGAAGTCCAAGATCGAAGCCACTAAGAATAAAAACAACAAGCTAGCGATGACTTCTAAGGATTTGCTTTTAAACCATAAAAGTTGATCTTTATAGTTAAACTGCGCCACGCCCACAAGTTCGTCTACAAACGAATACACCAAAACAAAACCCAAAAGAAAAGCGATAAAAACTTTAGTGGTGATGAGTAACCCGTCTAAGAACCTCTTTAACCCAAAGAGATTTTTAAAGCCCGTGATGGGGTTGATTTTGCTCCACTTGGGCGCAATGGCTTTGGGGCTGAATAAAAAGCCAAATTGCAAGACATTAGCCAAAAACGCGACAAGCCCCACTAATAAGAGAAAGGGCAAGAGCACCCATAAAATGTCTTTGAGTAGTTGCAAAGAGAGCGCATGTAAATTATGGGGCGTGAAGTCTAGCTTGATCCACTGCAAAGATTGCCTAAACATGCTTTCAAAGCTCTTAAGCCAAAAGCTAAAGAACGTAAAAATCCCCCCAAAACTCGCCACCAAGCCCAAAAACCCCAAGACCTCCAAACTCTTGGCGACATTGCCCTCTTCTCTGGCCTTTTCGATCTTTTTGGCTGAGGGCAGCTCGGTTTTTTCTTCTTCAGCCATTGAGTGCTTTTATGTAGTCGCTATAGGTGTTTAAATTGCAAAACTCTTTGCTCTCTTTCACTTCCACCCCAAAGCCTATTTTCTTAAACACCGCCCCCACTTTCTCTTGCTCCTCGTCTAGGGCTTCTTGCAACAAGTCTAGGGCACTGGGCTGGCATAAATTTGGTAAATAAAAAGTCTTGGGGCTCTTGAGATAAACCAAGGGGGCTTTTTGGCGGTTTTTATAAAGCTTTAAAAGACTCTCTTGGGTGATGAAGGGCATATCCACGGGGATAAAGATCAAAGGACTTCTTAGGGCAGCTAAACCATGCACCATCCCCACTAAGGGGTTAAAATGCCCTTCGCCCTCGATCAAATACGAAGCACTTAGGTGGTATCTCTCTTTGCAAGAGATATAAACCCCTTGAAACCACGCTTGGAGTTTATGGTATTGGTATTCTAAAAGTGTGCCATTGCCAAAGGGCAATAAAGCTTTGTCAAACTGCTTACCCTCTATTTGCATACGGCTGCTTTTTCCTCCACATAGTAACACACAATTAAGTTCAAACATTAGGCGATCCATTTAGAAATTTTTTTAGACAACTCCCCAAAACGCGAATCCAAATCCTCTTTGCGCTTAGTGGCTAGCTCTATAAACTCTAACTCCCTTTCAATCCCCACAAAATTGCGCCCTAATAAATTCGCCGCAATGCCCGTAGAACCCGAACCACTAAAAGGGTCGCAAATAAGACTTTCCTCTGTGCTTGCCATAAGGATCAAACGGCTTAATAGGCTTAGGGGTTTTTGTGTGGGGTGCTTGCCTAGGCTCTTCTCCCACGGGGCGATGGCGGGCAAGGTCCAAACATCGCGCATTTGCTTATTGCCGTTGATTTCCTTCATGCGCCGGTAATTGAAAATGTGGGCGTGTTTGGGGCTTTTTCTCGCCCACAAAATCTGCTCACTGGCGTGCGCTAAGGTGCGGCAAGAAAAATTAGGCGGGGGGTTGCTCTTATGCCAAGTGATGATATTTAAGAGTTTAAAGCCCAAAGCTTGCAAGGCCAACCCCAAAGAAAAGAGATTGTGATAAGTCGCGCTGATAAACAATGAGCCCGTGGGTTTTAGGGCGGCTTTAGCCAAACCCAGCCACTCCACATTAAAAGCGTGCATGTGCTCTAGCCCTTGGCTTTTATCCCACTCACCCTTATTGACGCTCACGATCTGCCCGCTTTGGATACTAAGCCCCCCATTGGAGAGAAAATAGGGCGGATCGGCAAAGATCAAATCCACACTCTCTTTTAAATGGGGCAACACCTCCAAGCAATTGGCGTGGTAGAGGGTGAATTTTTGATCCACGCTAGAAAAAGTGGGCTTAAGCATGGTTTAGTTCCCTTAAAAGGGTGTCTAGCTGGCTTAAGTTGTAGACACGCACACTTTTATAGGCTTCTTGGAGTTTGTTTTTCGCCTCAAGCCACCCTTGCCCGTCTGTGATCCAAATAAATTCCTTATGCGGGTGCTTGGCAAAGCGGGGGGCAAGCTCCAAATACGCCCGTGCGACCTCGTTTAATTTACTCCCCCCACTGCTGTAAAAATTGCACTCGATAAAATAGGTCGTCTGTGCGCCATAGATCACAAAATCAAACTTCTTAATGTCGTTGCCAAAACTGGCGTGCAGGTCTTTAAACTCGGTTACACTCACTTGCGTTTTGAAATTTAACTTGGCCTCTTTAAAGGCGTGTTCTAAATATTGCTCCATCAGCGCCCCACTGCGGTTTTTGCGCGCGTTGCTGTCTAAGCCCACTTCAATCCCTAGGATCAGGTCGTTCAAGTCCTTAACCTTGTGTGTGCTCAAAATCTCAAATAGCCCGCTCTCGTGTAGCAGCGTACAAATGCCCTTTGGGCTTTGTAAATAATCTTGTAAAGTCCCTTGTTTGACAAGCTCTTTAGGGTTTCTAATGGCAAGCAGTAGGGGCAAAAGACTAAAGGCTTCTTGGTTGTCTTTAAAAAGTTGCGCCACTTTGGCGGGCAAGTCTAGTGCGCTCACACCTAGTAGGGCATTTAAATGCGTGGCGTAAAGGCGGGTTTTTTTGCGATTTTCTAGGCACTTTTGCCAATCCACGAAAAAATCAAGCGTCCGGTTGGTTTTTTGCAAAGTGGCTAGAAACTCAGTAAAAGGCGTGGGGTTTGTCATCAATGTCCTTAAAGGGTTGTGCTGTTTTCAGCCTGAATTTTTAATGGATTTGCTATTTTACCCATTTAGCCTAAAAGTCTAAGAAGTTTGGGGAGCGTAAAGTGGCGCAGGGCGATAAACCGACTTTAGATGAGTTAAAAACCTTATGTGATTGTGTGGATGGGGTGTTTGTTTCAAAGAGTGGAGCAGAGTATATTAAGGCTCTAGGTGTGTTGTTTGCGCTAAAGAATCAAAACGATCAGCCCTTTAGCCTTCAAGAAATCCAACAACAACCCACCTTGCAAGAGTTTTCTTTTACGGGCAAAGACGAGTTTGTCTATATCTGTACACTTCGAGCCGAGTCTTTGAAAATTATAGGCACTAAGCGCACAAATGAGAAAATCAAAGCAGAGGATTTTACTAGCGATGAAGCCCAAAGGGTTTTTAATCAATCTAGCGGGGTCGCTTATTTGATCACTTGTCCGCTTGAGGGCAAAGAGCATATCATTAAGATAGGGCAGACAAGAAAATCGTTTAAAGAAAGGTTAGGCTCTTATAATTGTGGCACCGTTTATAATTGGCGCACCGCAAGCACCACAAATATTAAAATCACACAATCCCTGGTTGCCACTCGCTTGTACTATTATAATCTCTATCTTTGTGATTGCAGCAATGATCCCTACACGATCGAGTGGCACGGGGTCAAATCCGCCCCACTCCCCTCCCCTAAATCCTTAGCCGTTGAGGATATCATGGTAAAAAAGTTTATAGAGCAATTCAAACAAAAACCCCTAGCCAATATCCAAGTGGACGCAAGCCACTAGTATTTGATGTGTTGGCAAAGGGTGCGGATGGCTTCAAGCTCCGCCTGTGTGAAGTCTATTTTCTTGGTGAAATTAAGGTGCTTTAACACCTTGATGTTGTTGAAGTTGCCATACCTTGTCAAGTGGATCAAGAGCTTGATGTGGGGCTGTTTTAAAAAGGGCATGTAGTTTTGCGCCTCCGCTTGGCTCTCAAAGGCGATGTAGCCCACGGATTGCGTGGTGTTGGCGTGGTGCTTGATGTAGGGCAGAAAATAAGTGGATAGGGGGATAACAACGATCCATTTGTCGTAAATGTCTTGCTTGATAGTGGCGTAGCGGGTCTTTTTAGGGGTGTGGATCGTTTCGTATTGAAAAGTCGAATCGGGGGTGTCGCTCAATTTGTCCTTTTGGGTGAAATTATGCAGATCGCACCTATAGGCGAAGGCGTTGTTTTCTGTGGGCTCTAGGCATTTTTGGATCAGGCTGACAATCTCATTTGAAAGGTAGAGGGGCAAAAGGGGCAAGTCTTTAGGGATTTGCACCCTTTGGCTGTCTTTTTGCAAGAAGGCGTTTTTCACCAAAGTTTTTTTGCCAAAAACCCCCTTTTGCCACACAAACACGACAAAAGACGAGCCGATGCCCTTAAAATACTTTTTAATGTCATTGTCTAGCACTAAAAAGCTCCCACAGTTAAGGAGTTTCTTTAGCGTGGTGTTGTTATTGTTGTAGCTCATCCAATTATTGGGTGTAACAAAACACAGGAAGCCTTGATCTTTTAATAGGTCAATGGCGTGTTCTATGAATCGATTTGAGAGGCTGCGGTTTTTGTTGCCCCCACCTGAGTAGGGGGGATTTGCCATGATGAGGTCGTATGTGTAGGGGGTGTTGATGTCAAAAAAGTTTTGGTTGGTGATGTGTTTGGGGTTTAGAACACGCACACAATGCAAGAACCTTTGTTTGGAAAGCTCGTTGCAATGGATATTGTCTAGACTTGTTTTATACTGAGCATAGGCGGCAAAATTCCCATTGCCCACGCAAGGATCGAGGATTTTAAGGTGTTTTCTATGCCAAAGCTCTTGGGGCAGATAGTCTAGCATGCACTCCACACACGCCATAGGGGTGCAAATGTTGTCCCTTGAGGTTGCGTGCGCACAATCCTTGTTGATCGCCTCATAATGCGCCCTTAACTTGGTGTAAGTGTTTGCACCCTTAAATGCGTAAGCCCCCCCGTCTATGTCTGTTTTTAAACCCGTCTTTGTGCCCATGCCTCATTTCCTTGGAACCCTTGCTTGGGTTTTAATCTCGGTTTCAGCCTAAATTGTCAATAGATTTGCTATTTTACCCATTCAGTCTAAAAAGTGGAGAAGTTCATGCTTGTGGATACCTTTGCACGCCAAATCGATTACTTGCGGGTGTCGGTAACCAAGCAGTGTAATTTCCGCTGCCAGTATTGCATGCCGACCACGCCGATGGACTTCGTGGAGAGTGAAGAGGTCTTGCCCCTAGATAAAATGCTCGAGTTCATTAAAATCGCCATTGATGAGGGGGTGGCTAAAATTAGAATCACAGGAGGCGAACCACTCATCCGCAAGGACTTAGCCCCTTTCATCGCTAAAATCCATGCCTATGCCCCGCATGTGAAGTTGGCTTTAACCACCAATGGGTTTTTACTCAAAGCCCAAGCTAAAGCCCTTAAAGAGGCAGGGCTAGAGCGGGTCAATGTGTCTTTAGATTCTCTAAAGCCCGAGAGGGTGGCTAAAATCTCGCAAAAGGACGGACTAAAGTCTGTCTTAGAGGGCATTGAGGAGGCGTTAAAAGTGGGCTTGGGGCTCAAATTCAACATGGTCGTGCTCAAGGGCATTAACGAGGATGAGATCATTGCTCTTTTGGAGTTTGCCAAGAGCAAAAACGCCCAAATCCGCTTCATTGAGTTCATGGAGAACACGCACGCCAACAGCCAGCTAAAAGGGCTAAGCGAGGCGCAGATTTTAGAGGCGGTGCGCCAAAAATATCCCAACTTGTGCCTCAAAAGCGAGGGGGTGAGCCCCTCTAAGATTTACGCCCTAGAGGATGGCTACGAATTTGGGATCATTGCCCCACATAATGACGACTTTTGCAAGCACTGCAATAAAATCCGCCTGAGTGCCGATGGCACGATTTTCCCCTGCCTTTACTACCAAGACAGCGTGAACGCGAAGGGGGCGATTTTAAAGGGCGAACCCGCTTTAATGCGCCAAGCCCTCAAGCAGTCTGTGCATAACAAGCCCGAAAAGAATTTATGGCAACAAGGCACGCAAAACCAAGTCTCCGAGCGCGCTTTTTACAAAACGGGGGGATAACCCTAAGAAGGATTCAACATGGATTTATTAGAACAAGCCCTAAGTGGGCAGTGCACTGAGGCGAGCACTTTAGCTAGGCTTTACGATTATGATTTGTTTGTATTAGCCAAAGAAGCGCACACGATCCGCACGCAAATGCACCAAGACAAAGTGTTCTTCAATACCAACCGCCACATTAACCCGAGCAATATCTGCACGGATAGTTGCAAGTTCTGCGCCTTTTCTGCTAGCCGCAAGAACCCTAACCCCTATGAGATGACCCACGCACAGATTTTAGGGCAAATTTCTAGCTCTTATGCTAAGGGCATTAAAGAGGTGCATGTGGTGAGCGCGCACAACCCTAATTACAGCTATGCGTGGTATTTTGAGCTCTTTAGGGCGATCAAGGGGGCGTTTAAGGATTTGCATTTAAAGGCGATGACGGCTGCCGAGGTGCATTTTTTAAGCACGAAGTTTAACAAGCCCTACCAAGAGGTGCTAGAGGACATGCTAAAAGCCGGGGTGGATTCTATGCCCGGGGGTGGGGCGGAGATTTTTGATGAAAAGGTGAGAAAGCACATTTGCTCGGGTAAGGTGAGCTCTGCCCGGTGGCTTGAAATCCATAAACATTGGCACTCTTTAGGCAAGATGAGCAACGCCACCATGCTTTTTGGACATGTGGAGAGCAGGGAGCACCGCTTAGACCATATGTTGCGCTTAAAGCACGCCCAAAGCCCAACCAACAAAGTGGAGGCAAAAAAAGGAGGCTTTAACGCCTTTATCCCCTTGCTTTATCAAAAAGACAACAACTTTTTAAAGGTGGAGCATAGCCCGAGTGCGGTGGAGATTTTAAAGACGATCGCCATCGCCCGTATTGTGCTAAAAAACATCCCCCACATCAAAGCTTATTGGGCGACCTTGGGGCTGAATTTAGCCCTAGTGGCGCAAGAATTTGGGGCGGATGATTTGGACGGCACGATCGAGGTGGAGATGATCCAATCAGCCGGGGGGGCTAAGAGCAAAAAAGGGGTGGGTAAAGAGGATTTGATCTACCAAATCAAGGATGCGCGTTTTCAAGCCATTGAAAGGGATAGTCTATATAACCAAATCCAGGCATGGTAAAAAGTGTGCATTTTCGTTAATTTTTTGTTTACCAAGATGTTATTTTTGGGTATAATACACGGATTGCAAAAGCCAAGTGCAAGGATTCCGCATTAAAAAGTATTTCTCGTTTTTGTTGGTTTGGCTTGGCCAATTTTTTTTACCCCTAGATGCCACAGAGGAGAGAATTACCCGCATCGAATATAAAGATCTTTCCTATATGTCGGACATGCTTGCTAGTGAGATTGTCAAGATTAGAGAAAACGACATTTTGGACCTTAAGGCGGTCGATAAAGCAGTCTTGGCCCTTTATAGCCAAGGCTATTTTGAAGATGTTTACGCCACTTTTAATAAGGGTAAGTTGGTTTTCCATTTCAAAGAAAAACCCCGCATCGCCGGTATTGAAATTAAAGGTTATGGGACAGAGAAAGAAAAAGAGACCCTTTACACCCAAATGGGGATCAAAAAAGGCGATACCTACGATGATACCAAGCTAGACAATGCCAAATATATTTTAAAAACCGCTTTAGAACAGCAGGGCTACTACGGCAGTGTGGTGGAAGTACGCACCGAAAATTTAGCCGGTGAGGGGGCTTATCGGATCATCTTTGATGTCAACCGTGGGAACAACATTTACATCACAAGATCCGTCTATGAGGGGCGCAAGCAGCTCAAACCCCGCCTAGTGGAAAGTCTTAGTGCCAATAAACAGCGCGACTTCATGGGCTGGATGTGGGGGTTAAACTCGGGTAAGTTGCACTTAAATGAGTTAGAATACGACTCCATGCGTATCCAAGATGTCTATCTGCGCAATGGATTTTTAGATGTCAATGTATCCGCCCCTTTCTTGAACACCAACTTTGGCACACACAAAGCAAAACTCTACTACAAGGTCAAAGAGGGGATCCAATACCGCATTTCAGGCATTGAGATCAAAATCAACAAACAAGTTGTGCCGATGGCTAAACTCTTAAAATCCATTAAAGTCCACAAAGGCGATGTTTTTAACATCGAACACATGCGTGCAGATGCCCAAATTTTAAAAAGAGAGGTGGCTGACCAAGGCTATGCCTTTGCGGTGGTCAAGCCTGACCTAGACAAGGATGAAAAACACGGCAAGGTGAAGGTGATTTACCGTATCCAAACTGGGGATATGGTTTATATCAACGACATCATCATCTCGGGCAACCAGCGCACCAGTGACCGCGTGATCCGCCGTGAAGTGTGGTTAAGCCCCAAGGAGCGTTATAGCCTCACTAAGGTCGCTAGCTCTGAAAACTCTTTGCGCCGGCTGGGCTTTTTCTCTAAGGTCAAAATTGAGGAACGCCGGGTCAACAGCCAGCTTATGGACTTGCTCGTCAATGTTGAGGAGGGGCGCACGGGGCAGTTGCAATTTGGGCTGGGTTATGGCAGCTACGGGGGGCTCATGCTCAACGGCAGTGTGAGCGAGAAAAACCTCTTTGGCACAGGTCAAAGCATGAGTTTATACGCCAACATCGCGACCGGTGGAGGCCATAACTACGGCATTAGAGGGAGTGGGCGCATGTTCTCGGGCAACCTCACCTTAAGAAACCCGCGTATTTTTGACAGCCGTTACAGCTCATCTATCAGCCTCTTTGCCGAATACATCATCAGCTACAACTACATCCAACAAGGGGGGGGCTTTAGCGTGAGTGCGGGGCGCATGCTCACAAACACCTTTAGTATGAACTTGGGTTATACCTTCAGCCTTAATAAACTCATGGGTTTTTCTAGCCCTCTGTATAAGATGTTTTATTACAGCGATAAACAGCTAATCACATACGATGGGCAGCCTTTCGAACCCTATGGTAAGCCTTTATACGGCATGTGGAGCCGCAATTACGACACCCCCAAAACTAGCTCATTTACACTCAGCACGCGTTTTGACAACACAGACGACTATTACTTCCCTAGAAATGGTTTTACTTTTTCTAACTACACCTCGATGTCGGGTCTGCCCGGTCCTGGACAGCTCAACTCTTGGAATGGACTAGGGGGAAATGTGCGCAACACCAAAATTTATGGCAAATTCGCCGCCTATAAAGATCTCAAAAAATATTTACTCATAGATCTCATTGCCCGCTTTAAAACCCAGGGAGGCTATATTTTCCGCTACAACACAGAAGACTACTTGCCCCTAAACTCTGTATTCTATATGGGGGGCGTTACCACCATTAGAGGCTTTAGAAACAGCTCGATCACACCTAAAAACAAGTATGGCATGTGGATAGGGGGCGATGGGCTCTACACGGGCTCGGTGGAGCTTAGTTATGGGCTTTTAAAAGCGGCAAAAATGCGTTTAGCGTGGTTTTTTGACTGGGGCTTTTTGACTTATAAAACCACCAGCAAAGCCGGGGGCTTTTGGCAACAAACCGCCTATACGCCCAATGCAGACTTTAAAGATTATGGCGTGGTCGGCGCAGGCTTTGAACACGGCACTTGGCGGGCTTCTACGGGAATCCAAATTGAGTGGGTTTCACCCATGGGTCCTTTGGTGTTGATTTTCCCCATCGCCTTTTTCAACGACTGGAGCGATAAAAAGGGCTTGTGGTTTAACCCCAACTTGCACGACTACACCCAACGCTTTGCCTTCTCTATGGGCACGCGTTTTTAGGAGAACACATGCGCTTAAGTAGAACGGAATTATTAGACTACATGGCAAATAAACCCCTCAAAGAGTTGGGGCAAATGGCATTGGCTAAAAAAGAGGAGCTGCACCCCGAGAACACCACGACCTTTATTGTGGATCGCAATATTAATTACACAAATATTTGCTTTGTGGATTGTAAGTTTTGCGCCTTTAAGCGCACGCTCAAGGATAAGGACGCCTATATTTTGGACTTTGAAACGATCGATAAAAAGATTGAGGAGTTGCTAGCCATTGGGGGGACGCAAATCCTCTTTCAAGGCGGGGTGCACCCACAGCTTAAAATTGATTACTACGAAAACCTAGTCGCCCATATTGCTAAGAAGTTTCCCACGATCACCATACACGGCTTTTCAGCGGTGGAGATCGACTACATCGCCAAAGTTTCTAGGCTGTCTTTGCAAGAAGTGTTGGAGCGTTTGAAGGCGGCGGGCTTAAGCTCAATTCCGGGGGCAGGAGCAGAGATTTTAAGCGATCGGGTTAGGGCGAAAATCGCGCCTAAGAAACTCAGTGCCGATCGTTGGATTGAGGTGCATAAGGAAGCGCATAAGCTTGGGATTAAAAGCACGGCGACCATGATGTTTGGCACGACAGACACTGATGAGGACATCGCCGAGCATTTGGAGCGGGTGCGTAACTTGCAAGATGAGACGGGGGGGTTTCGGGCGTTCATTTTGTGGAGCTTTCAGCCAGACTTTACCCCCTTGCAGCAAGAAATGCCCCACATTAAAAAGGCAAGTTCTAACCGCTATTTGCGTTTGTTAGCTTGCAGTCGGTTATTTTTAGATAATGTTAGAAATATCCAAAGTTCTTGGGTAACACAGGGGGCGTTTATCGGGCAGTTAGCCTTGCTCTTTGGGGCGAATGATTTAGGGAGTGTGATGATGGAGGAAAATGTCGTCAAGGCGGCGGGCACGAGCTTTTGCTTAAACGAGCAGGAAATGGTGCACTTGATTGCGGACATTGGTAGCAAGGCAGCCAAACGCAACACGGCTTACGAAATCTTAAAACGCTACCATGTCTAACAAAGTCCGCAGTGTGCGCTATGTTTTGATCTTAGCCCTAGTGGCTATACTTCTCATAGTGTTTAGAACTTATAAGGGAGAGAACATGCCAACAAAAATAAAGACGCAAGAAAAGACCGCAGAAGTGATCAAACGCGACGAGGTGGGCGAGGGGATCCATTACTTTGAGGTTAAGGGGGTAAAAATCCCTGTGATTTACGAGGACAACCACTTGTTGCCCATGGGGACGATCAAGCTGATGTTCATGGGTGGGGGCAATATCATGGACAAGGACAAATACGGCTTATCAAAGCTCAGTGCCGGCATACTAAATAAGGGCACGAAGGAGTTAGGCAATGTCGCCTTTGCCGAGCAGTTGGAGCAATTAGCCATCACTTTGGATGCAGATATCCGCCTAGAGTCTTTGCACATTGACTTGAGCTTTTTAAAAGAGTATGAGGGCAAAGCCATAGGTTATTTACACGATCTCTTGCTCTCACCCAACCTTACACCCAGAGCACTAGAGAAGGTCCAACAGCACATGGTCGCCGCCGCCTTGAATAAAGAGAGCAATTTTGACTATGTGGCGCAGCTAGGTTTAAATGAAATTCTTTTTGCAGGCACCCCTCTAGCCCACCCTGCCACAGGCACACCCAAGAGCATTAAATCGATCTCTTTGGAGGATGTCAAAAAACGCCTAGAGGACGCGCTAGACATTGAGCGGTTAATCATTGTCATGGGGGGGGATTTAGATATTGATAAAACCCTAGAAGCTTTGAAACCCACCTTAGAGGCTTTGCCCTCCAACAAGCCTTTTTTCACCCCTTACTTTGACACCACCCAAAAGCCCGAAACCAAAATCATTTACAAGGACAGCCAACAAGCCTATATCTACTTTGGCTCACCCTTCCACATGAAAGACCTAGAAAAAGACCTACCCCTAGCTAAAGTGATGGGCTTTGTGCTAGGTTCTAGTGGGTTTGGCTCGCGTTTAATGGATATTATTCGGGTTAAAGAGGGCTTGGCTTACAGCGCGTATATGCGTATCCAACTCTCACGTATCATCAATTGCACCACAGGTTATCTACAAACCAAACTAGAAAATCAGGATAAGAGCATCGCCTTAGTCAAAAAAGTGATTAAAGAATTTGTCGAAAAGGGGATCACGCAAGAGGAATTAGACGGGGCGAAAAAATTCTTGCTAGGCTCAGAACCTCTAGCTAATGAAACGATCAGCAAACGCCTCACTAGCAAGTTTCATAATTTCTACTTAGGCTTGCCCCTAAACTACGATGCCATCATGCTCGATCGGATCAAAAACATGACTCTAAAAGAAATCAACGACTACATCAAGTCCCACACAGAGATCAACGACCTAAGCTTTAGCATCGTAACGATGGATCCAAAAAACCCCAAATACAATAAATCTGTGGGTAAAGAGGAACAAAAAAAGGCTAACTAAGGTATTTATAATACGCCGCACAAGCCCCTTCTGCGCTCACCATGCATGCCCCCACGGGGTGGCTAGGTGTGCAAGCCTTGTTAAACAAGGTGCAATCCAAAGGTTTGGCAAGTCCTTTTAAGATCTCCCCACATAGGCAGTTTTTAGGCTCTAATGCGCTCGCCTTTGGCAAGAACTCAGCAAAGACCACTTCAACGTCAAAATCCGCAAACTCGGGGCGCATTTGCATTGCCGAAAATGGGATTTCTCCCAATCCTCGCCACTCAAAGTTTTCACGCACTTGCATAGTCTCAGCGATCAAACTTTGCGCCTTTAAATTGCCCTCAAAGCTCACCGCCCGGCTGTATTGGATCTCTAAAAGGGTTTGTTTCTTTAGAGCTTGGCGCACAATGCGTAAAATGCCATCGAGCATGTCCACAGGCTCAAAGCCCGCCACCACAATGGGGATTTTAAACAAATCCAGCAAAGGTCTATAAATCTTAGCCCCCGTGATCACACTCACATGCGAGGGGGCGATGAGGGCATCGATCTTAGAGTTCTTTAGCACCGCTTGCACGCTAGGAGGCACAAGGACATGGTTATTGTGTATGAAAAGGTTTTTTATTCCTTTTTCCTTTGCTTGCAATAGAAGGCTTGCGGTCATTGGCGTGGTGGTTTCAAAGCCGATCGCCACAAAGACCACCTTTTTATCGGGGTTTTGTATCGCCACTTCTAGGGCTTGTAAGGGGGCGTAGGCAAAGCGTACATCTGCCCCTTGTGCCCTTAAAGATTGCAAACTGCCCTTACTGCCGGGCACACGCATTAAATCCGCAAGGGTGATCAAAATTGTATTTGGCATTTGGGCTAGGGCAATGGCTTCATCAATGCGTAATTTGGGCATCACGCACACAGGGCAACCCGGGCCATGCACAAAGTCTAGGGGGGTATCTTGCAAGAGATTTAATAAGCCATAGCGCATTAAAGCATGCGTGTGCCCCCCACACACTTCCATGATCTTAAAGGGGGTTTTGAGTCCTATGCTCTCTTTTTTGATTTGGCTCACTAGGGCTAAAATGGTGTGTTTATCCCTAAACGAGTCGATCAAATCAGCCATCTTGATCCATTTTGGCGATCATCTCGGCGTAAAGTTTTAAAGACTCTAGGGCTTCATCAGTGTCGATCTTGCCCACCACAAAGCCCACATGCAAGAGCACGAAATCCCCCACTTCTAGCGGCTCGTCTATCAAATCCAAGCTCGCCTGCCTTTGCACGCCCAAAGTTTCTAAAGTCGCCGTGTTGCCTTGTAGGGCAATGACCTTAGAGGGGATCGCCAAACACATTAGAAGGCGTGGGTGGATTGGTAATTCTCAGCCCTTCTTGACACGATGAAGTCTTTAAAGGCTTCTAAACTTGCCCTATCTTTAGAGCTTAGGGTGAAAATGGGGGTATTTGGTTTGAGTTTATCCATGTCTTCTTGCACCTGAGAGATTCTAAAGCCAAAGACATCCATCAAATCCGCCTTGCTCACCACCACGGCATCGGCGCATAAAAACATGCTGGGGTATTTGAGCACCTTGTCATCGCCTTCAGGCGTGGAGAGCAAAACAATATTCATCGCTGCGCCCAAGTTGTAGCTAGAGGGGCAAACCAAGTTGCCGACATTTTCAATCACCAAATAATCGCTAGCCGCAACCGCACCCTTGTCTTTTAAAATGTCATAAGCCCCCTCTAACATCGCCGCCTCCAAGTGGCACGCCTCCCCCGTGGTGATTTGCTGGGCAGCCACGCCTTTTTTGACGAGCCTATCAGCATCGCGGTTTGTCTGTAAATCCCCCTCGATCACGCAGAATTTAAAATCTTCAAAGCTGGCTAGATTCTCTAACAGCGTGGTTTTGCCGCTCCCGGGGGAACTCATGAAGTTCAACACATACAGCCCGTCTGCTGTGTAGCGTTCCTTCATTTCAAGGGCTTTTAAATCGTTCTTGCTTAAAATTTTCTCCACCACCTTGACATCTTTTTTACTCAAGTTGGGGTTGTTGTTTAAGTTTTGTTCTCTTGTAGTTGCTTCTACCATGTCTGCTCCTAAGTTTAAAAACCCCCAATATTAGCACAAAAGGTTTAATAATCTCTTTGCAAGCCAAAAAGGCTAAAATGTCTGCGTGTTACCTTTAATCTTTTTTAGCAACAACGCCCATAAATGCGCCGAAGTGCAAGCCATTTTAGGGCAGGAAGTGTTACCCTACACCCGCCTTTTAGGGCGTGTAGAAGTGGTGGAGAGTGCTCAGAGTTTTGAAGAGAACGCCCACCTAAAAGCGCAGGCACTTTATCCCTTTTTGGCGGACAAATTGCAAGACTTTTTAGTGCTGGCAGAGGATAGTGGGCTGTGCGTGGAGGCTTTGGGCGGATATCCGGGCATTTACAGCGCGCGCTTTGCCAACATTAAAGAGGGTGCAAAAGAAATTGTAAGGGGCAATTTTATGCCCCCTAGTGCGTCTTCAAGCGACATAGAGAACAACCGCAAACTCTTGGCGTGTTTAGACATATTAGGGCTTTTAGAGTCACCCGCTTGTTTTGTGTGTGTGGCGGCTCTACGTGGACGGGTGGGCGGACAAGAGGTTAGCCAAAGCTTTAGGGGGGAGTGCTTAGGCAGGGTTGTTAAAGCCCCCTTAAAGCCTAATGCCTTTGGCTACGACCCGCTTTTTATCCCCAAGGGCTACCACACCACTATAGACAACATTGAGGAGAAAAACCAAATCTCGCACCGCTTTAACGCCTTAAAGCAAGTGCAAGTGTTTCTAAAACGCGCATGCCTTAAGCTGCCCCATTAGGGCTTTTAATACGCTATATCCTCGCAAAAAGGCGTTTTCTGTGTGTGTCAAACTTGGGGCTGAATAAATCCTTACTCTCTTTGTTGTCCTTGGTGTGTATGCCGACAATCGGCAGTAGGGTTTATACACCGCTTGAGCTATGAGTTTAACTTTGTTAGGGTATTTTTGTAAGAGCGCTCACTTTTAAACGCGCGTTTTTGATCACAAAGTAGGCGGTGGGGATGATAAAAAGGGTGAGGATCACGCTAGTGATCATCCCGCCTAGCATGGGGGCGGCGATGGAGTGCATGATCTCCGAGCCCACGCCATGCGAATACATGATGGGCACAAGAGAAACTAGGATACTAAAAAAAGTCATTAACTTAGGGCGCACCCTTTGCACCGCCCCGTGCATGATCGCCTCTTTGAGTTTGCTGCTGGTCTGCTCGGCTTCTTTTAAGAAGTTTTGGTAAGCGTCCTCTAAGTAAATGATCATCACAATCGCCGTTTCGCTTGCCACGCCTAAAAGAGCCAAAAAGCCCACCAACGCGGCGATGCTTAAATTCAAGCCCCAAAGTTTCATGAAAACAAGACCGCCCAAAAAGGCAAAGGGTAGGCTAAAGAAGCAAAGCAAAGAGTTCGTGGTGCTTTTGAGTGCAAACACGATTAAGAGAAAGATGATGAAAATGCTCATGGGCACAATGTATTTTAGAGTCGCAAAGGCTTCGTCTAAGTATTGGCTTTCACCCGAAAACTCGTAGTAATACCCACTAGGTAGGTGCAAACTCTCTAGGGCCTTGATCGCCGCCTCGCGGTAACTCTCTGAGCTCACCCCATTTTTAGGCACAATGTAAATGAAGTGCACATTTAATCCCTTCTCGCTTTTAAGCACCGCAGGGGCGTTTTCATAATAGACATTGGCAAACTCCCTTAAGGGGACATAGCTTGCTGCAGGGGTTTTAATGTAGAGATTTTGCAGGGCTTGTATGTTGTTGCGCTCAGTGTCTTTTAAACGCACAGAGATGGGATAACTCTCCACGCCATCGATTAGGGTGGTGATATTTGCTCCGCCTAAGCCAAAGCTTACCATATTTAGCACCGCCTCTTTGGTGAGGTTGTATTGCGCCAATTTTTCAGGGCGTAAATCCACATTGAGGTAGTAGCCATTGTTAGACTTCTCAGCAAAGACGGATAAACTTTGGGGCAGGGTTTTTAACTTTTGCTCCATTTGGATCGCCAAATCTTGGAGCAAGTAGGGGTCTTTGCCATAAAGTTTAATGCCTAAAGGGGTGCGAATCCCCGTTAAGAGCATGTCAATGCGGCCTCTAATGGGGTAGGTCCAAGAATTGACAAGCCCTTTAAGCTGCAAAGTGTGCTCTAACAAGTCCCTTAGTTTTTTATAAGTCATGCCCGGCCGCCACTCACTCTTGGGTTTTAGCTCAATGTAGGTTTCGAGCATGGATAGGGCTGCGGCGTCCGTGCTGCTATTAGCCCGCCCTGCCTTGCCAAAGACTTGCTTGACTTCAGGGATCGCCTTAATGCGCTTATTGGCTTCTTCTAAATATTTTTTAGCCGTGTCAATGCCAACGGCGTTGGTGGTTACGGGCATATACATCACCACCCCCTCGTTAATGGCAGGGATGAACTCCCAGTTGAGTTTTTTATACACAAAGTAAAGCCCGCCAAGACCCACCACGCTAAGGGCTAAGAACACCCATCTAAAGCGTAGAACAAAGGTCAAACACACCCCATAAACTTTAATGAAAAAGGCGTTGATGGGGTTTTTAGATTCCTCTATGATTTTGCCCTTGATAAAAAAGAGCATTAAAATCGGCACGACACTGATAGAGAGCAAAGCCCCTACAAGCATGGCGAAGGTTTTGGTGTAGGCTAGGGGGGAGAAAAGGCGTTTTTCTTGTCCGCTGAGATCAAAGATGGGCAAGAAAGACACCACGATGATCATTAAGGCAAAGAAGATCGCCGGTCCCACTTGTTTCACCCCAGCGATGATCGCCTCTTGGCGTTCTTGGTCGTTCTCTATATTGGCGTGGCTTAAGTGTTTGTGGGCGTTTTCCACCATCACGATCGCCGCATCCACCATCGCCCCTATAGCAATGGCGATCCCCCCTAAACTCATGATACTCGCCTCAATGTTAAAAAAGTGCATGAGTAAGAAGCTTAGGCACACACAAAGGGGCAAAGTGATGATCACCACCAGCGCACTTCTAAAGTGCAAGAGAAACAGGGCGATCACGGCAAGCACGATCACACTCTCCTCTATGAGCGTGTGGATGAGATTATCCACACCTTTTTTAATGAGCTCGCTTCGATCATACACGGGCACAATCTTCACATCGGGGTTGCCCTCTTGCAAACGGGCGATCTTGGCTTTGATGCGTTCTAAAATGCGATAGGTGTCGGCGTGGTAACGCACCATCACAATCCCCCCCACGACTTCTTGTGTGCCGTTTAAGTTTGCCACCGAACGGCGGGGCTTTGGGGTTAAATTCAAGGTGGCGACATCTTTAAGCTTAATGGGGGTGAGATTAGGGGTTTTTAGCACAATCTCGCCCAAATCCTTTAGGCTTTTGGTGTAGCCCTGTGCGTGGATGATCTTTTCAAAGCCGTTTTCTAGGATAATCCCCCCGCCCGTGTCGTTATTGGACTTTTTAATGGCATTGACCACATCTTGTACGCTTAGATCGTATTTGACTAACGCATCGTTGTCTAGGGTAACTTCGTAATTTTTCTCAAAGCCCCCCACACTCGCCACCTCGCTCACCCCATCCACGCCTAAAAGCGCATAGCGGTAATAAAAATCCTGCAAGGTCTTAAGCTCGGCTAGGCTCTTGGTTTTGCTCGTTAGGGCGTATTGATACGCCCAGCCAATGGAAGTCGAGTCGCTCCCCATTTCTACTTTCACCCCAGCGGGCAATTTCACCCGCGCCATTTGCTCGCTCACCCGATCGCGGGCAAAATACAAATCCACGCCGTCTTTAAAGATGATGTAGACCAAGCCCGTTTCATAGCTGGAGATCCCCCGCACGGTTTCAATGTCGGCGATCCCCATAAAATTAGCCACCAACGGATAAACCGCCTGCTCTTGCACCACCTGCGGGCTTTGGTTGGGGTAGCTCACCTGCACGACCACCTGCGTGGGCGAGAGATCGGGCAAAGCGTCTAAACGGGTGTTTTGGATCGCCCAAAGAGAAATCAAAAAGAGCAAGAAGGTCCCCATTAAAACGATCAGTTTATTCTTGAGGCAGAGCGAAATGATCGCGTTAATCATCATTCATCTCCATTGTTGATCGCGTCGGCATCTAAAATAAAGAGTGCATTTTTAGCGACCTCATCGCCCGCCTTAAGCCCCTCTAAAACTTGATAGCTGCCATCGCTTAGACGTTTAGCTTTGATCTGTGTGAACTCATACGAGTCGTCATCTTTTTTAAACACCACCGCATGCCCGTTCTTGATCAACACTGCCTCTTTAGGCAAGATGAGCATTTTTTGTTTGGGCTGGTAGATCGTAACTTTGGCGAACATATTGGGGAAAAAAAGTTGCTTAGGGTTTTTTAAGATAAAGCGGGCTTCGAGCATTTTATCCTGTGTGCCCACAAGGGGGTTGATGTTAGAAAACTCCAAATCAAACACCCCGGGCACGCCCTCAACGCTGATTTGCGCCTTAGATAAATGCCGTATAAAGTCCAAATCCTCTTGATTGACCCGCACCAAGACATACAGAGCCTTCAAGTCAATGATTTGAAACACCACCGCCCCACTCTTGATAAAAACCCCCTCATTGACATTTTTAGCAAAGACCACGCCGCTAAAAGGGCTTTTCATCTCTACGCTGTTTTGCACTTTTTTCGTCTGCATGATTTTAGCGATCTGCTCGCTCCCCACGCCCAATAAACGCAACTTCTCTTGCATTTGTACCACTTGGCGGTTGAAGTGCAAGGATGAGAGCAACTCGCTTTGCACGGAGATTAAGGCGGGGGAGTAAATGCTAAAGAGTTTGTCCCCGGCTTTCACGCTTTGGTAGGTGCGGTTCACATAGAGTTTTTCCACAAAGCCGTCAAAACGCAAATTATAGGTGTAGGTTTTGCGCTCATCGGCTTGCAAAGTGGCGTAATACTGCCTAAAGGGGGCAAATTCTTTAAGTTGCACCGCCACACTCCCCACCGCCTGCACCTGCGATAAACTGAGTAAAAGCCCTAAAATCCATCTTTTCATTTGAGTCCTTTGAGATTTTCTAGCGCAAGGTAGGTTGTGGCTAGGGCACTCTTGGTTTCTAGCTCTAATAATTTCGTGTTGATCGTGTCGTTGAAGGCGTTGTAATAGCTGTTGTAATCGCCTTGAGAGGAGGGCAGATTGTCTTTATAGATTTTAACGATGTGCTCGCTGGCTTGTAAAATTTGATCGATGTTGCTGAGATTTTTTTGTAATTGTGTGAGTTTTTTAATCAATTTGCGGGCGTTGTGCTGCACGCTGTTTTTGGTGTTCTCTAGGGCGTTGAGGGCGGCTAAATGTTCTTCTTTACGCTGCTGCAAAGTATTGCTTTGTTTGCCATAGAGGGGCAGAGGGATCGCCACCCCGATGGTGAACATGTCAAAGATTTTAGAACGGAAGAGGTAATTGGCGGTTACATTGATGTCTTCTAAAAAGCTTTTCTTGGCTAGGGTGATGTTCTTTAAAGATTGGCTGTCTTTGAGGCTGGCGATCTTGATTGTGCGATTCGTCTCCATGATTTCCTTGATTTCATGCTCGGGCTTGAAAGCCACGGGGCTGGGTGCTAGGCTTAATAAATCACTTTGATTAAAGGTCAGCTCGCTGATGTTGATTTTATTATCGGCGAGGCTGTCTTGTAAATCGTTTTGCTTGATCTCCCATTGCGCTTTGATGACTTCTAATTTGGCGATGGCGATTTGATCAGGGCTGCTGGAGTGCTCGGCTCTATAAAGCAAATTTTCTAAATTGCTTAAAGCGTCTTTAAGCAAAGCTAATTTTTGGGTGTTTTTGTAGACATTAACGGCGTTTGTTAAAATGTTGATGGCGATTTGTTGTTTGAGTTGTTCTAATTCTAAAATCTTTTTTTGGCGCTCAATTTGCACCACTTGCTTTTGCGTGTGCCTCTTGCCGGTCACATCGAACTTTTGGCTAAGCCCCACACTGATGCTTTGCATAAAACTCGAATCTAGGATAAAAAAGTTATTGACATCGGCGTTGTTGTAGCCCACATACAAAATGGGGTTATCCCAACGACTCACCGCCTTTGCCTGCGCTTGTAGGCTGTCGATCTGCGCTTGTAAACTTGCGATTTTAGCGTTTTTAACTAGGTATTTTGTATACACCACTTGCAAGTTTAAAGGAACTGCCCGTAGGGCGAGCGTGGCAAAGACCAAACCAAGCACAAGCGCACGCATTTAGATATCCACGCTGCTTTTACCTTTGTAAACATGCCCGTCCTTGGTCTTGATCTCCACTTTGATTTGCCAAGTCCCGTTCATGGGCAAGTTTACAGAGCCTGAATAAACCCCGTCTTTTTCTGTCAATTTGGCGCTTTCGTGCATAGCGGGCATGCCCGGCATTTCGGGCATGAAGAATTTGACTTTCACCTGCGCCCCTTTGATCGCCTTGCCGTGTAGGGTGGGCGCAATACTGAATTTATTGTCGCCATTGACAAATTTATTAACAGACTTTAAAGAGACATCTGTCCCGCTGGCTTTAAACTTCAGCTCGTAGGCGTTGAGGTTAAACGCCATTGCTCCTGCTAAAAAGATGAGAGCGAATTTTTTCATGGTTTCTCCTTGGTTTTAAAATGCCCTAATTCTAGGTAAGGATTGTGTAAAATTTGTGTAAAAATGTGTTAAAGTTTGAGAAATTTTTTAAAAGGAAGTGCATGCATTATCGAGTCGAACACGACACCATGGGCGAGGTTAAAGTTGAAGACAACAAATACTGGGGGGCACAAACCCAACGAAGCTATGAGAACTTCAAAATCGGGGTGGAGAAAATGCCCCCTGAACTCATCGCCGCCTTTGCCAAACTCAAACGCTCTTTAGCCAAGGTCAATCAGGATTTAGGCAAGCTGGACGCTAAAAAAGCGGGCGCGATCATGCAGGCTTGCGAGGACATTTTAGAGGGCAAGCTTGATGGCATGTTCCCCCTAGCCATTTGGCAAACGGGCAGTGGCACACAGACAAACATGAACATGAACGAAGTCATCGCCAACAGAGCCACAGAAATTTTGGGAGCGGATTTTAGAAAAGAAAAATTGATACACCCCAACGACCATGTGAATATGTCCCAAAGCTCAAACGACACCTTCCCCACTGCCATGCACATTGTGGCGGTGTTGGAGCTAACAAAAACCTTACTGCCCGCCCTAGACACCCTGCACACCACCCTGCACGCTAAAAGCGAGGCGTTTAAAGACATCATCAAAATCGGGCGCACCCATTTGCAAGACGCCACCCCCTTAACTCTAGGTCAAGAGTTTAGCGGCTATGCCAGCATGTTAGAACACTCTAAGGCGCAGATTTTAGAGAGTTTAGAGGGGCTAAGGGAACTTGCCATCGGGGGCACTGCTGTAGGCACGGGCCTTAACGCCCATCCGCAGTTGTCTCAAAAGGTTGCTGAGGAACTGACCCGCTTTACAGGTCAGGCCTTTAAAAGCGCACCCAATAAGTTCCACGCCCTCACCAGCCACGATGCCATCAACTTCGCACACGGCGCACTCAAAGGGCTTGCGGCAAATTTAATGAAAATCGCTAATGACATTAGGTGGCTTGCCAGCGGCCCGCGCTGTGGTTTGGGCGAACTTGCTATCCCTGAAAATGAACCGGGCAGCTCGATTATGCCCGGCAAGGTCAATCCCACCCAATGCGAAGCCTTGACGATGGTTGCCGTGCAAGTGATGGGCAACGATGCGGCGATCGGCTTTGCGGCCTCTCAGGGCAATTTTGAACTCAATGTCTTTAAACCCGTGATTATCTATAACTTCTTGCAAAGCGTAAAACTTCTAAGCGATGCGATGCTGAGCTTTAACGAACATTGCGCTAGCGGTATTGAGCCCAACAAGGACAAGATTGACTATTATTTGCACCACTCTTTAATGCTAGTGACAGCCTTAAACCCACATATCGGCTATGAAAACGCCGCTAAAGTCGCCAAAAACGCCCACAAGAAGGGCATTAGCCTCAAAGAATCCGCCCTAGAGCTTGGGTTACTCAGCGAAAAAGACTTCGACGCTTGGGTTGTGCCCGCTCACATGATCGCCCCGAAAGCATAGTTGTAATTTGGACTTGTAGTTCTAAGGGTCTTTTAGGCTCTTAGTGCCCTTGTAAAATGTAAAAAGCTGAGCTTCTTAGCGGATTTTCTTCACGCCTAGGATCTTCCTTGTCTCTTGAGCCTCCTATACCATTGTATGTAGGTTTTCGAATCAACTTAGGAGATAATTTTGACCCTGCAATGAAACACATTCACATGTTTTTCACATGTTTGGCACATAGCAAGTGTTCTTGCGTAGGGACTTTGTGGGATTTTCTTAGCTTTAGGCACATGCATGTGAAGACTTTAAGCACATGTCATCTATGTATTTTCACATGTTGGCGTGGATTTGTGCCCAAGAACACCTAGAAAAGAGATTTTTTAGCACATGTTATGCACTGTCCAAGCAAATAAAATAAGTTTTTTATAATGGTGGCGAGCTCGCATGCAAGGGGACTAGATTAGACTCTAGGCACAAATTCACATCCCCTACTACTACTACTAAAATTATATCAACATGTGTTTTTGGGCTTTTAAAACGAGCTTATCTAGTATCCCATGGGTGTGTCAATTCTCTAGTAAATAATTGTTACTTGTTCTCTTAATGAGTGTACCCACCTTGTTTGTAGTTCTTACAAATTTGAGCGCACAAACACTTGGAAACCCTTCAAAATTTAACCGACTATAGAAGTCTTAAGGTGCGCAATTTTTATTACATCTCTATTTCAATCATGTTGACCACTAAATTAAAATATACATCACGCCTACCTTTTGTAAAGTAAACTCTTATTGAAAACTTAAAAAAGTTAGTCATCAATTTTTTGAATGAAATATGATAAATCTTATACTAATCAAACTACAAATTAGCGTTTAACAATTCTCCATAATCTTACATACGTGCTTTTGAACCTACACATGTTGCAGAATACCTATCGTTTAGCTCAAGAAATCCTAATTAAGTTTGGTAACATAGATGTTTTCCAGGAGTATAAAAAGATGGTAAATAGTATACAGAAATTAAAATGGTGCGATCGTTACTCTAAATCGTTATAATCTCTTATTTAAAATTCACGATGGAGGTTTGCTATGGTTAAAGGTTTTGCAATGCTAGGCATTGGAAAAGTGGGGATCATTGAAAAAGAATCCTTGGAGTGCGTGGTGCCCGTGCGTAAAAAGTTGGAGTTAGGTCCGCTAGATGCCTTTGTGCGTCCTTTGGCAGTTGCCCCTTGCACTTCAGACTTACACACTTGTTATGAGGGGGGATTGGCGAGCGCTCAAATATGTTCTTAGGGCATGAGGGGGTGGGGGAGGTCTTGCAAGTGGGGGCGTTGGTGCAAGATTTTAAAGAGGGGGACATTGTCATTATCCCCGCGATCACGCCTGATTGGAGCTCTTTAGGGGCGCAAAGGGGCTATGCGCAACATGACCACGGCGCGCTTGCGGGTTGGAAGTTTTCTAACTTTAAAGACGGGGTTTTTGCCGAGAAAATCCATATTAACGATGCGGACGGTAATTTGGGGCATTTGCCCGAGGGGGTAGACTTGGTCGATGCCGTGATGCTAAGCGATATGATCACCACGGGCTTTCACTGCGCCGAGCAGGCAAACATTAAACCGGGCGATCGCGTGGCGGTGGTGGGCTTAGGTCCTGTGGGGCTGATGGCTTTGGCGGGGGCAAATCTCATGGGGGCTAGTGAGATTTATGCGGTGGATTGCGTGCCTTTTAGATACGAGGTGGCACATAAACATTATGGAGCGACACATTTTATTGACTTTAGCAAAGCCCCCATGCACACGCAGATTTTAGAGCTCACTAAGGGCGTAGGGGCGGATAAAATCCTCATCGCCGGGGGAGGCACGGACATTTTGAGTGAGGCTTGCTCTTGTCTTATCAATGGCGGGGTGGTGTCTAATGTCAATTACTTTGGCAGTGGCGCAAACTTGCCCATCTCACGCATGGCATGGGATGTGGGCATGGGGCATAAGACCATTAAAGGGGGGCTAACCCCGGGGGGCAGAGCGCGCATGGAAAAACTTGCCCGCTTATTGCAAACTAAAAAACTGAGCGTCAAACCCATCATCACGCACCACTTAGAGGGCAAATTTGAGGAAATCGCACAGGCTCTAGCGTGGATGAAGGACAAACCGGCTAATTTCATCAAACCCGTTGTAAAAATCAAGTGGTAAGTTAAGCGTGCAGGAAGTTTTAGTTTTGGGGGCAGGGTATGCTAGCCTTGCGTTTATCAAGTCCTTGAGTAAAGAGGTGCTTCAAGCGTATTCTTTCACCCTCGTGTCGCAAAGTTATCAGCACAGCGTGCAGGTTTTATTACACGATGTGGTGGCGGGCTTGCCCGGTTGCCACGCCTTAAGCCTTACAGAAATTTTGCCCCAAGGGGTGCGCTTTATCCAGGATGAGGTGTTAGAGATCAAGGAGGGGGTGGTGTTGGGGCAACAGCAAGAACACCCCTACACGCATTTAGTCGTGGGGCTAGGTTTTGCGAGCGAGAGTTTTGGCGTGGCAGGGGTTAAAGAGCACGCCCACACCTTGAGCCACTATAAGCAATGCCAAGACTTGCACCAGCAATTACAAAAAGCATTGCAAGCAAGCCCAAAGCCCTTAGAGATTGTGGTGTGTGGGGCGGGTTTTAGCGGAATCGAGCTAGTGGGGGCTCTAGCGGATGCGTTTAAAGATAAGGTCCGCATCACTTGTGTAGAGGCGATGTCTGGGATTTTGCCCATGTTTGTCCCTAAACTCGCCCAAAAGGCGCATAAATATTTGCAAAGTTTGGGTGTGCGCTTACAGGTGGGGGCAAAAATCCTAGAATGTTTGGAAAATGGAGTGCTTGTAGAAATTAACGGGCAAAAAGAGCAAATTGGGGCGGATTTTGTATTTTGGACTTGTGGTGTGCGTGGTAGCCCCGTCATTGAAAACTCGCCCTTCTTTAAGAGCGCGCGTAGCCGTGTAGAGGTCAATGGTTTTTTAGAACCGGTGGGGTTAGAAAAGCGGGGGGTGTTTGTGCTGGGAGATTGCGCCCTCCTTAAAGACGCGCAAAATCGTCCCTACCCGCCCACAGCGCAATTAGCCAGCCAAATGGGGGCGTATTTGGGGGCACATTTCAAAAGTGTGCTTGTAAACAAGCCCCCTAAAAATTCTTTTATTTACAAACCCAAGGGAACCATTTGCTCTTTGGGAACACACTATGCAATTGGGCAAATTGGAGGGCTGTGTGTAACGGGCAAGCCCGCCTTGTGGCTTAAAAAAACCATTGAGTGGTGGCACAGACGGGCTTTAAAGCTTTAGCTAGGTTTTTAGGGCGATGTCTCTTGACAAATCCTATAAAAAAATGTTAGAATCGAGCTTTCGTTCCAGATTAGCTCAGCGGTAGAGTAGGCGGCTGTTAACCGCTTGGTCGTAGGTTCGAATCCTACATCTGGAGCCACTTTTTCACTCGAGTTACATTATTTACTCAGTATTTACCACTTTAGCCGATTTTGTCCTCGCTTGTTTATTAAGCACATGGAACACTCTTAGCTTGTGTGTCCGTACCAATTTGTATTAAGGAGTTTTTATGGTTCTTGGTTCCAAACGCGTGTTAAAAGGTTTGGCCCTCTCTAGTTTGATGGCTTTTGGTGCAGTGTCTGTAGCCCAAGCAGATGAAAAAAATGGCTTTTTCTTGGGTCTAGGTTACCAACAAGGTAAAGCCGGTGGCGATGCCTACCGCGCGCCCCTCACCTCTGGCATGCCCCTTTATGGTCTAGGTGCGCAAATTGGGGGCGTGGGGTTTTTGAATAAGTGGTTTGGGGGGCAAGTTTATGGTTTCTTTGATTATGACCAATCTAACAGATATGGCCCTAACTCCAATGATAAGTGGAACATGTACACCTATGGTGGCGCAGCGGACATGATCGTCAATCTCATCGCCACTAGCCCATTTTCTTTCGGTCTTGTGGGCGGTATCCAACTTGCAGGCAACACGTGGCAGTATGCTGGTGTTGCCGATCACACCGGTTTTCAGTTCCTCTTTAATGTGGGCGGACGCATTAGAATGGGCGAGCACTCTGCTTTGCAAGCAGGCATTAAGTTCCCCATGATCCCCCAAAAATTTGGAAACGGCTTTTCCATGACGCGTCACTATGCGTGGTATGTGAACTATGTGTTCACTTTCTAGTTAGTCTCTCTGCACCTAGCGTCGGCTAATCTCGCGCACTAGGCGCACGAGTTCAAGGGCGTTAGAACGGGGCAAATCGGGCAACATCCCATGCCCCAAGTTAAAAATGAGGCCTGCTTTTTTACCCATAACTTCGAGAATGTGCTCGATGCCGTTGCGCATCGCCTCTTGGCTATAGAGTCGTGCCGGTTCTAAATTCCCCTGCAAGACATAACGATCCCCCAAGACTTCTTTAGCGTGCTCTAGTGGTGTGTCCCAACCACATCCAAAAACTTCAAAATCCCCCTTTAAATGCGCCAAATACGTCCCCACGCCTTTGGGGAACACAATCAAGGGGACTTTAGGGTGCTTTGTTTTTAGGGCTTTAGTGATTTTTTGGATATAGTCCCAACCAAATTCTAAATATGCCTCTAGCTCCAATGCCCCCGCCCACGAGTCAAAGAGCATGAGCGCATTTGCCCCTGCCCGTGCTTGTGCATCTAAATAGCTAATAATTTCTATGCTCAACGCCTCTAACAAGGCGTGTGCCACTTCCGGTTGGGCATAAAGGATTTTTTTAGACCGACTGTAGGTCTTGCTGCCTTGTCCCTCTAGCATATAGGTCGCTAAAGTCCAAGGTGCGCCACTAAAGCCAATCAACGCCTTAGACTTGTCTAATTTAGAGCGCACATTAGAGACAATCTCATATACATAACCTAAATCTTTATAGGCCCCTCTCTTCAGGGCTTTAATGTCTTCTAGGCTCTTTATAGTGTCTAGGAATTTTGGACCAAAACTAGGCACAAATTCTAGAGGTAAGCCCATTGCGTGGGGCAAGAGCAAAATATCGCTAAAGAGTATGGCTGCATCCACATCTAAAATTTCAATGGGTTGTAGGGTAACTTCTGTGGCAAGCACAACATTAGCGCATAAATCTAAGAAATTTTTAGTCTTTTGGCGCACCCCTTGGTATTCGCTTAAATACCGCCCCGCCTGGCGCATGAGCCAAATGGGGGTGTAGGGGGTTTCTTGCCTAAAACATGCATCAATAAAGACCATCACAATCCTTTAAGTCAAAATTAAGGTTATTGTATATATTAAACACAAACCTTGTGGAATTAATTAATTAATGTTGTAGTTAACAATGGCACTCCGATACTCAATCTATGAGCTCAAAACATGATATGCACGCCATAGCCCAACATCTTCCTCTCTACCGATTATTTCATTATAAAACCCTAACTGCTAAACTGAGCTTTTACTCTATTGGATTGGCTTCCCGTTTAACAAGCTTCAAGTTTACTACAATATTTAGAAAGATAGGTGTTCTGCTTGCTTCTACAAGCGTAACTTCAAAAGTTTCTCCTAGAGAAAATATATATTATCTACAAACACAGTTCCTAATTGATGTTTATATGTGGGTCTTCTTAGTGATGTGTGTAATCAAAAAAGTTAACTAAAGTCTATAACAATTAGAATAAATTTTAGTTTGCATTACCCCCAAGTAAAGTAGCTTTGATAACTGGTGAGATATTGCTATTTTATATTTTATATATGATTTTTTCCAAAGTAGTCCTATGTGCTTTTTAGTAAACAAATGAGCTTAAATCGATAGTATTGAAGATATTGAAGTAGGATTTATCCGCATTATATGAAGAATAGGACTCCAGTTAATGGTAGAACTTTAGGTAAAAACTTATAAGGCCCAATCAAGATAGCTTTTCTAGACTCAGATCGTTTTGCTTAACTGCCCTGCGAACCTGTTTCTAGGTATTACAGAACATAGAAAGACTGCTTATATTTTGGACTTAAATCCAAGACAACCTATTCATTTAGTAAAAAATCCACCAAAGGCTACCATTTATCCAACACGCCACTTTTAAACGATATTCCAAGAAATGATCACAGACTACCATTGTGTGCGATTTAGTATGACCAAGGCGACTATCTGCGATATCTCTTATTAGCACAAAAAGGACCTGAAACTTCATCGCCTTAAATTAGGAATAAAAGTAAACTTTGATTTGCTAATGGCGATAAAAGCCAATTAAACTATCTAGATGGTTATTTTTTGGTCATTCCACAAAAGAAACCAACCCTAAAAACCACGGGGAGGTGGACCTATAAAAAGGAAGTGGCAAACAAAAACCTAGCCTTTTAAATTAATCGACCCCCCTCCAAGTGATAGACGCAATCTGCCATTTCTAGGCTAGCGGGGTTATGGGAGATGATGATGATGAGGCGGTTTTCTCTTAGGCTGTAAATGGTTTGTTTAATGTTCTCTTCGGTGTGGCGATCAAGGGCAGAAGTGGCTTCGTCAAAAATAAGGACGCTTGCGTCTTTGTATAACGCCCGTGCAATGGCAATCCTTTGGCGTTGCCCCCCGCTCAAATTCGCCCCAAACTCCTCTAAGGTGGCTTCAATCCCGCCCAAATTCTGCACGAACTCTAACGCCTGTGCCTGCTCTAGGCATTTTTGCACCCTAGCCGTGTCAATGTCTAGCCCATAAGCGACATTCTCGGCGACTGAACCGCTGAAGATAAAGACTTTTTGGGTAACAATGCCTATTTGTGCCCTTAGACTCTTTTGTTGCAAGTCTTGTAAGGGGATGTTGTTGATGGTGATTTGCCCGCTTGTGGGCTCGTATAGGCGTAAAATGAGATTCACCAAAGAGCTTTTACCGCTCCCACTCTTGCCCTGCAGGGCGACAATTTGGTTAGCCTGTAGGTTTAGGTTAATGTCTTGCAAGGCTGGGGCGGAGTTGTCTTTATAAGCAAGGCTGACATTTTTGAAGTTAATTTCTGTAATGGGTTGCTCTAAAGTCTGTGCCCCATCCATAATAGCGGGTTTTCTCTCTAAAATCTCGTAAATCCTCTCCCCTGCCACCAACGCCTCTTGAAAATTAGACGCGATCCTTACGATCCGCTTTAAGGGGGTGTAGAGCATGAAAAGGGCAGTGATGAAAGAGAAAAACGCTCCCACGCTAATATGCCCCCTAATCACCTCCAAACCGCCTAGATAAATCACTAAAGCAATGGCGATGGAGCCCAAAAACTCCATTAAGGGGCTGGAGATTTCGGCGTATTTAATGCTCTTTAGGCTCAAGTTAAAGAAGGCTTGGTTTTCTTTTTGAAAGGCTTGCAACTCTAGCTTTTCGCCATTAGAAGTTTTAATCACCTCGACGCTGTGGAAAATCTCGGACAATCTAGCGGTCATGCGGGCGTTGGTTTCTTGGTTTGCTTTGGAGAGTTTTTTCACTTTTTTAATGATTTTGCTTAAAGGGATCGCCGCTAGGGGCATGATGATGAGCCCCACAATGGAGAGTTTGGGGCTTTGGTAAATCACCACGCAAATAAGCCCTATCACGCTGAGTAACTCTCTAACGCTTTCAGCTAAGTAATTTGACAAACTCGCCCGAACTAAAGCGATGTCGTTGGTGATGCGTGAAATCAACTCGCCCTTGTGGGTGCTGTTGAAAAAGCCCATCTCCATACGCAACATGGTTTCTAGCATTTTATGGCGTAGGTTTTTGATGATGTCTAAGCCAATGAAATTTGTGAAGTAGGTTTGTATGTAAATGCCCCCACTCTTACCCAAATACGCCACAATCACCAAAAAAGGCAGGACACCAAGCATATGCGTGTCTTTTTTAATGAAAATGTCATCTAGGGTGGGTTTGACTAAATAAGTCCCCCACGCTGTGCTAAGAGCCACAACGATAGACGCTAGCACAATCCACACAAACGAGCTCACATGCCCCTTTAAAAAGGGGGCAAAACGCCTAAAAAACAGCCTCACGCTAGGGTGTAGCCCGCGTCTAAAATCGCCTCTTTAATGTCCTCTAAGGTCGCTGGGGGGTTAAAGGTTACCGCCACTTCTTGTTGCTCTAACTTAACTTCAATATGCTCCACGCCCTCAATTTCGCCCACAAACTTCTCCACTTTATCCACGCAATGATCGCAAGTCATGCCCTCAACTTTTAGCACTTCTTTCATAATTATCCTTTGATTTTTTTATGCACGCCCCTTAAGCGTTGGGCGTTAAACACCACGCTTAAACTGCTAAGGCTCATCGCTAGGCTGGCTAGCATAGGATTTAGCATGAAGGGATACGCCACGCCACAGGCTAGGGGGATTGCCAGCGCATTATAACAAAAAGCCCAAAACAGGTTTTGTTTAATGTTTCTAATCGTGTATTGGCTTAGTTTGATCGCGTGCAAGGCCGCGCTTGGGTGGTTCTTTAGGCTTAGCACATCGGCGACTTCTAAGCTTGCCCCACTGCCTAGCCCCATCACCACCCCCACATCGCTTTTAGCTAGAGCCGGGGCATCGTTTAAGCCATCGCCCACCATCATCACCACCGCCCCGCTTTTTTGCAAGTCCTCTAGGGTGGATAATTTGTCCGCCGGCTTCGCCTCTGCTTTGTAGTCTAAATTTAAGGCACTTGCCATTTTTGCCACACTTGCCTCTCTATCGCCGCTTAAAAGCAAGGTTTTAAGCCCAAAGCTATGCATCGCCTCTATCGCCTCTTTTGCCCTCTCTTTAAGCTGGTCTTCAAGCACGATCAGCCCCAAGATTTTATCTTGCGTGCCAAAGAACACCCCAATCCCCTCAAACTCCCCTAAAGTATTGGGGGTATTGAAAAAGTCTAAGCTCCCAGCTAAATACTCTTGCCCTGCAATTTCTCCACTTAAGCCAAGCCCCGGGGTCGCCTTCACCCCCCTAGCTTCTAGCAAATGCACCCCTTGAGATTTGGCGTACTCCACAATGCCCTTTGCGATCACATGCTCGCTTTGGGCTTCTAGACTGGCACACAGGCTTAAAAGCTCTAATGTCTTTACACCGCCGGCCGTGCGGACTTCCTTCACTACGGGTTTGCCTAGCGTGATGGTGCCCGTTTTGTCTAGCAAAACATGGCTAACGTCCTTAGCCTTCTCTAAACTCTTAGCGTCCTTGAAAAAGAGCCCTAATAAGCCTGCCTCTTTTTGTGCCACTAACAAAGCCATCGGCGTGGCTAACCCCAAAGCACAAGGACAAGAGATCACCAGCACGGCGATAAACACCTCCAAAGCCTCTTTAAAGCCCCCCTTAAACACCCACACGATAAACGCCAAGCTGGCTATGGCGATCACAATGGGGACAAACACCCCTGCCACTTGGTCGGCAAGCCTTGCAATGGGGGCTTTAGAGCCTTGTGCTTTGGCGATTAAATCTAGGATTTGTGCCAGCGTGCTTTGCGCCTTGTTGTGGGTGGCTTGCATTAAAAAGGGGGTGTTGGTGTTGAGTGTACCTGCAAACACCTGAGAGCCCTCTTTTTTGAGCACGGGCACGCTTTCGCCACTGAGCATCGACTCGTCTATCTCGCTCGCTCCCTCAATTAAAACCCCATCCACAGGGACATACGCCCCGGGCAAAACCCTTAAAATGTCGCCTTTTTGAAGGCTCTCAATCTCCACCTCACGATCTTGCCCCTCTTGCACCTTGAGGGCTTTGGTGTTGTGCTCTTGCATGAGCTCTTGCATGGCTTGCACGGCTTTATCTTTAGAGCTTTGCTCGACCCGCTTGCCGCCCATCACAAAGAGTAAAATCACGCACACACTCTCAAAGTAATAACCCTCAATGCTTGTGTGGCTCAACACTCTAAAGAGCAAGACAAGGCTATAACAAAATGCCGCACTGGTGCCTAGAGCCACTAGGCTATCCATATTCGGCTGCCGTGCCCACAACGCCTTAAAGCCGTGTATGTAGAAATTACGCCCCATGTGCATGACAACTAAGGTCAAAATGAGCTGTGCTAAACCATTGTTAAAGGGGGCTTTTAAAAAGGCGGGCAGGGGCAAAAGGGGGGCAAACATAGACAGAGTGAGCACCCCCAAAGTGCCTAAGAGTGCAAAGAGTAGTTTAAGATTGGGCGTTAGAAAAGTCGGCTCAAGCAAGTCTTTCAACGGCTTTTTTTGGGCGGTGTAGCCCAGCTTAGAGATTTGCTTAAAAATGTCCTCTAGGCTGGCTTGGCTTTCATCATAGACCACAAAGGCTTTTTTGCTGAGTAAATCCACCCCCACCTCTTTGACATACGCCTTACGACCCAAAGAGCGTTCAATCCCACTCGAGCATGCGCTACAAGTCATGCCCTCAATGTAAAACTGCGCCTTTGTCATTATGTCCTCCTATCATTTGTGTTTGAAGACAATCCTAGCCATGAGAAACACCCAACGAAGTAACCCGTAAAAGAGATAACAGAACATAAACGAGCCCAGCACTTCTAGCGGGCGCACAAAGAGCAAGAGCAAGAAGAGCAAGAGCAAGACAAAGAGTTTTAAATTCCATTGCACTTTTTTAAAATTGGGGTAGCGGATATTGCTCACCATCAGCACCCCCAAAAACACAATGTAGGCTAGAAAGAACTTACCCCAGCCCTCTTGCAACACCCCATATTTGTTATCGATCAACACCCCCAGCACCACCAGCACCGCCGCACTAGGGATGGGGATACCGATGAACGAATAAGGGTCTGTGGTTTGGGTCGTAACATTAAAACGGGCTAGGCGGATTGCCCCAAAAATCACAAAAAGCGCACAAGCCGCCATGCCCCACCTCCCATAAAAATGCCCCACATAAAAGTAAGCGATGAGGCTTGGCGCCACCCCAAACGCCACGACATCCGCTAGCGAGTCGAACTCTAGCCCAAACTTGCTCGTGGTGTTGGTAAGCCGTGCTATGCGTCCATCTAGCCCGTCTAAAACTAAACTCCCCACCACCATCCAGCACGCCACGATAAACTCCCCATGCGAAGCATAAAGCATCGCCATCACGCCTAAAAAAATGCTGCTCGCCGTGAAAAGATTGGGGAAGAGATAGAGCGGTTTCACTAACTTGCGTGTTCCTCTAGGGGCACAAGGCGGCTTTGCAGATTGTGGCTTGTCTCATACTCGCTAATGATCTCACGCACCCTTTCACCCGTGATCACTTCTTTTTCAAACAGCTCATTTACCATCACTTCGATCGCCTCTTTATAGTCGCTCAAAGTCTGCTTGACATGCGTATAACGCTCTTCTAGCAAGGTTTTAATAAAGTGGTCCATTTGTTCGGCGGTTTTCTCGCTAAACTCTCTAGGGCTGCCAAAGCCCCCCCCTAAAAACGAATTGCGTTGCTTTTCTAGCACCATAAGGCCGCTCACATCGCTCATGCCATAGTAGCTCACCATGCCCTTGATAATGTCAGTCGCCCTTTCTAAGTCGTTGCTCGCCCCCGTTGAAATCTCTTGTAAAAACACATCTTCAGCCGCCCGTCCGCCTAAAAGCACATCAATCTCGGCGATCAGCTCGTGTTTTTGCATGAGATATTTATTCTCTTCAGGGGTGTTTAGCGTATAACCTAAAGCCGCCATGCCCCTTGGGATAATAGACACCTTATTTACCCGTGCTGAGCCCTTTGTCATCTCGCTAATCACAGCGTGGCCGCTCTCATGGTAGGCGACAATCTTTTTCTCTTTGGGCGAAATGCGCCGACTCTTTTTCTCTAGCCCGGCAATGCCCCTTTCTACCGCCTCTTTCAAATGCTGTTGCTTGACTTCTTTTTGGTTATTACGGCCTGCCAACAATGCCGCCTCGTTAATGATATTGGCTAAATCCGCCCCAGCTAGCCCAGCGGTGAGCTTGGCGATCTCTTGCAAATCTACATCGTTAGCCAGTTTCACGGGCTTGATATGCACCTTTAAAATCTCCACCCTGCCATTGAAGTCTGGTTTATCCACCAAGACTTGGCGGTCAAAGCGCCCGGGGCGTAGAAGGGCTGGATCTAAAATCTCGGGGCGGTTGGTGGCGGCAAGCACGATCACGGGGGCGTTCTCTGAGCCAAAGCCATCCATCTCGGCTAAAAGCTGGTTTAAGGTTTGCTCCCTTTCATCATTGCCGCTAATCATCCCACCAGCTGCCCGGCTCTTGCCGATCGCATCGATCTCATCGATGAAGATAATGCTCGGGGCTTCTTTTTTAGCAATGTCAAAGAGATCACGCACCCGGCTTGCCCCAAGCCCCACAAACATCTCAATAAAGCTACTACCCCCCATTGAAAAGAAAGGCACGCTTGCCTCGCCTGCCACCGCCTTAGCTAGTAAAGTCTTGCCTGTGCCGGGGGGGCCAACTAAGAGCACGCCTTTAGGGATTTTCGCCCCCAAAGAAGCGTAGCGATCGGGGTATTTTAAAAAATCCACGATCTCCACGACTTCCTCTTTCGCCTCTTCATTGCCCGCCATGTCGTTAAAGCGGACTTTGGGTTTCTCGGCGTTGATGAGCTTTTTAGAGCTGCCCATGCCAAAAATCCCCCCCCCCATGTTCTTTTGCATGCGGCTTGCCATAAACATCCATAAGCCCAAAATCACCAGCACGGGCAAGAGCCAGCCTAAAATCTCGGTGAAAAAATTAGACTCGCTAAAGCCGGAGTAATTGATCTTTTGTGCGTCCAGTAGGGGGACTAAGGAGAGATCGGGCACTCTCTTAGCCACATAGATAATCTTAGAGCCCCCCTCTTTGCTCGTGGCTTTAATCAAGGTCTGCCCGATACTCACGCTATCCACTTCTTTTTTCTCAATCAACTCCTTCATCTCGTGGTAGCTGATATTTTTCGTGCTGGTGGATAAAAAGCGCTCCCCAAAGCCATCATCGCTGTTCATCACCCGCATCGCCACGATCGCCACAAGGATAAACACCACGATCAAAACCAAGGGGTTTTGCAAAATGGGCTTTTTGGGGTTTGGATCGCCCGGTCCTTTGTTGTTTTCCATACAATTCCTTACAATGTTTAACTTTTAGATAAATGCAAACACACCCACTCGTTTTCTTGGGTGCGTCGCTTTAGGTTAAAGGCTTTTAAATAGGTTTTTAAAACGCTTTGCTCGTGTTGGTCTAAAATCCCTGATAAAAAAACTTCTGTTTGGGCGTGGCTTGCCTTTAAAATCTCGGCATAAAGCCCGATAATCACGCTTGCCACGATATTCACCACGATCAAATCGTAGCCGCCCCCCTTGATTGAGCCTAGCCAAAGGTCTTCATAAGTGGCGTGGTTTTTAGAAAAATTCTTTTTAGTTTCTTCAATAGCCAAAGGGTCTATGTCGCATAAAGACACTTTAGCTCCCTTTTTGGCTAAAGCTAGCCCTAAAATCCCGCTCCCACAGCCCACATCTAGGGCGATTTTACCGCCCACTTCAAGGGGGCTAAAGGCTTGTAAAAGTAGCCTTGTGCTTTCGTGGTGTCCCGTGCCAAAGGCTAGGCTTGGATCAAGGCTTAAACAAATGGGGGCGTTTAAGGGCTCTTTAGCCCAGCTGGGGTTAATGGCAAAATCCCCACACACAATGGGTTGCACGCCGGCTTTATACGCCTCGATCCAGTCTTTATTTTCGTGTTGTGCGCTGTGGTGGTAAAAGCCCACCGCCAAGCCTATACGGCTAGACAATTCAGTGCAAAAGCCCTCTAGTGCCTTTAAAAGGGGCTTGGGATCGTGGGGCGAATAGATAATAAAACCCTCTTTAGGTAAGGGTGCTGTGCCCTCTTTGGTGCCAAAAAACGCATAGGGCAAGTTAGGGGCTTTGGCTTCCTCGATCGCCTCGTTGGTGAAGTCCAGCAAAAAGGCACTGAAGAGATCGGGGTGGTCTGTAGGTAAAATGATCGTTTTGAAATAGACTTCTTGCAAGAGCACGCCTATTTAGTCATTGGTCCCCAACACGACTTCTAATTTTTCCTTCAGCACTTGCGGGGTGAAGGGTTTGACGATATAGTTATTCACCCCAGCTTTTAAGGCGGTGATCACCTCCGCCTTGCCCCCCTCAGTGGTGATCATGATGATGGGTAAATCTTTAAAACGCCCGTCAGATCGCACCTTTTTGACTAAATCTAGCCCATTCATTTCAGGCATGTTCCAGTCGGTGATTAAAACCCCTGTGGTGTCGTTAGCGTCTAACTTGCCCCACGCCTCCACGCCGTGCTCGGCTTCTAAAATGTCCTCATAGCCCAAGCGTTGCAAGGTGTTTCTAATGATGCGTCTCATCGTTGAACTATCATCTACAATCAAAATTTTCAATCTCGCTCCTTATTTTGGTGCACCGCCAAAAATCAACGCACCATTCTAACATATTTATTTAACCTCTAGCTTTAAAGCCCCACAGCCCAAACCCGCTTCAAACCGCTAAAATCACAGCGGAAAAAATTTAATGAGAAGCTCGATCTCTTTGCCTCCAACAACTTTAGGCTTAAAGGTTAAATCTTGTATCTTTTGGGTTTCTTGCTGTGGATACACCAACCACACGCACACCTCCTTAGCGGGGGTGCAAGTGGCATACTTGCTCGCATACGCCCACATTTGGTAAAGGTCGGCGTGTGCGATGTCTTTTTGCGCATTTAATGCCTTCCATTTGGTGTCTAAAATGGTGATTTTGGTCTCCTCTCTTAGCACAATGTCGGGGCGCATTTCAAAGCAATTATTAAGGTTGTCGCAAGTTGCACCATAGCACATTAGATACTTGCGGTTTTGTTTTTGCAAGGTAACTTGATACCCCCCACTTTTTTGCACCCAAAACCCCACAAAGTCCTCAAAAAGCCTTTCCATAGGAAACAGCAATGCATAGGCACGGCTTGCTCCGCTGTAGGGGGCTAGGGACTTTTGACGCAAGAACAAATCACACCATGTTAAAAGGTTTTCATACTCCTTAAAACGGCTCGCTTGTGTGCTTTTAGAAAAATCAGTGTCTATATCTTTATCCTTACTCGGTTTTACTTCATCAAAGACAAAGGACGCAGCATTTAAGCCCTCTTGGTTCTTAGGGCTTAAACTCAAGGTTTTAAAAAGCTCTAAAACCGCCTTAATGAGACGGTTAGGGGCAACATCTAGGCTATATTCATCGCTAGAAGTGTAAAAGCGTTCTTTGTGTATCAAATTTTTTTGTAGGTGTGTGCTAAATTCTAACTTGCCCTTAAGGTAGGGGCGATTTTGTGAAATATTTAAATAATCCCGCTTTAGTCCCCGTTTTATAAGAGTTTGGCACTCTTGTAAAAACGCTTGGATAAAAACATCTAGTAGGGGCAATTTTGCGTCTTCTAGGTTGGAAAACCTGTTTTGTTTAAAGGGGGTGTTTTTGAGTGTGGCTAGGCAATTGTAAAGCACTTGTTTGGCGTAACAAAGGGGGCAAGGGGGACTTTAGGGGGCTTGGCACACTTTTAGGCTTTAAAAACTCTTGCACTTGCCCTTGAAACTCTAGGGGTTAAATTTAGGGATTTTTTTAGGGCAGTTTGGGGCATGCTCTTTTAAATCCCGCCCATAAATCTTAGGTAGAATCTCCACGCTAAAACCTTGCACTTGGATCAAACCCACATAATTTTGTGTCCTTAGGGCGTGTTTATTTTTAAAGCGTAAAAAGATATGGTTGCTTTCTTGGTGGGCGAAGTCTAAAAGAGCCTCCCATATTTTGGGAGCTTTCTTCCTTTTCTCCCCTAGACACTCCTCGATGTTCGCTTGGCTAAACTCTTGGTATTCGGCTAAATACAGCGTGGGCGTGGTTTTCATGGATTAGGGGTTTGCTCTGTCGTTTCGTTGCTCTGTGCTTGGCTAGCATCTTTATAAATCTTTATAAATGTTTCAACACCCCACCCACTCGCCTCTGTGATTTGGTAAATCTTTTTATCGGTGTCTATAAAATCCCCCAAAAGTTTTTGCAATGCGCTATCCATTGTTTTTTCTTTTAACATGTCATTGTTGTTAAGCACCGCATTGATTTTGGCGTGGTCGTCATAAAAATACTCTTGCAAAAGGGGGATGATTTTATCCTTAAAACACTCTTTTAAGCCCTCTAAGCTGTCTAGCCCTAAAAAGTAAGCATGCCCTATGGTGTGGTCTTTGTCTAGCAAAAACTCTATGCGGGCATTCATCGCCTCTAAGAGAAATTGCAAATTGACTCCAGCGCAATCCGTGCTAAGCAAGCTTGAATTAGGCAACATTTCTATAAAGACAAATCTACGGCGCAAAGCGGTGTCTAATAGGGCAATGGAGCGGTCGGCGGTATTCATTGTGCCGATGATGTAGAGATTCTTGGGCACACCAAAAATTCCTTTTCTTCTTCTCCCTTTGTCTCCTCTATTTCTTTATTTTCCCTCTCTTGATGTTGGTTCTTCTTTTGACCTTGACTATAAGGCAATATAACCCTTAACTCCTCATCATTGCCTATGCGTTTGCTTTCCTCTATAAGCGTGATGAGTTCGCCAAAAATCTTAGAGATATTGCCCCGGTTGATCTCGTCAATGATGAGAATGTAGGGGAGTTTGTCGGAGTTTTGTGGGGATTCTTCGCGCATCTCAAGAGGTGGTTTGGTTAAATTTTGCTCCTTAAGATATTCAGCCTCAAATGCCGTGAGTTTTTTAAGGAGGGCAAAGCCGTAGGTGTCATGGGATCTGTCCACATCTCTTGGTCTTTCAATTCCTTTACTTTTATCTTTGGAATACAAATTGTGTAATGCATCCTCTTGGATTGTTTCCTTATCCCCTTGTGTATTGATGATGATTGAAAAACTTAGACCATCTTTTTTGTCCGCCCACACAAGTTCTTTTTGTAACCCTGTATGGAGTGCAACTAAACATTGCCCCCTATTTTCTTTTTCTTTCTCCAAAGAAGAAATAAAGGATTTTAACAAGGTGTTCCAATAACCCAAAGCAACTTCTGCCACTTTTTTAGAGGTGGGTTGTTCCAAAGATTCTTGAGCCTTTTGGCACATTTGCTTAAAAATCCCATTTTTAATGGGGTAGGTCACCTGCCCCTTGTTATCCACCTCCGCTTAATCCCCTCCACAAACTCTTCATAACCATAACTTTGGTGGAAGGTAACAAAGCCAATACGCCCCTTTTGTTTATAAGAGTCAAAGAGGGCTTTAGCCTCTGCGCGCTCCATTTTTTTAGTGTCGTGCCCTAAAATCTCTAAGGCCTTGTCAATGGTGTAGTGCGTTTTGCCCGTGCCCGAGGTCCATAGAGGATTTGGTTTAATGGGATTTTCATAGTCTTTCCTTTGTGGTTTTCTTGGGGGTATGTGGATCACTGCTCTTTTTAAAGTCATTAATGGAGATTGTGTGGAATTTGTCAATGCACCATAAAAATCTATCTATAATGTCCCGCATAAATGCCTCTAAGGTGGTGTAAGTATAAAGGTAGTCGTTTTTATAGACAAGGTGCCTATTTTTGCCTGAAAAAGTTGCGGATAAGCCCGACATTTGTGACACATCTCTTTGTGCTTTTTATCTTTATCCAAATAACCTAAACCTATGCAACAAACAAATCCTTTTGGGGGAACATTGATAACTTCTTTGTCATGCCAGTTATAACCCACCCAAAGATCAAAGCCTCGAATGTCACCCTCTTTTCTAATGTTGACAAATTCCCCATCTACACCCCCTACAATTTTCGTGCGGAAAAAGGCAAGTCCCGGATACCCTCTTTCTTCAAAATTTGCAACCTTAGCACGCACAAAACACTCATACCCCCAATCCCTAGCAAAGTTGTTTAGCTTCCTTTCAAGGGCATTGCGCTCACTCTCCAAAGTCTGTATTCCCTCCTCCACAGCCATCCACTAAATCCACAAACTCTTGCAACAGCTTTAAAAATGTCTGTCTTTGCTCTGCGCTCCACTCTACTTTTTCCACACTATCTCCTTTAAAGTCCTCTAGGGGGATCGCGTTAAATGCCTCTACCAAGTTTAAAAAATCATCCGCGATTTTATGGATCGTGTCTAAATGGCGGTTTTCATATCCAAGTGGGCGATCGTTGCCAAATAATTTTTGATAAGCAACGCACTTTTGGCATTCTTCCAAACCCTCATCGGCGCGCCCTATGTAAAGGTCAAAAAGCTTGGGTTGTTCCTTGCGCAAATAGGCAAACCATATAAAAGCCTTTTTGTGGGGTTAGCTTTTAGGATCGCTAAACCACACATTTAAGGTGTCTTGCCTAAAAAAGGCGATCGCCGGTGCGTTGGCTAAATTGCCAAACCGTTCTTACAAACCTATAAAACCGCATAAAATCCTATAAAATCCTATCAATAGAAAAAAATTTTAAAGATTGCGGTTTTTGTTGTATTCCTGTTTCTACCATGCTGGTTACTAAGCCATTTTTTGCAAAATCGCTCAGTAGAGCCGTCATGTCCGCAGGCGTTAATTCAGTGGGAACTCCACTTACTAAATGCCTCACTAGATTGACACTTGCGTTAAAATCTCTATCGACCACAACACCGCAAACACCGCACTTATAAACTCTATCGTTTAGTGTTAAGTCCGCCTTTTTATTGCCACAGCTAGAGCAGGTTTTAGAGCTCGGGTAAAAGGCATCGGCTCTTAAAATTTTCCGCCCATAATACTTTGCCTTATACTCTAAGAGCGTGTTAAAGGCGGAGATGCTGACATCGCTCAAAGCTTTAGCTAGTTTAGAGTTTTTAAGCATATTTTTGACTTTTAAACTCTCTAAACAAAGGGTTTTAGCGTGCCGCACTAGGGCGGTGCTCAGTTTGTGTAAAAGTTATTACGGGTGTTGGCTATACGGGTATGCAATCGATTCAGCCGCAAGCTGGCTTTAAGAAAATTAGCGGACTTCTTAATCCCGTCATTCTTGGTTTTCGAATGCCGTTTTTTGCTAAGTTGTCTGCTAAGTCTTTTGAGCCGTCTTGCGAGCCTATTTAAGGGCTTGGGGGCGAAAATCTGTAAGCCATTAGATAGACTAGCAAAAGCCTTTATTCCTGTGTCAATACCTAGAGTGTGGTTGTTTGCTATGGGCTTATGGGTGCGGTGAAACTCCTCTTGTGTGGTGTCTGTTTGGATTGAAACATAGAATTTATTGCCTCTTTGCGTGATGGTCGCCCCATTAACTTTACCTTTAAAGCGTAGTTTTTCGGTCATTTTGATTTTAGGCAAGTTGGGGATTTTAAGATAGTCTTTTGTGCTGCCTTGAATGATTTTTATTTGGTCGCCCCCAATGTAAAAGCTCCCCTGATATTCTCTTTTGCGTTTAAAACGGGGGTAACTGACTTTGCCCAATTTTAAATCTTTAAAGAACTTTTGAAACGCTAGGTTTAAATGGTTAAAGGGCTGTGCTGTAGCGTATTTGGACACTTCATAGACAAAGGGGTAATGCGTCTTTTTAAGGGCGTTGAACTCTTTCTTTAGGGCAAAATGGTTAGATTTTATGCCCTTTTGGTAATTTTCTTTCCACTTCGCCAAGCCCCAGTTATAGGCAAGTCTTGCACAGCCAAAGGCTTTTTTAAGTGTGTTTGGGCTTTGTTGTTGGGTTGTAATTCAATCTTGTGGGTCAGTTGTAACATTGTCCTCTACCACCGCCTGCATTTGTTCTAAAAGCTGTTTGTTTTTCTTGGAGCGTGCTCCATAAAGCCTAGCTGAGAATACTGTGATAATTTCCAACACATTTTTGGCTAACTCTTCTTCAAAGCGGACATTTTCATCGCCTTGATTAATGATAATCACCTCCACACCTTTAGCCTCACAAATGGCAAACACCAGCTCCGCACCAAAACGCAATAAGCGGTCTTTATGGGTCAAAACAAGCCTTTTTACTTGGCTTTCTAGGATAAGGTTAAGAAGCTTGGTTAAGCCTTTTTGTAATAATTCATCCCAGAGCCTAAGTCCTGTATCACCTCGTAATTAAAGCCCAACTTCGAACAATACAACTCCAAAACCTGCACTTGGCGGATTAAATCCTCTTTTTGGTCGGCACTAGAAACACGGGCATAGGCGATGGTTTTGCGGCTATCGTTATGAAAAACGATATTTTTGTTGATATTTTCAAGGCTCTCTAGCTTGTATCTGCGCTCACCGCCTTTTGTGTAATTGTCGGGTTTTAGTAAGCCTCTTTTCTCCCAGTTTCTCAAAGTTTGGATACTGACACCTAAAACCTTACTTGCTTGACCTATGGATAGCAAATTATTCATGCCAACATGGTAGCACCTAGAAACTTAAAAACATATAAAAAATTTACAGAGAATTATAGGATTTTATAGGGTTTATCTTGCTGTTTCTAGCCCCACACTCACCACACATACATATCCCCACTTTTCTAAAAAGGTATTCAATTTATTTTGCAAAGCGTGGCATGCACTCTTTGGGGCTTTGGGTGCCAAACTCTCTTGTGTTGCCTCCCACTCTTGCACCGATTCATCCACTAATCCCATAAACTCTTGCAACAGCCCTAAAAAGGTCTGCTTTTGCTCCGCACTCCACTCTACTTTTTTCGTTTCTGCTTGCGCCATAACTCACTCCTCCTTATGGCTTAAAACCTGTGCGCTCACTTGATTGCCGATCGTGTTTTGCACAAATAAAGTGAGTTTATCGACGCTGTAATTGTTGGGGCTAAAATCTTGCTGTTCTGTATAAGCATAGCTCCCGTCTAAATCCACCCGGGCTAAACAACTGACAGAATACATCCCTATGATCTCACGCCTAAAGACCTGTGCGCTGACATAGTAGCCCTTTTTAAGGCGTTGCAAGATCAAAGTGTATTCATCGTTGCCAAGTGTAAAGGTTTGGCTCTCTTGATCGCTTTCTCCATTGACTAGGTCTAAATCCACTCTTGCCAAACAGCGCATGCCAGCTCCTTAAAGAATAAGCCAAATTCTACTCTAAAAAACAAAATCTCCTACATCCACTCAATGATTTGGGCGACATCCTTGGCTTCGTAGCAGGCGATGGGCGTGTTTAAACTAGGTTTTTTAGGCACAATCGCCTTTAAAAAGCCGTAATTCTCCATTTCTTTTAAGCGCACATTTAAATTCGGCACTTCTTGCACCGAGCCGGTTAAGCCCACCTCCCCGATGAAGGCGGTTTTATTGCTGATCGGGCGGTTTCTAAAGCTCGATAGTATGCTGGCGATCACAGCTAAATCTGCGCTCGTTTCGCTGATCTTAATCCCCCCAGAGACATTGATAAACACATCGTAGCGATTTAGGGGGATTTCTAGCTTTTTCTCTAGCAGGGCTAAGAGCATGTGCAAGCGGTTGGTGTCAAAGCTCGTGGCTAATCTCTTAGGGTTGGCTAAAGAGCTTTCACACACTAAGGCTTGGATTTCTAAAATCAACGCCCTTGAGCCCTCCAGCACCACACTTAAGGCACTGCCCGCTAGGCTTTGCTTTTGAGAGAAAAAGAGTTTAGAAGCCTCTTTAGCACTCATCAAGCCCTCTTGGTGCATTTCAAAAATCCCCACCTCACTGGTCGCCCCAAAGCGGTTTTTAAAGCTCCTTAAAATCCTAAGTTCTCGACTAGGATCGCCCTCAAAGTAAAGCACAGAATCGACCATGTGCTCTAGCACCCTAGGGCCGGCGATTGAGCCCTCTTTGGTGATGTGCCCGATGATGAAAATGGCGATCTGCTCTTGTTTGGCAAGACGCATCAAATCAAAGGTGATCTCTCTTACCTGAGAGATCGAGCCGGGGGCGGAGCTTATGGCACTGGAATATAAAGTTTGTATCGAGTCGATCACACACACGGCGTAACTTGAGCTGAGTAAATGGGCTTTGATGGTGTCTAGGTCAATTTCATTGAGTAAATATAATTGCTCTTGCACGCATTGTAGGCGGTCTGCTCTTAAGCGGATTTGCCCCGCACTCTCTTCGCCACTCACATACAGCACACTCAAACCCGTGCCAGCTAGCCCGCCCGCCATTTTTAATAACAGCGTGCTTTTACCCACGCCCGGCGCCCCCGATGAGATACAGCCCCCGGCACAATCCCCCCCCCTAGGACAATGTCTAATTCCTTTTGCGTGGAGCTAAAGGTGCTCACACTCTCTTGCTCCACTTTAGCAATGGAGATTGCCGAAAGTCGGGGGGTGTTTTTAAGGGGCTTTAGGCTCTCTAGCTCTTTGGGACTGATTTCAACAAAGCTTTCCCACTGGTTGCAATTATTGCACTTGCCCAGCCACTTGGGGCTGACAAATCCGCAATGTTGGCACTCAAAGACCCTAGACTTCTTTGCCATCTTTAAAGATCGCATCTAGTAGGCTTTTGACATACTCCATCTCATCAAAGGCGATCAAGTCGTTTTCCTTCTCCCCCACGCCTAGATACAAAATAGGCAGTTGCAATTCGTAAAGAATGCTTAAAATACACCCCCCCTTGCTTGTGCCATCTAGCTTAGTAACGATCACCCCGTCTAACTCCAGGCTCTCGTGAAAGATTTTAGCCTGCTCTAAGGCGGAACTACCCTGAGTGCCATCTAGGATAAGGATTTTATAGTAAGGGGCGTTGTTTAATGCCTTGCTACACACCCTTGAGATTTTTAACAGCTCGTTTTTAAGGTTGGTTTGATTATGCAAACGCCCGGCGGTATCAATAATGATTTGATCTGCCCCCCTAGCAATCCCCGCCTCAATGGTGTTGTAAGCTAGGGCACTCGGGTCGCTGTTTTGCCCCGCGCTAATCACCTCTAATTGCAACTTCTCCCCCCAAAGTTGGAGTTGTTTCACGGCTGCGGCTCTAAAGGTATCCCCTGCCCCTAGTAGGACTTTTTGCTTGTTGAGTAGGTGCTTTTTGGCGAGTTTGGCGATTGTAGTGGTCTTGCCCGCCCCATTGACCCCCAAAATGAGCGAAACTAAAGGCTTGGTGTCTAGGGGCTTTAGACGCACTTGGTCGTAATAGCTCTCTTTGCGTAAAAAACGCATTAGGGCAACTTCTAAATGCTTGCGTTTGATTTGCTCGGGCAGGTGCTCTAAGAGTTTTTCGACTAAATCAAATTGCACATCAAAGCCGATTAAAATTTCCTCTAGCTCATCCTTGCTAAAAGTCGCGTCTTTGGACTTTAAAAGCGAGGCGACATTTTGGATTGTTTTTTTAAAGAAGTTAAACATAAACCTAGCCAACTATCCTAATCTTAAGAGTTTTAAATGTTCCTTTCCACCCTCTGCTTTATTTTGAGTGGAACACCTAGGCTATTATAGGGCAATTTTACAAAGGAAGGGCTTAGATAGTCATCGGGAAATTTTGCCACTGGCATCGCCTAAAATTACTTTAACCAACTTTAATATGATTGGCTAGCCTCTAATTTAAAACTCAATTATCTTAGAATTTGGTTGATCGTGTTAGTGGGAATCTCTTGGACTAAATAATCACTTCTAAACATCTTGCATCGAAAATAATTTTATTATATTCAATGATATTCAGTACACATGGGGTAAAGAAGGGGGATTTTTGGCATAAAACATGCTTACTCAGATCTTTTAAGGCTATTCAAATAATAAGATAGAATATACAGAGAAAATAGAGTGATTTATCTTTGCCACAAGATCTATCTTGCCTATAATCCCTAATCCTTTCGTAGGCATTTTCTTTAAGCAAAAAGCCCACCCGTCTTTATCGGGTGGGTGATTCACAAGCGCTCAATGAAATGGGCACACGCCTAGAATGCTTTTTAACCACTATGGATATTAGTAAAAACTTGCGATATACCGCTCCATTGCTGGAGAAAAAGACGGCTATCAGGGCGAGAAAGTCCCTACAGGAAAAGAATTAGCCCAACACATCGGGTTTGGTTTGGGGGCTTGCGAACCTTTAGACTATGTGTTTGTGTTCGATCAATTAGGCATTAACCCCTTGCATGCCCACACTTTTAAAGGGCGGGCATTAGAAGAGTGGCAAAAACGGGACACGGCGCGATTACTCCAAACCAAAGCTTTGAGCTTGCGTGAAAAAGTGTTTGACAGCATTAGCGAAAAATTTAGCGGACGATCAAGATAAGGTAAGAAGTCTAAGAAAGACAGATAAGCAGCACTATGGCAAATCAAACAACAAGCCAAGTCAAAGAGACCAAGAGTGGGGATAACAAAAAGTAGGCAAATGGGGCTAACAAGGTGCTAGACCTAGAAACTTTACTATCCCAAAGGCGTTTGGGCTCTTATGGCAAAGACCTACAAGCGCACCTAGAGAATTTAAAGCTCATCGGCAAATACACGCATAAAATCGCCCTTGTAGAGATTGCCTTGCGTAATTCTTTAAACCACTTACTGAGTGCCAAAAATACAGAATGGATCAACAACTCCACCGACCCCCGTGTCATCCAAATGCGGACAGAAACGCTTAAGGCGTGCAATGCAACCACCCTAAGCCACGATAGCTATCTCTCTAATTTGTTTCATATCCTACGCAACCGCTGTTACTATTGGGAGAACATCACAAAGGTTAGGGAGTGATAAACAAAAAGAGAGTTTTTAAAGGGCTTTTAAAGGGTCATAGATTGCAAGTTTAGGGGTTGGGAGTATTAACAAAAAATAGTTTGGAGATTGGGAGCGGTTGTGGGGGTTAATGTAGCTCTTTATTGAAACTATGTTTATAATTTCTAAATAAACTCACTCTAAGTGCACTGAATTCCAAAGAAGGAGAGCAAATGCAAAGGAAGATTGTTGCGGGTGTGGTGCAGATACAGGCTTTCTCTTTTGAGCTAGAAAAAAATCTTAAGCTAGCTTTAGACTTAGCTAGCCAAGCATATGAGCAGGGGGCGCAATTAGTTGTCTTCCCGGAATTATTTGATAGCGGGTATTGTGTGCACCCCAAGGATGCAAAGTTAGCAAGCCACTTAGAAAGCTTGTCATCTCCCACACTCCAAGAGATGCATGCCTTTGCTAAGCAAACGGGTGTGGTGCTAGTAGGTTGTGGGATTGAAAAAGAGGGAGGGGGTTTGTATGATAGTGCCTACATCATCTCTAAGGAGGGGTTGGTGGGCAAATACCGCAAGATTTATCTATGGGGAGACGAGGTCGATCGCTTCGAGCGCGGAGAAAACTACCCGGTCTTTGAGATAAACCTAGGGGGTGTTAAGGTCAAAGTAGGCTTACAGATTTGCTATGAAGTGGGTTTTCCTGAGGGCTCTAGAGCACTAGCACTTCAAGGTGCTGAAGTGCTTATTTTCAGTGCTGCCTTTAGTCAAAGGAGGGGCTATGCGTGGGATTTGGGTAGTCGTGCTAGGGCATTAGAGAATGGGGCTTTTGTGTTGGCATCTAATCGAAGTGGGAGTGAGGAGCACCCTTATAGCAAGGCAAATTTAGAGTTTGCAGGAAGATCTAAGATTATCAACCCCATGGGGAGCGTGGTGTGCGAGGCGCAAAGTTTCAATGAGGTGTTGGTGGCAGAACTTAACTTGGACATGGTGGCCGATCAAAGAAAAGAGATTCCCTATCTAAGAGATCTTAGCTTGGTGCAGTCCCTTAAAACACATGCATCTTAAAAAATAAAGGAGTAAAGAGTGGCAAAAGAAATTTTGGTGGCTTATGGTGTGGATATTGATGCTGTAGCGGGTTGGCTGGGTAGTTATGGGGGCGAGGATTCGCCTGATGACATCTCAAGAGGGCTGTTTGCTGGTGAGATCGGGGTTCCTAGGCTCTTGAATTTATTTAAAAAATATCATTTGCCTGCCACTTGGTTTATACCGGGGCACTCCATAGAGACTTTTCCCGATCAGGTTAAAATGATTGTAGAAGCTGGACATGAAATTGGCTTGCATGGCTATTCTCATGAAAATCCTATTGTCATGACAGCCAAACAAGAAGAGGATGTTTTGATCAAGACCATTGGACTGATTAAGAATTTAACCGACAAAAACCCCACAGGTTATGTCGCGCCTTGGTGGGAGTTTTCTAGTGTGACTAATGAGTTGCTCTTAAAACACGGGATTAAATACGATCACTCTTTGATGCACAATGATTTCACGCCCTACTATGTGCGTGTGGGAGATTCTTGGACTAAGATTGATTACAGCCTAGAGGCTAAGGATTGGATGAAACCTTTGGTGCGGGGCAAAGAAACCGATTTGGTAGAGATTCCGGGGAATTGGTATTTAGACGATCTGCCCCCCATGATGTTTATCAAAAAAGCCCCTAATAGTTTTGGCTTCATCCCACCTCGCCATATCGAAGAACTTTGGTTAGAGCAGTTTGATTGGGTTTATCATGAGATGGATTATGCGATCTTTTGTATGACCATTCATCCAGATGTGAGCGGTAGACCACAAGTCTTAAGAATGCACGAGCGCATTATCCAATACATCAACCGCCATAAAGGCGTGCGTTGGGTGGACTTTAACACCATTGCTAGTGATTTTGTTGCGCGTTGTCCTAGAAAAAAATAATGTGTGTGTTGTGCGCGGATTTGAATACTGCCCTGCATTGGAGCGATGTGAGCACTCAGCAAGGTCGCTTGCGCTCAAGGATTCAAAAACTCAAGGTGGCGAATCTCATCTTGAAATTCTATGGATTGAAACTGAGTGTGTGGGGAAATCAATTCGTTTTAGAGGATCAAAAGGGACGCAAGGAGCTCGTTAGAGATTTAGGTGATCTGTGTTACAAAGCCCAAAATTTAAGCAACAGACCACTGGATATTTTAGACCCAGATCTGCTAGCTTTTTTAGATTGTGGCTAAGATCCCTGTCATTATCCTCACGGGCTTTTTAGGCAGTGGTAAAACTACGCTATTAGCCCAGATTTTAGAATGCCATAGAGATAAGTCTATTGCCGTAGTGGTGAATGAGCGGGGGCAGATGGGCTTAGATGCGCAAATTTTGACCCACTTGTGTTTTATCCAAGAAAATGTGCGTTTGTTGCAAGGTGGCTGTGTGTGCTGCGCTTACCGCCAAGATTTGATAGATTGTCTTAAAGAGTTGATCGATCAAGATCGTATTAGCCATGTGATCCTTGAGACAACCGGTATTGCTAATCCTGCTCCTATTCTTTTTAGTCTCCTAAATGATGTCTTTTTAAGTCAGCATTTTTTCCCCCAAAGCGTGATCACCTGTTTAGACGCCGTGCATGGTTTTTCACACCTAAAAGAAAACATAGAGGCGCAAAATCAAATTACTGCCTCCGATGTGGTGGTGGTTACTAAGACAGACTTACAAAATGACTTTGAGAAGCTTAGGGCATGCATACAAAGCACCAATCCCACTGCCACGATCCATGACAAGGCGCGCATGGATTTAAGTGCCCTGTTGCAACAAGGCACTTTTGTAAAAAAGGACATCGTTTTTACGAGCGCGCACCAGAATTTTAGAACATTATGCATGGAATTTGAAGAATTACTAGATTGGAGCGCATTCACTCTGTGGCTGAGCTTTTTACTTTACAAGCACGGCAATGCAATTTTACGCACCAAGGGCATTTTAAGAACAAATTCTGGACAATGCATTGCACTCAATGGTGTGCAACACATCATTTACCCACCCACGCATTTAGGCAAAACACAGGAAAAAGCCTCCCAGTTGGTCTTTATTTTAAAAGACCTAGACCCTCAAAGGATTTATTTTTCTTTTAAAACCCTGCTTAAGGCTCTAGGCATAGAGTTCAATCCTCGCATGCAATTGACTTAGTTTTCTCTAACCCTACTTGATAGGTGGCAATACCAAGATGTGTTAACCTCCCAGTGCGTAAGAATTAGAGCAAGCCATAGAGGCGGTGATGGGTAAGCAAGCCTTGAGTGATCTAATGCTCTTTGATGCCATTATTGGCAATGTGGATCGGCATTTGGGTAATCTTGGGATGTTGATTGACAACGACACAAATGAGCTCATTAAACCTGCTCCTATCTTTGACAATGGGCGGGCGTTCATTAATTTCATTAAAGGGGGTAAGAGCGATCAAGTTGTCAATCATTTCAAGCTAGGCCGTAAATACCCGTTTTTTAAAAGTTATTTTAATCACCGCTTTGACAAGCTTGTAAAAATGCACGCCACACCTCGTCATTTGGAGTTGTTAGACAAGATCGAAGGCTTTGCCTTCACTCCACACCCTAAATACACCCCGTCTGTAAGTTTTCTTGCCACACTAAGCTAAGTGATTTTCCAAAGGGCAAAAGACGCTAAAGAAGTAGTAGAGCAAGCATTGCAAAGCAAATAGAGCTAGCTAAATATGGTGTTGACAAAATTTAAATCTAAAGACACGATTTTATCTTTTATGCCGTGCGCTCCATACGCTGAAGTCTAAAGGTACGGTAATTCCTTTCTAAAAATATCTCTCTTTGTTCTTAATCTACTTAGTATCTATTGTTTATTCTAGGTATGTCTATAAAGCCTACAGACAGCACACCTTAAGGTTTTTGTACCGTCTTGGCATTTTGCTTTTTAAATTTATTTTTAAATTCTAGTATGGGCATTTTAACATTGACTTGCGCCACTATCCCCACTAGCGCAAAAATGCCACTTCAATGTGGGTGTTGAGTGCAACATTGGGATTAGCCATTCTAACATAATCCCATCGTCCCATGGATCTCTCTATCCAAAGTGCGACACCCCATAATGAGAGGACCGTTTAGTTCTATGCTTCTTGCCATGTGCTTAAGTGGACAAAGTAAGTGTTAGCTTGGGTGTTGTTAAGCAGTCTAAAAGTCTATTGCCTTTCAATCTCTGAGTGGATTTAAACTTGGGGTGCGATATAAAAGTTGTCTTAGATATTAGATATTAGATATTGAATACTAGATATTTAGGGAGTTTAGGTGCTTTTTAAAGAAGCTGAGTAATCTTATAACACCTAACGCCCTTAAAGTGGTGCTGAATGTATCTAGGGCAGACTTTTAGCACTAACGCACACGAATTTTTGAAGCTCTCCAATGAGCTCAATGGAGTTGTGTTTTTAAGCCTTAACCCATCGATCTCGTATTCGCTTAGTTCTATCTCGTCTTTTGAACCATTAAGTACACTTACGATCGCCAAATCAAAATATAGTAGGTTTTTTCCGTTGGGCTGAGTGGTATTTTCGCACTTCTGGTGTTTCATATATGAAACCCAATTTTCTAAAAACCTTTAAAATCTCAAGCACTCCGCCCTCAAAGGCGGATAACTCTACGCTTTAGACCCAGCAACATCTACAAGGGAGCATTAAATTCTGTTGTGTCCCATTTTCTAAAACCATATTGAGATGACATTGCTAACAGTAATTTTGATGTTATCTGTATGAATAGTTGATTGGAGGTAATATAGCTGTGTTGTTCTGCGACATCTTTGTTCAATCCAAAATCCAACCACTACACTTACAGAAACTTGAAAAAGAAGTGCTATAACTGCAAAAGACCATATTGTAGGCTTAGAAAACTTGTGATAGTAAGCCAGCTTGCAATTAATGCAATCTAAGTTGTGGATATAATTAAGGACTTAAACACCCTTGATTTTCAGAGTGGCTTAAAATAAAGTGCAACCCACGCCAAATAAAGCACAAGAGTATTTTTATGAGAGTAGCAGAAATAGGCAACACAAATAAAGCCTTAATTCCAATGCTAATATATATGGCGTGGATAGGTAAGTGGGCTTTTAGACAATTTTTGGCAAAAAGGGAGGAAAGCACATAAGGCATGGGTGCGTAGGCGAAACGCTATGGCATGCAAATTACTTCTAAATCCTCCTACGACCAGCCAGCGTAACCATAACAGATATGATTGTATCTCTTAGTGTAGTGTTTCTTCTGTGTAGAGTTTTTGAGATAACAAAAACTACATTTATCATCGTTGTTATTTGAAAATATTTTTCCTTGACTTTTTATTACAAATGTAATATAGTCAACACTTATTTTTGTTTGAAGGACAGCTATGGAATCTGGACTCTCTGTTAAGGTGATTGGTGAATATGTGGACATTGCGATCTTTGTAACTTTGGGGGTGATGAGTTTTGTGGCGATATGGTTCACCATTGAGCGCATCATTTTTTATAGCAAGCTCGATTTTAGCTTGTATGACGACCCCGATCGGCTCGATTTAGACCTAAGCAAGAACCTCACGACTCTTTATATTGTCTTCTCAAATGCGCCCTATGTGGGCTTGCTTGGCACGGTTTTGGGTGTGATGGTGACTTTCTATGACATGAGCACCAGCTCCACAGGACTAGACGCAAAAGCCATCACTTTGGGCTTATCTTTAGCTCTAAAGGCCACAGCTTTTGGGCTGATCGTGGCGATCCCCACCTTGGTGGCTTACAACGCTATGTTGCGTAAAAGCGATGTGCTGTCTGAGAATTTTCGTCTCATGCGTAAAAAGGGTGCCTAATGCGCTCTAAACTAAGGAGGGGCGATGGGCTAAACATCGTCCCTTTCATTGATGTGATGTTGGTGTTGCTAGCGTTGGTCTTAAGCGTGTCTACTTTCATTGCTGAGGGCAAGATCAAGGTTAATTTGCCCAGCGCGAGCAGTGCCCAAAAAGCCCCTCCACAAGAGAAGAAAATTACGATTGTAGTGGATAAAAACGATGGGATTTTTATAGACGACAAACAAAAGAGTGTGGAAGAGTTGCGCGCACTCATCAAATCACTAGACCCCAAAACCTTAGTGGATTTGCGCAGCGATAAAGATTCAAAGTTTGGCACTTTTATAGAAATCATTGATGTTCTCAAAGACCTAAACCATGAAAACTTCTCCATCTCTACAGAAAAAAAGTAGGTCATCTACCCGTGTAAGCTTTGTCATCACAAGCGTTTTATACGCTTTGGGGTTTTTGGTGGCTTTTCATTACATGCAAGATCACCCAAAAAGTCTGGCGCAATCTGGCAATAAAAGCATCACGATGAGCCTAGCCAGCATCGACACGCACGCCACTCACCTAGAACACACACAGCAAACCCCCACCCCACCCAAACAACCCCCAAACAAGAACCCAAACCAAAACCCCACCCCCACCATAAACCCAAACCCAAACCAAAGCCCACCCCTAAACCTAAACCCGAGCCAAAGCCTGAACCTAAGCCCACTCCCAAACCTAAACCAAAGCCTGAGCCCAAACCCAAAGAAGAGCCAAAGCCTGAGCCCAAAAAAGAGGAGCAGACCAAAGCCAAAGACTTAGACAAGAAACAAGAGCCTAAGAAGCCTCAGGAGTCTAACAAAACTTCTCAAGGGGCAAAAACCAGCTCAATGGCATACAATCAGGGCGTGAGCGATGCCTTCTTGATGAAAATCCAAATGGCGATTTCCTCTAAGAACCGCTACCCCCGTATGGCAATGATTCGAGAGATTGAAGGCGAAGTGTTGGTGGAGTTTGTGCTAAACACCAACGGCAGCACCACAGACATTAAAATCTCTAAAAGCTCAGGCTCAGACATTTTAGACCACGCCGCCTTGCAAGCCGTCAAAGAAGCCTCAAGTCTCTTCCCCACACCTAAACAAATCGTGCGCATAAGAATCCCCATTGCCTACACACTCAAGGACGAGTGAATGTATCGCATTATTAGCTAATACCTAATTTTCCAAGGGGGTTAGGGGTTTTTCATGGTTTTTAAAGCTTTTAAGATGCCTTTCATCGGTTGTATAGATCTTTAATAACTTGCCTTTTCTAGGGCTTTTAGGGAATTTGCCTTGTTAAAGGTTTACAACAAAGATCTACTTAAATGGTGGCTTGTGTGGGGCGAGGCTCTAAACTGCACAATGAGAGCTTTGCTGTCTTTAGTGGGGATGATCTGTTCTATGGTGGCAAGGGGGATGCTAAAGGGATTGCTATCTTTGTCTTTGAGCACTACATCCACATACTTGTGTAGGCAGTCATTAAGGATTTTAATGTCTTTTTGCTGAAGTATTTGAGTCTAGGGACTTTGGCATTTTCTAGGGCTTTTTCTAACTCTTGCATAGCGGGGTTTATGGCAACTTCAAAGGTGTAGCCTAGCACTTTTGCTCCCCGCGCTCTTGCTTTGTTCTTGATGACTTTAATGGATTTGTAGGGGGTTCATGGGGGCTTGTGGGGAGTTTTTGGGTGAGTTGTTTGATAGTTGGGTTTAGTACACGGCTACCTATGTTGTCTTTTCTAAAACCTTTAGGGATTCCCATAAAGGCACAAAAACCTTCAAGATTATTTTCGTATACATACACCTTAAAAGTCCCTTTCTTATCCGTAGTGTTTTTAAACCGCTCTAGCAGCCTAAATAAATTCTTGGTGTATTTGCCGCTTAGGTCTACAAAGGTTTGGAGTTGCATTGTGGTGAAGTTCGCTTCTAAGTCATTTAGCAAGTAGGTAAAGTAGGGGTCATTGACTTGTATATCCAAGTACTCAATGTTTTTATTTTTATCATACCCGACAGCAAAACGCCGAAAGAATAGTATTTTATTCTGTTCAGACCTCCCATCCGCAAATTTTATAATTAAATCAAAATTAGCCCCTGCAATATTGTTAAAAAGGTTAATGGTTGTTCTGCGCAACCTTTCATTAGGCATATAAGGGTCACCTGCTAAAGCCTTTAACTCTTTTGGGTTAAAACGGATAATAAAGTCTTTTTTGTCTTTTAAGCGATTAAAAAGGCTAAAGAATAGATTGTTCTCAAGCTCACCTAGCATGCCTAGATTAACCTTATAGATGTTGTTATCCATAATGATTTTCCCCGATTAGCAATGCTCAAGTCTTTTGCCAAAATGGGGGCTTTTGTGGTCTCTTTTGTGGCCTTGGGTGTAGGTTTCTGCACTACGGGGGCCAAGGCTTTTTGTGGCTCTTGCTGTGGGATTTCTTTAGGGGAGTCTTGTGGGGGTACAACTTCTATGGTGTTGTTTTTAGTGGTGGTAGCAACTTTTATAGTTGGTTGTACGCTCTGTGGTTTATCCTTTAAGTCTATCTCTGTCTGTGTGGTTAGAACATTTTGCAAGTTTTCTATGCAATCCCTAATACCTATTTCTAGCCCCTCTTGTAACATGGGACTTGTGGTGTTGTCTAACTCTCTGTAGGTCAGTTATCAAAGTATCAAAATGTGCGAGCGTTTTATAGTCTCTATTGCTACATTGTGTCTCTAGAGCACTAAAATATTAAAGCTATCTATCTAAGTCATTTTTAAGGTTTTAAGTCTTTGAGTTATGGCGTTTTTTGTAGCCGTTTCTCATGTTTTTTCTTTAAGTTTCAGTGAAAAATTAGGATGATTATAACAAACTTTATAAAAAATATTTCAAGGTTACCGCAATTTCTCCATGCTAAAACTGTGATTTTTCCATGAAACCCCCTTTGCCATACCTGTTAACATCTTAAAAACTAAATATAAAAACTACTTTTTTAAAACCGCGTGCGGGTGTGCTTGCCCGTGTTACACATTTCTTTTATGAAAAAAATTTTTAATTTGTTGAAAAGTTGATTGAGCGGGTTTTTTGAAAACATGTCCTCGGTATTTTTGTATCTTTGATAAGGTAAAATAAAATAAAGTAAATTAAACATAGCGTTAAAGCACTTTTAAAGGGTCGTAGAGCGGAAGGTTTGGGGTTGGGAGTATCAAACTATGGTTTGGGGGCGGGAGGGATTGGGGGAGATTTTAAGGATAAAAACAAAATCAAATTTGGAAGCAAATCTCAATTTCATCAATTATGCTGTTTTAATCTTTGATAAGTTCTTAGGAATTTTAGAATATTCTTAAAGAAATCAAACATTGAGAGGTGGTCTATGCGTGTGTGTGAAAAAAACTCATGGGCATGATCGCGATATAACTATGATTACCTAAACCAAATAGACTGCCACGGTATTAAATGGTGTATAAGCACGAGAAATTAAACAGGACATTGCCTCTAGTCTTCTATGACGAAAAGGTGGGGAGAGAATAGAAATGATGATAAATATATCTGTGCCAAGATTGCAACCTAGCTCGTTTTATACGATGCCTTTAGCCAGCTACCTATATTTTAACAACACCAAAACCCCCTTTTTCTCTCTTTATTTGTCCAACTCTTACACGCTCAAATGAGAGTACTGCACAACCCCTTGCCCTCCAAATTCTCTAAGCCCGATTAAAGTTCCAAACATGCTGCAACATTGTCGTGGATTTGTCAGCACGCTTGGCAGCGCCCTAGACCCCTAATAGACACTCTCATTAATGTAAAACATTAGAAAGTGATCAAAGATCTAGAAGCTCTCCGACAGATTATCAATGACAATACACCCGAGAAGCCACACAAAAACATCATCAAAACCCAAGAATCCTGGTAAACCTGCAAAATATTCCAAGAGTTTTATAACAAAATCTCCCACCTCTTTCAAAAAGCTCAAAGCCGTTAGAATAAAAGGATAGCAGTGAATCCGAGAATAGACAGTAAGACAAGATTCGAGGCGTAAAAACCCTACACCAACGCTGTTAATCTATCTTAAGATGCCACACAAAAAGACATCATAGCCAATCAATCCAACATCTTTTCTACTATCTCAATATGCTTGCGCATACTCTCTTCAAAATCAAAGAGTTTCACTCTTTCAAAGCCTTTGGCAATACATTCAGTTCTTAATGCTTCATCAGTCAAGGCTCTTTCTAGTTGTTTAGCTATATCTTGCACATTATAAGGATTACAATAGATCCCTGCGTCGCCTAGAATTTCTGGCATACAAGACACATCGCTAGAAAGCACCACACAACCCACATGCATCGCTTCTAACATGGGCAAACCAAAGCCTTCGGCTAGAGAGCCCCACCACAATAATCTGGCGTGAGCATAAAGGGCAGAGAGCAAAGAGTCAGAAACATAGCCTAGATCGATCACAAAATCGCTAGAAGCGATGGCATTATCTTCCCCCCTATCTATTGGCCCATTCTCCACCCCCGTGATCACGATCTTAAAACGCTGCTTGGAGGCTGCGGGTAACAATTCAAAGGCTTTGATGAGATTTTTAATGTTTTTACGCCGTGCCTTGCCCACCACTAAAATGAATTCTCCTAAATTTGGTGGTAGATCTTCTGAAGTCTGTCTATAGGATCTCACGCCATGGTGTATCACATGCACTTTAGTCTCAGAAAATCCAAAGGTTTTTAAAATATCTTTTCTGACAGTTTCTGTAAAACAGATGACTTGATCGTAAGTGCGGATTTGTGGAAAAATGAAAAATTCCCAAATCGTATATGTTTCTGGCTTGCAACGCCATGCCTCCATATCACATGGCGGTATATCATGAACACACCCTAAGGTCTTCCTAGTTTTACCATTAATCCCCAAAATACCCAAGACACCCGGCTCGATACACAAGTCGTAGGTTTCTTGGAATAATCCTCTATTCATGGTTTTGTGGAGTATGTTGTAGGAGAAATAACATGCTAACCAAAAAAGCCATTTAGGCAACCATTTTTTTAAGATGTCTCTGGATGATTTGACAAAACTGTTGGGCATGGCGAGTGATTGGAATTTTTCCAAGCTAGGCAAATCATTAAAAAGCTTGCCATTAGCGTAGTAAACCAAATCTACATCTGTATCTCGAAAACGTTTTTCTAAGGCGTGGATCAAAGCAAGACTATATACGCCAATTCCTGTTACTTTACCCAAAGTATAAGATGCATTGACAATAATCTTTTTCAAATTATCCCTCCAGACTTACACCTTTTCCTTAATTTCCTCAAATCCATACCCAACCCCGTCTGTGCGCAACTGCAAGCTGAAAGGCGGATCAGAGCTATAACCCGTGTGGCGGTTTTGCATAACAAAAACACGATATTTTTGTATAGAGACTTGAATTTGGAATAAATCCCTAAAATCTTCTTTTTACCTACCATATCATAAGGGATCTTATTGCTCAGCAATTTCTTGTGATGCTCCTTAAAATCAGTTAAGGGTTTAGGCGTTCTTTTAAATAGGTCTAAAAAATCCACACGGCACTCCTAAAACACATATCGCAAATAGCGTGGGCGTGTTTTAGCCACCAATGCCCCCTTTAGTTTTTGTAACTCTTTGATGAGCTCAATGGGGTTACGTTTTTTCACCCGCAAGCCATCGATTTCGTATTCGCTGATCTCCACGCCCTCTTTTGGCCCGTTTAAGACATGCTCTAGGGCAGTGTCTATGGCGTGGATTTTTTGGTTAACATCAAGCAACTTTAGACCTCCTGTTCACTAAAAAAGAAAGAATTATTTTTAAGCACCCTTTCAAATTGGCGAAAAACGCTTTGCATCCAAAGCCCCCACACCCGCTGGTCTTTGCCATCGCCCACAAAGTCGTAGTAGGCGATGGAGCGGTCTGTGCCATACTTGGCAGTCGTGTTTGTGTTGTGAGCATTCAGGGACTTAACGCCTCCGCTACAATAGGGTGGATCTATCAAAATGCAATCAATGCAAGAGTCGGGCAGTTTGACCAAGAAGTCCAAACAATCCGCCCTAAACACCTTGTTAAGATAAGGACTTAAATCCACTCAACGCTCCATATTAGGCACTTTGGCATTTTTTAGCCTCCAAAGCTTGCAAGCCAAAGCCTAGTTTTTTTATAACCTCCAAAAACCAAGCCTCGCCCTCAAAGGGGGGTAACTCCACGCCTTTAGACTCGGCAATCACGGCTAGAGCGTCCTTGATTTCTTCAAAATCGCCATCCTCTAGAACGGCGTTAAGATGCGCCGTGCGTCTTTCATCGGTGTTGAGAGCCTCTGCTACACTAAAATTTTCAAAAGTTTCAGCCATGAAAATCCTTTAAGATTTCTTGCACCTTGATTATATCCTTTTGTTGCGCGCTTTTATCACCTCCACACAGCAAAATCACCAACGCCCCGCCTTGTTTAGCCACATACAGCCGGTAACCCGGTCCCGTGTGTATGTGTGACTCAAAAATTGCACAACCCACAATGTGTTTACAATCGCCAAATGTCCGTTTTTCTCCAAAACCTATAAGAGGCGTGCGATTACATATCGTGTTTTCAAATCCTTAAGCTTTTCTAGCTACTCTATAAAAATACTTGTGCTCTGTATTTCCGCACTTGCATTTTAACGCAAGAATGCTCATTATGGGGTGTTAGGTTAGGGACTCATACGCTAAGTTACAGCCTTGCTAAACACCCCTAAATTTGGACTTTATTCTTTATCAAGCCCAAAAAGTAGATTAGGCTAAAATGGTCTAATGCACTAGAACTTGAACTTGCAACACAACACCCTAAAGCTCAGCCAAACACTTTTTAAAAGCCAACGTTGACTTTTTGTCATTTCGTTTTATTTGCGTGTTATTTGTGTGAATACCACTTCTAGCCCCCTAAAATCCCCTACAGTCAACAACAACACCCCTAACCCATAAGTTTTCTTAACCACTCTTAACGCTCTGGGGCGTTTAAAATGTAAAAGACACACATTCTAGGTTTTCTTTGGTTTTTGAAACAAGAGTTTTGTGGTTAATTTGGGCTTTTTGGAGCTTTTTTATGCAACGTGGTGTTTTGCGCTTCTGCTTAATTGGGTTATACAGCGCGACTTTGACAAAAACCACCGACCCCACAAAATCGATTGTGGCAATCCTAGAGCATTCTAAGACTATATCCACTCATTAGTTTCTCTTTACATTTGCCACACCTATGGACAAGCGCCCTGAATACATTGAATGCAAAACTCTATGAACTAGAGCATGATAAAACCAATATCGAAACAAAAAACAAGCCTTGCAACAAAAAATTGAGCAAGTCCAAGCGCATTTGTCTAGTATAGACACATACTTACAAACCTTAAAGAGGAACAACGGGTTTTAGAGTCTAATAAACCCAGCTTTTTCGCTCGGGTCTTTAAAACCCCTAATTTTAAGTTGCAAACAGAACAAGAACAACAAATTCTAGAAAACCTCAAGGATTTTGCCCAACAAAAGAAGGAAAGCCAAGCCCACTATAACCGCCTTTTGGCAGAATTACAACGGCTACAAGCTTCAAACATAGGCCAAGAGCGACAAACCCTACAAGAAAATTTTAATCGGTTTGTCAATCAAGGCACCAAGGACTTAGAAAGTTTAGCACAAAAGATAACCCGCATATCAAACACCCAAGACAACGCAATTAAGCCCCTAGATTTTCTTTATCCTATGAGGATTTGCAAAAATCCAATCCTTGGTTTAATGCCGACTTTAGAAAATTACAAAACCAACTCTTTTTATTAGCTTTAGGGGTTAAAAAGCAATTTTTACTAGACAATTTAGATAATCTTAAAAACGCTAAAGACATATGGGGCAATGCCTATAAACTCAAAGATAAAGAAAATGGCAAAGAGTTATTGAAGGGGGCTTTTCATTGGATTAATCTAGCTATCCCTTGCGCAGTGTTCCCACATTGTAGCAGTGCTTAATGGTTGGTAAATCCTCGTTGCTATATTTCATCAAAATTAACTCAATGTGTTCCAAGTATTTACATTTATAACTTTTAAATTCGCAAGAATTGGTTTGCTGTTACATTAATACAATACAAAGAACTGATCAGACTCAACGGTTTTACTTTTTTAGACAACGAGGATTAACAAAAATGAGGAAAAGGAATAGCAATGTCTGCGCTCTATTGTAGCATGTAAGGTGAAAATTACTATGTAGGCGACATACCTTTGGAGGGTATATGGAATTTTAATGTAAATGGAAAATACAAAGAGCGCGATTATCTAGAAGAACATGGGAGCAATTTAAAAAAGGATGAGGCGTTTTTTATCAAAGCTCCCATGAAAACTCAAAGATCATGAATTGGTGATTAATGACGAACCATCTGCCATTAATAAGATTGATCTAAGGGTTTTGGAAAGGGATGACGAGAATGGAGACAGATCCAAAGTGCTGTTTGTGCGTACAGACGAAAACAAAAATGTTAAATTATACTTTCAAGTGATTAGACAAGGTGCTATGATTAAGAAGGGTGTTCTCTATTTTTGGATGAGAATCCATCGGTTGAAAATAAACCAATTATTTTGCTTCGCGATCAGGTAGATGCTTATTGGAGTCAAGCGACAGAGAAACTTTATTTTAAAAAAATTGGAGATGTTGAGCGTGTGTTACCTCACTTGTTTGAAGAAAAAGTTCAAGATCTCAGACAGGGACTTATGGCTATCAAGAGCCCTGATTACCACTACTTGCGCTTAAATTTAGATTTAGATACAATCAAATCCTCTCTTCCAAGAACAAAATTAGCTAGAATCGATTTTTTACTGTAAAAGGGAAACTTGGAGATTTTTACAAAAAATGGCGATCCAAGAAAACGGAACGACTACCTAAAATACGCCCAAAAATACCGACCTCAAATCCTTAAAGATAACAAGTTGGTGATCTGCAAGGTTGCCGATTTGGACCCTCTCTATCATGCCATGCGTGAAGCCTATTACACCACAGAAATAGGAGGAGAGCAACGGTTTGCTGCTGTTTTTGAAAAAAATAATGCTAAAGACTAAATTGGCTTAACGTTTTTAATGGAGGCAATGCCGAGCGTGTGCCAAAAGACACTGATTTTTTGATCCTCATCACACGGTTGTAGCACAAGCCCCGCACATCCCCACCTTTTCCGCACTCTAAAAGAGCATACCTCTCCTGTCTCTAGGCTACCACCCCTTACCCTTGTGCTCCTCAGCCTTAGCCTCATTTTGCTTTTGGGATTTGTATTGGTATTGCACTTGTGCCATGTAGCTTTCTCTCAAAACCAGTAAGCCCCTTATAATCCCCACCCATTCACGCCTTGCAGAGCAAAACCCTTTTAAATTTTATCTTGCCTTCAACACAGGGGTCATATTGTTTAAGGTGGGCGACTTTATACCCACACTCCAGCACGCCATTGACAATTTGCCGTGCCGACACTGCAAAGGGTAGATCGTAATCTGTGGGGATGTAGTTGTTTTCCACTAAGAGCACCCCGTCATCATCATATTTTTTATAGGTGTCGGGGATGTCTGCTAGGGGGACAAGCTTGAGTCTAGAAATATTAGCTCGATTTTTAATGGTAAAGTTTGTAAAAAAGTGTGCCGCTGCCCGCACTAATTGCCTTTTTGGGTTAAGAAACCAATCCACGCTATTAAACCCTGCCCACGCTTGTCTTTTAGCAAAATAGGGGATACAAGCGGTGCTGATGGGGATGGTAATATTGGATAAAATAATGAACTTCTTTTTGCTTTTGATGAGGATTTTCCAATAGTCAATCGCCCGTGAAAAAGGCGGATTGGTGCAAACAATATCCGCTTCCTCGTTTAAAATCCTTAAGGACTCCTTTTCCTCAAACCCCCCACCATAGTGGCGAGGCGAGTACTTCATTTCACGCGCCCCCTCTTTGGTGAAGATATAACCCTTTGCCCCTGCACTGAATAAATCCACCGGACTGCCCCCATAGTGGGTACAAATGAGTTTTTTAAGCTTGAGCCTAAAGAAGTGCCTTAAGAAGTAAAGCGCAAAGGCAGACGAGTCTGTATAATCTCTATTCTCCCCAATCGCATCATCGCAATTACAAAAGACCACCTTATCCCGCCATATCTTTAGGGGGTATTTAGACAGCTCATTTTCCACATCCTCGTATCTTGTGTAAAACTCATCGTATTTGATACGCTTGGCTCTATCTAGTAGGGTCTTTCTGGTAACGCCCCGCTCTTGCATGCTGGGCGTGGTGAGGGGCTTTAGGGTGCGTTGTTGCTTAGACTCTTTGATGCTCACTTGGGCTAAAAATAAGGGGTGGGCTTTGATGAAACTTAAATAAGTTTCAAACAAACTTGGGTTATAAAAATAAATCTCACGGGTGTGCACTTCTCTTAAGTGGGCAAAAGCGTTTTTGATGTCCTGCTCGATCGCACGCATATTGGCAACTTCGCAAGTAAAAAGGTAGCTGTAGGTGTTGTCGCTGGATTTACCAGTCATTTGGTTGTATTCTTTGAGCCTACGCGCTAAATCGTTGGTGATGCCAATTTTGCAACGCGTGCTCTCATGGCTGGCTTGGACAATGTAAAGGTATTGTTTTGGCATATGGCTTTCCTAAAGGGCTTGCTGAGCTGTTATTTTAACATAAAGAGCACTCCAAACCCCCAATCACCCCCAACACCACCCCTTGCAACACCCCACAATTCCCATAGGCAAGGATCAAGCCCACACTTGAGCTTGCCAACAAATTTGCCCCAAAGACAAACATGCTATTCAAGCCTTGTAGTTGCAGTTTATGCTTAGACTTAAGGGCATTGAGCATAAAAGTGCCCCCGTTAAAACTAAGTGCCCAGCCCACCCCCACCAACACCAAGGACATAAAAAAGGCGAACAAGCTGGCACTACAAAGCGCAAGGACGCTCACCCCACATAACACAACATGCCAAGCGCAACCAAGTGCATAGGGCTTAATCTCTTGCTAAAGACTAAAAACAAACTGGGCGCAACCATCGCCACAAAACGCATCACAAGTACGCTTTTGCTCAACGCAAGGCTAAAACTATGTGCATGCATGGCTAAAGGCGTGGCACTCATCACTAAAGTCATCAAGCCAAAGCTTAAGTCACACGCACAGGTGGCTAAGAGAAAATGGGGTTCTTTTAAGAGGATTTTTAGAGGGACTTTGGAACTTTCTTTAGGGCTAAAGGGTTTTAACTTGAGCAAAGAGCTAAATGCCATATTAAGCGCACAGAGCAAGCCCACAAAAGCAAAAGAACCCACAAAGGGCACGCTGAAGAGATGCACCCCCATATTGCCTAAATGAGGCCCTAAAATGCCCCCTAAAATGCCCCCACTCACCACAAGAGCTGGCCCTATTTTGGGTGTTTTGGTGTGTTGCGTTAATGGCTTCTAGGGCTAAAAAGCGATAAAACTGGTTGAGGGCTGTGAAAAAGCCTAGCAAAAAAGTGGCGAGACAAAAGAGAGTAGAACTTTTAACGAGTAATGCCACAATGGCTAAACACCCACCCATGACACCAAACAAAGACGCGCCCAAAAATGCCTTTTTTCTCCCCCACCTTGAAAAGATGGAAGCTGGAAACGATACGGCAATAAACGCCCCCGTAAGCGTAGTTGTAATAGGCAAAGTGGCTAGAGTGGTGCGCCCAAAAGCCACTGCCCCGCTAGCGCGCTGCTAAAGGTCAAAAGCGCAACCACCGCCCCGCTAAAACCTTGCACTAAGAGCAAGAGAAAGATGTTTTGGTTGAACATGGGGGGATTTTAGCGTATTTCTATGGGGACTATGCCTTGAATAGAGTGATGCCTCTATTTGTCTTAATGCGTACAAAAAATAATCTTAGGATTACTTTTATATCTTAGAATCCAAAAAATCCAGCTTGATGCACAAAGGGAGTTTGGGCATGAGGACACTTTTAGGTTTTTTCTATTTTATCTATGTGGGGCTCTCACTCACACCTGCAGGGGTCATTTTTTACCTAAACAATCCACACAAATGCCATGCGCCCTTCACTTTATCTCATCTTTTATTTGCGGTGGTTGGATTTGGAGTTTGTGCCCTATTGTCTTGGTTGTATGTGTGCCTTGTTGCAAGATATATACCAGTAACAGATAAAATGTGCGCTGTGGAGATGGTCGAAGTCGCAGAGCCTAAATACATCCCTGTTTATATTGCCTATTTCGTCATTGCAGTTGGTCTTGAGAATCGGGATATGTTTTTTGTAGTGTTTGGACTCATTTATTCCTTTATCATTATGGGAAAGTTTTCCTGCTTCAACCCTTATCTATTATTTTTTGGATACAACTTTTACGAAATTTCCATTGACCCTAGCCAAATCACTGGTGATTCCCACGAACATGCAAAATATAAGGTGTTTTTGATTTCAAAAAGGAATCTCAAAGTAGAAAAACAATACCAGCTCATTCGACTTAAAGAGTTTGTTTTTTTAGATCAGTATAAGCAAAGGAAATGGTGATGTCTATACTCTATTGCCACATACAAGGAGAAAACTATCTTGTGGGTGATGTGCCTTTGGAGGGGACATGGGACTTTAAAAAGTTTGAAACATACAAAAAAGAGATAGATTATGAGAAAGAGCCTGAGAGAAATTTAGAAAAAGGAGAGGTTTTTATATCCAAGTCCAAGACCCCATAAAGATTCTCAAAGATTATGCACTTGTGATCCATGGAGACACAACCAGCGTCAATAAGATTGACCTAGATATTTTGAAAAAGGATAAGAATAATGAGAAAAGGGAAGACCAGCTTCAAACATTGTTTGTATGCACAGAAGAACAGAACATGGAACACGAGGGAAAAAAGATTATTAAAGCATACTTTCAGGCGATTAGACAAGGCTCTATCATTAAGAAAGCCTTTTTATACTTTTTAAACGAAGAGCTACAGATTGAAAATAAACCCATCATTTTGATCCAAGATCGCACAGATGTTTATTGGAAACAAGAAATAGGGGAAATAGGAAAACTTTATTTTAAAAACATTGAGGACTTGAAGCGCGTGTTTCCCCACTTTTTTACCCATAAGGTTCAAGAAGTTAAGGAACAACTGCAACGCATTGCAAAGGATGACAACCATCCGTATTTGTCATTTGATTTAGATTGGGATACCCTGAAAGCAGACATGCCAAAAACCAAACTTGCCCGAATCAATGCTTTACTCAAAGAGGGATGCTTGGAGATTTTTACAAAGAATGGTGATTCAAGAAAGCGGAATGCCTATTTACAATACGCCAAAAAATACCGACCAAAAATATTTAAAGATGGCAAGTTAGTTGTCTGCAAGGTTGCCGATTTAGACTCTATTTACTATGCCATGCGCGAATCTTATTACACCACAGAGATCGGGGGAGAGCAACGCGTTGCCGCCGTTTTTGAAAAAAACAACACTAAAGACTAGCTTTATTTAGGGTTTTTAATGGAGGCAATACCAAGTGTGTTTCAAAAATGTCGACCTTATCCTTGTCGTATGGTTGTAACATGCCTCCAACCCCCCCTTTTTTTCTACATTTGCAAAAGGGGCGTAATTACCTCCCCTTTCTCTCTACCACCCCTTGCCCTTATGTTCTTCAGCCTTCGCCTCGTTTTGCTTTTGAGATTTGTATTGATATTGCGCTTGTGCCATGTGGCTTTTAGCGGCTTCTTTTATCCCCTCTTGCTTCTGCTTCCTTGCTTTGGGCGTAGTGGTAGTCGCCTTGTTTTTTGTTATTTTCTGCTCTTTGTCTAAACATGTCCTCTTGGTTTTTGTAATAAGCCATTGGATTCTCCTCTCCTCACGCCTTAGTGAGAATGACATGATTGTCAGAAATCTTTTTTAAATCGTAGCCTCGCAATTTGTTCAACACGCCGACACCCCCAGCCGCAACCGCAATGGTAACTGCCGAAATGGTAGGACCAGTTCCAAGAATCCCTACAGCTCCTGCCGCCGTAAAAAGACTAGCAGGTGCTCCAAGTCCGCCACTCGCAATAACAATAGCAACAGCTGCCGCAATAGCAGCAATAGCAATGCCCCACGCTACATCGCCAGTCGCTTTGATTTTAACGATCTTTTTTGAAAAATCGCCCACTATCTCAATGGAATTTTCCCCATTTTCAATCGCCTCAGCCAACTCTTTTTCATTGCTAACTTGCATCTTTGCCTCCAATAGAATTAGTTTTTACCATCTTCCTCAATTTACAACCTTCTTCATTTTCATAATTGCTCATATCTCTCACCCCAAGGAATTGAGGAATTGAGGAATTGAGGAATTGAGGAATTGAGGAATTGAGGAATTGAGGAATTGAGGAATTGAGGAATTGAGGAATTGAGGAATTGAGGAATTGAGGAATTGAGGAATTGAGGAATTGAGGAATTGAGGAATTGAGGAATTGTAGCATAAAAAACTAAAAAACACTTAAAACAAACCCCCCGCATCACCCTACTTTCCCACCCTTGCAAAGGGCAGTATCATCGGCGTAAGAGAGCTTGACTTCCAGGTTCGGGATGGGGCTGGGTATTTCCTCTCTTCTAGGGACACGGGAAAAAAGCAGAGCTTTTTCAGCAAAGCTTTTTAAGGCTTGCGGTTCTCTTAAAGTTTTAAGAGAACCTCGGGTTAAGCCCTTGTCTTAAGGGCTTAGATTCGACCATTCTAAGTTTAAAGCCTTAGAAGAATCAGGGATGGCTCAGGTTAGAGCTAAGCCATCCCTAAAATAAAAACACCATTCTAGCATTTTTATTGACAAAAAGCAAACAAAGCGATAAAAAGCAACGCTTTAAATCAATAGTCTATGTGGGTCTTTCTACAAGCCTTCATTACACTCAATAAGGCAGTGAAGCTTTTATACAAGCAAACAAGCCAAACGCTCTATTAGTAGTGGTTAGCTGAGTGCATTGCTGCACTTACACACCCACCCTATCAAACATAGTAGTCTTCATGCGAGCTTCAGGGAAAGCTTATCTTGGAGTTGGCTTCGAGCTTAGATGCTTTCAGCTCTTATCACAACCATGCGTGGCTACCCAGCGGTGCTCTTGGCAGAACAACTGGTGCACCAGTGGCATGTCCATCCCGGTCCTCTCGTACTAGGGACAGCTCTCCTCAGCTTTCCTACGCCCACAGCAGATAGGGACCGAACTGTCTCACGACGTTCTGAACCCAGCTCGCGTACCGCTTTAAATGGCGAACAGCCATACCCTTGGGACCTGCTCCAGCCCCAGGATGCGATGAGCCGACATCGAGGTGCCAAACCTCCCCGTCGATGTGAGCTCTTGGGGGAGATCAGCCTGTTATCCCCGGGGTACCTTTTATCCTTTGAGCGATGGCTCTTCCACACGAGAACCACCGGATCACTATGACCGACTTTCGTCTCTGCTTGAGTTGTCTCTCTTGCAGTTAAGCTAGCTTGTGCCATTACACTCAGCTGGCGATTTCCAACCGCCATGAGCTAACCTTTGTAAGCCTCCGTTACTTTTTAGGAGGCGACCGCCCCAGTCAAACTACCCACCAAGCATTGTCCTGCCTAAGGATGACTTAGGCCAGTTAGCTAACAAAAACGCCAAGGGTGGTATCTCAAGGATGGCTCCACAGACACCAAAGTGTCTGCTTCAAAGCCTCCCACCTATCCTGCGCATGGCATTCCCATTAGCAGTGCTAAGCTATAGTAAAGGTCCACGGGGTCTTTCCGTCTTGCTGCGGGTAGGAGGAATTTTCACCTCCACTACAATTTCACTGGATCTCTCTTTGAGACAGCTCCCATCTCGTTACGCCATTCATGCAGGTCGGTATTTAACCGACAAGGAATTTCGCTACCTTAGGACCGTTATAGTTACGGCCGCCGTTTACTCGGGCTTCAATTCAAAGCTTCGCCTTGCGGCTAACCCATCCTCTTAACCTTCGAGCACCGGGCAGGCGTCACACCTTATACTTCCTCTTACGAGTTGGCAAAGTGCTGTGTTTTTGGTAAACAGTCGGGAGGGACTCTTTGCTGAGACCACATTGCTGTGGCACACCTTATCGCGAACTTACGGTGCTAGTTTGCAGAGTTCCTTAAAGAGAGTTCATCCACGCGCCTTAGAATACTCATCTCATCTACCTGTGTCGGTTTGCGGTACGGACAATTGCAACTAAACTTAGAGACTTTTCTTGGCACGATAGTGTCAGTGATTCTCCCCTTGGCCCGAAGGCCTTAGAGAGCCTGTCAGGTTTGAAATACAGGAGCGGATTTGCCACTCTCCCAATCTACACCCTTCGACCAGCACATCCATCAGCTGGCTCACCTAACTTTATGTCCTCCCATCGCGCATTGCAATTGGTATGGGAATATTAACCTATTTTCCATCGCCTACCCCTTTCGGACTTGGCTTAGGACCCGACTAACCCTACGATGACGAACATCGCGTAGGAAACCTTAGATTTACGGCGGATACGATTCTTACGCATCTTATCGCTACTCATTCCTGCATGCTCACTTCTGTGCGCTCCAGCACTCCTTACCGGTATGCCTTCAACGCTGCACAGAACGCTCTTCTACCACTGCTCCTAAGAGCAATCTACAACTTCGGTGTCTATCTTAGCCCCGTTATATTTTCAGCGCATGATCACTAGACCAGTGAGCTGTTACGCTTTCTTTAAAGGATGGCTGCTTCTAAGCCAACCTCCTGGTTGTTTGAGTAGCCACACATCTTTTTCCACTTAGAATAGAACTTTGGGACCTTAGTTGGTAGTCTGGGTTGTTTCCCTCTTGACGATTGATTTTATCACCCACCGCCTGACTCCCAAGATACAACAAAGGGTATTCGCAGTTTGACAGGGTTTGGTACTGCGGCGAGCAGCCCTAGCCCAATCAGAGCTCTACCCCCCTTTGCTATGACTTGAGGCTATACCTAAATATATTTCGAAGAGAACCAGCTATCACCAAGTTTGTTTGGCCTTTCACCCCTATCCACAGCTCATCCCAGCCCGTTTCAATGGGCACGGGTTCAGTCCTCCACAAGCTGTTACACTCGTTTCAACTTGGCCATGGATAGATCACTTGGCTTCGGGTCTGCAGCGTCTGACTAAAGCGCCCTATTCAGACTCGCTTTCGCTACGGCTCGTTTTCACTTAACCTTGCCAGACACCACAACTCGCAGGATCATTATGCAAAAGGCAGTCCATCACCCTGATAAATCATAGGGCTTTGAATGATTGTAAGTAGATGGTTTCAGGTTCTATTTCACTCCGTTACCCACGGTTCTTTTCACCTTTCCCTCACGGTACTTGTGCGCTATCGGTCAAAGAGTAGTATTTAGGGTTGGAGAGTGGTCTCCCCGGCTTCAGCCCGGATTTCACGTGTCCTGGCCTACTCTGGATCCGGCTATCTAGGGTTTATCTTTCGCATACAGGGCTATCACCTTCTATGGCTTGTCTTTCCAAACAACTTTGCTAGAAAAACCCCTTGAATGTTGCCGTCCTCAACCCCGAGTGCAAGCACCCGGTTTGCCCTTATCCCCTTTCGCTCGCCACTACTGAGGGAATCTCGTTGATTTCTTTTCCTCTAGCTACTGAGATGTTTCACTTCGCTAGGTTCGCTCTCTATAAATAGAGTAACCTACATTGCTGTAAGTTGGGTTGCCCCATTCGGACACCTACGGATCAATGCTTCTTGACAGCTCCCCGTAGCTTATCGCAGTCTAGTGCGTCCTTCATCGCCTCTCTTTGCCAAGGCATCCACCATCTACTCTTAATATCTTGTTTGCCACTCTAGCATATCCGCTAGAGCGTTGCATAAGAGCCACACCGCCTTATTGAGTATAATTCTTTTGGCTTTGTAGTTTTTACCTTTACATAGGCTATTGACAATAATAAATCAAATAACACGCTTTAAGTCTGCCTTTTTTAGAAAAAAGCTTTCACCTTTTCCATGCAAGCTTTCTTAGAAGCAAAACGTGATAATAGCGGTTTTAAGCTTAAGGGGGGCTGAGGCCGTAAAAATTCTAGAGCACAGCATTTAGCCATGTAGGCTGTTAAAATAACCCTAACACAATCCACCCCCTACAGCTAGCCCTCTTTAAGACAGAGATCATTGGGTTAATTTTGGCGCTAAATCAAGCAATGGCTAGGGCTAAAATTAGGTAAATTTTGCTAGAATGGAAAAATGTTTAAAATCAAAGTACAAGCTTTTGGCACAGCGCAGACAAATTGTTATGTCTTGCAACTGAAGCAAGGCGATTTGGTGATCGATCCGGGGGTTGGCGCATGCTCTTGGGTGCGAGAGCATGCCAAAAATCCCTTGGCTATCTTAATCACGCATGGGCATTATGACCATATCTGGGATGTAGCTGCCTTGAAACAGGCTTGGGCTAGTGTGCCCTTGTATGCACCCAAAGAGGATATGTTTATGCTCACCACAGATTGCTTTAACTTGGGACAGCCCACTTGTAAAGAAGCGGACATTCATCCCATTGAGGGGTGCAAGGGGAACTATTCTTTTGAGGTGGGTGGGGTAGAGATCGTCTATTGGCACTTCCCCGGACACACCCCGGGTTGTAGTGTTGTTGAAGTTAACGGGGTGTTCTTTAGTGGAGATTTTATCTTTTATAGAAGCATAGGGCGTTATGACTTCCCCTACTCTAACCCACAAGACATGAAGGATTCTTTGCAACGCTTTTATGCTTTGGATAGGGCAGATTGTGCCATTTACCCCGGGCACGGGCACGCCACAAGCTTAAAAGCCGAACAGCCCCACATACCCGCTTGGATCGCACACATTAACCCTTAAGGAAAGAAAGGAAAGAGATGACAGAGAGCCAAAAAGAACGCTATAAACGGCATTTGATGTTGGAGGATGTGGGCGAGGAGGGACAGGAGAGGTTGCTTCGTGCTAGCGTGCTTGTGATCGGGGCTGGGGGCCTTGGCTCGCCTAATTGTTTTTATTTGGCGGCGGCAGGCATTGGGCGCATTGGGATTTTGGATTTTGACATCATCGAATTGAACAATTTACAGCGCCAAATCATCCACACCACACAGGAAATCCACAGCTCTAAGGTCAAATCTGCCGAGCGTAAAATGTTGGCTCTAAACCCTGAAGTGCAGGTTGAAACCCACTTTGAAAAGCTAACCGCTACAAACGCCTTGCATTTAGTTCAAGATTACGACTTTATCATCGATGCGACCGACAATTTTGCGAGCAAGTTTTTAATCAACGATGCTTGTATTCTAGCAAGTAAACCCCTAAGCCATGCCGGGATTTTCAAGCACCATGGGCAGACCATCACAATTTTGCCCAAAAAGAGTGCGTGCTTTGCTTGCGTCTTTGACAAGCCCCCAAGTGTAGAGCTTAACAGCGTGTTTAAAGCGGGGTTGTTTGGGGTTGTGCCCGGCGTTGTGGGCTGTATCCAAGCTTCTGAGGCGATTAAATATTTTCTAGGTTTCCCCTTACTCACCAACCAACTCTTGCATGTAGACACCAAGAGCATGGATTTTAGAAAAATCAATGTCCAACGCAATGCAGAATGCCGTGTGTGTGGGGCGCATGGCATTGAAAACTTAACGGATTATCCGCAGTAGATTTTAAAGAAAGGGTAGTTTCTCATGGATTTGTCATCAATCCTAGGTGTGTTTTTGGCGATTGCGTCTATTTCAGTGGGAGATATTTTGGAGGGGGGCAACCCCATCCATGTAGTGCATCTAAGCTCACTCATCATCATCATACCCACGACCCTGTGCGCGGCAATGGTAAGCACCCATGCCCACCATGTCAAGGCGGCCTTTAAAGAGATCAAGATTGTGTTTTTAAACCCTAAGGTGCATTTACAAGACACGATTAAAAACATCGTGGAACTCTCCACAATGGCAAGAAAAGACGGCGTGCTTTCGCTAGAGTCCAAGGTGGCGCAGATCGAGGACGACTTCTCCCGCAATGGCTTTTCAATGATTGTGGACGGCAAAGACATTCACTCTGTGCAAGAGAGCCTAAATGTGGCGATCGAAGAGTTAGAAGAGTATTACCACGGGGCGGCGCACTATTGGATCACCGCCGGGAGAGCGCGCCCACCTTTGGGCTCGTAGGAGCGGTGTTGGGCTTGATGCTCGCTTTGAAAAAGCTAGACAACCCTGCAGAAATGGCACTGGGCATTGCGGGGGCTTTCACCGCCACGGTTACGGGGATCATGTGTTCTTACGCCCTTTTTGGTCCCTTTGGCAACAAGCTTAAAAATAAGTCTAAAGACATTTTAAAAGAAAAGGTGGTGATTTTAGAGGGCATCATTGGGATTGCCAATGGGGATAACCCACGGGACTTAGAAATGAAGTTGCTCAACTACATCGCCCCCGGTGAGCCTAGAAAGTCGCAGTTTGAATAATGGCAAAGAAAGCTAAAAAGGTCGAGTGTCCTGCTGGGGAGCGTTGGGCTGTGCCTTATGCCGACTTTTTGTCCTTGCTACTCGCCCTTTTTATTGCCCTTTATGCGATCTCTGTGATCAATAAAGCCAAAGTCAAAGCCCTTAAAAAAGAGTTTATTAAGATTTTTGACTACGCTCCCGTGCCAGACTCTGTGCAACCTGTGATCCCCATCCCCCCCGCCCCGGGCGAAACCCAGAGTAATGAAGTTGAAGAAGAAAAGGAGTCTAAGGAGCATGCTAGTCGATCGCAAGTTACTATCACCAAAGTGGGAGAGGGCTCGATTTTAGAGCAAACCGATCATGGAGCTGTGTTAAAGCTACCTTCCAACTTGCGTTTTGAAGACCCCCCCTATGGAGATGTCATCAACGCCTCCATGCGCGAATACATCCGCCGCATCGCTAAGATCATCCAACTCTTGCCCGATCAAGTCCAAGTCAATGTGCGCGGCTACACGGATAATACCCCTCTGCCCGCTGCCAGCCACTTTAAAAACCACTACACCTTAGCGGCGAGTCGGGCATATAAGGTCATGCATGCTTTGCTAAATGATGGCATTAGTCCGCAAAAACTCTCTTTTGCCTCCTATGGCAAGAACAACCCCATCTTCCCCAATAACAGCGTTGAAAACCGCATACGCAATAATCGTGTAGAGATTTATTTTTACACGAGCCAGCACAATATAGAAAAAATCCGCTCCATTTTAGACCATAACATGGGCGAAATTAATGGAGAAGGTGATTGAAAGCAGTTCTTGCGCTTAGTTTACTCTTAAACTCTTTGCTTGCCTTGCCCACCGGCGAACAACTTTTAAGAGAAGAGCAAGTGCAACTGCCTAAAGTCCCCTTAAGTGCGGTGTTTTTTAGCCAAAAACAGCCCTACACCTCTTGGAGCAAAGATTATGGTGTGTGGCAAACCAAGCACATTTTAGAGATCAGGGCCCTTAGCAAAAGGGTGCATATCAATAAAATCACCCTCAATCGGGGGCGTTGTGCCCTCTTGCCTATTCTGCCTAGTTACATTTTGAACTTGGGTGAAAAAATGGACTATGAAGTCTTTTGCGAGGGGCGCTTAAGGGTGGAAGTGGACACGGACTTTGGGGCGCAAATCTTTCATTTGCGCGAAGATCTGCCTAACGACCCATCTTAGACTTAAACTTCTCCACTAAGTGGTGGTAATCCATGAGTTGATCAGCATCTAGGGCTTGGCTGATTTTATGCACCCCTTGTGCGTAGATTTGCGTTAAGATTTGGTAAACATTGCTGTCAAAGCCTTCCCCGCGTATGGGGGTTACCACACTTGTGGGCATAAACCCACCTGAAACGCTACGCTCTTGGCGCACGGTCACACGGGTGCGGACTTGATAGCCGGGCAACTCTAAACTTGCCATGTTTAAGGGTTTTTTGCTCTTAGGCTCTAGAACTTTTAAAGTCAAATAGCCCATAGACAAACTAGAGTTTTTGCCCTCCAACCCACCATTTCTTAACCTATCCTCTCGTAGGCTAATATCCTCTAACACTTTCACAGACCCATTCACTTCTACAAGCACATAGCCTTGCTCTTGCTGGGTAGGGGTTAGGGGGAGTTTTGCCTCTTGCACACTAAAACCGCGTTTTTCTAGGATTTCTTTGATTTGATCGCGCATGGAATCCTTGAAACCTTGTTGCATATTCAGCGGCACCGTCTTACTAAAGGTGATGTTTAAGGGTGGGAGCAAGACCAATAAGTGGTTTTTGGGTTCGGGTTTTTCGTTTTCTTCGTAGTAAGAAAAGGGGATGGGGCCTTGTTCGTGTTTGTCGGGGGCTTTAGGCGCACAACCAAGCCCCAACAGACCCACTAATACTAATGATAAAAGTCTAGATTTTTGCATGTTCTCCTCAATGTTTTTTTAAAAAACGCCCAAGAGCTTTTACCAAACGCATGAAAACTTTTAATTTTTTATAGCTTTCATAAAGGGATTTACCCCGGCGTTTAGGCATTAGCAAGAATAAGTGGTCTTAAACTCAAAGGGGTGGGGGCGGCTCTCCCAAGGGAAGACCTCTGAGCGGAATTTAAAGCTCTGGTAGGCTTGGATAAAATCTTCGGTAAACACTTCCCCTTTTTTCAAATACTCTTTATGCACCAACATTTCCTCTAGCGCACTTCTTAGGGTGTGGGGGAGTTGTTTAATCCCTTTGTCTCTGATCTCATCTAGGGTGAGCTGGAAGAGGTTGATGTCCATGGGTGCGCCCGGATCCATTTTTTGCGCTAGCCCGTCTAAACCTGCCATTAAAATAGCGGCAAAGGCCAAGTAAGGGTTAGAAGAGTTGTCGGGGAATCTAAACTCAAAGCGCGCTGCCTTGCCCTTCACCCCATAGGGGATACGCACGCTGGCACTGCGATTTTGCGCCGAATAAGTTAAAATCGAGGGGGCCTCAAAGCCGGGGATCAAGCGTTTATAAGAATTGCTAGAGGCGTTGGTAAAAGCCGCCAAACTTCTGGCGTGGCGCAAGACCCCGCCTAAAAAGTGTAGCGCCATTTGGCTTAGGTTTTTGTAAACATCACCGCTAAAGAGATTCTCGCCATTTTTCCACAAACTCACATGCGTGTGCATGCCGCTGCCATTGTCCCCGTGCAAGGGTTTTGGCATAAAAGTCGCCGTTTTGCCATTTAAATGGGCGACCATTTTCACCACATATTTAAGTTTTTGCACATTGTCCGCCGCCTCCACTAACTCCCCAAAGCGCACGCCGATCTCGCCCTGCGCCTGCGCCACTTCGTGGTGCACGACATAGGTTTCTAGCCCCACTTGGTTTAACACCTTGACAATTTCGGCGCGGATGTCCATCATCGTGTCCGTGGGGGGGGTGGGTAAATACCCGCCCTTATGCCCCGTGCGGTGCCCGAAATTCACCCCCCCCTCAAAACTGCGATCCCTATTCCATTCGCCCTCTTCGCTGTCAATTTCATAATACTGGCAATTTGCGCTGTTTTTGATCTTAATGGAGTCAAAAATAAAAAACTCATTTTCTGCCCCAAAGTAAGCCATGTCGGCAATGCCAAGATTTTGTAAATGCCTTAGTGCCCGCTTGGCAATGCTTCTAGGGCATTTTTCGTAGTCTTGCTCTTTGTAGACATCCCACACATCGCAAAAGACTATAACCGTGATATCCGCACTAAAGGGGTCGATGAAGTAGCGGATCAAGTCGGGCTTTAAAATCATATCTGACCTATCAATGCTCTGCCACGCCTTAATGGAGCTTGCGTCAAAAGGGATACCCTGTTGCAACAAGTCCTTATCCACACCCCCAATAAAATAGCCCATGTGATTCCAAGTGCCTTTCACATCTGTGAATCTAAAATCCACAAATTCCACTTCTTTTTCTTTACAGAAGGCAAAAAACTGCTCTACATCTGCATCGCTGTTATGAATGTCCATCATTATCCCTTGAATTTTTCGTTTATTTTAACATGGCTAGCATTAAGGCATGGCTATTGAGCCGATTTGACTAGGGCGGATGAGATAGGGGGCTTGAGGGGTTTTTAAAAGAAAAACGGTCTAGCTCAAGCTTGTATAGCTCTTGCAATTTGTTAAACTCCCACCCTTAAGGGGAAAACATCGCCTTAAACCGCTTTAAATTTTAAAATTAATTGTACTACAATACTAGAATCCATGGTTTCGTGCAGTTAATGGTCTGTGTGGGGTGTGGACATTTACCACATATTTGGATTAAAATGTTTTGATAGGTGCTAGGGCTTATGCGGATTGCCCAGATACGAGATGGTTAATAACAGTTGCTTTTATTTCTCTTAAATTGGTGTCCTTGTGTAACAAAAAGAGAGCCAAGACTTTAAAAATGCTTGCAGTGTTTGGGGCTCTTGGCATGGCTTTTACAGCTTGCCAACAGGGGGGCGAGCTTAAGGCATGACTTACGCAATGGCTTTTTTGTCGCCGCTAGTGTGGGCATTTCAAATGTGGCTACAAGCACACAAAAGCACACAACCACGCCCATTTATTCCTCAAGAACTCTCCAAGCCGCAAAGCTACAAGATGAAATCGTTTCTAACATCAACCAAATGAATGTAGCACTTAACGGCATTTGGCAAGTCATTGAGGCGGCTCAGCAGAACACAAGTGCGATCCCTATCCAAAGCATAAACATGCAGTTACCACTCGCTCAATTTAAGGCATTAGCGGCAGAAGTTCAACAAGAACTCAGCCAATTTTCTATAGTCCCCGGGGCTTTGGCAGAGTTGCAAGCAACGCTCTAAGTCCTAAATTTAGAGGCTGAAAAATTACAAAATCTCAGCAAAGCGGACAACACCCCCTCAACTTCTTTTTCTAATTTGCAAGACACAAAGAGCACACCCAACTCCCAAATACAACAAATCGCCTCCATTGTTAAGAACATGCAAGGTGCGCTAAATGAAATCACCACACAAGAGGCGCACATCATGCAAGGTGCCAACAACTACAACTCTGAATACAACACTTGGCAGAACCAAATAAATCAACAAGACGCCTACCAAGCCATTTACAACACTCTTAAAACCGAGTTAACCAACATGGAAAAATCAATCGAAAAAGCCGAAATAGCCGAAAATGGTGGAAATGGTGGAAATGGTGGAACACTTCAAAACACATTAGGTAGAATCGATGGGCTATTGAAAGGTTTTGAAAACATTACAACAAGTAGCGCAGGTCTACAAAAGGTCCTCAGCTCAAAAGATTACGAGGATAATGTAAAACAAGGTAGGCAAGACGCAGAGGGTTGCAAAAACCTAGCAGCTACCCCGAACTTTGCTTCGGACAATCTTTTCCCATAACTAGTCTTCAGCAAATGTCCATGCAAAATTTTTTACAAGTTCTAGGGTGGTTTAGGGAACTGGCTAAATATGCTGAATATGAACAAACGATACTTTCATCATCTGGTCCAGAGGAACAAAAGATACTAGACAAATATATTAATAGTCTGGAGGCAGCTTATCGCTTTAATCTCGGTACAATTCTTGATAGCTCAAACAATTTTTCAACAATCTTAGGCAGTCCACAGAAGTACTTCCCCATCACCCAACAACTCACCCCGGTCTCCGCCCCACATATCCAAGCTCCAAATTTTAAAAAAATGCCCTCTTCTGTAAACATTACGAGCACAAGCTTTATAAACTCCGTCTCCCGTGCCGTAAACAGCACTATCTTTGAAAACAAGGCTTATAACCTTGGTGGAGGTGCTGGCTACCAGCGGTTTTTTAGCAAATACTTTGGCTTTGATGTGTTTGCGCTCGGTGGCTATTCCTTTCTAGTACCAGCCCCCGGTTTTGCGGCACTCAAAAAGCTAGATGTGGGCTATTTGCAATTAACCGCAGACATTTTGGCAGATTTCTATGTCAACAACGATGCGTCTAATGCAAATTTTGCCGGCTTTTATGTGGGCTTTACAGAAAAATTCAATTTTATGGGCACACAAGCACCGATAGCCCCCACCCACGGGGTTTTATACGATTCGCTTATCGACTTTGGCACAAGATACCAGCACAATGCTTGGGTTTATAAACTAGGTGTGAGGATCCCCTTGTATAAGGGCACACCTTTTCGCATGGGCTATCAAGACTTTACCTACTTCATCAACAACACGCCCTCAAACATTGAGGTCTATTTTATGCTTGAAAGACTTTTTGGCAAATGGAGCGGTCGGCAAACAAGACATAGGCGCATTAGGTGAGCGGATAGTAAGCCTAATCTATGGGAGCTAAAGGCTACAGACCTACAAAGAAAACCCATAGTTAAAGAAAACATTAAAATGGGTGCTGCCCTCTTGGATCAGCACCTCGCCCGCATAATCTTGGGTGTTCACCCGAACCCTTAAACTTCTTTGTATCAAGGGCACAGAGACACCGAAACTATACTTAGAGCGTCCGTAGTAGTAATTAAAGCCCGAAACCGCATTCACATTGCCCGTGTCCCTAAAAGTCCGCAGTAAGTTATAGCGATTCCAAAGCCCCCTAGCCCCTACAAAAAACCCCATGCTCGTTTTATCCCTTGCAAAAAAGTTCACCAACATATCCGCCCCAACCCCAGCACCCATTTGCGTGACGGTCTTGGCATAGCCTTTTGTTTTTGTCCAGCCATATTTAAAGAGTGCGTAGTAGGCTAAACCAAAGTAGGGGTTAAAAAATTGCTGATAACCACTTTTGACATTAAAGCCCACAATGGCATCCGTGCTTTGGTTATTCAAGGTGTTAGAGAAACCTTGCATAAAGCTTGCGTAGGGAACAGAGTTGATTGTGTGCGAAATGGGGATCTCGGTGTAATTAATCGGCAACTTATTGGCATGCCCTAATTGCGCCCAAACCTTTTCAGTCAATCTAACAAAACCGGCATCCACCTTTTGGTTGTCGATGGTGTATTGGCTATTGGGGGCATTGGCATAGGTCATGTTGCCGTTGTGGGTGTAATTCTTGGTGTGTGCAAACTCGTGTATAATGGCCTCTAAAGGCTCGTGCTCACGCTCTTTTGTCAAAGTGTCGTAAGTTTTCCACATCCTAGCCCTTGAAGGGTCTATCATCCAAGGTTGCAAACCAAATGACCCCACCCCTCCCAAACCATAGAGATTATATTTTTTCTCATTGATCACACCAAGATCGAGATGTGCTGCTTGGCGGAAAACATCCACCACTACTTGCGGATCGATCTTAGAAGCCACAGCACCTAGTTTGCTAGGATCAAGCCTACCATTTTGCCCGGGAGGTGTCCTATCTGAGAAGTCAAAAGGGGCATTTAAAATTGCCTCTTCAAATTCTTTTGAGCTGAGAACGGAAGTGAGGTTTAAAAGCAAATCCACATATTCGCTCGCTTGTTTGGGAGTGGGGGGCTGCCAATTATTCGTTTTATCCCCATTGGACCAATCCACAAAAGTTCCCATTAGATTAACTTTAATCTGCTCAATCGCCTCCAATACCCTATGCGTGATGACATCGGATTGTGCAGAACTCCTAATCAAAAATTCAGAACCTAAATTGTTCTCCACTTTGGCAATTTCTGGCAAGAGATTAACAGAGAGGGTTGTTTCTATGTGCCCGGGCAAGGATTCTAGCGTCCCAACCTTAACTTCTTTGCCATTGATGTTAGCGTAGAGATCTACATTGTGGAGAGTGTAGGGTAGAAAGTTTTGCAGAGTGAGAGTTTTGTCTTTAAGAGAGATTTTAATGGGGGATAGGGTGCTAAAATCCCTCTTGGGATTTTTAATCACCTTATCTGCAGAGTTGAACATGGTTAAAGCGTGTGCTTTAAGTTGGGCGGTGCTAACAAAAGACGTCGCCCTTTGTTTCTTAGCCAACACCTCGCTACTTTTTAGCATGCCTGTCATAAACCCCGCCTCTATGAAGAAACCACTCTTGGAATCCGCCAAGCATTCACCAAGCCCCACCAACACGAGGGCATAAAGTAACTTACTCATACCACATATTGCTAGCATAAATTTTTTAATTTGTCAAGAGCTAGTGCCATTTGGCATTTTTATTTTAGAATAAAGGCTTCGTAGTTACCCATAAAGAAATGGGGGCACGCCATAAACTTGGCGAAATATCTACCTAATTTTTAAATCATCATTGAACTGCAACCTAAAACGATCGCCCTTAAAGCCGTCTTGTTTAATGGCTTGCTGCCCAGCTGCACTCTTAAAGTATTGGTTTAACAGAAGAAAATAAGCGTCATGGGTTACGCCAATTAAGTTTGGTTGGTAGTAAGGAAAGGTTGTAGGGTCAAGCACCCACTCTGCAGTTTTGTTGTAGGCTTTAAAAAGTTTTTGGGCTGCACGGCTATGCCATAGATCAAAGCCATTTTCTGCAAGTAATTGTCCGGCTACACTGATAGGTGTAAGGGCAAAGTGCGTATAGGCAATTCCCTTAATGCCCTTAGTGGGGCCTCCATTGTAATTAGCGGTGTTGCTGCGCACGATTTCTTTTGCCATCACACCATTTTCATCAATGGCATTTAAAATCCACTTTTGCCACTTATGCGCCATCCTTAGAAGCAGAGCATGATCACCGATTACAAGTGCGCTACTCACACCAAAAAGTATACTCCAAGCCCCGATGTTATTGTCTTTGCTATAACGCGCATACACTAGCATATTACGAGAAAATCGCTCAAATGCAGGGCTAGGAAACTTTGAGCGGATGAAAAGATAAGCCATGTTCATGTAGGGCATGTAGAAATTGATCAAGTTTTCGGCTTCTTTTGAGCCAACCACTTCAAGACTTTGTGCCCACTTCTCCAAGATCTCTTTAGCTCTTTCTCCGTATTCTTTCTTTTCACTGACAAGGAAGCCTAAGGCTAAATCGTAGGACAGAGTGGCCGATCTTTTGAATTCTGCGCTGCATGGATCGGCTTTTCTCTCACCCGTGGGGGTATAATGTGGCAGTGTGTTAAGTTGCGTACATGTTTGGATTTCTTTTCTAAGCTTTCTGTGCAGATGGGTAGAGCGCTCCAAATGAGCAGAGTGAAAATCTCTAAAGAAATATTGCGTGGCTTGCAGAGTGCTTAAAAAATACAATCCTAAAAGTATCATTTTTTTCATCATGTTCCTTACTAATGCATATCTGTTGATTCTACCAATAATCTCACCTTTTGGAGAGGAAGTTGTAATTTTATGGTGGATAATCTAGTATGCTACAATAACACATGAAGACTTGCAAAGGATGGGTATGACAGACTCAGAAGGACCAAAAATGGGTAGGTTTTAGAGATAGGGCCACAAGCCAAGCACATGGCACAAGAATCTAAAGAGGTGCGTACTGCGTGTAGGGCGAGGTTGAATGACCCTGAGATTTTAGCGGTTTATCAACGATTGGCAAAAAAATAAGTGTTTTTTTTGTTTTTTTTTTGTTTTTTTGAAACGGTGATTGAAATCCATGATGAGATATTAGGGCTCACCGAGGGGCTTAAAGATTATAATCTAACTAGCATGGGGTATTTAGAGAGTGTCCTAAACTATATCCGCAACGATAGGCATTGCCCCACTTTTGAGTCTAAACTCGCATATCTTGTCTTTTCATGTGTGAAATTCCATCCATTTTTTGATGAAAACAAGCGCACAGCCGTGTATTTAGCCATACACTTTCTCAAGCTCAATGATAAACCTATAAACAATGATTGTGAAAAATTTTTTGAACCCTTAGTGTTAGACATTGCTACGGATAAGATTGGTAAGGAATAACCAGAGAGGACACTCAAAGAATATCTAAAAAAGGGGTTTAATGACAGATATATTGACAGAATCGTACTTTAAGTCTTATGGGGGAGTTTAAGTCCATTTACGCTAGCATGCGACTTTAGTTTATTTTAGGGGTTTGCTGTGGTGCATGTGGTTTTGAGTGGGGGCAGTGGCAAGAGATTATGGCCTTTAAGTCGAGAGCACTTCCCTAAACAATTTTTAAAACTCTATGGGGAGCAAAGTTTATTTGGGTTGGCTTTGGAGCGTTTGAAATCCCCCAACGCAAAATTTTTAGTGGTGTGTAACGAGGTGCATTACTTCCACGCCCTAGAAGAGATCACAAAAGCCCATTTAGAAAAGCACACGCAATTTTTGCTAGAGAGTGCGGGTAAGAATACGATGAACGCCTTAATGCTTGCCGCCCTAGCTTGCGACTCTAATGAGATTTTAGTCATCAGCCCCACAGACCACATAATGGATAAAGAGGCATTCAACACTGCCTTACAAACCGCCCTAGATTGCGCCAAAAATAACCATATGGTGCTCTTTGGCATTGCTAAGAAGCCGAGCAACCAATACGGCTTTATGCGCTGTGAAAAGGCACAAAATGGGGTGTGTGCGGTGTTAGACTTCATAGAAAAGCCAACCCCCGAAGAGATTGCCAAATTGCAGCAAGAGGACGGAGATTTTTATATCAATAGTGGCATGTTTGTCTTTAAGGCAGGGGTGTTCTTAGAGGCGTGCAAACAACACGCCCCCCAAATGTTGGAGGCGTGCAAAAAGGTTTACCTCAGCGCCAAGAAACTGCCCACCATTTTAAAATGCGAGGATATGGCAGATCTAGAAGAGGGCAGCGTGGATGTGTTGTTGTGGCAAAAGTGCAAGGGGTTAAAGCTCGTGCCCTTAGATGCCCATTGGCAGGATGTGGGGCATTTTGCGAGCTTGCAGGCGAGTTTGCCCGCCGATGATGTGGGCAATGTGGCGCACCAAGGCACGCTTTTAAACCTACACGCCAAGCACAACTACACCTACAGCACGCCCGATAAATTGGTGTGTTTGCTAGGGCTTGAAAATTGCGTGGTGGTGGATAGCAAGGACGCTTTGCTAGTCGCCACAAAGACGCATTTAGATCATTTAAAAGAGCTTGTGCTGTGCGTGGGGGAGAAATACCCCAATCTGCTTAAAACCTACCCCCTAGAATACCGCCCTTGGGGTAGTTTTGAAGTGCTGCTAGAGCGTCCTTTTTTTAAGGTAAAACTCTTAGAGATCACCCCACATAAACGCCTGAGCCTTCAAAAGCACCAACACAGAAGCGAGCATTGGGTCGTGGTGGAGGGGGTGGCGAGCGTGGTGGTGGGCGAAAAGTCTTTAAGTGTGCCCACCAATGAGAGCGTGTTTATCAAACAGGGGCAAATCCACCGCCTTGGCAACGACACAGACCAGCCCCTAAAAATCTTAGAAGTGCAATGCGGAGCAATCCTAGATGAAAACGACATTGAACGCTTGCACGATGACTACCAAAGACCTTAGAGGATAAAAAGACCACCCTCATCGCAGGCATTATAGGATAGGACGGGAGCTATTTAGCCCACTTCTACTAGATTTGGCTATGCAGGCATTAAAAGGTTGTTTGTCTTTTCGCCGCCCGTATAGACGCGATTTATGAAGACATCCTTGCCCATAAACTGCTTTTTGCACTATGGCGATTTGATCGACCCAAGCAACAAGCTAGCTTAGTTGCCAAAGTCTAGCCCGCAAAATGAAAACACCCCCTTAACCCACGAAGCCCCCACGCCGTAGCTAAACTCTACGCCTATTACATCAGCAAGAAGCACTGCGAAGCCTACAACATGTTTGCGCTCAATGGGATTTTATTCAACCACGAAAGCCCCATGCGGGGCGAAACCTTTGTAACGCGTAAAATCACCATGGCACTTAGCCGTATTGTTTTGGGACTACAAGAGTGCTTGTATTTAGGTATTTGGATACTAAGAGGGTTACGGGCACGCCAGGGACTATGAGCCATGCGCTTGATTTTACAACACAGCCAGTCGGTGGATTATGTGGTGACGAGCGGACAGACGATGAGAATTAGGGATTTCGTTTTAATGGCGTGTGAAAAGCTAGGGCTCAAGCTCGAGTTTTAAGGCAGTGGGCTAGATGAGAAAGGGTGTTGATAATTTTAAATCTAGCCCGCTTTTAGACAGTCTCAAACTTGCTCCGCTTAAAAAAGGGTGTGTGCTACTTAGGGTAGATCACCACTACTTCCGCCCATAGAGGTGAATTTACTCCCTGGCAACCCTCTAAAATTGAAAAAGAGTTAGGCTAGCAAAGGGAGTTTAGCGTGCAAGATTTGGTGCTAGACATGCTCCAAAGCGATTTAAAACGCCCCCATAAAGAAGCTCTAACTAGGTAGCAAAACGCCCGGGCTTTTTCCATATACCCTTTTTGTAGGCAATGTAAAAAAAGCCCGCCCGTGCAAAGGTTTCCAAACAAATCAGCACAAAGAACCAACGCACTGAAAGCCCCAAACGCCAAAAGATAAACATGGGCAAAATCCGCAAACTCCACAAGCTACAGGTGTTGATGAACAGCGATACCTTCGCCATCCCCGCCCCCCGAAACGCCCCATCGAGCACAAACAAGCAAATTAAAGGCATTTGCGACACCCCCACCGCCATTAAATACCACGCCGCCACCTGCACAACCTCCTTATTGGTGCTAAAGATTGTGGCTAGCTCTTTGGCAAAAACAATCATCCCCACGCCCAAGAAGCCCAGCCCCACCCCCGCCACTTTTAAAGTCGTGCGGATATACTCTTGCGCTCTGTTGACTTGATTTGCCCCCAAATGCTGCCCCACCAACACCATACACGCAATGGTGAAGCCAAGACCTGGCATGTAGCTAAAGGTTTCCACCCTTAAGCCCACTTGCATGCCCGCCAGCACTTCATTGCCATAACTTGCCACGAACTTAGACACCAACGCCATAGAAAAGAGGGTCAAGAGCCTTTCAAAACCCGAGGGCCAGCCCACTTGCCAAGCTTTCTTAAAGAGGGTGTTGTCAAAGACCAAGCGGAACTTTAAGGGGTTGTGCTTTTTAAGACTAATGGCTAAAAAGAGCAGCAAGAGCTCTATAACCGCCACCGCCACGCTCGCCACCGCTGCCCCCTTAATGCCAAGGCGCGCAAAGCCAAAATGCCCAAAAATCAAGGCATAATTTAAGAACAAGCACAGCGCACTCATCACAATTTTAAGCACAAAGGGGGTCAGGGTGTCAGACAAGCTTGCGAGTGCGCTTGCCATCGTGTTTTTCACCAAGAGGGCGGGCATCGCCCAAATTAAAATCTGTAAATACTCTTTGGCTAGGCTTCTTGCTGTGCCAGCAATTCCCATCCACTTGACAAACGTATTAATGCCAAGAAAGCCGGCCACCCCAGCCGCCGCACACAGCACACACGCCCCGATTAAAATGCTTGAGTAGCCTATGGCGACCAATTCGATATCCTTTGCCCCCACGAGGCGGCTTAAAGTCGCGTTTGTGCCTATGTAAAAAATGGAGTTTAGGGCGTAGAAAAGCATGATGTATTGCAAGCCCACGCCCATGGCTACAATATGGTTGTCCGAAAGCCGTCCCATGAAAACCACAGACACGGCGAGCACAAAAATTTCTAAAAAGTTATTCACCCCTGAGGGGATCGCCAGCTTTAAAATGCGCCTTAAACGCCACCATTTTTGCGCTTTTATAATAGCAACGCTCCCACTATGCCAAAGACCATGAGGGGGATATTGTAAACCAAGAAAGTGGGGATACAAGTGTCGTAGATGTGGTTGTGCTGCTGGTCGGCGTTTAGCCCCGTGGTCGGTCCTATGGTGCTATCTGAAGCCGGTGAGCCTGCATCGCCTAAGCCCGCTGCGATGCCTATAAGCAGGATTGTTGCTTTTGTGTCAAAGCCCAAAGCCACACATAGGGGGCAGTAAAAGGTGGCGATGATGGGCAGAGTGCCAAAGGAAGTGCCTATGCCTAGCGTGATGAATAGTCCAATCACTAGCATGATAAGAGCCCCCGCAAACTTACCTGAGATCGCCCCACTGGCGATATGGACTAAATCCGTGATCGCATGGGTCTTTTGCAAAACTTCGCCAAAGCCCGAAGCCACGAGCATGACAAAGGCGACAAACGCCATCATTTTCACGCCCTCATCAATCACCATGTCCATCTGTCTCCACTTAATCACCCCCCCCACGAGCATCACCATAAGCCCAATAAACGCCCCAAGGGGCAAAGACCCCGTGAGGATCTGCACCACAAAGGCGAGCACAATGCCCACTAAAGCAAGATAGTCCTTTTTTTGCAGTTTCAGCTCTTCATGGGTGCTGCTTTCTAAGCGGTCCTCATAAATACGGGGCTTTCTATACAGCACCAAGATCGCTACCACAAGCCCGCAGAGCATGGCTAAACCAGAAATAGACATGACGGCCACCACTTCGCTAAGGTTGGTTTGTATGCCGTTTTGGTGTAGATTATCCACGATCAAATTTAGAAAAATCAGCCCAAAGCCCGCTGGGATGGTCATGTAAGGGGCTTGCAAGCCAAAGGTGAGCGCACACGCCACCGCGCGCCGATCGACTTGTAGGCGGTTCATTAAATGCAAGAGCGGGGGGATTAAAATGGGGATGAAGGCGATGTGCACGGGGATCAAATTTTGCGAAAAGCACGCAATGAAGGCGATTAAAAAGCAAAAAATCGTGCGTTTTTGATCCAACCAACCCACAAGCTTAAACAAAACCACCTTCATTAAATTACCGCTGGAAATCGTTACAGCCAAAGCCCCGAGCAGAATATAACTTAAAGCGGTTTCTAAATTGCCTTGCATGCCATTAATCATAATTCTTGTGGTGTCTACAAGCCCAAGCCCCCCCATAAGCCCACCCACAAGTGTGGCGCTGATGATCGCAAGCAAAATATTCAAGCGGGCTAAACTAAGAGCCACCATGACAAGCACGGCGATAACTGCGGGATTTGTGAGCAGCAAAACCTATCCTTTATCCACAACCCGTCTTATGAGGGGTTTATAAGTGTCGATGCGCCGATCCCTAAAAAAAGGCCACATTTGGCGCACTCTCGCGCTTTCATCCAAATCAATGCAGGTATATAAAATCTCTTCCTCAAAGCCCGCTTGGGCTAACTCTTTGCCAAACGCCCCAAAAATAAAACTAGAGCCAAAAACTCTAATCCGCTCGTCTCCCCCGAAGGGTCAGCCTCAAAGCCCACCCGATTAGAGGCGATCACGGGGATCGTGTTGGCGATGCTGTGCCCCCTTTGCACCCCAATCCACGCCTGCCTTTGTAAATCTTTCTCCTCTAAATCCTCGCTCTCTTCATCACAAAACCAGCCGATCGCACTCGGGTAAATCAAAATATCCGCCTTTTGTAAAGCCATAAGCCTTGCTGCCTCTGGATACCACTGATCCCAGCACACCAACACGCCCAAACTCCCCACACTGCTAGCAATGGGGGCGTATCTATCCCCTGGGGTGAAATAAAATTTTTCATAAAAGCGGGGGTCATCGGGGATATGCATTTTTCTTTGCACCCCGAGTAACTTGCCATTTTTCTCAAACACCACGGCGCTGTTATGATACACCCCCACCATGCGCTCCTCAAAGAGCGAGCCGACCAACACCACCTCGTGCGCCTTAGCCAGCCCACTTAAAAAATTGCACTGCGCCTTAAACTCCCGTGCCCATGCAAAATACTTAGCGTCCTCGTGTTGACAAAAATAAGGGTAGGGGTGCAACTCGGGCAAGACCACTAAATCTAAATGGGGGTGCTTGGCCTTGGCCTTGGCTAAAAGCGTGGCGATGTGCTCTAAAGTGGCTTGCACACTGCCCTGATAGCCGTGCTGTAAAATCGCAACTTCGATGGTGTTTAAACTAAAATCTACAAAATCCATGTGCGCTCCCTAAAAAACAAATTATAACAAAAAACCTACTCTTGCATAGCAAGGGTGCGTAAGTAGCCATTTTCACTCAGCATCACATACAACCGCCCGAGCATTTCCTTTTTATCCTCGCTATCCTCCAACAGCTCGCTATCCTCGATCTTTTGTTTCAAAATCCGCTCGATCTCTTTGGTGTCGTAGTCCAAATCCTCCAAAGCGTCTAAAATCGTTTGGGCTTGGGTGATATCGGTGAGTTCATAGCCCTCGTCTGTGATCTGCACGCTGCACTCTGTGGGGTGCGTGAATAAATTATGGTGCATGCCTAAAACCTCTTGATACGCCCCCACTAAAAAGAAACCCAAAAAATAATCTTCTTGGCGCACATCCACATCGTGCAAGAAAAGGGGTTTGTCTTTATCAAAGCTGATCTCCCCATCGCTATCGCATGTGATGTCCCATAAACTCGCACTCCTTGTAGGCTCCTCCTCTAACTTGTGTAAGGGCATTACAGGAAAGCCCTGCCTTAAGCCCCAATAATCGGGCAAGCTTTGGAAAAATGAGCAATTTAACAAATAACGCTCTTGCACCTGCTCTTGGATACGGATGATGTCGTTGTGATCTTTGTGGCGCAAAAACCCGATCGCCTTTTTAATGATCAAATGCCCCAACACCTCAGCATTGCTGCGATCTTGTAGGTCGATGTAGCCCAAATCAAAGAGCGTAAACAACGACTCCATGTGATCTAGGCTGTCGTGCAAATACTCAATGGCGTTTTTGCTATTGATGTTGTGGTATAAGTCCTCCATCTCTGCCACTAGGGGGGGGTTAGACTTTTTAAGGCGCAAGGTGCTTTCATCGTAATCTTGGGAGAACAACTCCAACACGGGGGCGACAAGCACGGCGTGTGTAGCACTGATGAAACGCCCCGATTCGATAAAAATATTTGGCTCTAGCTCTTTCTTATTTTTTACAATCTCTTTAAGCAAAAACACCACATCGCCGGCAAATTCCTCTAGGGTGTAGTTGCGCTCACACTGGTGCTTGTGCTGGGAATATTCAATGGCTAGCCCCCCGCCGATGTTGATGCTATTCAAGTTAAACGCCCCCATTTTACGCAACTCGGCGTAAATGTTGCCCGCCTCTTTGAGCGCCTTTTTTAGGGGGGTGATGTCGCTAATTTGGCTGCCGATGTGAAAATGGATCATGGTAAGTTGCCCTAGCAAGCCATGCGTTTCTAGTAGGTGCATGGCTTCTAGTAATTCAGTGCTGGCAAGCCCAAATTTGGCGTGGATGCCCGTGCTTTTAGCCCACACCCCCACCCCCGAGCTGTGTAAGCGCACACGGATGCCAATTTTAGGACAAAACTTAACATTTTCGCCAATCGTGTTATTTTCGAGCGCCACTTCAATAATGCTCTTTAATTCACTGAGTCCCTCAATGGTGAGTGTGATGTCTGCCCCCATGCTCGCGGCGATGAAGCCTAGCTCGATCATCTCCTTGTCTTTAAAACCATTGACTGTAACGGGGGCGTTGTCGTGGATATACGCCATGGCTAAAATCAGCTCCGCCTTAGATCCCGCCTCTAGCCCATACGCCCCCTTAAATTTTGCAGAAATTTCCACCAAAGCATGCACAAAGTTTGGCATGTGGTTGACCTTTAGGGGAAAGACCGCCTTAAACGCCCCGCTGTAATGGTATTGGGAAATGGCATGGGAGAACATAGAAAAGAGCTTGTGCACTTGTTTAGAAATCAAATGGGGGAAGCGTAAAAGCAAGGGACCCTTAAAGCCCTGCTCGCGCATATCCAAGACCAAATCTAGTAGGCTGGGCTTGTTGCCCGTATTGACTTTTACAAGCCCCTCCTCAATGATAAAATCCTCCTTGCCCCAATAATTCAAACCATAATTTTGCATGCCAACCCCTATGCGTTGATGAGCTTTTAGTATAACTAAAAATGCTCTTTTGTGTTACAATCCTCCCTATGAAAAACCGCCCCCCCGCCATGCACGCCCTCTTAAATGCCCCAGCTTTGCAAGATTACCCCAAAGCCCCTCTAAAAGCTCTAGCCACAGCCCTTTTTAAAGCCCACCAAGTTACTCCCTTTGCCTGTGCAAGTTTAAATGAGTGGGTAGAGCTTGTCAAGGAACGCTACGACTCTTTAATGTCGCCCCCCTTAAAGCTCCTTTACAACGCCACGGGGGTGGTGCTCTCCACAAATTTAGGGCGCGCCCCACTAGAAGCTAGCCATTTAAAAGAGCTAGAACTTTTAAGTGACTATGTTAATTTAGAAGTAGATATGCAAACGGGCAAACGGGCGAATCGGTGCGCCCTAGTGCAAGAGCTCTTAAAGGTGCTTTTTGGCGCAGAGGACGCTTTGGTGTTAAACAACAACGCCAGCGCCTTAGTCTTAGTGGCAAGCGTCTTTGCCCCTAAAGCCCAAAACAAAGAAACCTTGCTCTCTTACGGGCAGTTAGTGGAAATCGGGGGGCATTTTAGGGCACACGAACTCTTGGATTGCGTAACAAATTTAAAGTTTGTCGGCAGCACGAATAAGACCTATCTACAAGACTACCAACACGCCCTAAGCTCCAACACAACCCTCATTGTAAGCATACATCTTAGCAACTTCTCCCAACAAGGCTTTGTCGCCTCGGTGGGGGCTAAAGAGTTGCTTAAACTCACCACAGCGCATAAAATTTTATTCTATGAAGACCTGGGCAGTCTGCAAAGCGTGCCACAGGTGCAAAAATCCTTAAAGCACGCCCATTTAGTGAGTTTTAGCGCAGATAAACTCTTAGGGAGCGTGCAAGGGGGGGTGGTGCTAGGGGCTAGTGAGTGCATCCAAAAACTAGCCAAACACCCCCTTTATCGGGCATTTAGAGCGGATAAAATCCAACTTTACATGCTTTCTAAAAGTTTGCAAGCCCACATACAAGGGCAAACAAACCCCACACAAAGATTTTTAGCCCAAGATAGGGACGCTCTTTTAAACAAGGCGTTAAAACTCTTGCAACTTTTAGGCGGAGTGCGGGCTACGCTCATAGAAACAACCGCTTTAGTGGGGGGGGGCGTGGCAGATAGTGGGCTTAAAAGCTTTGGCTTGCTCTTAACGCCTAAAAGAAATTTTAAAGAGTTACACCACACTTTGCACCAACAAGGGCTAGCCTGTGTGCTGCGCTACGATGGGGTGCTTGTAGACATCTTTGCGCTGTTTGAAAAAGACTTAAACACGATTGCTAGCATTATTAAAAATACACTTTAAGAGGAGTCCCCCATGCTTTAAGTTAACAACTGGTTAATGCCCACATCTAGGTTGGCAGTGGAGGTGCTGAGCGCAATGTCGTTGATGATGTTAAAATGCTTTTTACCAACATCATGAATCTTTTATTGAAAAATTAGACTACAAGTGTGCTCTTGTTGGGTTAACATGAGCGTTAGTAGACCAAGGCACAGCTTCAATCCATGCTTAAATTTTAAGAGCGGTAGATGTCTTGGATATTGTAAAGTCCGGGTTTTTGGACGGATAACCACTTAGCCGCCTCCAGTGCCCCTTTGGCAAAAATGTTGCGGTCCGTGGCAGTGTGGCTCAGCTCCAAATACTCCCCATCTAAATAAAAGCCCACAGTGTGCCGCCCCAAGACATCACCCGCCCTTAAGCTCGTAAATCCGATCTCCCCCCCTTTGCGTGCGCCCTCTCTATGTTCTTGGATCACCTCTTTAAAATCCACACCTCTAGCGTGGGCGCAAGTTTGCCCTAGAGTCAAAGCCGTTCCGCTCGGTGAATCTTTTTTATAGCGGTGGTGGATCTCTGTGATCTCAATGTCGGCGTGTTCTAAGTTTCTAGCCACCTCTCCCACCACCTCGTTTAACACCGCCACACCTAAAGACATATTAGACGCGTATAAAACGGGGACTTTTTGGCTCAGTTCGGCTAAGACTTGCCATTGTTCTTGCAACCCTGTTGTGCCGCACACAAGGGGTAGGGGATTTGAAAGCAAGGCTTGCAAGAGCATGTCTAAAGCCTTGGGAGAAGAAAAGTCGATCACAAGCTGACAATGGGCAAGAAATTGCTCTACATCATTGGTTACAAAAGTTTCTTGGGGCAAGATTTGGGCGAGCTGCAGGCTCAAATTTTGGCGCAAAAAGACACTTGAAAGGGCTAGGTGGGGGTGCTTTTGTATCTCTTTAGCCAATAACCCCCCAACTTTTCCACTCGCCCCAAAAATCCCCACTTGTAATTGTGGCATTCAATGCCCCTCTAAATAGGCAAGAGCCGAGAGCGCAGCCGTAGCGCCATCCCCAGCCGCACAGACCACTTGTTTTGCCGCCTGTGTGCGTATATCTCCAACGGCAAATAGACCTTTAATGTTTGTTCTCATCGCCAAGTCCACCACAACAGCCCCATGAGGATCGCATGCACAAAGCATGTCCCCATCCTCTTGTTTTAAAATTTCATTGTTGATTTCATAGCCCACAAAAATAAAAACTCCGGGAACGGCCAATTCTTTCACCATGCCCGTATGGGTGTTTTTAAACACCACACCGCTAACCCCATTCGCATCACCCTTGATCTCTTCAATCACAGCGGGGTCAAAAACTCGATTTTGGGGTTATTTTTGGCTTTGTCTAAGGTAATGGGGGCGGCGCGGAAAGTATCGCGGCGGTGGATGAGGTAGACTTTGGTGCAAATTTTGGCTAGGTAAAGGGCTTCTTCTAAAGCCGTGTCGCCCCCGCCCAAAACCGCCACTTCTTTATTCTTGTAGAAAAAACCATCACAAGTTGCACAAGTACTCACCCCATTGCCCCAAAAAGTGTCCTCACCTTTAACGCCCGCTCTCTTAGGTCTACCACCTGTGGCTAGAATCACACTTTTGGCATAAAAAACCTTATTTTCATCCGTGTGGATTGCAAAATGTGTCCCATGGGGTTTAATCTGTGTTACAAGGGTCATTTCGTGCCTAAGCCCAAAGCGAAAACACTGCTCCTGCCAAGGTTGCATGAAGTCCAAACCGCTCACCACTTCACGCACCCCTGGGTAGTTTTCAATCTCGCTACTAAAGGTGATTTGTCCTCCGGGCGCGCCCTTTTCAAACAGCACCACCTCTTTAAGCCCCCCCCTTGTGGCGTAAAGCCCCGCACTTAGCCCAGCAGGACCCCCGCCGATGATCGCTAGGTCTAGTGGGGACGTATTAGAGGAGTTTATCAATGTGATCCTTTAAGGATTGTTTAGAGAGTGCACCCACGGTTTGGTTGAGCACTTTACCATCTTTCATATATAAAATAGTGGGGATGCTACGGATGCCGTAGCGGGCGGACAACTCCTCTTGTTCATCTGTGTTCACTTTGCAAATCTTAGCCCTACCGGCATATTCACTAGCCAGCTCATCAATGATGGGGGAGAGCATTTTACAAGGCCCGCACCAAGGTGCCCAAAAATCTACAATCACTGCGCCATTTTTAGTTTCTACATCAAAATTCTCATGTGTCAATTCAACATAACCTGACATTAATTCTCCTAAATTTTTAAATAGGTGTGCATTATAACATGGATTATCAAGCTTGCCTTTAAACCTAAAATATAATGTTTTGAATCCACTCAAACTGGCAATTTGGTAACTCCCCCTTAAGCGTGAGCACATCAATACAAAAGGCTAAATCATCACTAGGATTTTTTTGAAAATAAAACCCGATGGTTTGTTGGATTTTTTGCAACTTACTAGGTGTAACGGCATAAAGAGGCTCGTCTTTAGCCCGGCTTTTTACCTCAATAAAGTGCAACACCTCATCTTTTAAAGCAATGATGTCAATCTCGCCATAAGGACTGAAAAAGTTGCGGCAAATAATGGCACACCCATGTTTTTGCAGATACTGGCAAGCCAAATCCTCGGCTAACTGCCCCCTTGTGTTCACGCTAAAATGGGGTAAATCTGCGCCCCAGTGCCTAGGTGCTCTTGCAAATAGGCTAGACTTGTGGGCGGTGTGGTGTAGATGTGCTCTTGCCCTACACAAAAGTGCAAAGTGGCGGGGATATTTTTAGGCATGGCTTGTGCTAGGCGGACATAGTGGGGGGTGGGGGGAGTGGGGGCTGTGGCGATTTTGTTCAAGGTTGTTGGCTTTGGGGTGTGTCTTTGTTTGCAAAAGTCTACAATGTCGTTCACCACGGCACTGGCTGTGGCTAACCCTCCCGCTCCCGCTCCATAGTAAAAGGTCTCCCCCACAAAGTCGCCCACGACAATAGCCCCATTCATCACACCTTTAATTTGGGCAAGCAAATGCCCTTGTGGCAGCAAGACAGGACCCACGCTTAAGGCTAGCCCACTTACACTTTTATGCGCTTGGACTAGAAGTTTAAGGGTGTAACCTAAGCGTTTGGCATGCATTAAATCGGCGTTGCTAGTCCCCTCAATGCCTCGTACTGCCACGCCTTCAAGCGCAATCTGCCCTCCAAAGGCTAGGGAAGAAAGAATCAAAAGTTTATGTGCGCTGTCTTGCCCACTGATGTCTAAGTGGGCATTTGCCTCAGCGTAGCCTAACTCTTGGGCTTGTTTGAGCGCATCCTCAAAACTAGACCCCCCGCTCATTTGCTCCAAGATGAAGTTACAAGTTCCATTGACCACGCCTTGTATGCTGATAATGGCGTTAGACGCCAGCCCTTCTTTAAGTGCCTTGATGAGGGGGATGCCCCCGCCCACACTCGCCTCAAAGCCGATGGGGCTGTGGATCAACTTTTGGTGCTTGGCAAGCATGGCTTTGTTTGCAGTGATAAAGCCCTTGCCTTGCTCTAGGGCTTTTGTGGCGAGCTTGTAAGCCAAGTCCACCTGCCCACTCAGCTCCACAATGAGATCGATTTGCGGATCGTCTAAAAGGGCGTTGATGTCCGTGCTTAAAGCAAAGCCCACGGAGCGTTTTTTGCCTAAATCCCGAACTACTCCCCTTTGCACCACCAACTCACGCCCACACCTTTGTGCCAACAGATCGGCGTGCTTGTTTAAAATCTCCACCACACTTAGGCCCACACAGCCCAAGCCCACAATCCCAATTCGAACCATCCTTGATTAAGCCTTGTTTTTGTTAAATTTATCGGTGAAAAAGTCCACAATCGCATCCAAGTATTTCAAAATAAAGGGGGTGATGAGCATGGAAAAGATGATCATCAACACCAAGAATTGTTGGATGTCGTCCGCCCCGACATGGATGATGTCGTGATCGCGCAAGAAGGCTAAAATGCCCTCGTGTTTTTGCAAGGTTAAAAGTTTGTGTTTGCTCGCACTCAAAAACACCACTAGGGCAAACTCCCCAATTTGCGCTAAAGACAAGGCGGCTTTTAAAGAGCTCTTGCTGTCTCTAAAGATGCGTAAAATCCCAAATAAAAACGCTGTTTTTAAGAACATGGCAAAGACAAGTAAGAAAATCACCGCAAAGAGGTTTTCAAATAAAAAGCCCAAGTGGATTTGCATGCCCACCGTAACAAAGAAAAGCCCCAAAAAGATGTTTTTAAGCTGGGCGAACTCCTCTTGCACGCGGATACGATAACGCGACTTGGAGATCGCCATGCCCGCCACGAACGCCCCAAGCGACATGGAAAAGCCAAAAAAGTGGCTAAGGCTTGCTGCCCCAAAGACAATCAGTAGAATCGTTCCCATGAAAATCTCAGGCAAACGGCTCTCTGCGGCTAGGCTTAAAATCCTTGTGGCGGCAAGTTTTCCGGGCAAGAGCAAGAGGGTTAAAATGATCACCGCCGAAACGATGGTTTTGATCACCAAGCCTAAAAAGTGGTTACTCCCCCCACCCATGAGCATTAAAATCAAGAGCATGGGGATCGCCGCAATGTCTTGAAAGATCAAAATCCCCACCACAATTTTGCCCACGGGGGTGTTTAACTGCTTGCTCTCTTCAAAGAATGTCAGCACAATCGCCGTAGAGGAGAGCGAAAAGCCCATCGCCACAACCAAAGAAAAGCCCCAAGACGAACCCATCACAAAGTAGCCAAAGAGCAAGTACAAGGCGGAGGTAACGACTACCTGCAACCCGCCAAAAAGCAAGACCTCCTGTTTCATGGTCTTTAGTTTGTCAAAGTTGAACTCCAGCCCGATCATAAACATGAGGAACACGATCCCAAAGTCGGCGATTTCTGAAAGCGATTCAAAGTCTTGGATGTGAAAAAGGGCGGCGATGATAAGGCCGGTGAAGATATACCCGATGATGACGGGCATTTCGATCTTTTTAAGCAATAGACTGCTCACCACACTAAGTCCCAATCCTGCCACAACCACATACAGCGCATGCACTTCCATTTTGCGCCCTTATCCACTCTTTCAAACTGAATTTTAAAAGCAATTATTAAAAGGGGCTATTATATAATAAGTTGAATAAACGATTAAGGTTTTTAGAGTGGAACAAGCGATTGCGTTAGCGGGTGTGTATGAATTACAAGGGCGTGTTGTGGAAGCCTTACAAATTTACAAAAGCATTTTAAAGAGCGATCCACACCACAAGCAAGCCTTGCAAAGCCACAAACGCTTGAGTGCGCTTGAGCCAAAAACCCCCCAAAAACCCGCTCAAGCCAAGCCCAAAGTGGGGGCAAGTTTGAGCCAATACGCCCCCTTGCAGCGTTTTCAAATCCAAAACATGCAGACCCTATTTAGCCAAGCTGCCACCCCGGCTGAACTTGCAACAATCGAACAATGGTTACTCAAATGGAATTAAAAAACATCATCTCCCAAACTCTAGATGAAATCGAACAAGTCGAGCAAAAACCCAAGGCGGTTAACAAAACTCCGCCCCCCAAACAAAGCCCCAAGGTCTTGCAAGAGGAACAGCAATTCTTAAAGGACCTAGAGCAAAAGACCCTTTTACTCTTCGAGGGTCTAAAGTCCCCCCAAATCAAGAACTTGCCAATGAAGTTAGATCTAGTGGTCAATTATTTGCAATACCAACTCTATATGGTTCAAGAAAGGCTGAAATCTTTCAAGGATTGATTTCGTTTTCATTGATTTTATGTTAATATTTGGCGTTTGTTAACTTTCTATTGAGGTGCTTATGATCAAGATACTCATGATAGAAGATGATGTTGAGTTAGCTGAGATTTTGAGCGAATTTTTAAGCCAGCATGACATTGAAGTGGTGAATTGTGATGAGCCCTACACCGGCATCAGTGCCGCCACTACCCAACAATACGACCTACTGCTCTTGGACTTGACCTTGCCTAATTTAGATGGCTTAGAGGTGTGTAAGCGCATTTCTAAACAAAAAGACATTCCTATTATTATCTCTTCAGCTAGAAATGACCTTAGCGACAAGGTAGAAGCCCTAGAGTGTGGGGCGGACGACTACATCCCCAAACCCTACGACCCTAAAGAACTTCTAGCCCGCATCCAATCCTTGTTGCGCCGCTACAATAAAAAACCCCCACAAGAGGGAGAAACGCAAGCCAAAAACAACCTTTTTAAGATAGACCACGATGCTAGAGAGGTCTATATGCAAAATAGGAAACTCGAGCTCACCCGAGCGGAGTATGAAATTCTTACGCTCTTGATCAGCAAAAAGGGCTATGTCTTTTCTAGGGAGTCGATCGCCATTGAATCCGAGTCCATTAGTCCCGAAAGCTCCAATAAAAGCATAGATGTCATCATTGGGCGTTTGCGCTCCAAGATCGAGCAAGACCCTAAGAAGCCTAAGCACATCATCTCTGTGCGGGGGGTTGGCTATAAACTAGAGTTTTAAATGCCTTTTTCAATCTTTAGTAAGATTGTCTTTTTGTTTGTGATCTCGATCACAAGCTTTGCGGCGTTTTCTTACTATTTTATCCGCTCACAGATCGATCATGAGAATTTTCAAACCCAAATCCGCCACCAACAATTCATCACCACAATCAACCAAGTTCTAGCCGACAAAAATAACCGCTACTCTGCTGAAGTCTATTTACATGAATTGGGTTTTCAAGAGATCACCCAACAAGAACTGCACGAAATCCTAGACAAACAGAAGGGTATAATCGAAAACGATGAGAATCCCCTAGCCCGCATCATCAAGGTTGGCAACAAAATTTTTATCTCCCTTAAAAGTCAGGGCGACACGGTGCTGTATAAGGAAATCCAAAAGACCTCTTACCGCAACTACTACTTTGCGATCTCTGTGGGGGCGTTTTTAATCACCATGATTTTTGTTTTCATGTTGCAAGGTTTTATCCCCATCAATGAACTGCGTAAAAAAGTCCACCTATTTTCAAGCGGGGAAATGGATATAGAGTGCAAGTTAGACCAACAAGATGAGATCGGAGACTTAGCCCTAGCCTTTGACAATGCTATCAAAAAAATTAAAGGCATGAACGAGTCGCGCATTTTATTCTTGCGCGCTATCATGCACGAGCTACGCACCCCTATTGCAAAGGGAATGATTGTCGCCGAAATGGTGGACAACAGCGTGCAAAAAGAAAGGCTACTCACCACTTTTAAGCGTCTAAACGCTTTGATCGAGCAATTTGCCCGCATCGAGCAGCTCTCCTCTAAGAACTACAAAATCACCAAAGAAATGTTTTTGATGGACCGCCTATTAGAGCATGTAAAAAACATGTTGCTCTTAGACAAGGGGAGTGCTTGCATTGTAGCAAATGTGCCAAACCACACCCTTGAGACCGACTTTGAGCTTTTTAGCCTTGTGGTTAAAAATTTGCTAGACAATGCCTTAAAATACAGCCCCGATCGGCAGGTCAAAATTGAAACCATCGGTAAGGACATTGCCATCTCAAATCGGGGCGAGCCTTTAAAAGAGGACTTAATGCACTACTTCAAACCCTACTTCCACCACGAAAACCCTAGCGAGGCGCATGGTTTTGGGCTGGGCATGTATATCATCAAAAGCGCATTGGACACTTTAGAATTGCGTTTAAGCTACGCCTACAAAGATGAGCGCAACATTTTTACGATACACGGATGCATTTTGCAAGAATTTGGACCGCTCTTTTCCAAAGTGCCTAAACGGGGGGCTAGGGTCTAGTGTTTGGGCTCTTTGCTTGCGCCACCCCCGCTCTTGCCCACCAGGCCCTGCTCTCCTTGCAACACCGCGCCCAAGAGGGCATCGCCCTAGCCACTGCTAACAGCCACATAGAGTTTAAGCAATCTCAAGGGTTACTGAGCAGCACCCCCCCCGATTTTTTCACCTCCGCCCCCCACGCTTTAGGGCAGGTTTTAGGCAGTTACCACGACTTTTACGCCAATGAGAGATTAGCCATCGCCTTTTGTGGCAATTTACACAACACAACAACCCCCGCAAAGTTCATCGCCAAAGCCCTAGAGCAAGCCACAGCCCCTAGTCTAGAAGCTAGACTTAAGGAAATTGTCCCCACGCTTAAAGGAGCTTACTCCTTTCTAGTCTTAGCCCCCAATGATTTAATGGCAGTGCGCGACCCAAAAGGTTATCGCCCCCTTTTTGTGGGGGATTTAAACGGCGGGTTTGCCCTAGCCAGCGAGACCTGCGCCCTGCAGGCTTTAGAGGCGATAAACATCAAAGAATCCCCCCCCGCCACGCTTTACACTAAAAAGGGCGTAGCTCTTTTAGCCACCCCCACGCCTAGCCCCTGCGTGTTTGAAGCCATTTACTTTAGCCGCCCTAGCAGCATAGTGTTTAACCAAAGCGTGTATGCCCTGCGTGCCAAATTAGGCCAAGCCCTAGCCAAAGAACACCCCTTAAAAGCGGATTTTGTGCTGCCTATCCCAAGTAGCGGCACCCTAGCCGCCCTAGCTTATGCCAAAGAACTAGGTCTAGACTTTGCCCCTCTTTTAAGCCTTAATCCCTATGTGGGACGCTCTTTCATAGAGAGCAGTCAAGAGAGCAGGGAGCTTAAAGCCCGCCAAAAATTTAGCCTAGTGGCTGAACCCATTAAAGGCAAGGACATTATTTTAATAGACGACTCTTTGGTTAGGGGGACGACCAGTAAAGTCGTGGTCCAAATGCTCAAAAGTGCAGGGGCTAGGCACATCCATTTATTGCTCACTTCCCCCGCCATTTTAGCCCCCTGCCTTTGGGGCATTGACATCCCCAAAGAAAACGAGCTTTTAAGCGTGCAAGGCCATGAAGCCCAAACTATAGGGATTGATAGCGTGGGCTTTTTATCCCTAAACGCCCTAAAGACAGCCATCAATACCCCCTTTTGCAAGGATTGTTTCATCTTAAAAAATAAGGATTGCCATGTTTAAACGATTCCGCCGTCTTAGGACCACGCCCACTTTGCGTAACCTTGTGCGTGAAACGAGGTTACACACCGCCGACTTCATCGCCCCACTCTTTGTGCGCCAAGAAGGCAAGAGTGCGCCCATCGCCTCCATGCCCGGGGTGTTGCAAATGGATTTAGAGGATTTACTCAAAGAGTGCACCCTACTACAAAACCTAGGCATTAAGGCGGTGCTGCTCTTTGGACTGCCTAGCCACAAAGACAGCACGGGCTCAAGTGCCTTAAAAGATGATCACATTGTCGCCACCGCTACAAGGGCGATCAAAGAAAACTTTCCCGATTTGTGCGTGGTGGCGGATTTGTGCTTTTGCGAATACACCGACCACGGGCATTGTGGGATTTTAAAAAATGGGGTGTTAGACAACGATGCCACTTTAGAAATTTTGGCAAAACAAGCCCTCATCTTGGTGCAAAGTGGGGTGGATATGATTGCCCCTAGCAGCATGTTAGATGGTATGGTAGCCGCTTTACGCCAAGCCCTAGATTCTAACGGCTTTAGCCACCTACCCATTATGAGCTACTCTACAAAGTTTGCCAGCAGCTACTACGGGCCTTTTAGAGAGGCGGCTAACTCCGCGCCTAGCTTTGGAGATCGTAAGGCGTATCAAATGGACTTTTCTAACCGCTTTGAAGCGATTTTAGAGAGTTTAGAGGACGAAGTGCAGGGGGCGGACATTCTCATGGTAAAACCCGCCCTTGCCTATTTAGACATCATCAGGGACATTAAAGAACGCACCCTGCTGCCCCTTGCTATCTACAATGTGAGTGGGGAGTATTCCATGTTTAAACTCGCCCAAGCCCACAATCTCATGGACTACAATAATTTAGTGCTAGAGACCATGACCGCCTTTAAAAGGGCGGGGGCGGATATGATCATTAGCTACCACGCCAAAGAGGTGGCTGAGTTACTACAGAAAGGATTTTAATGGGACGGGCTTTTGAATACAGACGGGCAGCGAAAGAAAAACGCTGGGATAAAATGAGTAAGGTGTTTCCTAAATTGGCTAAGGCGATCACGCTAGCAGCTAAAGAGGGTGGAGGGGACCCGGCCAGCAACGCCAAATTACGCACAGCGATTTTAAACGCTAAAGCGCAAAACATGCCTAAGGACAACATAGACGCGGCGATCAAAAGGGCGAGCAGTAAAGAGGGGCAATTAGTGGAGGTGAGCTATGAGGGCAAGGCGAATCACGGGGTCTTGCTTTTCATCGAGTGCATGACCGACAACCCCACCCGCACCATCGCTAACCTTAAAAGCTACTTCAACAAAACCCCCGGGGCGAGCATTGTCAATAACGGCTCTTTGGAGTTTATGTTTTCAAGAAAAAGCGTTTTAGAGGGGCGTTTGGAGGATTTAAAACCTTTAAATCTGTCCTTAGAGGATTTGGAGCTTAGTTTAATCGATTATGGGCTAGAGAGTTTAGAAGTGGAAGGGGAAAGCTTTTTTGCCATTGGCGATTACCAAGACTTTAAACAGCTAAACGAGGGCTTTGAAACCTTAAAAATCCCTGTGCAAAAGGCGAGCTTGCAACGCATTGCCAACGCCCCCATTAGCCTAAGCGAGCAAGCCCTAGCCGAGAGCGAAAAACTGATCGACAAGATCGAAGAGGACGACGATGTGATCGCCCTTTACACCAACATTTCGTGATAGCGTTTTAAGATTTCACAGGCAGCGAGGCTATCCAGAGTGCCGTCCTTGCGGGCTTTTTGGCGTTTTTGTGTCTTGAGGTGGTGGGTGTGCTCTAGGGCATCTAGGCTGGTGTTGCACTCATTGACAAACACTACAGGGGCAAAGTTTAAAAGCCCCACAAAGTGCAGAATGCGTTTGCGTGTGTCGGCGTAGTTTTCAGGGGGCAAGCCCACCACAAGGCAAGAAGGCTTTTTGGTGTCTAAGAGGGCTTGCAACTCTTGACTGGCTTGTTTACGATTAAAGCGTAAAATCGGCTCTAAAGGCAAGATAATGCCCTGCACGCTCATAGCCAAGCCAATGCGTTTTAAGCCAATGTCGCACGCCAAAATCACAGCACCACCACTCGCCCGTTTTCTCTTTTCACCACGCCCAAGAGCTCTTGCTCGAGCAGTAAATCCCCAAACACCGCATAGGCTTCTTCAAAGCTAGGGGACTTTTGGCAAAACTCTAAAAAGTCTGTATTTGTGCTTTGGGTTTTTGCAACCGGTAGGCTTAAGCCAAAATCCCTAGCTAAATCTCCCACGAACTCCACTATGTCGTAAATGGCTTGGGCTTTATTTTGCGCTAAAAGAGCATTTGTGCCCGGGCTCTCAAAGAGCCTTTGGGGTAGGACAAATAAGGGCTTGTTTAATTCTTGGGCTAATCTTGCACTCGCCATAGACCCGCTGTTTTCTTGTGCTTCGGGGATAACGACGACATCACTTAAGGCAATAACCAAGCGGTTGCGCTCTAAAAAGGTGTAGCGGTGGGGCTGCAAATCCTTAGTGTATTCGCTTAAAATCAGCCCCTCTTTGGCAATTTCTTTAATGACTTGGGCGTTGCTAGGTGGGTAAATGCGCTCTAAGGAGCAGGGGGCGAGCATGATCGTGGCGGGTAGGGCGTTTTTTTGAGCGATGATGTCTACGCCTAGTGCTCCCCCACTTATAACCACCGCCCCGATTTTGGCTAATTCTCTTGCCAGCGTGGCGGTGCATTGCTGGGTGTAGGTGGTGGGTTTTCTTGTGCCCACAAGGGCGACTTTTAAGGGGGCTTGCAAGTGCCTTAACTCCCCCACATAGTGCAAGAGTTTAGGAGGGTTTTTTAGGGCTTTAAAACTTAAAGGCAAGAAGTCTAGGGGCTTTGGCGTAAAATGGCTTTGCATTTAAGAAGTGGGGGTTTGCTTTTCGAGCACAATCTCCACTTCTAGGGTGTCTATGTCGTGGTTGGAATTTGCCCGCACATCGATTTTGCTTGTATGGATGTATTTTTGCACAACGGCTAAAATCTCTTTTTTCATCTCCTCCATGTAGGGCAGACGGACACTGCGTTCATAGGCGAGCACGAGCTTTAAGCGGTCCTTGGCAATGTGTGCGCTGCTCGTGCCCTTAAACCATTTGGTGAGCAAGGTCATGCAAACAAGCCCCTTAACGCCCCCATCAACCCCCGCTTAGTTTTAAACTCTACAAAGGGGACATCCTCGCCCAAAATGCGCTTGGTGATCCTTTGAAATGCGAGTGCGCTTGGGCTTTGGGTGTAAATGATCGGCTCGCCCGTGTTTGTAGCGGATATGATTTTAGGATCCTCGGGCACTAAGCCGATTAAGGGCAGAGCAAGGATTTTTAACACATCCTCATTAGAGAGCATCTCTTGTTTCTCCACCAACTCGGGCTTAATGCGGTTGATCAAAATGTGCTTGACCATTTCTTGCCCGTCCTTAACCTTTTGGCTTTTGGCGTCCATGATCCCTATGACCCGATCGCTATCCCTAACACTGCTGACTTCAGGCGTTACCACCACGATCGCCCGATCGGCAAAGAGCATGGCGTGCTCAAATCCGCTTTCAATGCCTGCGGGCGAGTCGATCAACACGAAGTCAAACTGCGCTTTTAAATCCGCAATCAAGGCTTGCACTTTGGACTTCTCTAGGATATTTTTGTCCTTGCTCTGTGAAGCGGGCAAAAAGAACAAGTCTTTGTTCTTTTTGTCTGTGATTAAAGCCTGAGGCAACTTACAGTTGCCTTCCATCACATCCACCACATCGTAGACAATGCGGTTCTCTAGCCCCAAAATCATGTCTAAATTACGCAGACCTATGTCAAAGTCAATCGCCACGACTCTTTTGCCCTGCATGGCAAGCCCAATGGCTAAATTCGCCGTAGAGGTGCTTTTACCCACCCCGCCCTTGCCCGAAGTGATTGTGATGACCACGAAAACCCCTACTTAAACAAATATTGCCGCAAATGCGCCCCCACCTGCTCCAAGGGGTGCACCCCTAGGGCTTTGCGGCTCTCGTGGATTTGGGGATAGCCCTGCTCTTTCTCATCTAAGAAACTCTTTGCAAACGAGCCGTCCTGTATCTTCGCCAGAATGCTACGCATTCTTTCTTTCACGCTTGTATCCACGACTTTGCCCCCACTCACTAGCCCCCCATACTCAGCGGTGTTAGAGATATGCTCTTGCATGCTAACCAAGCCTTTAGCGTAAATCAAATCTGCAATCACCTTCAACTCTTGCACGCACTCAAAATAGGCAACTTCTTTAGGATAACCCGCCTCCACGAGGGTGTTAAAAGCGTTGAGCAGCAAGTGCTCCACCCCCCCGCACAGCACCGCTTGCTCGCCGAACAAATCGCAATGGGTTTCGTCCTTGAAGGTGGTTTCTAAAATCCCCACCCGCCCACAGCCCAAAGCGCAGGCGTAACTTAGGGCAATTTCTTTGGCGTTTTTGTGGCTGTTGTCTTGCTGCACGCCCATTAACGCGAAGACTCCTCGCCCCTCTTTGTAATTTTCTCTTAGGGCATAACCCGTACTTTTGGGCGACACCAACGCTAAGCCCACACCCTCAGGGGCTTGCACCTGCCCGAAACACACGCTAAAGCCATGCGCAAAGATCAAAGTCTGTCCGGGCTGTATGTAGGGGGCGAGCTCTTGCTTGTAAATGTCCCCGTGGATTTCATCGGGTAAGAGAAATGCCAAAGTGGAGCACTCTTTCACGCATTTTTTGACACTAGAGACTTCAAAGCCATCTTTTTTGGCAACGGCTGCACTAGGGCTTCCGTCATACAACCCGACTTGCACCGCCACCCCACTATCCCTTAAGTTAAGTGCGTGTGCACGCCCATGCGCCCCGTAGCCCAAAATGGCGACTCTTTGGTGTAAAAGTGTTTCTAAATTGCCATCTTGGTCGGTGTAAATGGGTAAATCGCCCATAAATTACCCTTTCATTTATGATGAGCGCCTATTCTAAACGAAAACAACTTAAGTTTTGTTTTTAGGAGAGTGCGTGGCGCAAAACATCCAAGTGGAATTAGACTTTTTGCAAGACTTGCTCTTAGAAATTTTACAGGAGTTTAGCCCTAAAAGCACTAGCTATTTTAGCACCCTCAAAAGCCTATTTAAAAGCTACGCCCCCCCCACGCAATTGGCCCAAGAATTGCAAGCCACGATTAAATCGGATCAAATCTTAGAAGTGATTAAGGCTTTTTCGCTCTATCACATCTTAGCTAATCTCGTAGAAGAGCGCTATAGAAACAAACAACCCTCCACCATGGGGCTAGCCAAAGCCCATAAAGATCTCAGCCAAGCGGGCTTTAGCCCTAAGGAACTTGCCGACAAACTGCAACACATCCGCTTTTACCCCGTTTTCACCGCCCACCCCACGCAATCCATGCGCCGCACCTTTTTAGAAGCGATCCAGGAAATGTTTGGCGATCTTGCTACGATTTTTGACCACCCCTGCGACCCTTTGGGGATGAAAAAAGCCAAAGAGCGGCTCGCCTACCGCCTGCGCCTGCTGTATAAAAGCCACCTCGTGCGCCAAGAAAAACTAGAGGTCTTGTTTGAACTAGACAATCTGCTGTATATCCTAGAAAACTCGTTTCTGCCTAGCTGTTTAGATTTATGCCAACAAATCCAAGCGGCATTTAAAACCCCCCCCACCCCCGCCCCGCTCAAACTGGGCAGCTGGATCGGCGGGGATCGCGATGGTAACCCCATGGTTACTAATGCCCTCATGCGTGAAGTCGTGGCGATCCAACACCACTTTATCATCGACCTCTACCTCAAAGAGCTAGACAAATTGCGCCGTGAGTTGTCTATCTCTGTGGACTTTTGCCCCATCTCTGCTGCCCTGCAAGCCGATTTAAACGAGTCCTATCACAAACTAGACCCCACGAGTGCAAGGTTGCACCCCAAAGAGCCCTTTAGAGCCAAATTGCTTTTAATGCAAACCAAATTAAAAAACCGCCTCATCGCCCTTAATTCGCCTATCCCCATTGACTTTAGCTACCAACACGCCGGCGAACTTGTTGCCGACATTGATTTGCTTTTAGAAAACTTAGAGCCTAGTTTGCAAGGCTCTATACGCCGTTTTAAAAATTTAGTCTTGCTCACGGGCTTTCACTTGCTGAGTTTGGATTTTAGAGAACATCGGGCGGTGTTTGTCAATGCCCTGAGCGAGGTTTTTTCTCTACTCTCTCTTGCCACCGACTTTTACGCCCTGCCTGAAGAGCAAAAGCTAGAAGCCCTAAACCATGCCCTCAAACTAGAACCCATTTCCTTTTGGTCGCTGCTGCCACAGGTGAGCGCAGAGTGCAAACGGCTACTAGAGGGCTTTTTAACCATGCTTTGGGCACAGTGCAAAATCGCCAAAAACGCCTTTTCAAGTGTCATCATCTCCATGACAACGCAGGCAAGCGACCTACTCGCCGTGCTGTGGCTGGTCAAACAAGTGGGGCTAGAAAAAGATTTATACATCACTCCCCTTTTTGAAACCATTGAGGATTTAAACCACGCCCCCAAAATTTTAAAAGCCCTGCACGCCAACCCCCACTACCAAGCCTATTTGCAGGGCATGCAAAACACCCAAGAGATCATGGTGGGTTACTCCGATTCAAGCAAGGATGGGGGGATTTTTGCGAGCAACTACAACCTACACATGGCGATCTGCCGTTTGGTCGCTTTGGGTCAAGAGCTGGGCATTGAATTTATTTTGTTCCATGGGCGGGGGGAGTGTGAGTCGGGGCGGGGGAAGCTTAGAGGACGCTTTATTAAGTGCCCCGCTTTTTAGTGTGCAAGACACCTTGAAACTTACCGAACAAGGCGAAACCATCAGCTCGAGATACCTCAACAACACGAGCGCGCTCAATAATCTATCTAACATTGTGGGGGCGTTGCTAAAAAAGTCGCTCTACGATGAAAAGGGGATGTCTAAAAACCCCATTAGCCCCGCCACTAAAGAGCTCATGCAACAACTCTCAAAAATCTCTTACACCACCTACCGTCAGCTCTACACCATGCACGGCTTTTTGGAATACTTCAAACAAGCCACCCCCATCGCCTTTATCCAAGAGTTGAATTTAGGCTCACGCCCCGCCAAGCGCAAGGAAAGCACGAAGTTAGAGGATTTAAGGGCGATCCCATGGGTCTTTGCGTGGACGCAAAATAGAAGCATTTTACCGGCGTGGTTTGGCGTGGGCAGTGCGCTTAAGAGCGTGGATTTAGCCGATTTGCAAAAATGCTACCTTGAGGGTGGGTTTTTTAAGGTGGTGATCGACAACATCGCCCAAGTCTTATTAAAAGTGGATTTAGACACCGCTAGAGAATACCACCAATTCGCCCACGATGTCCCCAATGCTGCGCACATTTGGGCGCAGATTAAAAACGAATTTACCACGAGCCTAGAGCGCATTTTAGCTATCCGCCAAGAGAGCGCGTTATTAGAAAAAGACGAACTAGTTAGGCAAGGGATTTTATTTAGAACCCCCTACATCAACGCCCTTAGTTGCTTGCAAACCGAGCTCATCAAGGCGTTTAAGCACCACCCCAAAGACGAAATCAAGCTTGCCATACAAAGCACTTTAATTGGCATTGCTCAAGGCTTGAGAAACACCGGCTAGGGGGTTTCATGTTTTGGGTGTTGTGGCTTTTAGCGGTGGCTTGTTTGCAGGGTTTGACCATCCAAACCCTCCAAGATTTGCCCCTAAAACAAAAGAGTGGGCGTTTTAGCGGGTATGTCCTTTACAAAAACACCGCCCAAAAACAGCTCATTGTCGAGGGGGTGTATCGACTTCAGGGCAATCAACTTTTTTTACAGACCTTGCGCCTTAAAAAGTTACCCTCAAGCAAACGCGCAACGCCAGCAAAACACGCACTGCGTGTTTTGCCCCTAAAACTCCAAACCACGCAAGAGCTAGGTGCGCTTTTGCTAAATAAAATCCACAAAGGCACACGCATTTATTTCAAAGACCCTAGCCCCTCAAAAATGGCACAAATGCTAGACTTGCCTCCACAAACTTATCCGCACTTTGCGTCCCCACAAAGTGCCCCTTTTCTAACACCTCTAAGCCCCACAAGTGTGGGCGTAAACCCACCAAATATAGGCACGCAAAACCCGCCCCAAAACAGCACCAAAGAGAGCCAAGAGAATAAAAGTGTAAAAACCACATTCCCTACATTCCCCACCTACAACCCTAGAAGCTATAGCAGAAAACCCATGAGCACAAGAAAAACCACAAGCTCTAAGAGTTCTAGCCCACGCCCCAGCTCTGCTAGAAGTACAAGGGGTTCTACAGCCACAAGCCGCAATGCAGGCAGTTCTACGGGCGCAAAAAGCACCACAAGCACTAGAAGTTCTCCTTCTGCCCACAGTGCAGGCATACAAAGTAGAAACACACGCCGCTACAGCCCAAGGCGCACAAGCCCCAACCCCCAAAGTCCTCGTTCGAGCGCACAAAACACACCCCCTCTTTTAAGTCTGCCTTTAAGCACACAAGGGGCGCAAGAGGAAGCTTGTGGGGTTTGGAGCTATGACGATGAAAAATTGCAAGCCACACGCCCGAGTGTCGTGCGCGCTTTGGATAAAGCCAGCGGGCACTACATAGACATTAGCCCTTGTAGCCTTCAAGCCGACAGCGCACATGGCAAAGAGGCGGGGATCACGCTAGATTACGTAGAATTGCCCCCTAAAATTGAAGTGTTAGGACCCACCACGACCACACACACTTTTATTTTAAGCAAGGCAAATTACAGCGAAGGGCTATGCCCTAGAGCACGCACCCGCCAATGCCTGCAGATCGAGCCTAGCCGTGTTACAGAGTGGAGAAGCACCTACTCCACCACCACCACAAGGACCATTAGGACCTACCAACGCCCCCCCCAAGTGGGACAAACCACCCCCACGGAGTTTAGCACCACCACAGATGAGGTCAAAGCCGAGAGAAAAACCGACATCAAGAAGAACGACTTGCACTTAAGCCCTAAGTTTTTGGAGTATGTGGAGGTGTATGAAAAAGAGTATTTGGATAGCCAAGTGGCGCACTCTAAAGAATATTTGGAGTGGCAAGATAAGTATGTCCGCCCAAGTCAAGGCACTTGCAAAGAATACCAAGTGCAAGAGCTGAGTAAAGGTCAAAAAACGCGCCCAAGCATCCACAACACCCGAATCCTTTGTGTCAAGAGCGGAAACTATCTACTAGAAGAAGATAAACAAAAAGTTAATTGAGCCAAATTTTTTAGAAAATCTTAAGTTTATTAGAATACAATACGCCAACTTTATTAAAAAAGTTCGATTTTTATTACTGGCTTTGCCGGTGGTTAGGTTGAGGGCTTTCGGGTTCTCTGTGTTTTGTGTTCGACCTTTAAAATTTAGAGCGAGGAGTTTTTCGCATCATGCATAAAAGATTGCTTTCGGCTTTGATAGCCTCTTTGGCGTGCCAAGTGGCTTTAGACGCTAAGGATAAAACCTACACCCTAGGCAAAGTTTCTACCGCCGGGCAAAGAGGCAAAACCGACTACTCCGGACATGTCAATTTGGGCTATAGCGGAATCACCGCGCCTAAAAGCTGGCAAGATGAAGAGGTGAAAAAATACACGGGTAGCCGCACGGTGATCTCGCATAAAGCCCTCAGCCAACAGGCCAACCAAAGCATCGAAGAGGCCTTGCAAAATGTCCCGGGCTTACAGGTGAGAAACGCTACTGGCGTGGGGGCGATGCCCAGTATCCAAATCCGCGGTTTTGGGGCGGGGGGCTCAGGGCACAGCGATGCCACCTTGATGTTGGTCAATGGCATCCCCGTTTATATGGCGCCTTACTCGCACATTGAGCTAGACATCTTCCCCGTAACCTTCCAAGCCATCGATCGCATCGATGTGATCAAGGGCGGGGGAAGCGTGCAATACGGACCCAACACCTATGGCGGGATCGTGAACATCATCACCAAGCCCATTCCCAAGCACTGGGAAAACCAAGTGGCGGAGAGAACCACCTTTTGGGCTAAGGCGCGCAATGCAGGATTTGCTGCGCCTCCTGGCAAAACCGGTAATCCCTCTTTCTTAAAATCTTTAGGCAATGACATCCTTTACAACACCTATGTGCGTAGCGGAGGGATGATCAACAAACATGTCGGCGTGCAGGCGCAGGCTAACTGGGTCGATGGACAGGGCTTTAGGGACAACAGCCCGACCAATATCCAAAACTACTGGCTCGATGGAGTCTATGACATCAACGAAAAAAACGGCATCAAAGCCTACTACCAATACTATAAATTCAACATCGCCCAGCCCGGGAGCCTAAGCGCAGAGCAGTACCAAGAAAACCGCTTTGCCAACATGCGTCCTTTGAACTCCAAAGGCGGGCGATCCCAGCGCTTTGGCATCGTGTATGAAAACCGCTTTGGCGACTTAGAAAAAATCGGGGGGACTTTTAGCTTCACCTACTATGGGCAATTCATGACGCGCGACTTCCAAGTGAGCTCTAGCTACAACAGCGCGAACATGGTGACTTGCTTTAGTGCTGCAAGCTGTGCGGCGCAGGGGCTTAGTGGCTACAACTTAGCCGTGCCCTACTACGCCACGAACTACAATGGCTGGGGCGAAGTGGAAAACCCCGTGCGCTCCATCAACAACGCCTTTGAGCCCAAGGTGAATCTCGTGGTGAATACTGGCAAGGTCAAACAAACTTTTATCATGGGCTTGCGCTACATGACCACCACCTTTTTACAACGCCAATACATGAACACCAACGAGTGTGCCACTAAAACGAGCGGAGAGGGGGCAGGCTTTTTATGTGAGGGCGCAAATGTGATGAGCGGCTGGCAACCCCACATCAAGCATGGTTTGTATAAGAACTGGAATAACTGGCGCAACGACTACACCGCCGTGTATTTGAGCGATCGCATCGAAACTTGGAATGGGCGCTTTTTTGTGGTGCCCGGACTGCGCTACGCTTTGGTGCAATACAACAATGAAAACGCTGCTAACTGGGCCTCCATCCCTAAAAAAGACCTAGAAAAAATTAAGAATATGAATAACTGGATGCCCTCGACTAATATAGGCTTTATCCCCATACAGGGCGATCACACGCTGCTCACTTACTTTAACTACCAACGCTCCTATGTCCCGCCACAATTGGATGTTTTGAGCTATGGCGGGGCGGAATACTTCACCCAACATTTTGACACCGTAGAAGTTGGGGCGCGCTACACTTATAAGAGTAAGGTTAGCTTCAATGCCGACTTTTTCCGCATTTGGGCTAGAGATTTTGCGACCGGGCAATATTCTATCTACACCAGCGGACCTATGAAGGGCAATGTGCGCCCCGTCAATGGCTATTCTCAGGGTGTAGAGTTAGAGGCATACTATAGACCCATTCAGGGTTTACAGCTCCACGCCGCCTTTAACTACATTGACACGCGTGTTACCAGCCACGAGCAATTAACAGATTTAAATGGCGGTGTTTTGCCCGGGACCAGCTACAACAAGCACTTCCCCTTTGTGAGTCCCTACCAATTCATCTTAGACGCGCGCTACACCTATAAAAAAACCACCTTTGGTTTGTCTAGCTACTTTTATAGCCGGGCTTACAGCGGGATCAGCAACAGCGCAGCGGGGGGCTACTATGGAACCCAGCGTTACACTAATTCTGGTCCAAATGCCAATGGCGGACAATGTGCGGCGTGGTGTATGACCCAACACGAGGGGATGTTGCCCTGGTATTGGGTGTGGAATATCCAAGTGAGTCAAGTCTTTTGGGAGAGTGGGCGGCATAAAATCGTGGGCAGCTTACAGGTGAATAATATTTTCAACATGAAGTATTACTTCACCGGCATTGGTTCTAGCCCAGCAGGTTTGCAACCCGGCCCCGGGCGCTCGGTTACGGCGTATTTGAGTTACACTTTCTAAACTTTAGATTGGGTGATTTAGGCTATAATGTGGTTTAAATTTTGAATAAAGGCTAGCCATGTTGCGATCTCTTTACAGTGCGACCACAGGAATGCTCGGGCAACAAACTCACATCGACACCACTTCTAACAACATCGCCAATGTCAACACCGTGGGCTTTAAGCGCCAAAGGGCAGACTTCAACGATCTCTTCTATCAGGCTTTGCAATACGCCGGCACTTCCACCTCGGACACCACCAAATCGCCCAATGGCATTGAAGTGGGCCTAGGTGTGCGGACTTCTAGCGTGACGAAAATGTTCTCTCAGGGCAGCCCTAAAGAAACGGAGAACAACCTAGATTTAGCCATCACAGGCAAGGGGTTTTTCCAAGTGCAAATGCCCGATGGCTCTACGGCTTACACCCGCGCGGGCAATTTTAAAATTGACGATCAGGGCAATATGGTAACCACCGAGGGCTATTTACTCATCCCCCAAATCACCTTCCCCCAAGACACCACGCAAATTAGTATCGGCGTGGATGGCACCGTGAGTGTAACGCAGGGCAATGCCAGCACTTCTAATGTGATCGGGCAAATCACTTTAGCAAATTTTATCAACCCCGCCGGCTTGCATGCTTTGGGTGATAACTTGCTTGCCGTAACCTCAGCCAGCGGTCCGGCGATTGTGGGTAACCCTAATGCCGATGGCTACGGGCAGTTGCGCCAAGGGTTTTTAGAACTTAGCAATGTGCGCTTGGTCGAGGAGATGACGGACTTAATCACTGCCCAACGCGCCTATGAAGCTAACTCTAAGACGATCCAAACGGCGGATAATATGCTCCAAACGGTCAATAGTTTAAAACGCTAGGGGGCTTGACAAAGTCTTTTCTTTTGCGTTAGAATGTGCGGTTTATTTAATTTTTGTAAAGGAGTTTATGGTATGGTGAAGAAAGCAATCAGCAATCAGCAATCAGCAAGGACAAGGCAAGTAAAAGTAAGTTTCTAGCTTTCTTTGGCTCTCTAGCCCTTTGTTCTTTTGCCCCTTTGAGTGCAGAGAAAAACGGGGTTTATACTTCCATAGGGTTTCAATACAGCATGGTTAAGACGACCAATAGTGGCGCAAGTTATGGGAAAATGAAGGTTGAACAGCCTACTTTCAGCTATAAAAACGGGCAAAGCAACATGTATGGCTTTGGCTTTAACATAGGCTACAAAGCGTTCTTTGGCAAAAGCAAACGCAATGGGTTGCGTTTCTTTGCCTACTACGATTATGGCTACAGCAACCCCAACTTTGATGGCCCACGCTATAACCTCAATGCCTACGGGGCGGGCATGGATTATCTCTTTGACTTCATCAACAAAGATGATACGCAAGTGGGCTTTTTTATCGGCTTTGCGCTTGCGGGTAACTCTTGGAACAACTCAGGAGCGTCTAATATAGAATCCACAGCTAAATATCTCAATGATGTCTTAGCCCCCTTAGCTGCCGCAAATGATGGAAGCGTAAAAGCCAGCACAAATTTTAGCTATTTTCAACTCCCTATCCAATGGGGGATTAGGGCAAATGTCAGCAAACACCAAGGTTTCGAGTTTGGCATGAAAATCCCCTTAGTGCGCAACTACTACTTTAAGTCGGTCGCCAAAAGCAATGCCCCCGGCGACAAAGCCGTTCACATTGACGGCATCACCTTCCAAAGAAGCGTGGTGTTCTACGCCAACTATGTGATCAACTTCTAGGCTAAGACTCTCTTAGCCAAAGTGGGGGGGTCGATTTGCAAGGCTTGCTCGACTAAAGAGCTTTTGCCATGCGCGGGGTAGCAATCTGCCACTTCAAAACTTTCAATGCTGACCCCCCCGCCCAAAAACTCTAACAAGGCGCTAGCTACTCCCCCCATTAAGTAGGAATCGCTAAAGACATAGATTTTAGAGTAGCGGGGCAGAATTTCTTTAAGCGCACTATCTAGGGGTTTTAAAAAACATAAATCCAAGAGAGCCACTTTTAGCCCCTTGTCTTCTACAAGTTTTAAGGTTTGGTGCGCCCGCCCCACGCCATTGCCATAGCCCACAAATAAAATATCTCCCTCAGGTTTGAGAAGTGCGCATTTGCCTAGCGTGTAGGGCGTGGGCGCAAAAACCCCCTCTTCTAGCAAAAACGCCCCCCGTGGGTAGCGAAAAGCACAGGGACCCGTTGTGTGCTCTTTAGCAAAATGGATCGCATTTTGTAGCGTAGCGTTGTCTCTTGGGGCAAGTAAAGTCATATTAGGGATCGGGCGCAAATAGGCGATGTCTAACAAACCTTGGTGGGTTTCGCCATCCTCGCCCACAATCCCGGCGCGATCGATCGCAAATTTTACAGGCAAGGACATGATACCCACATCATGCACGATTTGATCGAACGCCCTTTGTAAAAAGGTCGAGTAAATGCTGACAAAGGGTTTAAAGCCCTCTTTGGCTAAAGCCGCCATAGAAGTTACGGCGTGTTGCTCGGCAATGCCGACATCCCAAAATCTTGTAGGGTAGCTGTCTATGAGTTTGCCAAGCCCCGTGCCCCCGGGCATGGCTGCCGTCACGCCCACGATTTTATCATCACGGCTGGCTAGTTCAAAAAGTGTGTTTGAATAAACTTGGGTGGGGTTAGCCACTTTGGGTGCGCTTTTGAGGCTTTGCCCCGTTTCTAAGTCAAAGGGACCCACGCCATGCCACTTTTCATACTTGCCCTCTGCCATTTTATAGCCCTTGCCCTTAGTGGTTTGGGCGTGGATGAGTAGGGGGGTTTTGGTGTCTTTGGCAATTTTTAACGCTTGCGTGATCGCCTCTAAGTCGTGCCCGTCAATGGGACCTAAATAGCTGATGCCTAGCTCTTCAAAGAAAATCCCCGGGGTGATGAGCTTTAAGGATTCTTCAAAGCGGTTAGCTAAATAATTCACGCCCTCGGGCATGGACTTTAAAATGTTTTTGATCCTCTCTCTAAAAGACTGGTAGAGTGGGCGTGCCATGAGTTGCGATAAGGCGTTGCTGATCGCGCCTATGGGCTTGGCGATACTCATTTCGTTGTCGTTTAGCAAAATCACTAAGGGGTATTTGCGATCGCCCAGCTCATCTAAAGCTTCGTAAGCAAGCCCTGCACTCAAACTTCCATCGCCCACCATCACCACCGGCACTTCTGCCTTGCCTTGCAAAGCGTAAGCCTTAGCCACGCCCACGCCCACAGAGATCGCCGTAGAGCTGTGCCCGGCGATGAAGTAGTCGTAGGGCGACTCACTAGGGCGCACAAAACCGCTAAGCCCGCCCATTTGGCGCAAAGTGCTAAAGCTCTCAAAGCGTCCTGTTAAAAGTTTATGGGCGTAGGCTTGGTGGCTGGTGTCAAAGATGAAGGGGTGTTTGTCCTTGTCAAAGACATTATGCAAGCCCACAATCAGCTCAATCGCCCCAAGAGACGAGCTTAAATGTCCCCCATGCGCACTCACCACTTCTAAAATCCGCTCCCTCAGTTGGGCACACACCCGCTCTAAATGGGGCAAATCTCTTTGATAAACTTCTAAATCCATGCCTTGTCTAAGCCTTTAGATTGTCTAGCACGCTCTCTTTTAAGTTCTTGTAGCGCGCCATTAAATTGCCATCAATGTTGCCCTGTGAGCTGGTGATTAAAACCCCCCCCTTAGCGATCGCATCGCTGGGTTCTAGCTTGATTTTGGGGAGGTTTTTAAGGTTTTGGGAGAGAAAGGGATAATCTAAAGTGTTGACCTTCACGCAAATGTCGGTGGCATCCATGATATTTTTTAACAACTCTTTAGCTAGGGCTAGGGCGACCTCTTGGCTCTTTTCCTCCACTTCTTTAACGATCACCTCTTTAGCAATTTCTACCGCGATCGCACTAAGTTCCTTTTCAAGGGCTTCTAAGTGGGTTTGGGATTGTTGCATTTTTTGATCGATCGTTGTGAGCGATTGCAATAAATGGTTTTTTTCCTCATCTATGCTAGCGCTCAGCTCGTCTTTAGCCTTTTGCTCGCCTTCTTTAAAACCTATTTTGTAATTGTCCTCCCTAGTTTGTTGCAAGAGGGTTTGGTTCTCCTCTTGGCTCTTTTCAAATTGCATTTGGAGTTTGGCAAGTTGCCCTGAGAGTTCATCGGTTTTTTTTAGCAAACACTCGATGAGGTCGTTTTCTAATTGTATGGAGCGTTCAATGGGTGCGCTTTCTTCAATGGGCTCGGGGTGTTGTTCTTTGGGCGGTTTTTTCTCCTCGGGTTTTTCGGCGGCAATTTCAGCAAAGGATTTAAAGGTGTATTTTTTAATCGTGTGCTTGTCAAGATCTTCTTTGGGGATTAAATTTTCATCGCTCGAATTATTCAATGACATCTTCCTCTCCGCCCATTTGGATCACGCCTTTTTCTGCGAGCGATTGGACGATCTCGATAATCTTGCGTTGCGCTGATTCGACATCTTTGATTTTTACAGCCCCCAGATACGCCATTTCCTCGACGAATTGGTCGCTTGCACGGGTGCTCATATTGCTTAAGAATTTTGTTTTTAACTCTTCTGTGGAAGTTTTAAGTGCCAAAGTGAGATCTTTTTTATCCGCCACCTTAAGGATTTCACGGATCGCAAAGTTGTCAAGCCCACTGATGTCTTCAAAGGTGAACATCATCTCTTTAATGTCATTGGCAAGTTTAGCATCGATGTTTTCAATGCGCGCCAAAGTCGTTTTAGCCGCTTTTTGCCCCAAGCGGTTAAAGATTTCAGCCACCGCACGCGTGCCGCCCACTTCGACTTTGTAGCTAGTGAGGGCTTCTAATTTATTTTCTAGCACGGTGGAAACCCGTTTAACCACCTGCGGGGAGATGTCGCCAAGACTTGCCATGCGGATACTCACCTCTGCTTTCATGTCATCGGGGAAAAAGCTTAGGGTTTCGGCGGCATTGGCCGATTCCATATGCGCTAAGATCAAGGCGATGGTTTGAGGGTGTTCGTTGATGATGAAGTCAGCAAGTTGCTGGGGTTTGATACGCCCCAAGTAAGAAAAGTTTTTTTGGGTTTGCAGGCTACGGCTCAGTTTCTCTAAAATGATCTTTGCCTGCTCGGGACCTAGTGCCTTAATTAAAAGCTCTCTAGCATACTCCAAACCGCCGCTGTTGATGTATTGGTTGGATTGCAAAATGGCAAAAAACTCTTCTAAAACCGCTGCCCCGATGGCTTTATCCGTGCCGTTAAGTTGCACGATTTGCTTGCTGATCTCGGTGATCGAATCCACATCTAAATGGCGTAAAATCCCGGCAGTGGCCTCCTCGCCCACTTGGATGAGCAAAATAGCAATTTTTTCAGACATCGTAAACTCGTCTAATTGCGTCTTCTGTCTAGGGGTTAGTTTAGCCATTAATTCCCTTTGGTGTTAGTGATAGCAACCTCATCCTTAATCAAAAGCTTAAACAAAGAGGCGATTTCTTCGGGTTTTTCTTTAATAGAGCTACGCACCCGCTCAAGCATAATATCATACTTAACATCCTCTTCATTAAAGCTCGCACTAAGCCCCAACTGATCCTCCACCTTTTTACGCATTTCGCCGAAACGATCGACCTCCTCCTCATCATCCTCATCCATAGCAAAGAGGGATTGCACCTGTTCCTCTTCATCGGGGTGGATCTCAAGCATGCGTTGGCTGAAAGGCGTGATGACTTTTTTGTAAAAGACAAACAGCACCAAGCCTACAATGATGTATTTAAGCAAAGATGAGAAAGGACCTAAAACTTTCTCAGTAGTCGCCACGACTTTTTCATATGCACTCATGGGTACATATTTAGCCGACTTACCATTAAATTCAAAATTGCTGACGGTTACTGCATCGCCTCTAGCTTGATTATAGCCGATGGCTTGCTTGACTAAGGCATTGATTTTACTCATTTCATCCGCACTCAATGCGACATATTCTACACTCTCTGTGCCGTTTTTATCTACTTTTTTGTATTTGCCATCCACGACTACAGCGGCATTTAAACGGGTTAAGACCCCAAATTCGCCCTTGATTTCGCTCACGGTCTTACCCACTTCGTAGTTGGTGGTATTGGTGGATTTCTCGTATTTTTCTTTTTCTGCGCTGTTTAAGCCTTGCACAGGCCCGATGTTGCTCACCACTCCGGGCACCCCACCCACTTGCTTTTTGGGTAAGCCCTCTTTTTTCTCTTCCATCGTTTGCTCACTGCGCACGACATTGTTAGGATCAAAGGTTTCTTTGGTGCTTTTCTTTTGGCTAAAGTCAAACTCCGCGCTCACCTTTGCCACGACCTTGTCGCGCCCGCCCACGATGGGAGCTAAAATGTTGGCAATTTTACTTTCTAAAATGTTTTCAAAGTTTTGTTTGTAGTGCAACTGGGCTTGGGCGAGTTCTCTCGTGGTGTCTAGCTCGTCATTTTCGCCCAAAGGCTCGCCATTCTCATTCACCAGCTTGACATTTTCCACCGTGAGTTTAGGCACAGAGGCGGCGATTAAATTTTTAATGCCTAAGATTTGCTTAGGCAACAAGCGCATGTTGGGTTTGATTTTGAGCATCACCGAGGCAGTAGGGGGGATCTCGCGGCTCACAAACACGCTGTCTTTGGGAATAGCGATGTGCACATCCGCCTTTTCAATCGGCACAAGGCTTTCAATGGTGCGGCTTAATTCCCCCTCAATCGCGCGGATGTACTTAATGTTCTGATCAAAGTCTGTTGCCCCAAAATCCTTCACATCAAAGATCTCATAGCCGACCTTACTAGTTTTGGGGATGCCCTGAGAAGCTAGAGAAATGCGCTCCTCATAGACCTTGTCTTTGGGGATTAAAATGGTGTCGTCCTTGGGGATTTTATAGGGGATGTGTTTTTGCTGCAGATGTTGTAAAATCAGCGCATTGTCGCTAGCGTCCATGCCCTCAAAGAGCACCCCATACCCGCTCAAATCCCCCCTATCTTTGGTCGGGTAAACCAATAAAAAGATCAAAAAACCCACAATTAAGGATACCGCCACCACAACAGTGATCTTTTGTGCTTTATTGAGTCTTGAGAAAAGACGGATAATCTGTTGTAATAAGCCCCTAAAATCCACGAGCCATCCCAAAAGTCATTGAACTAAGTCCGTTTTAAATAGCCTAAATAAAATCCCATAGAACAACACACACAGCCCATGCCCATTAAAAATCCCCCCAAAACATCCGTAGGGTAGTGCACTCCCAAATACACCCGATCATACATCATCAAAAAAATCCAAAAAAACAAGAACACAAAGCCTCCCACCTTTGCCCCCACATTTACTCTAGAGGTGCAGAGCAAAAACGCCAACAAACCATAAAAAAGTGTAGCGGCTAGGGCGTGTCCGCTAGGAAAGCTAAAACCATGCGCCAAATACAATTCCCCATTAGTGGCAGGGCGGGGGCGTTGCACAAGGTGCTTTAAGGTTTTAAGTGCCACCTCACCCACAAGCACGGTGCTAAAAAACCAAACCCCCAGAGCGGTGCGCTTTTTAAACACCCACCAAAGGGCGATGAGTAGAGCCGCTGGTGTGGTGAGTTTGGATTGGGCAAACCAAGTGCTCAAAAGCACAAATTTAAGCCAAATCCCTTGAGTGGGCTCTGGAGTGCGGATCAAACCAATGAAAAAGCGATCCACACTTTGCACCCACTCTTGTTTTTGGATCACCCCACTGGCATCTAACCCCAACAACACAAAGAAAATCGCCCCCCAAAACCACAACAACTTGACCGCTAATTTTTGCCCATTTCTCACACCCACCGACCCTTTATAGGGAGTTGCCATTTAAAACCTCCATACCACATAATAAGCGGGAATGATAACGAAAAATTGGTAAAAAATAGCCATAAACCCAGTCATTTACTAAGTATTTGCCCTACAAACGCATAAATTTTGACTATAATATCTCCACAAAAGCATAAAGGACAGTCCATGACAACAAATCCCTCAGAAGATGTAACCCCCCAAAATGAGAGCCGTCGAGAGTTTTTAAAATCAGCCGCCTTAGCCTCTGCGATGGGCAGTGCAGGGCTCTTAACCCCTCCCGCTTTGCAAGCCAAGGCCGAACATGCCCAAGAGGGCTGGAAGTGGGATAAAGCCGTATGCCGCTTTTGCGGTACGGGTTGCGGGATCATGGTTGCCACCAAAGGCGATAAAATCGTCGCCACAAAGGGCGATCCACTAGCCCCCGTCAATAAGGGGCTCAACTGCATTAAAGGCTACTTCAACGCCAAGATCATGTACGGGGCTGATCGCCTTGTCGAACCGCTTTTAAGGGTCAATGACAGGGGTGAGTTTGATAAAAAGGGCAAGTTCCAGCAAGTTTCTTGGAAACGCGCCTTTGATGAAATGGAAAAGCAGTTTAAAAAATATTATAAAGAAATGGGGCCCACCGGCGTGGGGGTCTTTGGCAGCGGGCAATGGACGATCCTAGAGGGCTATGCCGCTTTAAAACTGATAAAAGCCGGCTTTAGGGGCAACAACATCGATCCCAACGCCCGCCACTGCATGGCAAGCGCGGCTGCCGGATTCATGCAAACCTTTGGAATCGATGAGCCCAGCGGGTGCTATGACGACATCGAAATCACGGACACCATCATCACTTGGGGGCAAACATGGCAGAAATGCACCCCATTTTATGGTCAAGGGTGAGCGATCGAAAGCTTAACAGCCCCGACAAGGTCAAGGTCATCAACTTAACAACCTTTTCTAACCGCACTTCTAGCGTGGCAGATGTAGAGATCATCTTCACGCCCAACACGGACTTAGCCATTTGGAACTACATTGCGCGCGAGATTGTCTATAACCACCCCGAGGCGATCGACCAAAAATTCTTAGATGATCATATTGTGTTTGCCACCGGATACGCCGACATTGGCTATGGCATGCGCTCTGATCCCAACCACCACGGCTTTAAAGCGAGCGAAAAGGACACCGTGGCTAAACAAAACGCCATCACTCTAGATGAGGATGAGGCGATTGCCCTCAAACACTTGGGCGTGAAAGCGGGCGAGGTGTTCAAAATGGAGCACCAAAAAGAAGCGGGCAAACACTGGCAAATCACCTTTGCCCAGTTTAAAGAAGCCCTAGAACCCTACACCCTAGACTATGTCGCCAGAGTCGCTAAGGGCGATAGGAACGAGTCGATGGAGAGCTTTAAGCATAAATTGCAACACCTTGCCAAACTTTACATCGAGAAAGACCGCAAGGTGGTGAGCTTTTGGACGATGGGCTTTAACCAACACACAAGGGGTTCTTGGGTGAATGAACAAGCCTACATGGTGCATTTCTTGCTCGGCAAACAAGCCAAGCCCGGCTGTGGGGCGTTTTCACTCACCGGCCAGCCCAGCGCATGTGGCACGGCTAGAGAGGTGGGGACATTTAGCCACCGCTTGCCCGCAGATATGGTCGTGAACAACCCCGAGCATGTCAAAATCGCCGAAAAGCTTTGGCATTTGCCCAAAGGCACGATCAACCCCAAACCCGGCTACCACTTTGTGGCGATGATGCGTGCTTTAGAAGATGGCAAGGTGAAATTCATTTGGGTGCAGGTAAACAACCCATGGCAAAACACCGCAAATGCCAACCATTGGATCAAGGCGGCTAGAGAAATGGACAACTTCATCGTGGTGAGCGATTGCTATCCGGGCATCAGCGCGAAGGTGGCGGATTTGATTTTACCCACCGCCATGATTTATGAAAAGTGGGGGGCGTATGGCAATGCCGAGCGCCGTACACAACACTGGAAACAACAAGTTACGCCCGTGGGCTCAGCCATGAGCGACACTTGGCAGATTTTAGAGTTTGCCAAACGCTTCAAGCTCAAAGAAGTTTGGGGCGAGCATAAAATCGATGACAAACTCACCTTGCCCAATGTCTTGGCTGAGGCACGTAAAATGGGCTACAAGGACAACGACACGCTCTACCATGTGCTCTTTGACAACCGCTTTAGCCGTAAGTTTTTAGCCAATGACCCCATCGGTCGGGGTGCGCCCAACTCCGAAGTCTTTGGCGATAGACGCCATGTGATCGGCAGTGATGGCAAGCCTTTTAAAGGTTATGGCTTCTTCATCCAAAAATACTTGTGGGAAGAGTACCGCAAATTCGGCAGAGGGCATGGGCACGACTTGGCTTATTTTGACGACTACCACAGAGCAAGGGGGCTAAGATGGCCGGTGGTCAATGGCAAAGAAACCCTCTGGCGTTTCAACACCAAGTACGACCCTTACGCTAAAAAAGCCGCCCCCAATGGGGATTTTGCCTTCTATGGTAAGGCGGGTAAAAAGCTCGTGAGCGGGGATTTAAGAGGCCCACAGGGCACAGAGGCCAAAAGCCTAGCCAACAAGGCTAAGATTTTCTTTAGACCTTTCATGAAAGCCCCTGAGCGCCCCAGCAAAGAGTATCCCTTTTGGCTGGCTACGGGTCGGGTCTTGGAGCATTGGCACAGCGGTACGATGACCATGCGTGTGCCCGAGCTCTTTAGAGCTGTGCCCGAGGCTTTGTGCTACATGAATGAAGAGGATGGCAAAAAGCTAGGCCTAAATCAAGGTGATGCAGTGTGGATTGAATCACGTCGGGCTAGCGTGAAGGCTAGGGTGGATATGCGTGGGCGCAACAAGCCACCCGCAGGGCTGGTTTATGTGCCTTGGTTTGATGAAAATGTGTTCATCAACAAGGTTTGTTTGGACGCAACCTGCCCCATTTCTAAACAAACGGATTATAAAAAATGTGCGGTGAAAATCACCAAAGCTTAAGGGAGCTTGATGACAAAATTTAAGAGGGCTTTGGCGGTTTTGGCTGTGTCGGGGTTGTGCGTGGGGTTGTGGGCAGACCCAAACCCCTTTGCCCGCCCATGAGAGCGACCAAGAGCTCATCAGCATGGCGGGCAAAATAGACGCAGAAAAAGTCCCCGACTACCACATGGAGCTATACAAGCGGGCAAAAAAATTGAGCCTAGCAGAGCGCAAGAAGTTTTACCATAGGGTGATTGCAGCGGCGAACAAAAACACCGCCAACATGACAATGGAGGAATTTGAAAACCACATGGAGGCGATCCAAAAAGCGATTAGGGCTAGGGTGGCTAAAATGACGCGCACACAATTTGACGCCACGGGGTTACGCCTAGATGGCAAACTCCCCTACACAAATTAAAGGTTTTGATGCAAAGACGGGCGTTTTTACAAACAGCCCTTAAGGGGGCTTTGCTGTGCGGCAGTGGGGGGGCGTTTTTGGCTGCCATGCTCAAAGCCAAGCACAGTAAGGACTCGTATGCGCTAAGACCCCCCGGGGCAGAGGATGAAGAGCGTTTTTTGAGCCTATGTATCCGCTGTGGGCTGTGTGTGAAGGATTGCCCCTACAACACCCTAAAACTCGCTACTTTGCTCGATCACGCCAAGGTCGGCACGCCTTTTTTTGAAGCCCGCAAAGTCCCTTGCTACCTCTGTCCCGACATCCCTTGTATTAAAGCTTGCCCCACAAGCGCGCTAGACAAGAAGCACTTAGAGAAAAATCAAGGCGTGGGATCGCTTAAAATGGGTGTAGCGGTGGTCGATCCGATCTCTTGCGTGGCGTTTTGGGGGATTCGTTGCGATGTGTGCTACCGGGTTTGCCCCCTCATCGATCGCGCCATTAAGCTAGAAAACAAACACAACGAACGCACGGGCAAGCACGCCTATATGTTGCCCATGGTCCAAAACGATGTGTGCGTGGGCTGTGGGCTGTGTGAAAGGGCGTGTATCACCAAAGAGCCGGCGATTCGGGTCTTGCCCGTGGCGTTTGTGAGTGGCAAGGTGGGCAACCACTATGTCAAGGGCTGGGACGCAAAAGATCAAGAGCGGGTGAAAGACGCCAAGCCCAACACCCTAAACCCCAAGACAGACAACCCCCTAGACTACCTGAATAAGGGGCTTTAATGCGCTATTTAGTGCTAAGGCGGCTCATGCAATGCGGTATTTTAGCCCTTTTTGCCGCCAACACTTGGATACTCAAGGGCAATTTGAGCGCGTCTAGGTTGTTCAACACGATCCCCCTAAGCGATCCTTTTGCGGCTCTGCAGGTGTTTTTAGCCAGTTTGCACGTTGAGATCACGGCACTCTTGGGGGCACTCTTGGTGCTGTGTGTGTATGGCTTGTTCTTGGGGCGGGCGTTTTGTGCGTGGGTGTGTCCGGTGAATATGATCGTGGATTTTGCGGCGTGGGTGCGGCGCAAACTCCAATTTAGGGGCGTGCATTTGGGCTTGCCTAAGAATTTGCGCTACATCCTCTTAGCTCTAAGCTTAATCCTCTCCTTTGCGCTTGCCACGCCCGCCTTTGAGAGTGTGTCCTTCATCGGGGTGGTGCAAAGGGGGATCATTTTAGGCACGGCCTCGTGGCTCATTGTGGCGTTGTTGCTCTTTTGCGTGGATGCGTTTTTGGGTGATAAAATCATTTGCTCCAAACTCTGCCCCTTGGGGGCGTTTTATGCGCTCACCAGCCGCTACGCGCTCTTAAAGATCAAGCATGACGCGATGCGTTGCACCAAGTGCGAACTGTGTTGGGAAATTTGCCCCGAGCGGCAGGTGCTGTGGATGGTGGGGCTTAAAAGCGTGTCGGTCAATTCGGGGGAGTGCACCCGTTGCGGGCGGTGCATTGAGGTGTGCGAGGACGATGCGTTGGGGTTTAGCATTTTGGACTTGAAAGGAAGTTTTAAGAAAAAGGACCTAGGCTAGAGCTTTTATCGCTTTGGAGGATAAAAGCCATGCTAACCCTTTTTGCCATCCTCATCATCACTTCGTTGATCGCCTTGCTTTTGACCGATAAACTCTCGCCAATGGTCGCCTTAACCCTCGTGCCTTTAGGCGGATTGTTTGGCTTTTGGCTCACTTCTGCCCTAATCTTTCAGCCTGTAGTGCCTAAGAATTACGCTTATATGCTCAGCCACTCCAATGAAAAGCACTTTTTAAAGCACCTTGCTAAAGATAATGGTTTTGATCCACCAGATGGGCATTTGCGCCACGCCTTTAGAAAAGCGGGCAATGTGGCGCTGGGTTTCAAGCCCAAAATGAAGGACTACCCCCCACTCTCTAAAGCGCAAGTGGAAAAATTTTATCTAGCCGGCGCAGCAGCCCTTTATCCTAATGCCAAACACATTGAGGAGAATTTAGCTCCGCTCTTTGCCAAGCACAACGCCCTCTACACCTTTAAAGACCATATGCAAGAGTTGGTGCGCTACTTCAAACAGGGCATCGGCAAAGTGGCACACATCGCGATCATGTTCATCTTTGCGATTTTGTTTTTTGGGGTTTTAAACGATGTGGGGGTGTTTAATCCGCTCATCAATGCGCTGATTAAACTCAGTCAAGGCAGTGTAGTGGCGGTGTGTGTGGGGACATGCCTCATTGCGATGATCGCCCACTTGGATGGCTCTGGGGCAAGCACCTTTTTAGTGGTGATCCCTCCGCTCTTGCCCATTTATAAACGCTTAAACATGAACCCTTATTTGCTCCTACTGCTCGTAGCCGCCAGTGCGGGCGTGGCAAACATGCTCCCTTGGGGTGGGCCGCTTGGGCGTATCGCCAGCGTGCTAGGCACAGATGTGAGTGCGCTCTACACCCCCTTGATCAAGGTGCAGCTGCTTGGCTTTGCGTGTATTTTGCTCATGGCGGTGTTTCTAGGCTTTAAAGAAAAGCGGCGCATTATGAAGACGGGGCTAGAAGTGCAGGGGGGTTTAGGTGTGCAGACATTGGATCACCCTCGCTTTTTTTGGATCAATGTCGTAACCGCCCTGATTGCTTTGGGATCGGTGATGCTTAAAATCTTGCCTCCTGAGTTTTGCTTTCTCTTGGCCTTGTGTGCGGTGCTTTTAATCAATTACGCTAACCCCAAGGAGCGCATGGCAAAGGTGAAGGAATACGCCCCTGAAGCCATCTCTATGGCGGTGATCTTGCTTGCCGCCGGGGTGTATATTGGGATCTTAAGCGGCTCTGGCATGCTTGTGGATTTAGCCCAACATTTAAGCCTGCTCTTACCCGACTTTGCGACTAAACACCTACACATCATCACAGGAGTTTTTGGCGTGCCTTTTGAGTTGCTCTTAGACACCAATGGCTATTATTTCACACTTTTTCCCATAGTCGCCCACATCACCGCCCCCTATGGTGTGAGCGGGGAAGCGACAGGCTATGCAATGCTCATCGGTTCGATTGTGGGGACTTTTGTCTCCCCCTTTGCGCCCGCCTTGTGGCTAGGTTTGGGGCTAGCTAAACTTTCTATGGGGCGGCACATCGCCTACAGCTTCTTTTGGCTTTGGGGGCTCTCCTTAGTGGTGCTCGCCCTTGCCAAACTCTTGGGGTTGTTTTAGACTACATGCTTTGGGGGACTTTCACATCTCCATAGTTCATCGCATCCTTAAAGACTTGGCGGACTGCTTGTTGCAGGGCTTTGATGGTGTTGGTGTGGATGGGTTTGATGGCGAGTAAATTCTTTTCAAGTAAGCCCCGATCGTAGCCATCCACGCGCACCAAAATAAAAACTTCTTGGTTATTGGGGTTGATGTATTCGCCCAGCTGGACTCCCTGATCTAGGCTGGCAGCGATGGCTTGGACAATCTGTTTAAAAATATTGTCATCAAAGGGGCGTTGATTGGCGTTTTGGGTTTGTTTGAACACATCTTTAATTTGCTTGCCGATGTGCTGGGCGACTCGAAAGCGCGCCCGCTCCCTAGCGATTTTCTCCGAGCGGGCGATCTGCCCGTCTATGATGTGCGAACTATCGATGCCCTGCGTGATGAAGGCACTACGGTCTTCAAGCATCCAAGCGGGCACATTGGCTAGAAAAACATCTTTCTTGTGTGTGCTGGTGCAAGCCGAGAAACCTAAAATCACCAAATAAAGCAAAGTCGGGGGTAAAAAGCGTGTTTGAAACACTTCAGTTCCTTTCAACAAGTTTAGGAACTGTAGTATACGCTTTTAGAGTGAATAAATCCCCCCCACTTGCAAGAATTACGAGAGTTGCCCTTTCACTTCACCGATCCAAGCATCGATGCGGCTGTCGGTGAGATCGTCCTGGTTGTCTTCATCGAGCACGAGACCCACGAATTTACCACCCTCTACAGACCTAGAAGCCTCGAAATTGTAACCATCTGTAGAAGTGAAGCCCACAACCTTACCAGCTTTGGCTTTTTCATAGATGTGGAAAATGCCCTCAGCAAAGGTTTCAGAGTAGGTGTCTTGATCACCAAGACCCACTAGAGCGATGGTTTTGTTGGCAAAATCCGTATCGCTCAAAGTACCTAAAAACTCCTCCCAGTCACTTTGCAAATCCCCAGCTCCTGCAGTGGGTGCGACCAGAACTACAGAGCTACAACCATCAAAGTCTGCTTTAGACGCTTTGGCCACATCATATACTTTCACCCCACCTAGTTTTTCAGCAATTTTACCGCTAATTGTTTCAGAATTTCCGCTGTCTGTGCCGTAAAAAATACCAACTGCCATGTTAATCCTTTCGTTTTTTAAAAATAAACCCGCCCATTATAACGAATTTTGGTAAAAATGCAAAAAGCAATCAATAGCAATCTGCAGAGAGTTTAAAGGGGGCTTGTTTATAGGGGTAACCCTCGATGTCCATCGCCAAATCTTGGGATTTTTGTGGAGGGAGTTGCACCTTAAAAGACTGCGTGTAGGTGTGTACAAACACCCATTGGTATAAATAGTCTTGGAGTCTGTTGTGCGGTTGGTGCAGAACATCTAGGCGCAAAAGGCATTGGTTAATGGTCAAACGGCCGACATTTTTGACATTGATCTTTGCCATGAAAGCGTTGGTGTAGGTGAAGGAAAAGGTCTCGTATATGTGGGTTTGGATTTTAAAAAGCTGCTCTTCAAGGATGTAGCGCACCACAAGGGGGGCACTCAGCATGCACAAAGCGGCTAGAATGTAGAAAAAGTAGGACATAAAGCCCCGAAACGACAAGCCGGAGATATAAAAGCATAAAAAAAACGCACAATGCATGCCAAAGATCACCAACGCAAAGGGGCTAGCATTTGCCCAAAAGATTTTTAGATGGGCGAGGACAGAATACAAAATAGCGGTCGTGTCGATCATTTATTGTGTGTGGTCGCTATTGCCTTTTGGCGGCTCTTGGTGTCTAGCCAAATGTTGGGCACGGCGCCGCCGGGGACTAAAAAGATTTGGGCATTTTTATTCACCTTTAAGGCTTCGTTAAACTGCCCCTGGGTTTCAATTTGGCGCAGACTCAAAAGCTTTTCACTCAGGCTTTGGGCGATGCTGGCGTTGGCTGCGGATTTGGCTTTCGCCTCGATCACGATCGCATCTGCCACGCCTTGCGCTTTAATGCGGTTTGCATCCGCCTCGCCCTTGGCTAGGGCTGCTGCTTTTTGCGCCTCTTGTTTGGCTTTTTCCACCTCGTATTTCACCCGCTCGGATTCTTGGCGGGCGATCTGCACCTTCTCGATCTGTTCTTTGATCTTGGTGGGCAAGACAATTTCACGTAATTGGATAGAGCTAAGCTGCACGGGGGAATTGGGCAGTTTGGAAACCTCTTTGTTGATGTCGGTATTGATCAAAGCGGCGATTTCATTGCGCTTGATGGGTAAATCCTCAGCCGGATAGCGCCCCACCACAGAGCGCACGACATCACGCACCACAGGGTTGATGATCTTTTGCTCCCAACTAAGACCATAGGTGGCGATCGTTTGGGGCGTGGTTTGGGCGTTGAGGCGGTATTGCACGGTGAGCTCAATGGAGACGGTGAGCCCCCTTGAGTCCATCACATTGATCGCATCGTTTCTAAAAATCCCCTGATTTTTCCCAACAATCCCCATGTCCTCGGTGCGCGAGAAGTTGATCGTGCGCACCCTTGTATCTATGACTAGAATATCCTGCACTAGGGGGATAAAAAAGTGTATCCCGGGTTGCAAGGGGATCGGGTCGTAACGCCCCGCCGTAACCTTAATGCCGATCTCACCCGATTGGATCACCATGAAGGGCTTTGCCAAAAAGAGCAAGGCACATACAACAATCGCAATGATTAAAGTGGTGAATCGCTTGGATTGCAAGAAATTAGAGGGCAGAGTTGGGGGTTTGGGGCTCTTGGGGGTGTTGTTAGAATTATTGGGGGTATTGTTGTCAGAGTTAGGACTCTGCTTACGCTTTAGATGCTCGTTGAGATCAATGGGCATACACTTCCTTTAGACCCGAACGACATAATGCGCAAATTTTTCTAAATCACCGGCGGTTTCGCCTTTAACAAGCTTCATGTAGGTGTCAAATAGAGCTTTGGTGATGGGATTTTTGTCCGTGCCAATGGGTCTAAAGTCCAAAGACTTAATGGGTAAAATCTCCATACCCGTGCCCACAAAGAAGGCTTCTTGGGCGCTGTAAATTTCCTCACGCACCACATGGCGGTGCACCATGGGGATGTTTAAGTGCTCGGCGAGCTCAATGATGGTTTGGCGGGTGATTGAATCGAGCGAATAATCTAGGGGGGGGACAATGAGTTTGTCTTTTTTCACCATAAAAAAGCTTTCAGCCGAACCCTCCGCCACAAAGCCATTGACATCAAGCAGCAAGCCCTCATCGCAACCGCAATCTAAGGCTTCTTGCTTAGAGAGTTGGGAGTTTAGGTAGTTGGAGCTGGCTTTGGCTTTATTCATCGTGGATTGCACGCTGGGCTTTCTATAAGAGCTGGTTTTGACCTTAATGCCCTCGTGTTGGTTGTCTTTCCAAGTTACGGTGGCAATGGCAGTGTGGATGGGGGGGTTGCTCGCACAAATGCCAAGTGTGCCAAGCCCCATGAACACAAAGGGGCGGATGTAGGTGTTGGCATCGCACTTATTCGCCCGCAAGGTTTCTAGTGTGGCGTGGTTTAGCTCTTCTATGGAGTAGGGGATCTTTAGCCCCACCGCCTTACACGAATCCAAAAGCCGTTGCATGTGATCGTGCAAACGGAACACAAACAAGCCGTCCTTGCCCTTATAGGCGCGGATGCCTTCAAACACCAAATTAGCGTAGTGCAGACTATAACTGAGAACATGAATAGTGGCTTTTTCAAAGGGGACAAGCTTGCCATCTTGCCAAATAAAAGGGTGGTTCATGATGTTTTCCTATTTTTCTATTTTCTTAATACTTGCGTCTGGAGTCCTTAAAACGCCCATTTTTGCGGGGTCTCGAACTTCTTGGGGGTTTTTTAGACTCGCTTGGCTTTGACTCTGTAAAAATATGGTCTAAATCTACCTTGTGGCTCTTAAATTGCAAACTTAAGAGCTTGAGCACCAACTGAGAGGGTTCAAACTGCTCAGTCAGTTGCTCGTATAAGCTCACGACCTCAGCGTCCACTTCCACCTTTGAAAGGGCTTTGACCAAGCGATCCTCATCCATGTGTGGGATTTCGTAAAGCTCTAAAGACGCGCCGATGTCCTTTTGCATGCGTTGCAACTCTTTATACTCTAAGGGGGTTACAAGTGTGATCGCCACGCCCTTTTTGCCCGCCCGCCCCGTGCGCCCGATACGGTGGATGTAGCTCTCGGTGTTTAGGGGCATGTGGTAGTTGAATACATGGCTTACATCGCTGATGTCTAGCCCCCGACTCGCCACATCGGTGGCGATCAAGACATCCGCTTGTTTGGATTTAAAGGCTTTAATAGAAGCTTGCCTCGCCCTTTGTTCCATGTCGCCGTGTAGGGGCGTGGTCTTATAGCCCTTCGCACTCAAAAATTGGTGCAATTCATCCACTTCTCTTTTCATCCGCATAAAAATGATGCTTTTGCTGGGGGTTTCTTTATCCAACAAGCGCATGATCGCTTCGTTGCGCTCATGTTCATTGATCACATAAAAGCGTTGCGCAATGTCGGCGTTGGTTACATGCGTGGGGGCAATGTGGACGGACACGGGGTTTTGCAAGATCTTATTTGCCAACTCTTTAATGGGCGGGGGCATGGTGGCAGAAAATAAGAGAATCTGCGCATTTTCGGGCAAATAGTCAAAAATCTCTTCAATGTCATCCAAAAAGCCCATGTCAAGCATTTCATCGCTTTCATCCAAGACCACGACTTTGGGTGCAAAGCGTTTTAAGCGTTTGTTTTTTAGGTGATCTAAGAGCCTGCCCGGGGTGGCGATCATCACCTGCGGGTTGCGCTCTAGTAGCTCGCATTGTTTGCGGATGCTCTGCCCCCATAAACGCATATCGTGCGGGTGCGTGAGCTCTTGCCGAGTTTAAAAATCTCATCGCTCACTTGCATGGCCAGCTCTCTAGTGGGTGTGATGACTAGGGCTTCCACGCTCTTGTTGTTTTGCAAGTTTTGGATAATGGGCAAGGCGAAGGCGGCAGTTTTGCCCGTGCCGGTCTGGGCTTGGGCGATCACATCCTTGCCTGCGAGCACTAAAGGGATCGCCTTTTCTTGTATGGGGCTAGGCTGGGTGAAGCCCACTTCGGCGATAGATTTTAAAATCTTGGAGTTTAAGCCCAAATCTTTAAAAGACTTCGTGGGCTGGGTGGTTTCTTCAATGGGGGTTTGCATCGGTGGCTTAATGTCCTTAAATCTAAATGCTAGGTGTACTATAATTGTGCGGTATTATAGCAAAAAACTTAGGATAGGTAGATGTTCGAGGACAACCTTTTGACGCTCTTTGACAAAACACCCTTGATTGCTTCATTTTTGGCGGGCATTTTGGCGTTTTTAAGTCCCTGCGTTTTGCCCCTAATCCCCGCCTACTTGTCCTACATCTCGCAAACTTCTTTAGAGGAATTAAAAAGTGGCAACGCCCCGCGTTGGGCGGTTTTGGCTAAGGCTAGCTTGTTCGTGCTGGGCTTTGGTTTGGTCTTTTGGCTCATCGGGGTGTCTATGGCAAGGATCATGCACGCTTATTTAAACGCCCCTTGGGTGCGGGTGGTGGCGGGCTTGGTGGTGGTGGTCTTTGGCTTACACTTTTTGGGGGTCTTGCCTATTAAATGGCTTTACAAAAGCAAAACCCTAGAAGTGCGCCTAGAGTTTAAGAATCCTTTTTTAAACAGCCTCATCCCCTTCATTTTGGGCGTGAGTTTTGCTCTAGGTTGGACTCCTTGCATCGGCCCTATCTTTACAAGCATCGTCCTACTTAGTGGGGCGGAGCACGCCTATGGCATGGCGCTTTTGGGCGTGTTTGTGCTGGGTTTTGGGCTGCCCTTTTTGGTGGTGGCGCTGTTGCTTAACCAAGTGTGGGGAGTGCTCAAAAAAATGCGCACTTACAGCCGGGCGGTGGAGGTTTTCTCAGGGTTGCTCTTAGTGGGCATGGGTGTTTTGATCTTAAGCGGACAAATGGATCGCTTGGGGGCGTTTTTACTGCAACTTTAAGGAGGTCTTTTGTTACTCAAAAATATCAAGCTTATGGGCGGTGCGGGCGTGGATGTGCGCATTTTAGGCGCACACATCGTCCAAATCGCCCCATCCCTATGCCCCACAGAGGGCGAAAAGGTTTTAGAGGGCAAGGGGCTTACACTTTTGCCTAGCCTTGTGGATTTGGGCGTGTTCTTGCATAACCTGCAAGCCACCACCTACGCCGCCCTAAAAGCCCAAGCCTTTAAAGGGGGGGTGGGCACGCTCATGGGGATTGATTTAGAGCCCCTTTACTCTTTACACGAGCCAGAAATGCAGCCTTTGGACTTTAAAGAGGCAGAGGACAATTTAGAAAACACCACCGCCAAAGAGGCGCAAAAAGCCAAAGACCCCATTTGTTTGCACCCCTTAAACGCCAAACAACGCCTACAAAATTTATCTAAGATTGTAAGCAGTTTATCTAGCCCTGCCTGCCTTTACATTTACAACCTAGAGGGGCAGAAGCTCTTGCCCGCCCTAGATTATGCCAAAATGTTGAACTTGCCCCTGGTGTGCGGTGTGCGCGGCTATGAGGGCCGCCCCACTCTAGGCATCGCAGACAGCACCCCCCTAGCCTACAAACTCGGGCTGCCCAGTGTGAGCCCGCTCATCCAAATTAAAGAGGTGGGCAAATACGCCAGCATGGCGCTGCATATCCAAAGAGACACCATGCTAGATAGCGTGGTGGAAATGGACGCGTTAAACATCGCCGCAAGCTTAAAATCTCTAGGCGCGCCCCTATTCGTGCAAACCCCTCTACACCACCTCATCCTCACCGAGAGCGTTTATAGAACCTACGAGCCCCGCTTTAAAATCCTGCCCCCCCTGCAAAGCAAAGAGAAGCAAAAAGCTCTACACAAAGCCCTAAAAGGGGGGCAAATTGACATGCTAACAAGCCTACACTACACCCGTCCCCCCAAAGCGCAAGACATCTTTGAAGAAGCTCCTTTTGGCATGCATTGCATTGAAAGTAGCTTTAGTCTCGCCTACACGTATTTAGTCCAAACGGGCCTAGTGAGCCTTGAAAGGCTCATAGAGCTCATGGCAAGCACGCCGGCTAAATTCTTGCGCTTAAATTGCGGTGCGGTGCAAGAGGGCAAAGAAGCCCGTTTAATGCTTGTGGACCTTGAGGGGGAGGAAGTGGTGCAAAACCCACACAGCCCCTACTATAAAGAGAGTTTAAAAGGGGTTGTGCGCTTGGTATTGCAAGGGGAAGATATTGTCTATGGGGCTTAAAATTTTGGGAGCGAAGTGCGCGCTTGTGTGTAACCCGAGCTTTGATATTCTGCCTAATGGGGGGGTGTTGTTTGAGGGGGGGCGCATTTTAGAAGTGGGCGATTACGCTAAACTTTGCACCAAGCACCCAAGCGCAAAAGCCCATTTTTATAAAAACGCCCTTTTAATGCCCGCTTTGGCAAACCCGCATATCCATTTTGAGTTTGCGGGGCAGAAAAATAATTTTAGCTATGGGAGCTTTGAGGGGTGGCTTAGCTCAGTCATGTCCAACAGAAGCCAAGTGCTCAAAAAAGCCACAGCGCATATGCAAAAAGCGGTGTGCGAGCAACTCATGCAGGGTGTGGCGAGTGTAGGGGCGATCAGCAGTTATGGTTTGGATCGCCCTATCTTAAAAGAGAGCCCCTTACGGGTGGTGTTCTTTGATGAGCTCATCGGGGCAAACGCCGATATCACCCCCGCTTTTGAGGCGTTTAGTAAGCGCCACGCTCTAAGCCTTGAATGTCAAAGTGCGAAATTCACCCCCGCCATTGCCATCCACGCCCCCTATTCAGTGCATAAAGACTTAGCCAAGCAGGTTTTAAGTACCTACAAAAGTCCCGTGGTCTCCACGCATTTTTTGGAGTCTAAGGCGGAGTTGGACTTTTTAGAGGGGCGGGGGGGATATTTCAAGGATTTTTACGCCAAACACGGGCTAAGTGCCCCACACTATGTAAGCCCTTTAGAGTTTTTAGACCTATTTCAAGGGCAAAAGTTGCTTTTAGTGCATGCCATGTTTGCCACAAAGGTGCATTTACAGCACGTCAAAGAGAGTGCGCACCCCACGCTCATTTCTTGCCCGCGCTCTAACCGCCTGTTAAGCGGTAAACTCTTGGATTTTAAGCAGATAAATAAGGCGGGTGTGAAGATCGCCCTAGCCACAGATGGCGCAAGCTCTAATGCCAACACCCTACTTTTAGAGGAACTGCGCATCGCCCTTTTTGCCTTGAATGTTCCCCTTTTAGAGGCCCTACCCCAAATTTTGCTCGGGGCGACCCTACGCGCCAGCCACGCTTTGGGCCTACAAGGGGGGAGTTTGCAAGCGGGCTTTTTAGCGGATTTTGCCCTCTTTGGTTTTAACTCTCAGCCCAACTTACAAGGGGTGTTGCATTGGCTCTTGCAAGCAAGAAAGGTGCAGAGTCTATACATCGGCGGGGAGTGGGTGTGGGGCTCTAAAAGGGGTTTTAAGGCAAGGTAGGCTAAACTTCAAGGCTATTTCATGGGAGGTCTTAATGGAACTGCGTTTAGCCAAAATGGATCGCAAACAGAGCAAAACCCCTAGCTTGAGTTTAGAAGAATTGCACCAAAAATACCTCAAAAGCGAGCATATTTTTTACTTCGCCCCCACAAATCCCCATAAGGATATGTTGGCCACGGTGGCGTTTTTAGAAAAAAAGAATTGTCGGGTGCATTTGTCGCAAGTGCAAGTAAGCTCGGATGAAAAGGACTTCATCTACCAAATGCACATCATTTAGGGCGGTTTGTGAAACTTTACATTGAAACGATGGGTTGCGCGATGAATAGCCGTGACAGCGAGCATATGGTGGGCGAACTTGGCAAGGTGGGCTACACCCCCACAAGCGAGCCTAGCGAGGCGGATTTAATTTTAATCAACACTTGTAGCGTGCGTGAGAAGCCAGAGAGAAAGTTGTTCTCTGAGATCGGGCAGTTTGCTAAGATTAAAAAGCCGGGGGCGAAGATCGGCGTGTGTGGTTGCACGGCAAGCCATATGGGCGCAGAGATTCTAAAAAAAGCCCCGAGCGTCAATTTTGTTTTGGGCGCGCGCAATGTGTCTAAAATCAGCCAAATCATCAAGCAGGATAAAGCAGTTGCCATCGATTTAGACCATGACGACAGCACTTATGTGTTTGCCAGCCAAGCCCCAAGCAGCATTAAAGCCCTTTTAAACATTTCTATCGGGTGCGACAAGCATTGCACCTATTGCATTGTCCCCCACACAAGGGGCAAAGAGATTTCTATCCCTATGGATTTGCTCTTAAAAGAGGCGGACAAATTAGCACAAGCTGGGGTGAAAGAGATTTTGCTTTTAGGGCAAAATGTCAATAACTACGGCGTGCGCTTTAGCACCGCACACCCAAAGGTGAATTTCACCACCTTGCTAGAGAAGTTGAGCCAAATTAGTGGGCTTAAACGCATCCGTTTTACATCGCCCCACCCCTTGCACATGGACAACGTTTTTTTAGAGCATTTTGCCACAAACCCCAAGGTGTGTAAAAGCATCCATATCCCCCTGCAGAGCGGCTCTAATGCCATTTTAAAAGCCATGAAAAGGGGATATAGCAGAGAATGGTATTTAGATCGCATCACCCGTTTAAAAACCCTCGTGCCTGAAGTGGGCATTAGCACGGACATCATCGTGGGCTTTCCTGGCGAAACGCCTAAAGACTTTGAAGACACCTTAGACATCTTAGAGCAGGTGCGCTTTGACACACTCTATAGTTTTATTTACTCCCCCCGTCCGCTCACGCCTTCTTACACATGGGAGAATAAAGTCCCCAAAGAGGAAGCGAGCGCGCATTTAGAACGGCTACAAAGCCGCCACAAAGAGATTTTAGAGCAAAAGGCTAGAGCCGAGCTTGGCAAAACCCACGAGGTTTTGATCGAGAAAATCGCCGAGGGTGTGGCTGAGGGGCGCAGTGGTAACGGGCGGCTACTTAGCTTTGAGGCTGGCGGGGCTGGCGTGGGGGATTTTGTGGCGGTTAAAGTGGTGGCGCACCACAAGGGGAGTTTAAAGGGGAGGATCGCTTAAGTGTGTTGTTGAAACGCTTACGAAACGGCTTTGTTTTACGCGCTTTACCCGTGTTGCTCTATTGGGTTTTGCGGATTTTGTTTAAAACTTGCAAAAACCGCTTTTTTTTAGCCGAGGGGCTGCAAAAACAAACTTTCATCGCTAGCTGCTGGCATGGGGAGATGGCGATGTTGCCCTTTGCCTATTTGCGCATCAAGCCTAAAGCAAATTTATCAGTGATCGCCAGCCAGCATTTTGACGGCGGGCTAGCGGCAAAACTCTTTGAGTGCTTTGGCTTTCAAGCCATTAGAGGCTCTAGCAAAAAGGGCGGGGTGGGTGCGCTCATTGAGGCGATCAAACGGCTAAAGGGCGGGGAGGATATTGGCATCACCCCCGATGGTCCCAAGGGACCAAGGCATAGCGTTGCCGATGGGGTGGTGGCGTTGGCACAAAAAACGGGGGTGGGGGTGGTGGTGTGCCGCGTGGTTTTTAGCAACGCTTTCACGCTCAACACTTGGGATCGCTTTAAGTTGCCTAAACCCTTTTCTAAAATCAATTACTACATGTTCTCCCCCTTGTTCATCCCTAAGAACATGGATTTACAAGAGGCTAAAGCGTTGCTGAAGCAGCGCATGGAGGCGGTGTAATGGGGGTTTTTAGCTTTTTTAAAACCGTCTTTCATGACAGCGTGCGCTCCTTGCTTTTCTCCGATGTTTTTATCTGTTTTAATTTAGACCATGAGGTTTTACTCGGGCGGGCAGAAAGGTTAAAATGGAGAAAGACACGCGAAATTGTCAACAAAGCCTACCCCGTAAAAGATGGCATGATCCCTATCAAGGCAGTAAAGGATACCCGCGATTTTACTAGCGTCTACCCTTTTTCTTATATCTGTGGGATGTCTAAAAGCACAGATCAAGGGATGTGTAAAAAATCTGAGTTGGAGCAACACATCCCACAGGGGTTGCGCAGAAAGGACTTAGTTGTCCTAGAAGTCGATGATTACTGCTTTTATATCCCCAAGCAATCTTTAGAAAGCGACCGTAAAACCTTTTCCCTCGCCTTCAAGGTCGACTACATTTTTTCACCTTTTCTTCTTATGTATAGCTTCATCAAACCCATGTTAGAAGAGGAAGTGGCCGTTTATGCACTCTTAGAACACTCTCGTTTGTTTGTGATGGTGAACAACTGCAAGAGCATTTGTTACAGCAAATTCTACCCCCTAGAAGTGATCGAGGCGGATTATGGGGTACAAATGCAAGAAGATCAAGTTGGCTATGAACACGAAGAGCATGTTTTGCAATCTTTTTTAAAGTCTATTGAGGCTAACCTGATGCAAATGGATTTTAATTTTGAGTCCCCTCCACCTAAAGAAAAGTCTAATCAAGACCCCAAAGCCTTAGTGGATAACATGTTCCACGCTTCCGATATTATCAAGTATTTAGAGGAGTCGATCAAGACAGCCTACGAAAACCCAAACTACCGCGTTGAGGATTTTGTCCAAAAGGTGTGGGTGTTGCACACCTATGAAATTTCTTACCAACTCATCGATGCGCTAAAAGACGAGCTCATGCTAGAAGTTGTCCACATCCCTATGTCTTTAGTCGAACAGATGGGAATTTTAGCCAAAAAAGAACAATACAATGAAGTTCAGCTATAGTAAACCTTTCCCCAAACACATGTTGGATCTGCTTGCCAAGATTTGGCTGTTTTATATTCTGCTTTCTATGGGGGTTGTATATGGCCTAACTTATCTTTTGCAAAAATACATTGAGATCACCAAAAGCAGGACAGAAATATCTCAAGTGCAGGGCCGTATTTATAGCCATGAGAGCCACTATGTCCAAGAACGCATCGAACACACAAGACAAGCTTTAAAAAGTGCGCAAAGTAAAGCCTCCCACATAACTAGTACCAAAGACTCCATTAGGGGGATTTTAGAGATAATCCCCGACTCTATCACCATCAATTCTATCACCATCGATTATTCCAGCTTGGTTCTTAAGGGTGTTGTCCCCTCCAAAGAGGTTTTTAAGCGCACAATCCAACAAAGGCTCAACTCGATCTTTGAAAATAGCAATGTCAAGTTTTACCCTCTCAGTAATGGGTGGTTTAGCTTTGTTTCCATAAATTCCTCTGTTTTACCCTACATTGAAAAGGCGAGCGACTGACAGAGCAAAATCTCGAACAACTCTACGCTACCCGCTACGCTGAGGATTTGGCCTTTGAACGCTTGGTTAAGAACTTCGTCTTTTTCATAGTTTTTGTGGTGGTGGGGGTGGTGAGTGTGAGTCTGTGGCTCTACCCAAAGATGATCGGTTACCAATCTCAAGATGCCGATGCCCGCCAGCAAGCCATGATTGTTGCCTACCAGCGCCAAAATTTTGTCAACGCCTTGCAGGTCTACCGCACCATAAAACAAAAAAATAGTCGTTTGCTCAAGCACCCCAACTATGCCGTGTTAAACAATCATCTAAACACTCTACTACACAAGCACTTCACCCACATTCAAATCCGAAAAAAAAATCGTAGGATCGACCTCATAAACCATTGCATCTACGAGGAATTGCGGGTGAGCGCCCACGCACGCAATTTGGATGATTTTTACGCCTTTTTTGATGGTTTAGTGGGCTTTAGTGCGCATATGGAGATTGAATTTCCCATCACCATTGCCAAGAGTGAACATGCCCTTGCTTTAGACTTTGGCATGCGTGTCGCTTACAAAGCTGTTGAGCCTTAATGGATTTTACTTTTAACCCCAAAGCTTGCGCCACATGTGGGGCAAAATGCTGTTTAGGGCAGAAAGGTTATGTTTTTCTCAAGCCGGTAGAAATGCAAGCCATCAGCACATTTTTAAATTTACCTTTTGAGAGTTTCACCCTTAAATATGTCAAAAAAGTGGGCTATGCCTACAGCCTGCTAGAAAAGCCCGCTAGCAACCCTAAAGAGGGCTATGCGTGCATATTTTTGGATGAAAACACAAAGCTTTGTCAAATCTACCCCGTGCGCCCCAAACAATGCAAGACTTTCCCATTTTGGGAGTGTTTCAAGGATGTAAAAGAGATGAGAAAATTGTGCGCCCTTTGCCCAGGGGTCAAAGTTAACTAAAACATGTTTTTTATGCGGTATACTCCGGTGCAAATTTTACACATAAGCGAGGTTTCGAGGTTTTATGCCACAACAGAGAATTAAAGCTTGGAGGTTTTTGGGTCTAGGGCTGGCTCTAAGTAGCATGCTCTTTGCCCAAAGTGCTACAGAAGATCAGCAAATTTTAATCACATCGGATGCCTTCCACAGGGGCGACTTTGCCACGGCTAAAAAGGGCTATCTACAGCTTTACAAAGAAACGCACAATATCATTTACGCCAAAGAGGCTGCCATTTCAGCTGCCAGCTTGGGCGACATTAACACCGCCGTAGAGCTCGCCATGCTCTATAAAAAGGTTACCAAAAACAACAAAGACTTGTCGATCAACAAGATCTTAGTGGATGGCTACATCAAAACGGGGCAAATCCAAAAGGCAATCACTCTACTAGAGAGGATCCGCAAAGAGGACAAGTCTTTGATGCTCGATAGCGTGTTAGGTGCACTCTACATTGGCGAGAAACAATACACCAAAGCCTTTGACATTTTAAGTAAGCTCTACAACCAAGTGCACGATGAGGACACTTTAGAGAAGCTCATCACACTTTACTTCATCCAAAACAGCCAACAAGAAGCTGCAGACCTCATCGTTTCTCACTTAGAAAAATACGGCTGTTCGCCCGGATTGTGCCAAAAGAGTTTCAACACTTTAGTCCAAATGAACCAACTTGCCAAAGCCAAAGAGGTCTTTGGGGTGCTCTACCACAAAAACCCCATAGTGCAAAACGCACAGCTTTACATTGAGGTTTTGGTGATGCTCAAAGAATTTAATAAGGCTGAAAAGATTGCCAAAAACTTCCCCTTTAACCGCCGTTTGCTCCTAGACCTTTACACCGCTCAAAAAAACTTCGCCCTAGCCTCCAAACAAGCCGGCTTGCTCTACAAGGAACATAGGGACCCTAAATTTCTAGCCCTAGAGGCGGTTTACACCTATGAACACCTAACAGCACATAAAAAACTCAGTAGAGCGGACATGTTGCCTATCACCCATAAACTTGAGAGGGCCATTGCCGAACGGCGGGAGCAAATTAGATTGCATAAGGGTCGATTAGATGTTCAAGATGCCTTTTTCTATAATTTCTTGGGCTATTCGCTCATTGAGTCCGGTCTAAATATCCGCAAGGGGATTAACTATGTTAAGGTGGCTTTGCAGATCGAGCCCAAATCGATTTTTTACATCGATTCGTTGGCATGGGGTTACTTCAAGCTGGGCAATTGCGCTTTAGCAAAGAAACTCTTTTTAGGCATTTCTAAAGAGGACATTGCCGCCCAACCCGAGTTAAAAGCCCATGCCCAAGCCATCGCTGAGTGCCAATAGACAATCTTAAAGCCCTTTTAAAGCTCAAACAAGAAATCCGCCCCTTTGAACTTTTGGGGCGTAGCCTTGCCTACAACCCCTACTTGCCACGATTAAGCCTAGAGCAACTTAAGCGCCCCAAAGAAACTCCCCTAGCCCACGCCCTTTTAGCCCTAGATTTACGCCAAGATTTAGAACAATTCTTAAAAAATCTACAAAAGGCGCAAGAGAGCCAAGCTTTGGCTTTATTGCTTGACTTCACCCCACTTTATGCCAAAGAGCCGTCCCTAGAAATGTTGGATTTGTTGGGCTATGTGCGCCGTCTTTGCACCAAGCCCTTGATTTCAAAAGATTTGATTGTGGATCGCTACCAAATTTTAGAAGCCTTGGTTTATGGCGTGGACGCTCTAGTTTTAGACCCTAGCTTGTTGCAAAAGGATTTAAAAGACATGCTTGCCTACACCACGCATTTAGGCTTACTTGGCATCGTGCAAGTGGCGAGTGTGGCGGATTTAAAAAATGCCATTTTAGCACGGGCTAGAGCCCTTTACATCGTGCAAGATTTTAAAGAGATTTTGCAACTTGTCCCGCAGGGCTTGGTTATTTTAAAAGATTTAAACAACCCCCCCATTGATCCCACAAATTCCTATGGAGTGGATGGCTTGGTCTTGTGGGGCTAGTAGCTGTTTTGCGCTGAAAAAAGCTCGCCTAGTTTTTTTAAGAGGGTGGGTGCATCGTCCCTAGCCATCCCCACCTCTATCAGGGCTAATTTATCAGGGTGGCTGTAGGCTTGCTCTAAAGCGTGGCTCAAACTTTCAGCCGTGTCTACCTTGAAGGATAGGGGCTTTCTGTGCAAATGCACATCAAAGGCTTCTAAAAGCTTGGTGTAGTGCCACATATTAATGTCGTTGTATTTACGCTCAGGCCCATGGATACAGCGCTCCACCGTGTAGCCATCGTTGTTGATGACCAAAATAATGGGAGTGATGTTCTCTCTAAGCATAGTGGAGAGTTCTTGAGCGGTGATCTGCAAAGAACCATCGCCCACTAACAGCACATTGCGCCGCTTGCGATCAGCAAGCGCACTGCCTAGCAATGCCCCAAAGGTGTAGCCGATGGAGCCCCAAAGTGGTTGTCCAATAAAGCTTGTCCCCTTTGGCAAATTTACATCTATTGCCCCAAAAAACGAAGTTCCTTGTTCGGCGATCAAAACCCCGTTAGGCTGTAAATGCCCCTCAATCACTTTAAAGAATTGTTTTTGGGTGAGTTTGCCGCTGAAATGGGGCTTTTCTTTGGGCTCTTTGGAGGGCATTTTGGATTCAAACTTGAGCGTAGAGAGTTTTTTAAGCACATCTTGCATGAGAATATCGCTGTAAACTTTCTCACCTATCTTGCTGTAGAGCGGGTGGATTTCTATTTTAGGGGTGGGTTCTTCACAAATATAGTGGAATCCAGCGGTTAAAGAGTCGGTGAGTTTCACTCCGATTAAAATGTTGCAATCGGATTCTTTAATGGCGTTTGTAATGCGTTCATCGCTTAGTATCCCATTGTAAACCCCAATGAAATTTGGGTGTTGCTCGCAAAACACCCCCTTGCCCATAGAAAGAGAGGCGATGGGTAAATTCGTGGCTTCGATGAAGTCGTGCAATTCTTGATTTAAATGGTAGCGGTTCACTTCGTAGTCGGCTAGAGCAATGAAGGATTTATAAGTTTTTAAGCTTTTTTTTACTGCTCCAATGAAGGCGTTGAGGTTTTTTTTATCGCTCTTGGGCTTGTAGAGCATGGGGCTTGAAACTTCAATTTGCATGTGGGGCACATCGGCAGGGATACCGATGTATACGGGCTTTTTATGCAAGGCACACTCGGCCAACACCCGATCGATCTCACTCTTAGCATTTTGTTTATTTAAAATCGTTTGCGCCACACTGATGCCCTGATACATGGCATAAAACTTCATAAACTCGCCATCGCCCAAAGTGTGGTGCACAAAACGCTTGTTTTCTAATACATTGCGCGAGGGCATCCCCACGATTTTCACCACAGGCACGCTTTCGGCATAAGAGCCCGCCACGCCGTTAATGGCACTAAGCTCGCCCACGCCAAAGGTGGTTAAAAGCGCACCCATAGGCTTAATGCGCGCATACCCATCCGCCGCATAAGAGGCATTGAGCTCGTTACAATTGCCAATCCACTCTAAATCTGGATCGTCTTCAATCAAGTCTAAAAAACTCAAGTTGTAATCCCCGGGCACACCAAAAATGTGCTCCACGCCGTAATCTTTTAATCTCTCCAATAAATACTGACCAACGCTGATTGCCATAAAATCTCCTTTGTGCTATTGAACGATAAGCACTATTTTAACCTAAAAGTGAAGCAAAACTAGCGGTTTGGGCTTGAGTCAAACAATTTTTAGCCGATTATAGGTGCGCCAAAGCAAGGAAGCTTTAGGAGATCAACAAGGAGTTAGTATGGCATTTCAGGTCAACACGAACATCAATGCGTTGAACGCCCACGCCGCTGGGTTACTAACGCAACGCAATTTGAGAGAGTCGTTGGAGCGGTTGAGTTCTGGACTACGCATCAATAAGGCAGCCGATGACGCTTCTGGGATGACGATTGCCGATTCACTGCGTTCTCAAGCCAAGAGTTTAGGGCAAGCAATCGCCAACACCAACGATGCGATGGGCATCATCCAGATCGCTGACAAGGCAATGGATGAGCAAATCAAAATCCTAGATACCATCAAAACAAAAGCCACTCAGGCGGCTCAAGATGGGCAAAACACACAATCTAGAAAGGCTCTACAAGCCGATATCGTGCGCTTAATCCAAAGCTTGGATAATATCGGCACCACCACTTCCTACAATGGGCAAACTCTCTTAGCGGGTTCTTTCTCTAATAAAGAATTCCAAGTGGGGGCTTATTCTAACCAAACCATTAAGGCAAGTATCGAAGCAGCCACCTCCGACAAAATTGGGCAGACAAAAATCGTTACCGGTAAGACGATCACCGCTTCAGGTCAAGTGGCTTTGACTTTTAAACAGGTCGATGGTACCCATGACATTAGTCTAGAGAGTGTGAAAATTTCCACTTCTGCTGGTACAGGACTTGGTGCCTTGGTGGAGGTGATCAATAAGAACGCTAATGCCACTGGTGTTAGGGCAACGGCTAATGTGATCTCCACCTCAGATGAGGCTATCCGTTCGGGGAGTCTACATAATGTGGTTCTCAATGGCGTGCATATTGGTAATGTGGTGGGTGTGAAGAAAAACGACAGCGATGGTCGTCTAGTGGCAGCCTTTAACGCTGTCACCGCTGAAACAGGCGTTGAGGCTTATACAGACGCTGCAGGGCGTTTAAATCTACGCAGTCTAGATGGGCGGGGCATTAGCCTAAAGGCCGATAACGAAGGCGGTAGTGATAAAGACAGTGGCGGAGGCAAAATGGCTCTAGACACCCTCAATGGTGGTCAAAAAATCACAGATGGCTCTGTGAATTATGGTCGTTTATCCTTGGTCCGCCAAGATGCTAGAGACATCCTCATTGTTTCTGGGGCAAATGTAGCTGATGCCAACGCTGGTTATGAAGCCATTGGTTTTGGCAAGGGAGAAACTGCTAACACCACGGTTAACCTCAGAGATGTGCTCGGTGAATTTAACCAAGCTGTGCGCAGTGCTTCTGGGGCTAACTTCAACAACACCCTAGCTAAGGAAAACCTCACTTTAGGTTCTGGGGTTACAACGCTTCGGGGTGCGATGGTGGTGATGGACATTGCTGAATCTGCCCAAAAAATGTTGGATAAAATCCGCTCCGACTTGGGTTCTGTGCAAAACCAAATGGTGAGCACGGTCAACAACATAAGCATCACCCAAGTGAATGTGAAGGCCGCTGAATCTCAAATCCGTGATGTGGACTTCGCCGAAGAAAGCGCAAACTTCAGCAAAAACAATATTTTGGCGCAGTCTGGCAGCTACGCAATGAGCCAAGCCAACACAGTGCAACAAAATATTCTCCGCCTTTTAACATAGAGCCTTCGGGCTTTAAGTGAGCCACAAAGCGATTTCATCCGCTAGGAAGAAGTCGCAAGCAACCAAGCGTTGGTTGCTGATTTTGCATTTTTCCTCCTCTACAAGGGTTTGGGTTTTTTTAGGATCTAGCCCTTTTAACTCTACCCCCAAAACACAGCGCAAGCCTAAAAACAGTCTTTCAAACTCTAAATCTTGATCGCTTAAATGCTCTATGCGCCGCTTTAGGGGGTCTTTAATGTAGGCTAAAACATATTTTTGTTTGTAAAACCTCTCTTTACCCATGCGCCCCACAGCCCCAGCCCCACAGCCCAAATATTCACAGCCAGCCCAATAGCCCAAATTATGTTGCACTTGATAGGGTTTGGCGTAATTAGACACTTCATAGGGCGTAAAACCCAAATCTTTTAAAATATTTTGGAGCGTGGAGTCAGCGTTTAAAAGTGCACTTGGGGCGGTGCTTTTGGCGAGGCGGGTGTTGTCTTCAAGGGTTAGGCTGTAGGCAGAGAGATGGTTTATGGGTAGGGTGTTTGCTTGCATGCACTCTGCCTTAAGGCGGGCGGGCGTGTCTAGCGGGGTGTTGTAAATTAAATCGATGCTTAGGTGATTAAATCCACAAGTGTGGGCGATCTCAAGGGCTTTAAAAATATCTTGTTGGTTGTGCTCTCTTTGCAAAAACTTTAATTTATCGGCAAAAAAGCTTTGCACACCCAAAGAGAGGCGGTTAGCCCCAAGTACCCTTAGAGTCTTGCACCACTCTTTAGTGATGAGATCGGGGTTGGCTTCTAAAGTGATTTCTATATTTTGGGCGCTAGTGGTGTGGGTGGCAATGGTGTTAAAAATGTACTCGTAGTGTTTGGGCTCTAGTGTGTTTGGCGTGCCCCCGCCGATAAAAATCGAGCTTAAAACCGGCGTGCTTTTAAGGCTGTCTTTGAGGTCTACAATCAAGGCTTCCACATAGGCATCTTTTAGGGAGTCTAGCCCGCTGAAAGAATTGAAGGCACAATACCCGCACTTGCTCGTGCAAAAAGGGACATGTATGTAAAGGCTAGGGGCTCTTGGAGGCGTGGATTTAAGCATAGCTTAATCCTTTAAATAATATCATCTTAGTATACTTTTTGATAAATTTAAAGGAGCTTGTTTTGAAAAAGGTTTTATTCTTGGGTGTTGTGTTGGGTCTTGGGCTTTTAGGGGCAGCTCAACCTGCCGAGATCATTAAACGCTGTGCTGGTTGCCATGGACCTTCTATGGACCGCAAGGCCTTTGGTAAGGGGCATGTGGTCAATACTCTCGATAGTGCGACCATTAAAGAGGATTTGATGGGCTATAAGGCGGGCACACTTAACCGCTATGGGGCGGGTGGCGTGATGCACGGGCAGGCAAAATCTTTGAGTGATGCAGACATCGAGGCTTTGGCAAAATTCATCCCCACTCTTAAAAAATAAATCCAAGCATAAAGAGGAGGGGGTTTCTTTCAGTTTTGCGTGTGTTATAATGTCGCCTAGTTTTTGGCTCTAAGTGCTAAAGTGAAGGACGACTATGGACACCAAAAAAAGTTATCGCCCAAATGTGGCCGCTGTTGTGCTTTCTTCCCACTACCCTAGGGATTGCGAATTTTTCCTCGCACAGCGCATAGACATTCAAGGGGCGTGGCAGTTCCCCCAAGGTGGGATCGATCAAGGCGAAACCCCCTTAAAGGCTTTGTATCGTGAGCTCTTGGAGGAGATCGGCACAGATGCGATAGAGGTGATCGCCGAATACCCCAAGTGGATCACCTATGACTTCCCCCCCACGATGCCTAAAAAACTCTACCCCTTTGATGGGCAGAAACAGAAGTATTTTTTAGTGCGTCTCAAAAACAATTCTTTGATCAATATCCAAACCCTTTCACCCGAGTTTAATTGTTGGTGCTTTGTCAAAACACAGGATCTTTTCCATAAGGTTGTGCACTTCAAGCGCCAAGTTTACCGCCAAGTGATCGGTTATTTCCGTAAAGAGGGTTACCTATAATGTTGGTGGTGCAAAAGTTTGGAGGCACGAGCATGGGGGGCTGTGCGCGCATTGAAGCCGTGGCTAAACGGGTCGTTGAGAGTAAAAAACTCTACGAAGATTTAGTGGTCGTGGTTTCGGCAATGGGCGACACCACAGACGATTTTTTAAACCTTGCCCACTATTTTGGCGCACGCAGCAACCAACGCGAGTTAGACCGCCTGCTTAGCAGTGGGGAGCAAATTTCTAGCGCGTTGCTTGCCATTGCTTTGGAGTCTATGGGGCAAAAGGCGTGTTCTCTTAGTGGGCGTGAAGCGGGGATCTTAACCAACACACACTACACCAAAGCCCAAATTTTAGACATCAACACGGCTAAAATTCGGGAGTTGTTGGCACAAAACTTTGTGGTGGTGGTGGCGGGCTTTCAAGGGATTAGCCAAAGTGGGGAAATCACCACTTTGGGGCGAGGGGGGAGCGACTTAAGCGCAGTGGCTCTAGCCGGGGCTTTGCACGCCGAGCTTTGTGAGATTTATACGGATGTGGACGGCATTTACACCACAGACCCACGCATTGTGCCGAGGGCGCATAAAATTGATGTCATCAGCTACGAAGAAATGCTGGAGTTGGCTTCAATGGGAGCGAAGGTGCTGTTTAACCGCTCTGTGGAGCTGGCTAAAAAATACAATATCCCCCTTGTTACACGCAATTCTTTTAATAATAATGAGGGGACACGCATCACTTCAGAGGAGCAGATTTTGGAAAAACCCATTGTGAGTGGCATTGCTCTAGACACCGACCAAGCCCGCATCAACATTGTCGATGCTTTGGATTATCCGGGCATTGCCGGGGAGATTTTTGGACTCTTGGCCAGTGCAGAGATCAACATTGATTTGATCGTGCAAACAGTTGCCCGTAATAACAGAACTGACATTAACTTCACTGTGTCTAAAGGCGATTTAGAATCCTGTCTACGGGTTTTAAAGAATCTACAAAACATCGGTTCAATCGAACATGATGACAAGGTCGCTAAGGTTTCTGTGGTGGGGGTGGGGATGCGCTCGCACTCGGGAATTGCTAGCGTAGCCTTTAATGCTTTAGCCAAAGAAAATATCAATATTTTAATGATCGGCACCAGTGAAATTAAAATCTCTGTTGTGGTCGATATTAGTGCCGCCGAGCTTGCTTTAAAAACTTTGCACACGGCTTTTAAACTCGACCTTTAATGCACCTTAGGGAGTGGCTGTCTAACCTGCAAAGAGAGGGGTTTTTATGCCTTGAGTTGCCTAAAGATTGCACCCCTCTTTTGTGTGCCACAGAGCATATTTTAAAGGGGGGATGTGTTCTTATCGCTACGGATAGTCAAAGGGTGTGGCTTAAAACCTACGCTTTGGCGCATTTAAACAGCCACCCCATGCACCCCCTAGTGCCGGTCTTTGACCCCTTGCAAAGCTTCCAAATTTATTTGCAGCAAAGCCAAGACATTTCTTTGATACGCAACACTTTAGATTTGGTTTACCAAAACTATATCTTTTGGTATGTGGGGACAACCAACTCCAAAATAGCCCAACTAGCCCTAAGCGTGGAGCGCAGTTTATTGTGGCTTTTAGACAGCCTCAAAGAGGGGGCAATTAACTTCAAGTCCCTTGATCCTTTACTCGATCACAAGCTTTTACAGCTTTATCGGGTGTTTACGCACATGGTATTAGAGAGTTTGCTGGGCAAAGTGAGTCTAAATGACTAGCCAAATCATCTACACCAACACCCCTCACGATGAGGTCCAAAGTTACAGAGCATTTTTAGAGGCGGATTTTAAAGCCCAAAACACCCCCTTTTTAGCCGAAGTTATTTGTGAAGATGAGCTAAAAATCGAACATGCCCACGAGATTAAACGCCGCTGTGTGCTGAAATTTGCCGGTCAAAAGGCATTTCTCATCGCCACGCCCAGCTTAAACATTTTTGCCCAAAACGCCCTGCTTAAAATCCTAGAAGAACCCCCAAAAAACACCTTTTTTATTCTCATCACCAAACACCCAAGCGCATTGCTGCCCACCATCCGCTCTAGACTGCCCCACACCAACAAGCACACCAAAACACCCCTTCCACCCTTTGGGCTAGACCTCAAAACTTGCGATCTATGCACCCTTTATCGATACCTACAAAACGCCGATAAACAATTTAACCAAGAGGAAGTGAAAGTCCAAATCGCCGCCCTTTTAGAGGCGGTCAAACAAGTCGGTATCCGCCTAAACCCCACTCAGCTCGCACAATTTGACAATGCCCTTTACGCCAACGCCCTTTATCTGCGCCCCAGCTATAATCTCTTGCCCTTGCTTTTAAGTGTCTTGCAAGCGAGGGGCTAATGTTTTTACAAAGGCTCAATCCCGCTAGTTTTTCTCATGCCCTCAAAGAGATCGGCACGCACCCCATAGGGCAAGCCATTATGGCTAAAAAAGCCCAGCTTTTGAGTTTTAAAATCACCGACCTGCCCCTAAGCGCCACTTTGATTCTAAAACAAGAGGCATTGCGTGTGGGTGCAGAGCTAGCCACGCCCAAAAGTTGCATTTTGGCAAAAGAAAAGGCTTATGATTGTTTGCTTGTGGGCACTTTAGACCAGCTCAAACACCTCGCCCAAAAATGCGCTAAACAAGATTTTGGGCTTAAAAAACTTGCCCAAGAGCTAGAAACCCACTTCATCCCCCCCACCTATGCCCCCGCTCTAATGGCAATCGTCAATCTCACCCAAGATAGCTTTTATCCTAACAGTCGCTACAGCGCAAAAACAGCCCTAGAGCAAATCTACAAATTCTTAGAGCAGAAAATCGCCTACATAGACATCGGGGCGGCTAGCTCCAGACCGGGAAGCCTTTACACAGACGCCAACGCAGAAATTGCCCGCTTAAAAGATTTATGCACCGAGATCAAAGGTCAAAACCTTTACAAACATGCCAAATTTAGCATAGACACCTATAACTCCAAAACCGCCGCCTTTGCCCTAGAGCATGGCTTTTGTGTGCTAAATGATGTCAATGGCTTTAGGGATTTGGAGATGTTGGCTATAGCCAAAGAACATCAAGCGCAAGTGGTGTTGATGCACTCTTTGGGCGTGCCCCTGCAAGCGCAACAACAACTCACAGCCAACAATTTATGGGAGGACATGGAGGCGTTTTTTCGCGCCAAGATCGCCGCTTTGCAAGAGCAAGGCATGAGCGACATCATCTTAGACGTTGGCTTTGGCTTTTCTAAACAAATGCCCGAGAATTTGGCCCTCATCAAACACTTAGCGCATTTTCTGCACTTTGGCTACCCCTTGCTTGTGGGCTGTAGCCGTAAAAAAAGCGTGGGTGAAGTGTGCGCTAGAGAAGTGGAGGATCGTCTAGCCGGCACGCTGGCGTTGCATTTAAAAGCCTTAGAAAATGGGGCGAGCATTCTAAGAGTGCACGACATCCCCGCGCATTTAGACATCTTAGCCATCCACAACGCTTTTTTGCAAATCCCCTAGATGACCGTCCGCCACAAAACTCCCCTAAATCGCCTTGCGTGGCTAGAACTGGTGGCCTATTGTCTTAATTTTGTTACAATACAGCCTTTGACTTTAAAGGTACAAGGGTTTAAATGGCGCAAGCGGATAAAAGGTTAAATCTCTTTGACATCCGTTGGATGTGGTCGCTCTTTGGCACGGCTGTTGGGGCAGGGATTTTATTTTTACCGATCCAAGCGGGCGAACATGGATTTTGGCCTGTGGTGCTTATGGCAGTTTTGAGTTTTCCCATGACATGGCTTAGCCATAGGGCTTTAGCGCGCTTTGTCAATGCCATAGGCAACCAAGACATCACCCACGCCGCCACCCGCTTGGGTAAAAAGGTTGGATTTTTAATCACCCTAATGTATTTCTTTGCCCTTTACCCTATTTGTCTTGCCTATGGTGTGGGGATTACAAACACGGTTGAATCTTTCTTTGCTAACCAACTAGGTTTGCACTACTTTGAAAATAACCGCTTCTTTCTAGCCGAACACATGATCACGGGCATGATTTTTGTGATGCTTTTCAATACCAAGATTGTTACCCGGGTCGCTAACGCCCTTGTTTATCCTTTGGCGTTGATTTTATTAATATTTTCTTTGTATTTGATCCCTTATTGGAAAACGGCGATGCTCACAGAAATTCCGAGTTTTAAAGGGTTTTTTGCGGCGTTGTGGTTCACTCTGCCTGTGTTGGTGTTCTCGTTTAACCACAGCGCGATCATATCGACTTTTGCCCAAGCCGTGGAAAAACGCTACGGGGAACTTAAACACTATAAGACTAACCAAATTGAATTATTGAACACTTCCTTTTTACTCTTCTTTGTAATATTTTTTGTCTTCTCTTGCATTTTATGTTTAGACCCTACAGATTTTGCCAAAGCTAGAGCGCAAAACATCCCCATTTTGAGCTACTTTGCCAACACCCTACACAACCCCTTTATTGGTTATGCCGGCCCGGTTGTGGCATTCTTAGCGATCACCACTTCTTTTTTTGGGCATTACTACGGAGCAAAAGAGGGTTTAAAGGGCTTGATTGTGCAAATATTCACTAAAGATAAACTCAACACCCACCACCACCGCCGCATCGATGTGTGGACCACCATATTTTTTTGGATCAGCATCATTGCTGTCGCCTACTACAACCCCAGCATTTTAAGTTTCATTGAGGATTTGGGCGGGCCTGCCCTAGCTACTATTACCTTTATTTTACCCATTGTGGCGATGTATGCCCTGCCTTCTATGAAAGACTTTAGAAGCCCGATTGCCGATGGGTTTATCTTTGCAACGGGTGTGCTCACCGTCTTAAACGCCATTATCAATATTGTTAAATGAGGTAACCATGACACAACAAGAAATTTACAGCCAATCCATCACTGCCATTTTTAAAATAGGCATCGGTCCTAGTTCTTCGCACACCATAGGCCCTATGGACGCTTGCGTGCGCTTTTGCAAACTTTTGCAAGAACAACAAGTTCTTGAGCAAGTGGCTAGGGTGCAGGTGATCTTACACGGCTCACTCGCCTTAACCGGCAAGGGGCATTTGACAGACTTAGCCTGCGTGGTGGGTCTTAGCGGAGTGTGCGCTAAAGAGGTGAGCGTGTCCCAAAGGCAAGAGATTTTACAAAAAGCGATCCAAGAGCACACCTTGCACCTAGCTAAAACAAAAAACATCTCTTTTAATCTTGAAGAGGACATTCTCTTTGAATCCGAAGCCTTGAGTCTACACGAAAATGGCATGGAGGTGTGCGCCTTCAATAGCAAACAGGATTTATTGCTAAAGGAGATTTATTACTCTACGGGCGGCGGATTCATCTACACAGAAGAAGAGCTAAAACACAAAACAACCAATTCCACAAAACCCAAACACAACGCCTTTGATTTTTCCAGTGCCAAAGAATTGATGGAATTGTGCGAAAAACACCGCACCCACATTGCGGGCATTGTGGACATGCACGAGAGCGCGCTATTTGGGCAGAATTACGCCCGCACCTACTGCCTAGAAATTTATAAGGCGATGTTAGAGTGCTATAAAAATGGGGTGTCTTCGCAAGAAAAGCAACTGCCCGGCTACATTGGCATGGCACGCCTAGCCCCTAAAGTCTATACCCGTTTAAACAAACATCCAAGCCAAGCCGACCCGCTGGCAATGGTCGATTACGCCACGCTTTATGCTAGGGCTGTTAGTGAAGAAAACGCCTGCGGGCATAAAGTGGTGACCGCCCCCACCAATGGGGCGTGTGGGGTGGTGCCAGCGGTGCTACTGTATTGCCACCACCACATCAAGCCTTTAGAAACCGAGCAAATCGTGGATTTCTTGCTCACTTGTGCGGCGGTGGGGTATTTATACAAAAAGAACGCGTCTTTGAGCGGGGCGGAGGCGGGCTGTCAAGCCGAAGTGGGGACAGCTTCTTCTATGGCGGCGGCGGGCTTTGCCTTTGTGATGGGGGGCAATGTGCGTCAAGTCTTAAGCGCAGCCGAGATTGCCATGGAGCATCATTTGGGCTTAACCTGCGATCCGGTGGGCGGCTTGGTGCAAATCCCTTGCATTGAGCGCAATGTGGTGGGGACGATCAAGGCGATTTCTTCGGCAAGACTCGCCCTAGAAGATGGCTACCAAGCCAAAGTGAGCCTTGATGATGTGATCTCTACCATGTACGAGGTCGGCAAGGCATTAGATTCTAAGTACAAAGAAACTTCACTAGGTGGGCTAGCCACACACGTACATATCCCCAAGTGCTAGGGGGCTTGACCTTTATAAAGAAACAAGCTATAATGGCACTTTTTCGTTGGAGTATCGCCAAGTGGTAAGGCAGCAGGTTTTGGTCCTGCCATTCGGAGGTTCGAATCCTTCTACTCCAACCACTCCCCCTTGTGACGCGGGATAGAGCAGTCCGGTAGCTCGTTGGGCTCATAACCCAAAGGTCGGTGGTTCAAATCCACCTCCCGCAACCATCACACCAACTTTTTAAACTCTGCTTCAATAACGCTTTTTGTATCAGGCTCGACTAATCGTTGCCCCACTTCCGCCCCATCTTTATAGAAAATCAAAGTCGGGATGCGTTTAATGCCCAGGCTTTCTTTTAAATCCTCGCTCTTGTCAAAATCCACTTTAAAGATTTTCACTTGGCTGTAATCCTTGGCTAAAGCGTCCATCATAGGCGCGATTTTACGGCAATCGGGGCACCAATCCGCTCCCACATCGACCACAACCGCCCCTTGGCTTGTTTTTTCTTTATAATCCTGGCTGGTTAAAACTTCCATTGAATCCCTTTCTCTTAAGTAGATTAAAAGCCAAAGCATAACTTGAAATAACTAAGCTTTAGGTTAAGAAAACCCCACGCAAAAAGACTATAATAAGGCATTTTTTACAAAGGATGCCCCATGATTGTGATTCCTGCTAGGCTAGAGTCCACCCGTTTTCCCCGCAAGCTTTTAGTGCCGATCCAAGGCGTGCCTATGGTGGTCGCCACCGCGCGCAACGCCCAAAAGGTCGATGAGGTCATTGTGGCGTGCGATGACGCTTTGCTTTTAAGGGCTTGTGAGGATTTTAACATCAAAGCCATTTTGACAAACAAGGCGCACACAAGCGGAACAGATAGGTGCGCTCAAGCTTGCACGCTTTTAAACCTGCCCGAGCACACCCCCGTTTTAAACCTGCAAGGCGATGAACCCTTTTTAGAACCAGAGATCATCGCCACGCTTTTAAAAGAATCCCAAAACACGCCTTTCATGCACACCTGCATTAAAGAAATTAACCCTAAAGAAGCTAAGGACCCTAATATCGTCAAAGTCGTGCTCGGCGCAGAAAACCGCGCCCTGTATTTTTCACGCGCCCCGATCCCCTATGGCAGAGACGAACAACACCACGCCTTTTTAGGCCATATTGGCATTTACGGCTTTAGGGTAAATACGCTTTTAGAGTTTTGCGCCCTAGAAAAAAGCCCCTTAGAGGACATTGAAAAGCTCGAGCAACTAAGAGCGCTCTACCACCACAAGGCGATCACCACAAGTCTAGTGAAAACCCAAAGTGTGGGCATAGATACCTTGCAAGACCTACAAGAAGCCCTAAAAAGGTGCTAGAAGAGCTAAAAACCCATAAGGTTTTAAAGGCGCAGATCGCCCTTTTTGCCCCTATTTGCAAAGTGGGGTTACCGAGCTTCTTAGCAACACTGAAAACGAGCTGTGGCTCTATAAGCTGAGTGGCGCGCGCCAAAAAATCTATGACCCCACCTTTAACAAAGAGTTCTTGTTGCGCTTTTGCGAGCAATTAGCCAGTTATAGGGATTTGCCCTTTAGTAGCCTTGCCCCCACGCTAAACTGCTCCATCCCCTTTACCCGCTACAGAGTGAGCGCAAACCACTTTAGCATCACCACGAATAACCAAATCAGCCTCAATATCCGCGTGCCCAGCCTACTAAAATTCCCCCTTGAGGCATTTAAAATCGCCCCCACCTGCGCCTTTAGCCACAGCGATTTAAAAAGCATGGCAAAAGAGGGGCACAACATATTAATCAGCGGGGCGACTGCCAGCGGCAAAACAAGCCTACTCAACGCCCTCTTGGAGTTTATCCCCAAAAGCGAAAGGGTGGTGAGCGTGGAGGACAGCCAAGAATTGGATTTAAGCGGGTTTGAAAACAGCGTGGGGCTCTTGGTGGGTAAAATGGAGCAAACCCCCTTCACCTACGAAAACGCCCTAAACATGGCGATGCGCATGCGTCCCGATCGGCTCATGGTCGGCGAAATTGACACCAGAAACGCCCTTTTGTTCCTGCGCTTTGGCAATACAGGGCATAAGGGGATGATGTCCACCCTGCACGCCAACAGCGTGGAGCAAGTCCTAGAAGCCATTGCTCTAAATATTGAAATGGGGCATAAAGCCAAGTTTGATTTAAGCATTGTCAAACGCTACTTTAAAAGTGCGATTGATGTGGTGATCCAAGTGTGTAAAATCAAAGAGCAGCGGCGCATCACCCAAGTGCTTTTAAGCAAGGATTTATAATTCAGTCACGAGTTTATAGCTCGTCGCCACAATGCTCAGGACATAAATGCCTAAGAGCAAAACCCTATGGATGCGCTCATTAGCCACAAGGATTAATTTAATGCCAAGCCCGACCCCGACAAGCGCGCCCACGCCTGTTAAAAAGCCGATCCACAAAACATGGGGGGTTAAAATGCCCGTGTGCGTTAGGGCGATCACGCCTGAGAGCGAGGAAAAGATGACAAAAAACAGCCCCAAGGGCACGATTTTTTGCGTGTCGTATTTTAAGAAATAGCCCAAAAAGGGGACAATCAAAATCCCCCCACCCATGCCAAGTGGGATCGAGAAAACCCCCGTGATGAGCCCTGCTAGGGTTAAAATGGCATGCTTTTGACTCAAGTGCCAATGGGTTAGGGGGATTTTAAAACGGGTGCGCTTAGAGTGCATTTGAAAGTGAGCACTTTGGTAGTTGCCCTTTCTCACAAAGGCGTATTTAAAAAAGGTATAGCACACCACCGCCACAAACAGCCCCATTAAAATCCGATCGTCAATGTGCTTGAGTAAAAAACTGCCCAGCATTGCCCCAAACAACCCCCCTAGGGCGATTGCCAAGCCTTCTTTAATGTCTAACAAGCCCTTTTTATAGTTGATGAGTGAGCCCACTAAAGACGAAAAGAGCATTTGAAAAAGCGAAATGCCCACGGCGTGGCTGTAGCTAAAGCCGGCGAACACAGCGGCAGGCACGACAATCTCCCCTCCGCCGATGCCAAAAAAACCGGCTGTAACGCCCGTAACAAAGCCCACAAAAGCCAAGACAAAATCTAAAGCCACTTAATCAATCCCATTTTTATCCGACCATGTTTGGCAATAACCCTTCTCATAGCAATGATCTTCCAAATCATCTAATGCATTATTGTCAATTTTATCTATAAAAATTTGTTTGCCATCTCTTTTTTGGTCATAAAAAGGATCGAGCCCAACACCATCGTTCCAACGGTTGTATGTTTGCAATACATATCGGTTGTGCCCTTTAAGGGGTTTAAAGATTAACTTTTTATTCTCAAAATGCTCACGATCGCATTCAATATAACGATCATGAAAGTCTAAAATAATGGCATCATTTTTAAACTCCACATGGATTTGTAATTGGGCGGATCTAGGAAATAGATATAAACAAAAACCTTTGAATGCAAAAGAGCCCTTTTTAGAAGTCTTAGTTACTTTAAAGCACATGGCGCGCATCACAGCGTATTTGTAGTATCGCGACCCTTCATCGCCTTCTAAGTCCTTTAAGCTGTCCGCACCAAAAAGGCGTGCCACAAAGCCACAATACAATGCACCATCTACATAAGCCTTATGCACATCTAAGACATAAGCGGCTTGCTTTGGTTGGTTGGGATCGATGAGATAATTTTGATCTAGGCGGATTTTTGGATTGATAGGTATTTTTATAAACGCCTGTGCCTGCGCTCTTAGGGTAGTGGCTTGATCAGGGTTGCACTCCAAGCCCCACGCCACATTAGCCAAGAAGCACAAAAGCCCTAAAATTTTCGCCACTCTTAGCCTCGCCATTAATCATCACCTCCTTACAATACCCCTTATTTTCGCAACGCTCCACTAAGTCTTGCAAAATATTTTTTTCCATGGTGTCCATGAAAATTTTCATATGATCTCTTTTTTGGCGATAAACAGGATCGATAGGATCATCGTTGCTTTTAACATCAAGTGTTGTTAAAACATAACGACCCTTAAAGGGTTTAAAAGTAAAATGCGCGCGGTTGATACCATTGTCTCGACCTATCCTGTCTGCTTCATCAGCGCATGCCCGGTAGTCCTCACGCAAGTGCAAGAGGAACGCATTCTTTTTAAACTCCATGCCAATTTCAGAGAAAGGAGCTTCTTCATTTAACATCAAACAAGAGCCCTTGTACCATTTAGAACCTTTAGCAAATCCAAAACACATAAAGCTCAAGTCAAGTCCAGCTGTCGTACCACGATCGCCATTATTGTAGATGATATTCCCGACCCGATAACCACGCACCACAGCCCCGCAATAAATATTCTTGCCTATCACCATGTGGCTTTCTTCAAGCACGAATTGCGGATCCAATGTGCTATGATCGCCATCACTGTTAAGACCGTGATTTTTTTGCGCAAAATCTCTTGCTTGCTCGAGCACATCATCCGGATGGTAATTTATGTTAGTTTTACAACCCACCCCCCATGCCACATGAGCCAAGAAACACAAAAGCCCCAAAAACAAACCAACCCGCCTCATAGTGCCTCCAACCCCTCCTTTTGTTTGTTATAAATGAGAAATGATCACCTCGCCAAATTCAGAGCTAGACACTTCGCTAGCCCCCTGCATCAAGCGGGCAAAGTCGTAAGTTACTTTTTTGCTTTCAATCGCTTTTTGCATGCCCTTGACGATTAAATCAGCCGCCTCAATCCAACCCATATGCCTTAACATCATCTCAGCACTTAAGATAATGGAGCCGGGATTAACTTTATTTTGCCCTGCGTATTTGGGGGCGGTGCCGTGTGTGGCTTCAAACATTGCTACGCTGTCGTTCATGTTTGCCCCGGGGGCAATGCCAATCCCGCCTACCATCGCCGCCAAAGCATCCGAGATATAATCCCCATTTAAGTTCATGGTGGCGATCACATCGTATTCTGCCGGGCGGAGCAAGATTTGTTGCAAAAAGGCATCAGCGATCATGTCCTTAATGACGATCTCTTTGCCCGTTTTGGGGTTTTTAAGCACACACCAAGGGCCCTTGTCTAAGAGTTTTGCCCCAAACTCTCTTTGCGCTAGGGCATACCCCCATTTCATGAACGCCCCCTCAGTGTATTTCATGATATTGCCCTTATGCACGAAGGTTAAGCTGTCGCGGTCGTTGTCAATGGTGTATTCGATCGCCTTACGCACAAGCCTCTCCGTCCCCTCTAGGCTAATGGGCTTAATGCCTATGCTACTGCTCTCGGGGAAGCGGATTTTTGTAACTTTAAGTTCCTCTTGCAAGAATTTAATGAGCTTTTTAGCTTCAGTGCTGTCTTGGTTAAACTCAATGCCGGCGTAAATGTCCTCGCTGTTTTCGCGGAAAATGACCATATCCACTTTTTCAGGGTGGGAAACAGGGCTAGGGCTAGAATACCAACGCACGGGGCGCAAGCACACATACAAATCCATTTTTTGGCGCAAGGCGACATTGAGCGATCTAAAGCCCTCGCCCACAGGGGTGGTTAGGGGGCCTTTGATCGACACTTTAAAATGGTTGATCGCCTCAATGGTGTCGGGTAAGAGCCATTGCTCTTCAACGCTCAATTCTTTGTGGTCCTTGAATTTGTTGTAGCATTTTTCGCCCACAAAGACTTCATACCAAGCGATCTTTTTTGCCCCTTTGTAAGCCTTTTGCACGGCGGCATCCACGACTTTACACATCACAGGCGTGATGTCTACCCCGATCCCATCGCCCTCAATGAAGGGGATAATGGGATTGTTTGGCACATGCAATTTGCCCTCTTTGTAGGTGATCGCCTCCCCTTCTGTAGGCACAGACAAATACTTAGGATTGTAAGACACAAAAAACTCCTTAAAAAATGATATGTGTTGCATTGTAGCATAAAGCCAGTTTAAAGTTTTGGGTTAAAATAGGTGATCTTCAACTTTAAGGGGTGTTCATGGCGCAAGAAGTCGATCTTAATTTGGCGGATTTAATGTCTAGGGCACTTCATTTAGCCAAAGAGCACATCCACAGTGACACTAGCTTGAGCGACTCTTTAAATGTCTTGGTGGCAGGCGGCACGGGCACGGGCAAAAGCACCTTGATTAATGTGGTCTTTGGCGCAGAAGTCGCCCGCACAGGGCAGGGCGCACCCATCACCCAGCAAATTAAAAGTTACAGCCAAGGGGGGCTAATAATTTACGACACAAAGGGGCTTGAGCTCAAAGACTTTGAGGCCACTAAGCAAGAGATCGCAAACTTCTTAGAGGGCATGCACCAAAAAGAGGCAAAGGATCAAATCCACATCGCATGGCTGTGTATCCAAGAGCCCGCAAGGCGTATCCAAGAGGGGGAGGTGGAGCTGTATGGGTTGCTAAAAGCGCACCAAGTCCCCACGATTGTAACGATCACTAAAGCCCAGCAAGACAAGGATGACAAGGGGGAAAAGTTCTCTAGCGTGGTGCAAGCGTGTTTTGAGCTTGAGGAGGCGCATTTGCAGAGGGTGAGGGCTTTAGAGGTGGAGGACGACGAAGGAGAAATCAAGCCCATCATGGGGATTGACAAACTCATGGAGAAAACCCAAGCCCTTTTGGCTGAGGGGCAAAAGGCGGCTTTCAAGCGCAAACAAAAATACGACCTAAAGTTGCGCCGCCAGCAGTGCAAAGAGGATGCGCATAAAGCGATCGTGGGCTACACCACAGGGGCGGCAACCATCGGCGCAACCCCCATCCCCTTTTCAGACTTTGCCCTACTTGCCCCAACACAAATTGCTATGATCGTGCACATCAGCAAAATTTATGGGCTTGAACTCTCGCAGAGCATGGCAGAGCAGCTACTAGCGGTCTTTGCGGGCGTGCTTGGCGTGGGCTATGCGGTGCGCGCGGCGGTGGGCGGTGTTTTAAAGTTTATCCCCGTAGCGGGCAGTGTCCTTGGGGGCATGATCAGCGCCACGGCAGCAGCGGGCACAACGGCTTTAGTGGGCAAGGCGTTCGTGGCGTATTTGGATGCCAACATTGAGGATTTAGAGGGAGCGATTAAAGATTTTAACGCTAAGGTGTTTCAAAAATACTTAGATATGGTAAAAGCCATCAAGTCCTATGTCTAAGAGGGTTTTTTAAGCCTTGCAAGATGTTGGAAAAAGCTAAAATTTTGGGGTGTTTTCTATAGGTTTTTAAGTGGGAGTGTGGCACAATCTGCGCACATGTCTAGTCTTTCTATCGGTTTTTATCGTGGTATGCTCATCGGCGATAATCTTGTCTGTATTCCTGCTATGGTTGCCATTAAAGCCCTTTACCCCTCTTGTAAGCTCGTGGTCTATACAAACACGATTGGCAAAGAGCTTTATGCAGGCTATGATTTCATCGACACCCTCGTGGACATGGACACCCTCTCTAAAGAGGCGATCCAAGCAAGCATCAATTCTTGGCACTTTGATTATTTCATCCTCACCCAAGCCAACCGCTGGCGTTGTAAGCTCGTCAACGCCACTAATGCCAAAGTCGTCCTCTCTTTGCTTAGTTTAGGTAGCATTTTTAAGCCACGATTTCGCACCCTTTTTATTTCGAGGAATTTTAGCCCAACGGCGCAATATGCGAGGATGTTAAGGCTGGTAAGAGAGATCGACCCTAAGTATTTTGACTCCCATTTTAAGGGCATTGACTTTACAGCCACGCGCCTAAAGACCCTTGCTAAACACAAAGAAAAAATCGATGCGTTCCTCGCCCCCTATGGCGCATTTTCTAAGCTGGTGTGCTTAAACCCCTTTTCACGCACGTGCACGCATAACCTCAGCCTTCAAGGTTGGCTAAAGCTCACGCAAAAACTTGCTAGCCTCTACCCACAAATCCTTTTTATTCTCCCCACCTATCAGGGCAACCCCACCCCCCTAGACTTCACCCCCACACAGCCCAATGTGGTGGTTTTCAGCAACGATCGCGATCTCTTCAACATGGTTGAGCTCATCTCCCGCCTTTGGTTACTTATTTCGCCCAGCACGGGCAACGCCCACATCGCCAACAACCTTAAAATCCCCCTGCTGGGGCTCTTTAGCAAAAGGGATCGGGTGCTTTGGCGGGGAGAGAACATGGATCTAGACAAGCTCATCACTTTGAAAAAATCCCAAGCAAAGATGAGCGAAGCGCAAGAAGAGGGGGTGATCGCCCAAGTGGTGCTTATGTTTAAGTCAATTTTTGAGAGGTCAAATACACAATGATAAGAGAGGTATTTTGGCCTGTGCATTGCGTAGGCTACGCACTTTAGCAAGCCACCCCGACAATAGGGCAAATACACAACCCACTAAAATGGTTTTCTTTTACATTTTGTGTGTATAATTAAAGCATTTTTAGAAAAGGAAGCCCATGTCTATCACACTAATCAACAATGAAACAAACGAGAAGTTTGAGTTTGAGACCATCAACTGCACGCGCGGTCCCAATGCGATCGATTTTTCTAAACTCTTTGAAACCTCGGGGATTTTCTCCTACGATCCGGGGTACGCTTCTACGGCTGGGTGTAAATCCACCATCAGCTACATCGATGGCAAAAAAGGGGAGCTTTACTACAAGGGACACCCCATTGAAGAGCTGGTCGCTAAATACAAGTATGTAGATGTGTGTAAACTCTTGCTCACCGACCAACTTCCCCAAAATGAAACCGAGTCGCTGGAATTTGAGCTGGAGCTACGCCACCGCAGTTTTATCCACCGCACTTTGATGAACATGTTTTCCGCCTTCCCCACAAACGCCCACCCTATGGCAAAACTGAGCAGTGGGGTGTCCATCCTCTCCACTTTCTATTTTGACCACGCTGTGATGAAAGATGAAAACGACCGCCAAACCATGGCAAGGCGCATCGTGGCAAAAATGCCGACCTTGGCTGCCATTTGCTACCGCAACGAGATCGGTGCGCCCATCATCCACCCCGACATCAGCCGTAGCTACATTGAGAACATTTTATTCATGTTAAGAGCCTACCCCCACGAGCGCCTCAAACACGGGATACACGGCGAAGTGGAGATCACGCCTCTAGAGGTGGAGGCTTTGGATAAAATCCTCACTTTGCACGCCGACCATGGGCAAAACGCCTCCTCTACGACCGTGCGCAATGTCGCCTCTACGGGTGTGCATCCTTATGCTGCCATCAGTGCGGGCATCAGCGCACTTTGGGGGCATTTGCACGGCGGAGCAAACGAGAAAGTGTTGATCCAACTAGAGGAAATCGGGGATGTAAAAAATGTCGACAAATACATCGCACGGGTAAAAGACAAGAACGATTCGTTTAAACTCATGGGCTTTGGGCATCGGGTGTATAAAAGCTATGACCCCCGTGCGCGGATTTTAAAAAAGCTCAAGGACGACTTGCAGGCTAGGGGGATTAAAATGAATCCCAAGTTGGATGAGATTGCCGCTAAAGTTGAGGAAGTCGCCTTAAAAGACGAATACTTCATCGAGCGCAACCTCTACCCGAATGTAGATTTTTACTCGGGCACGATTTTACGGGCATTGCAAATCCCCGTGCGCTTTTTTACCCCCGTGTTTGTCATCGGGCGCACGGTGGGCTGGTGCGCCCAGCTCCTAGAGCATGTTAAAAACGCCCAAGCGAGGATCACCCGCCCTAGACAAGTTTACATCGGCAAATAGGTTATGTCCCTTCGTGTTGCGCCCCTGCCACTTAGTTGGGGCTTGTTGCTCTACAGCGTTGTTTCTTTAATTCTCTTTAACTTGCCCTTACTGGGATTTGTGCTGAGAGAAAATGGGGGCTTTAGTGTGGTCTTTAGCGTGTGCGCTGCCTACATTTGCACCACAAACATGGTCTTTGTAGCGTTGTCTGTCTTTGGTTTGCGGGTGTTGCGCTTTCTTTGCGCCCTCTTTAGCCTGCTCAATGCCCTAGCTCTTTACTTTGTTAGCACCTACCACGCCCTATTGACAAAGGACATGATGGGCAATGTCCTCAACACCAACTTCAATGAAGCCAGTGCCTTTTTAGGCGGACATTTGTGGGCTTATGCCTTACTAGGGCTTGTAGTGGGGGCTATCTTTTGGGTCTTGCCCTTAAAGCCAAGCCCCTTTAAGAGTAAAGCCTATTTTTTCTTAGGCTCGGGGCTTGTCTTTGCGCTGTGGGGGGCGACCCACACGAAACAATGGCTCTTTTTTGACCGCCACGCCAAGGCCATCGGTGGGCTGGTTGCGCCCTACAACTACAGCATCAACGCTGCGCGCGCCGCCCTAGCCCACTTAAAACACACTCCTCTAAAACGCTTTGGCTTAGTGCCCCTGCAAGCGCAAGGGCGGGTGGTGGTGCTGGTCATCGGCGAGAGCGCGAGGCGGGCAAATTATGGTATCTATGGCTACAACAAGCCCACCACGCCCAAACTCCAAGAGCTTTTAAACCACCACGAAATTTTAGCCCTCAAAGCCACCTCTTGCGCCACCTACACCACCGCTGTGCTGGCGTGCATTTTAAACGCCAAGAGTGGGTATGAGAACTTGCCCTTGTTCTTACACCGACAAGGGGTTAAAGTCGTGTGGCTGAGCCTAAATGACGGACCACCTCCCATGGATGTGGACTGGTCTCCCCCTTTGCTAGAGCTGCACCAATGGTTTAGACAAGCAGGCTTAGATCCTAAGATCATAGACTACGATGAAGCCCTAGCCCTAGCCTTGCCCCATTTGCTGGCACGCTACCCTAAAGACAATTTATTGGTCATCTTGCACCTCAAAGGTTCGCACGGCCCGCTGTATGTGGATAAAGTCCCTAAAGGTTTCGCCCCCTTCAAACCCATTTGCACCCACAGCGAATTAAACATGTGCCAGAGTGCCGCCCTCATCAATGCCTACGATAACACCATCGCCTACAATGATAAAGTCCTAGGTCTTTTGGTGCAAGACCTACACCACACGCCCCGCCAAGCGGTGTTGCTTTACATGAGCGATCACGGCGAGAGTTTGGGCGAACATGGGCTTTACTTGCACGGCACGCCCTACCTCATCGCCCCCGATTTTCAAAAACAAGTCCCCTTCATTGTTTACATCAACCCCGCCTTTCAAACGAGTTTGCAAACCAAACCTATAAAGTCCAACTACCACCAAGATGTGATTTTTTCTAGTGTCTTGCACGCCTTTGGGCTGCAAAAAAGCCCTGCCTACAACCCCCATTTGGATATTTTCCAATGAAGCTTAAAACCCTATGTCTAAACAGCCTACCTAAGTGCTTACCGCTCAAAGGCATTATGCTTTTTTTCCTGCTCTTTTTAGTGGGTGTTATTGTGCCTTTTCCTAAGATTGCCAAACAACCTCAAGTCCCCACCGCCTTTAGCGTGACCGAGCATTACGCCCGCTTTGTGCCGACAATCACCTCTTTTGCCTTGCCTCTTGCTAAAAGGGACATAGTCGGTTTGGTGCAAATTATCCATGTGAGCATCGCCACCACCATCGCCACGCATGCGCTCAAATGGGGCTTAAACAATGTCGTGCTTTTTGGGCGGCGTTTAGGAGAACGCCCCAATGGGAGCTCTAAAAACATGCCCAGCGGACACTCTTCGATGGTCGCCTGTGCTTTGGGCTTTTTAGTGCGTCGCTATGGGTGGGTGTGGCTGTGGTTTTTGCCTTTAGCCTTCATGACAATGGGGGCTAGGATTTTTTACAACGCCCACACCATCGGCGCGCTCATCGCCGGCTTTAGTGTAGGGATTTTATGTGTTTTGTTTTTAACAAGCCGGTTTAAGTAGGTCTTTTATAAATCTCTGGGTGCGTGGTTTTGAAACGGCGATGAAACCAAAACCAACTCTCAGGGTGCGCTCTAATGATTTGCTCGCTCAAGGTGGCTTGGGCTTGGGTCGCCTCTTGTATGTCGGCTTGGCTGTCGTCTGTAATGTTGATTTTGATCGGGGGGTAGTAGGTGACGAAGTAGTGGCTGTAATCCTCGTTAAAATCAATGATCACCGCCACAATGTCTATGTTAAAACGCCTCGCTAGGATAGAGCCGATCGTGGTGTGGGTCGCCTTGTGCCCGAAAAACTCCACCTCCACGCCCTCTTTGGGCGAAATGTTTTGATCGACCAAAATGCCTACTAAACCCTTGCCCCCATTATAGACTTTTAAGAGTTCTTTAAACGCCCCGACTTTGTTGATAAAACGCACGCCAAAAGCCTCTCTATGTTTGACAATCAAGCGGTTAATGTTTTCAAACTTCGTCAAACGCCCCAAACTCCCCCGATCGTACTGCGCATAATACTGCGCTAAAGAAGTCCCCACCGCCTCCCAATAGCCAAAGTGCATGCCCATCACCACCGCCTGCCCGTTCTTAGCCAGCGACTTTAAAACATTTTCTTGATCAATCAGCGTAAAGCGGGCATCGTAAATGTCTTTAGGCAAAAACTCCACCCTAACGCTTTCTAAAATAATGAAGGCGAAGTTTTGGTAAGCCCTTTTGATGATTGCCTCTTTACGCTCATTTGACATTTCGGGGAAGACAAAGTCTAAATTTGCCTTAGCGTCATAATAACGCCGTCTATCTAGCTTGTAAAAGATAGAGCCCAAAGCCCGCACACAGCCTACAAACCATTTATGGGGCATGCGTGCTAGAATGAAGCCCAGCCCATTTAAAGCCCACTCCAAAAGCTTGCCCCAAAATATCCCCCACTCCCTTTTAATCCCGTTTTCTTTAATCAAGTTTCTTTGTCCCTTCTAACACTTTTAACACCGCCTCTTTAATGGCAAGGGGCGGTATGTCTTTAATGGAGTGGTCGTTTTTGTTGTAGGTGGCATTGGGGTTACCCACTAGGGCGATGTGGTGCGCACCTTTCAGCTCAAATCTCTCTTTAGGGGTGTTGCCATACAGCGTTACCGAAGGCGTTTTTAACGCCCAAGCCAAATGCACCACGCCCGTATCCCCGCCCACCACCACACTCACCCCAGCCACAAGGGTTTTCACCTCTTCTAGGCTTAATGGGGGTAAAAGCGTGGCTTTCACTTGGGGGTTTAAATAGGTGTAAAGCTCTTGGGCTTTCTCTAAGTGGGCGTGGCTTAAAATTAAAATTTCCAGCCCATAGTCTCTTAGCGCCAACCCCACTTGTTTAAAGCCCTCTAAAGGGTAGGTTTTATGCACCCTAGAAGTCTCTAGCACGAACAAAACTTTAGGCGTTTTGGTGTTTAAAATGGGCTCTAATTTTAGGCTAGCAGGGCAGAAAAAGGCAAGGTTTCTTAGCTCTAAGCTGTCTTGCCACTCTTGCACGCCAAAGACTAAATTAAAAGCGTCATGCAAGACTTTTTTATTGCGTTTTAAAATGTGGGCGCTGTAGGGGATTGCGACCTTATGGGTGTAAAAAAAGCTTGCTAATTTCTCTTTAATGGAGTGCTTGTCAAAGCCCACAAAATGCCTAGGCTTTTTCTTTGCCAAAAACAGCCCGATTAAAGCGGACTTTAACAGCCCTTGCATATCAATGATTAAATCAAACACTCCCAAAGAGCGTAAATGCCGATAGAAACGCCAAATTTTTAAGGGGTTTTTGGAGTGCAAGGTTTTTTTATAAGGCAGGACGTGTAAGACATCAATGTAGGGGGCATTTTTTAAAATGGGGGCGAAGTTTTCATCTACAAACCAATGGATTTTCGCCCCATTATAGCGTTGCTTTAAAAAGGGTAAAAACACGGCACTCACAATCACATCGCCTAGGGCTGAGAGCCTAATGATGGCGATTTTCATACAAACTCAATTTCAAAGGGCACGGGTTTGGTGAGTTTGGCAGCGATCTCTTGGCATAAATAGGTGTCGCTCGGGCATTTGATTTGTAAGGTCTTGTGCTTGAGGCTGTAGTGCGTGCCCTTGGGCACACGGGCTAGGCACATGGTTTCAGCAAGCCCCAAAATAAAGCTGAGCCACTGCAGGGTCAAAATGGGGGGCATGATCGCACTGATATGGGCGATGTTGCTATCTCTAGGGATTTTTTTATGGCTAAATTGCACTAATAGACAAATGATTGCCCGATCTTGATGAGAAAAGCCATAGCTCAAAGAGTGCAAACTTAAATAAGCCCCGTGTTTGTGGGCGTTGTAGAAATTTAACACCTTGCCAATGCTAGAGAGTTGTCCGGCGATTTTCAAATGGTAGAGGTATTTTTGGTGGATGCCATGCAAGGGTTGTAGGACTTCAAAGAGTTTAGCGCACTCTTTTTTCACCTCTTGGCTGTGCTTGGAGTGGGGCAAGAAGCGATCCAAGAGCGATAAAATGGAGGGGTTGATCCCCTTGGGGAAGCTGTGGTTGTGGCTTCTTAGCATGTCGCTTAAAAACACGCCCTCACGCACGCCCACCCCGCTAGCCACAATCGTACTCGCCTTAAAATGCTCCAAAAACATGGTGAAAATCAAGGTCCCACTGCGGATGCTGTCTTTGCGATCCTCGCTGATGCCAAACTCGGCAAGCTGCGATTCACTGCTTCTAATGATTTGTTGCATCCAATGCCAATTGCTCTTCACATCCATTTCGTAGCCGTGGATCACATCAATGGGGTAGTTATTTTGAAACATCCCCACCTTAGCTAAAGAGCGGATCGTCCCACCCACACCAAAAACACAGCTGGTTTTAAAATGGGGGGGCAATTTGGCCAATTCTTTTTGGATAAACTCCCTAGCTAAGCTCAAATCGAGGTTTTTATCAAAAAAGAGTTCTTTGAGGCGGATTGTGCCAAGATTAACAGAAATCAAATCCTTGATTTTACCATTTTCAATCAAGGCGCACTCTGTGCTCCCCCCGCCAATGTCAATGGTGATCCCGTCTTTATGGTGCAAGAGATTCGCACAAGCCACGCCCCCATAAAACGCCTCTTTTTTGCCATCAATCACCTTCACTTGCAGGCCACACTCCTCTTTCACAAGGGCGACAAATTCTTTAGAGTTGGGCGCATCGCGCACGGCTGAGGTCGCCACGCATAAAATCTTACGGCTCTTGTATTTTTCGGCAATGTCCTTAAAGTCGCTGAGTGCCCGCAACGCCCGCTTGAGTGGGGCTTTTTGCAAGACCCCCTTATGCTCGTAAGTGCCTTGCGAAATGCGCACCTTGGCTTTGATCTCATAGAGCAGATAAAAACCAAATTGGCTTGTCTTTTTAAAGATCGCCATGCGCACGGAGTTCGAGCCGATGTCAATGATGGTGGTGATTTTTGCCATAAAAACCTAGTTCTCTTCTTGCAAGCTCTCGTATTTGTATTGCAATTCCTCTTGAGTTTCGGCATTATTTGGGTCGGGTATAATCGCATCTACGGGGCAAATGCCGACACAGCTAGGCTCATCGCTGTAGCCCACGCACTCCGTGCACCGATCGGGGTCAATGGTGTAAATCGGGTCGCTTCCATCAATGGCAATGGCTTCTGTAGGGCACTCCTCTCGACACGCATCGCAAGCAATACACTCCTGAATGACTAATAAAGACACGAAAACCCTTTATATAGAATTTTTAGCATGCGTATTTCTACTAGAGTTTTGCTAAATTTTCTCTAAAAAATCTAAAAAAAGACTCCTAAGAGCCTTTATTTTCATCAAAACACACTTTCAAACTTGCCCCGACTAATGCTCTTTGGCACGCTTGGGGCTTTTTAATAGACATATAGACTTGTGTAATAGTAGGAAAGCAAGTCTTAAGCCATGCGCTAATTTCGCTTAACGCCTCCTCTAAAAGCCCATACTTGGTTGTGGATAATTTGTTTTGCACCACCTCTAAAATGTCCATGTAATCTAGGTAGTTTTGGGGGGTATAGTTGTACTCAATGCTTAAATCCACAATCAAGGGCTGGGGGGCTTTTTGCTCGCCCTCCAACACCCCGATGATGGCATCGATTTGGTAATCTTGCACACTTAGTGTCATAAAATCTTGCCCTCTTGTCCGCTTAGTAAATTTAGTAAATTAGACCAATGCTTGTAAAGTGTGAAAACAAAAATCAGCACCATGGGCGTTTGCGTGCCCACCTCATGCACGATATTAATCGGTGCCGGCAGGAATTTAGGCATGAAAAAGATGAGGATTGTTGCCGTGCCCACCCCCACAATGGAGGCTAAGGACGAGATTTTAAGCCCCTTGCCAATGACCGCCCACAAGGCAAGCCCGATCAAACTTTCTACGGGGATTAACAAGAGCACCGCCCCCATGGTGGTGCTGACCCCCTTACCGCCCTTGAAGTTCAAAAAGGGCGAATAGCAATGCCCCAAAATCGTGGCGATGGCGACCATCCACTGCGCCGCAAAATTCAAGCCCGCCATTTTGGCAAGGAAGACACAAAAAACCCCTTTCACCAAGTCCAAGACCAAGACCAGCGTACCGATTTTTTTCGCCTTAGCCGGGTCAATATTTTTAAGCACCCGCACGACATTAGTCGCCCCAATGCCCCCACTGCCATGCGCGGTGATGTCCACTTGGTACATGATTTTGATGAGCCAAAACCCAAAGGGCATGCCCCCCACCACATAGCCCACAATGTAAAAAATGACATTAATGTTTGTCAAAAAACTCAAGAGACTATCCATAAGCTCCCCTAAAATTTAAACCCCCATTATAGCCAAATTCAAAACGACTTGAGATAAGCCCCCTTAATGAAGACATGGTTTTTATCATTAAAGAGAAAATCCACCTTGTAACTCTCTTTAATCTTTTGCTTTTTATTGGGCAAAATGTGGCGCACGGCTAGCTCAATGGGGGGCAACTTTAAGGGGGTATTGGGTTTGACCTCAAAGGCTAAAAACAGCGGTTTGTTGTGCACCTTGTCCCAGCCCGTGCGCCACCTAGGCAAAGTCCCCTGACTTTTTAAAAGTCTATCGCCCACCTGAAACTCAAAAGAAGCCAAGTAATACAGCCCGGGCTCTAGGTAGCGTTGTTCGATTTTGGCTTTTTTATAGGGATCTTTGAAAATCAACAACACCCAATTATTGCTCCCGAGTGCAAACTCTTTAGAAGGTTTGTCGCCCAGCTTACGCCAATAAGTTTTCACCACCCCCCCCTGATGGGCAATGTCAAAGGTTACCAAGCTCGCATTTGGGGAGTGTTTTACAGCACACGCCCCTAAAAATAGCCCCAAGAGCAGACTAAATATTTTCACGGGCTATTTGATAAGCTTAGAAATGGCTTTAAACTGCGGGTGGGTGTAGGTTTTAAGCCAGCCAAAGGCGCACATTTCAATGGAGACAATCCTCGCCCCCTGTGTGTGTAAATCCTCTAGGGCTAAATGGCAATCCGTGGGCTTTCTTGAGCTGACACACTCGGCGACCACGCTCACACTAAAGCCTGCCCCTAAGAAGTCCAGCACGCTTTGATACACGCACACATGCGCCTCAATGCCGAGCATAAATAGGGGGGTTTTAGGCAGAGATAAAACGGGGTGGGCACTAAAGCTCTCTTTGGTGTAAATCTCCTCACAAAAGGGGCGCAACTCTTGCAAGGTTTCACCCAACTTAGTGGGGTTTTGCTCTGTGGCGATGGTAGGGATATTGAGCTCTTTAGCGATTTGTAAAAAACGCAGGCAGTTTTCAAGCAGTGCTTCTTTTTGGTGCATGGCAGAAAAGAGGCGTTCTTGCAAGTCAATGAGTAAAATGAGGGGTTTTTCTAGGGTTTGCATCCATGTCCTTTAAAAGCCCCTATTCTAGCCCAAAATGTTTAAATTTAAGGAGTTTCTTTAAAGGTGGTACCAAAAGTCGGACTCGAACCGACACGGAGTTGCCTCCACCAGATTTTGAGTCTAGCGTGTCTACCAATTCCACCATTTTGGCTTAAAGTTTTTAAGGCTTTGAGCCGTTTCACTAGCTTGCTCATAAAGCAACCAGCCGTTTTTTATCCGCCCTGCGACGCAACTAGCCGTTTTACACAACTAACAAATCCCACGGTTTTGTGGTGCACTGAGCGAGACTCGAACTCGCACGGGTTGCCCCACCACCCCCTCAAGATGGCGTGTCTACCAATTCCACCACCAGTGCCTAACCCCCTCCTTTTGTTTTAAGCCAAGAAAGGGTTGCTGTAAATCGCCACGATGGCAAACACAAGGGTGTAAATCACTTGCGCCTCGATCATCGCCATGGCGATGAACATGGTGGTGAGCAATTTACCGCCCACGCCGGGGTTGCGGGCTGTGCCTGTGATGGCAGCGGCAGCGGCGTTGCCCATACCGATTGCGCCCCCACAAGCAGCCACGCCTAGCCCCACAACTGCCCCCACGATAGAGTAGGATTTAATCATGTCCACCCCGCTCATATCCGCTCCAAAGGCTAGCCCTAACGCTCCTAAAAAGAAAAGCACAAAAAACTTCATCACCGCCACAACCTCGCTTTGCTATTTTAAAATATACATAAGCCCTAATTATAGCAACTCTAAACTTAAGCTAAAATGACATGCACCTTGCCCTGCTCGATTTTAGAGATTTCACACCACAGCGGCGTGCCATTTTCTAAGCTCGTCAAATCCAAATCCCCCGCATTGCTCTTATGCAACAAAGCGTCCTCCCCCGCCTCCAAGCGCACAAACACCCCAAAATCCACCACCCGTTTGACAAAGGCCTGCACCTTCTGCCCCACGCTCAAATTTTGCAGTTGCAAGGCTTGGCTAATGTACTCTTTAGCCTGTGTAACTGCCTCTTGCATGCCCCTCACCGTCACAAGTCCGCTTGCCTTGTCTAAATCGATCTGCACGCAAAAGCGTTGTAAAATGTCTTTAATGTGCTTGCCCCCCGGACCTATGAGTGCGCTCATTTTTTGGGCGGGGATGTGAAAACTCTTAGTGGTGGGTAGGTTTGTGTTGATCGCCATGTTCTGCGCCGCCTCTTGCATGTGCTCCAGCACGGCTAGGCGGGCTTCTTTGGCCTGCTCTAAAATTTCTTCTAGCCACTCTAGGGGCAAGCCAGCTAATTTCGTATCCATTTGCATGGCGACCACGCCCTGAGTGGTGCCTGCGATTTTAAAATCCATGTCGCCTTGCATGTCCTCTAGCGCGCTGATGTCGCTTAAAATGGCATGCTTATTGCCATCAAACACCAACCCCATCGCCACACCCGCCACTAAGGCGGTGGGCTCAATCCCGCTTGCCTTTAAAGCTAGCGAGCCCGCACACACGCTCGCCATAGAGCTAGAGCCATTGGACTCTAAAATCTCGGACACTAGGCGGATGACGGGGGCATTTTGGGGCAAAGAACAGCTTAAAGCCTTTTGGGCCAAATGCCCATGCCCTAGCTCGCGGCGGCTGGGTGCGCTAAGTGGGGCAGCCTCACCCACACTAAAAGGTAAAAAATTATAGTGGAGCATAAAGCGTTCTTTGGTGGGGCTCGCCTCTTGTAAACCAAAGTTTTGTTTGGCATCGCCCTCTGCCCCCAAAGTGCAGGTTACCAAAGCTTGGGTGTGCCCCCTTTCAAAGAACACGCTGGAGTGGCAAGTGGGGAGTAGGTTTGTGTCAATGCGTATGGGGCGGATTTGTTTCAAGCCGCGCCCATCCGCCCTCTCTTGGTGCTCTAAAATGCTTTGGTGCAGTAGCTCTTTAAAGCAGGCGTGTAGGGCGTGTTTGAGCTCTGTGAGGCAGTGCTCGCCCAGCTCGTGGGCGATGTATTCTAATAAATGTTCTAATTGTGCGCCCCGCTCACTCTTTGCCATTAAGGACATGGTTTCTAAGATTTGGGGCCTAAAGCGGGTGCTTAAAATTTGCATTAAATGCGGATTTAAGGGTTTTTCCTCAGGGATTTGTAGTTTTGCTTTTCTATGGGGGCTAAAATGCTCGGTGTAAAGGGCGCACTGGGTTTTAATGTGGGCGTGGGCGTTTTTTAACAAATCTAAAAGCTGTGCCTCGCTTAAGGGGTCGCTCGCCTCGCTTGCTTGCATTTCGATCATTAAGATTTTATCCGCACTGCCCGCCACAAAAAGGTCGCCTTTTTCTTTGAGGCGCATGGCATGAATCGTTTCTTCCACGCCCACATTGGCTAAGTAGAGTGCACAAGAAGCGGCGTTTAAAGCGCACACCTGTAAATCGCTCTCATAGGCGTGGCTTAAAAGCAAGAGCGTGATTTGCGTGGAGTAGGCGTAGTTCTTAGGAAAAAGGGGGCGCAAAGAGCGGTCAATGAGCCGTGAGGTTAGGGTTTCAAAGTCCTCCATCTTGCCCTCGCGGCGGGTGAAACTGCCCGGCAGTCTGCCCACAGCATAAGCCCTTTGGGCATATTGCACGCTGAGGGGCAAAAAGTCCTCCTCTGTGGCTTGCAAATCCACCACCACGCTGGCTAAAATCGTGGTGTCCTTGTGGCGATAAAGCAGCGCACTCGTGGCCTGGCGCGCCATGTAATCTAAAATAAATTCTTCATGATTAATGTTAATTTTTTGCATCATTTCCTTTCATTTGGACTTCTTCAATTTTCTTTAAAATGGCTTCAATCTCGGCGGGTTCGATTTGTATGGGGGTTTTGTAGTAGTGGTCTCTGCTGACAAAATACTCAGGGCGGTACACGCTCACCACCCCATCGCACAGCATGGCTAAAGCGTCCGCCACGCTCTTTGGCAAAATGGGGGTGAGTATATAAATATTTTTTGATGACTTTGCCATGCAAGTTTGGATAGCTAAATTCGCCGTGATGCCTGTTTCAATGCCATAGTCCACGATGAACACATTTTTATTCTCTAGGGATTTAATGGTGTTGCCCTTGCGGTATCGATAAATTTTAGACAAAATCTCCTCTTCATACACCCGTTTGGCTTCCCCATAGACATAATCTAGGGTGATCTCAAAGGAGTTAATCAAATTCTCGTTCATTAAAATATCCATGCTCTCGCTCACAAGGGCGATCTCACACTCGCGATTTAGCGGGGCATAAATGGGAGCGGTGAAAAGAAAATCTAGGGGGGTGTTGAGCCTTCTAGCGAGCACATGGGCAAATTTCAAGCCCTTTAGGCTTATTACAAGCATGAGGGCGTTCTTGGTGTCTAAATGCCGGATAAGGATTTCGTTCATCAGCAACTGCAGCGCGTCTTCAGGGCTAGCAAACATGAAATTGTCCACTAAATCACTCATTTTAATGCCTTAAGGATCGGTAGGTGATGTTGGTTTTGGTGAGGGGCGAGAAGTCAAGGGTCAATTTGATATAGTTGTTTTGGTAGATGGTGAGCGGGTCGGCGGGATTGCTTGTGAGCACAGGGCGGCGTTGGCTCACAAATTGCAGTCCAACGCCAAAACAGCGGATTTTTTTAAAAATCCCTACGCGCCAATTTAAAATCACATTGTTTTGGATGTCATAACCCACGGATGCATTTAGAGAAAACCAGCGAAAATCGTTGCTAAGACCGGCTTTTAAATAGTTGGAGTTGTTCGTGGAAATTTTATTAATGCCACTCTCATCAAAGTTCTTTTTTAGGTAGTAGGACACATTTGCGCTTAAAAATTTACGGGTGTAATTGGCGTTGATGGACACTTCCTCTAGGCTGTTGTAATACCACGAGTAAAAGACGGTCCCGTAAATGTCAAGCCCTCTTAAGGGCGAAAACCCGATTTTGCTCTCCATCGGCGAGTTGGCGGTCGAAATCGGGTTGGCAAAGTCCAACACCTGACTGATGCGCCAATAGAGCAACTCTTGCCCACCTAGTCCGTATAAATATTGTGTCAAGTTCAAATAAAGTTGGCTATTAGAGGGGTTTGGGGCAAAGAGTAGGGAGGGGTTCCACACCGCATCGTACAAACGCCCCCCCACGGCGTAGTTACTTAAGGTGGGCGAGGTGAAGTTGTTTAGTGCCCGTGCGCTTAAGTCATACATTTGTGTGTCAAACAACCCATTGGCAAAGGTGTAGTAAGCCCCACTAAGGAGGGCTTGAAACTGCACCGTGTGCAAGAGTTTGTGGTATTCCCTAGCTAGGTCGGTGTTTAAATAGAGTGCGTAAGAGCTAGAGAAGTAATTGCCAAACTCTTTAGATTGTCCGCTCACCTGCGGAATGTAGCTGGCTTTGGTGTTTAAAATGGCTAAGTTACTCAGTTGCACCGTGTTCCACAATCCCACCGAGAGGTATTTGTTAAACATGGAAAATTGCAAGCCTAGGGGGACATTGATCGTATTTTGGGCGTAGCCATAGCCCACATCCCGCACCACATTGTGGAATTGATAGTCAAAGGAATAAAGTAAATGCTTCCACCCTAAAGTATTGAGGTATTTGTGGTATTGCAAATTTGGCAAGGATTGGAAGGTGTTGTTGTTGTTGATTTTATTCAGGTTTAAAAAGTATTTGAGGTAAAAGCCGTAAAAGTTGTTGTTCGTTTGTACATAGTAGTTGCCCCTAGACATGTGGGTTGCGTCCGTGATGCGCTTATTCACCTTTTCAAAGCGCACATAGTCTAGGTCGTTCATATACAAGAAGTCTAAATAAAAGGCGTTGTCTAAAGGCTTTTTCAAGCCAAAATATTTTTGCAAGGTTTGGCGGCTGGCGTGCAACATTTCAAACCCAAAGACATTTTGGTTTCTCAGGTCATACCTCTTAGTGTAGGCGTTGTAGTTGCGGAAATATCTAGCGTTGAATAGAAATTTGTCTTGATGGGAGTTGATCAAACGCCCTTCAAAGTTGAGTCCCAAGCCCCTTTTAGAGCGGATTTGTGGGGTCAGTGTGATGTCCCAAGAATCCCTAGGGGCAATGTAAAGGGGCTGTAGGTAGATAAAGCCGGCAAGGTTAGAGGTCCCAAATTCGGGGTAGAGAAGCCCGCTCGAGCGTTTGGTGCTTGTAGAGGTGAAAATATAGGGTAGGTAAAAGATGGGGATTTTACCTAAATAGATTTTAGAATTGACGAGGGACAAATGTTTTTTGTCGGCGTTATACTTGCCCGAAGAGGCGTTGACATGCCAAATGGGGTTTTCGATGTCGCAGCCGGAGGTGGTGAGGTTCTTAATGTAGTAGTGGTTTTTCTGCGAGTGGGCGATGTCTGCGCTGATCCAAATGCCCGTAACGCTGTCTTGCACATAAAAAGGGAACATAAGAGCGTATTTGTCATCCATGCGCACCTTCATGTGCTCGCTTTGCACCAAGAGCCCCTCGCCCCGATACACCTTGACATGCCCGTCAATGATAGCTTCTTTTTTCTTGGTGTCGTAGCGCACTTGATCGCCTAGGATATAGACATCGTAATTAAGTAGGATCGCATGTCCCCTAGCCACCACGACATTGTTTTTCGCATCCACGCGGTCGGCTAGCAGCTCAAAGATTTTATGGTTTTTCTTGTCAAACTTTTGCACGGCGACTTGCTGTTGTTTGCCAAACAACACACCCAAGAAAAAAGCAATGATAAAAGTACCGCGCCACACCACTCATTTAGACACGATGATAAAAGTCTGTGCGTGTCTGTCATAAAAAGTCCGCCCAAATTTATCCCTAAAGAAATAACCTAAGGGGTAAAAAAGCAAGAGCTCCTTCAACAAATACCGCTTTAAACGGGCGGCAAATAGGGGCTTGTCTAGGCTTTTAAAGTCCAAGACCCGCAAGTGAAATACGAGCTTACCCAAACTACTCGCAAAGCCAAGCATGGACAAAGACTCATAGACCACATGCGCCGCCACGAAGGCACATAAAAAGCGCAAAAACGCCCAGTGCAAGGGCACATAAGGGTGCAAATCCCACGCCAAAAAGCAGATAAAGAGCAAATCCACCAAGTAAGCCCCCACCCGCCACCAAAAAGGGGCGATCACCAATCTTTCCTTGTAAATTTTCTCTTCTAATTTGGCTTCCAATCAAAGCACCCCAATATCCTCACGAAATTGCATGCCCTCAAACTGCACCTTCTTCACTAGGTGGTAGGCGTGGCTTTTGGCTTCAGCTAAGGACTTGCCCCAACCCACACACACACACACCCGCCCCCCCGTAACCAAGAACACCCCGTTTTCTTGCGTGATTTTGCCTAAGTCCAAATGGGCGTTTTTCTCATCAATGGGGTCTATGTAGACGCTTTGCCCTTGTGAGATTTGGTGGGGGTAGTCCTTGCTTGCCAAGACCACGCCTAGGGCATGCTGTGGATGCAATTCTAATTGTATTTGGTCTAAATTGCCCTGCAAGGTGGCTTCTAGTAAATCTAGCAGGGGGGTTTTAAGCAAGGGCAAGAGCACACTGCACTCAGGGTCGCCAAAACGCACATTAAATTCCAATAAATAAGGCTCTAAAACCCCTTCTTGTTCCACAAGCATGAGCCCCGCATACAGCACCCCCACAAAGGGCGTGTCGTTAGCGTTTAGGGCTTGCAAGGTGGGTTTTAAAATGCGCTCGATGATCTTTTCTTGTAGTGCGTCATCGCATAGGGGCGAGGGGGCAAATGCCCCCATCCCCCCCGTGTTTGGCCCATTTGGGTGTAACTTTTTATAATCGTGGCAAGCGGGCAAAAGTAAAAAATCCTGTCCGCTCACAAAGGCAAAGACCGACAGCTCAAAGCCCTCTAAAAACTTCTCTAAAACGACCTTAGAGTGCGCTTTAAACAAGTTTTCTAGGGCGATTTTGGCTTCATTTTCATTCTGTGCCACCACCACGCCCTTGCCCTGTGCGAGCCCATCGGCTTTAAGAACCACAGGGCAGCCAAAGCTTGGGATCATCTCTAGGGCTTCTTGTGGATTAGTGGCAATGGCATAGGGGGCAGTGGGGATATGGTGGGCGGTGGCTAGCTCTTTGGTAAAACTCTTAGAACCCTCGAGCATGCTCGCTCGCTTGCTTGGTCCAAAGACCACCACCCCCGCTTCTTGCAAAAAATCCGCCAACCCCCCACCAACGGCTCTTCCGTCCCCACCAATACTAAATTAATCATTTTCTCTTTGGTGAAAGCGGCGATTTGGGCGAAATCTAGCAACAAGACATTTTCACCAATGCTTTGCGTCCCGCCATTGCCCGGGCTAAAGAACAGCTCGCTCACCCTAGGGTCTTCTCTTAGCTTACGCCCTAGCGCATACTCGCGCGCCCCGCCCCCAATGATTAAAATTTTTCTTTTCATTCAATCCCTAATGTCAATCGCCCAAACGACCGTTACTTATGTGCTGTAGTTCAACAAAGCCACAAGAGGCAAGAGGGTTTTTTTAGGGGGCAAATGCGAGCAAGTGCCCATCACACCAAAACCACTACAACAGCCTCATAAAAAAGATAAACGAACTTGCTTTATATGAAACACGCATCGTTCAGGCTAAACAGCCCCATTATACCCCATTTTTGCTTAAGGGCTGTGGATAAAATACACGGCTCAAATACAGCCCATTAGGGGGGGCTAAATCCGCACACACCCGCTTTTTTAACGCAATTTGCGCTTTTAAATCCTCTAGGCTCAAATGCCCCAAAGAATGTTTTAGCACCGCCCCGAGTATTGAGCGCACCTGCGCACGTAAAAACCCATTGGCCTCCAACACCACCACCGCCAAGTCTAAGCGCCCCACTTTAAAAGGGTAGCAAAAGGCTTTAAAAACCGTGCGCCTTGTGTGGGTGGGGTTGCTGCCCGTTTTACAAAAATACTTAAAGTCGTGTGTGCCCACAAAGCAATTTAGGGCTTCTTGCATTTGCGTTAAGTTGCCATGCGGGTGTGTCGCCACATAGCGGGCACAAAAGGGGTTTAAAGGGATTTGGGTAAAAAGGTAGCGATAACGCCTTTTGTAGGCGCAAAAGCGGGGGTGAAAATCTAGCCCGACTTGCTCTAAACTCTTACAAACAATGTGGGGGGCAAGTTTGGGTGCAAGGTGGGCTAAGAGTTTAGGTACGCTCCAAAAGGCGGGAGTATTAAATGCCACGACTTGGCAAGTGGCGTGCACGCCCTTATCCGTGCGCCCAGCGGCCATAATAGGGCTAGAGATGCCTAGCCTTTTTAAAGCGTTTTCTAAAGTGCCTTCAATGGTGTGATGACCTACTTGTTTGGCAAAGCCTAAAAATGCGCTGCCATCGTAGGACAGGGTGAGTTTAAAGCGGCGCATCAATAAAAGCGCACAATGATGCGGCGATAGAGCGCATACGCCCCCAAAAACCACACAATCGGCAAGGTGATGGTGCCGATGAGGGGCGCATCTTGGCTGATGACATGCATGCCCAAGAAGTAAATCCCCACCGCTAAAAGCACATAGACATAGGATAAATTCTTAGAAAAGCGCGGGTTTGAAATGCCAAAGACAGGGATTAAAAAGAGGCTGGCTAGGGGGAAAAGGGCGACTAAAATAGCTTGGGTGAAGCGGCGTTGTTGGTGTTTATCTGGGTGCGCTCCAAAAGCCTTTTTCCAATACCCGATGTAGTCGTGGCCGTGCAAATACGCCGCCCCATTTCTAGCCGATACGTTTAATTTGTTGCGTAAATTCAACTGCTTGAAGGCGACCTTGCGTAACTGCCCCTTGTCGGCAAAATAGGCATTGCCATGCTCTAATTGCAAGCCAAAGACCCCATCGGTGTTTTTCACCTCACCCTTTTGAGCGATCATAAAGCTCTCTAAAGCCAGCCCCTTATGCGAGAAGAGCACCAAATCGCTAAACACCCCCCCCTCTTTCTTACCCACATACACCAGCCAATCGCCCAATTTCTGCCCAAACTCCCCCGCTTGGATATTGACATCGATGTGATCCTTTTTATCCCGTATGAACGAGTAATATGCACTCTTAGAGGCCGGAATTAGGATCAAAGAAAAGACCAAAAGCACACAGCTCGCAAAGATACAAAGGGGCAAAAAGGCTTGCACGATTTTTTTAGGCGCGATCCCCAGTGAAAAGAACACCAAGAGCTCGTGATCGTAGGAGAGCCGTGCTAGCCCAATGGCGCAGGCGGCAAAAAAGGTGATGGGGATGATGAAAAAGACCGTGCCGGGTAAAGAGTAGGTGTAAAGCTGCACTAAATCTAAAAAACTGAGCTTCACTACTAAGGTAACGCTGGCGATGCCAATGAGCATGATCATGGAGGCGATGAAAAAGAGCACCAAAAAGAACGAGAAAAAGATTTGCGAAATGGCGTTAAACATACAGGTTTTAGCCAAATCCACGCTTGCCCCCTAAACCCCCCGCTCTACGCCATCTAGCACGGGCACAAACTGACACTTCTCTAACCGCTCAGCTAGCAAGCGTTCTTTTTGTTTGGTGAAACGGGTGATGATCTGTGTGTTGCCTTCTAGCATGGGGGCGAGTAAGATCCCCCCCTCGCTTAATTGCTCCACAAGGGCTTGGGGGATGTGCGTGGCGCAGGCGGAAAACAAAATGCGCTCAAAGGGGGCAAATTCACGCCAGCCCTCTTGCCCGTCTGCCAATTTAGTGTGGATGTTGGTAACGCCCAAGTGCCTAAAACGCTCCTTAGCCTGCACCAAGAGCTTTTCAATGCGTTCAATGCTAAACACACGGCGCACCAATTTAGAGAGCACCATCGCCTGATAACCGCTCCCACAGCCGATCTCTAGCACGCTATCCACCCCCCTCAGCTGTAAATACTGCGTCATTTTTGCCACCGTGAGTGGGGAGCTGATGAACTGCTCGCCATCTAGGGGCAGGGCGTTGAGGCTGTAGGCTAGGTGTTTAGGGGAGACAAACTCTTCTCTGTTGATCGCGCAAATGGCCTCTTCAACGGGCTTTTCTAGGGGGAAGTAGCGGGCGATCTCAGCACACATGCGGGCGTTTTTTAGACTTAGCAATTAAAACCCCTCAAAGCTGATGCTGCCCTTAGAGTAATTGCTGACCCTTGCCTCAAAGAAGTTTGAGCGGTGGCTGTTGAAGTTGGCAAACTGCTCCACCCAGCGGATCGGGTTTTTGCTGTGGTAAAGCTTGGGTAGCCCCACCACGGCTAAACGGGTATCGGCTAAGTATTCGGTGTAGGCGCGCAAAATTTTAGGGCTTAAGTCTAGGATTTGCCCTTGGGTGATGTAGGCTCCCCATGCGCTCTCTAAATCCACCGCTTGTTTAAACATTTCTAACACCTCTTCGAGCAAATCGGGGGTGAAAAGATCGGGGCGTTCTTTACGCAAGGAATTGATCATATTTTGAAACAAGCTTAAATGCGTCACCTCGTCCCTTTGGATGAAACGGATCATTTGCGCCGTGCCTAGCATGCGCCCACTTCTAGCCAAAGCATAAAAAAAACTAAACCCGCTGTAAAAGTAAATGCCCTCTAGGATTTGGTTGGCAAACAACGCCTTTAATAAATTGCGCTCCGTGGGCTCTTGCGAGAGGTCCATATAAATTTGGGCGATGCAGTCGTTCTTATCCTTGAGGGCGGAGTCGGTGCGCCACATTTCGTAAATCTCATCGCTGTTTGCGCTGATGCTCTCCACCATCACGGCGTAGCTGTGGCTATGCAATGCCTCCTCAAAGGCTTGGCGCACAAGGCATAGATTGATTTCAGGGCTGGTGATGAAGGGGTTGATGTTGTCGATGAGGTTGTTTGTTTGCAAGCTGTCCATAAAAATGAGTTGGGCTAGGGCGCGGTCGTAGCCGATTTTCTCTTGTGGGCTTAATTTCAAATAGTGGGTCTTGTCCCCGTGCATGCCCACCTCTTCAGGAAACCAAGTGTTGGTGAGCATTGTTTTCCAAAGTTTGCTTGCCCACGGGTATTTGATTTGGTTTAAATCAAACATGCTCGTGGGGTTGCCCCCAAAGATTTGGCGCTCCCCAACATGTTCCTTGGATTCGGGATTGTAGATTTTTTTACGGCCCAACGCTTTCATTTTTCACTCCTTCAAAAGGGGCTTAGTATAGTCTAAACTAGCTTATAAAATAGACTTTGGCTAAATTTAAGTATACTTTAAACTTCTAAAGGTTAAAATTTGTGTTTTGTGCGGAAGTGGCGAAATTGGCAGACGCACCAGACTTAGGATCTGGCGCCGCAAGGCGTGGAGGTTCAAGTCCTCTCTTCCGCACCACTACTTTAAAATCTCCTTGCGCAAAATCCAGTCGTAGATTTTATCCGGCAGCAGTGCCTTACCCCACACCAATAAATGCGCCTTTTTGCCGACCAAATAGCGGGTTTTAGGCTGTTTGCTCTCTAATGCCTTGATAATCGTGCTAGCCACAAGGCTAGCCGGGCTCGCGTCCTCATAGGCTTTTTTAAAATAGGCATGGGTTTTTTCTAGCTCCATTGCATAGGGGCTCTTTGGTTTTAGGGCGTTTTTAAGTCCTGAATCCCACTTGGTTTTAATCGCCCCCGGTTCAATCAACACCACTTGCACGCCAAGCTCCAAGAGCTCGGCACGCAGACAATCGCTGTAGGCCTCTAGGGCGTATTTGCTCGCATGGTACCAGCCTAAAAACAGCGTGGTCGAACGCCCTGCACTCGAGGCAACATTGATGATCTTGGGAGCAAGCCCTATGCTTGCCTGGAGTGCCGCACTTGCCCGAAGTAGGGGTAAAAGTTTAGAACACAACGCCCCCACGCTGAATAAATTTGTTTCAAACAACGCCCTTGCCTCTTGTATGGGTTGCTCCTCTAGTGCACCAAACATGCCATAACCGGCGTTGTTGATGAGGGCAAACAGCTCTTTTTCTTGCGTTAAAATCGTGTCTGTGGTTTTGATGATCTGCCCTTCATCTTGCAAATCACAATCAAGGCGCACACAATGGGGGTGTTCTAGGCTTTCTATTTGGGTGGCGTGGCGTGAGAGGGCATAGACTTTATAGCCCTTCTGCAAAAGCATTTTGGCACACTCTAGCCCGATCCCACTGCTTGCCCCCGTCAACACCACCGCTAACATTTGGCTAAGTATTGCTCCCACTCATAGGCACTTTTTATAATTGTTTCTAAATCGTCATATTGTGGTTTAAAGGCGGTGTGGCTTGAAATCTTAGAATTGTTGGCGATCAAATTTGCCAGATCGCCCGCCCTCCTGCCCTGCATTTGCATCTTAAAATCCACGCCCGAAACTTCTTTAACTTTCGCCACCACCTCAGCCATGCTATAACCCCGCCCATAGCCCACATTGTAAATTTGGTTCGTGTTTGTGACACACTCGCAAGCCACAAAAAGTAGCATTGAAAAACCTTTAAAAATTTTGGGCTATGTTATCTAAAATTGGCTTTGGGTGTGTTGCACCCGTGGGCTAAGGCATTTGAGCTGGCGTTACAAGCATTGCCCTTTGTTGTGTCTTTCTTTGTGGTGTTACACATGTACTCCCTTTTTTAACTTTTAACCATGTGTTTTAAACCCCTCTTGACTCTCTCTCTCGTTAAAATGCCTTTGTACTTTTAATTTTTTAGCAAAGGAGTTAGCTTGTTTATCCAAGATTTAAGCGTTGAGCAACAACAAGTGTTCTTGTATTTGGCAAGAAAGGTCATTGAAGCCGATGGGGTGTTGCACGAATTGCAACTAGGGGCTTTAGATGTGATTAAAAAGCAATGTGAATATGGCATTAGTGAAAAGGAAGTGCCCGTAAACACTTTAGGGCAGATCTTCACCACAAACCACGCCAAACACGCCACGCTGTTAGAATTGGTGTCTGTGGCTTTAGCCGATAGCCGCTGGCATGACAATGAGAGAGACACCATTTACTCTTATGCTAAAGAGATGGGCGTTCCCACCCACAAAGTGGATCAATTCAAAGACTGGGTGGTGAAAAACTTCATGCTTTATCAAGAAGCGATCAAGTTGTTGGAAGATTAGGGGGCGCTATGGTTAAGGTTTTAAAAGCAATGGTGAGAACCGCCGGGATCGCTGTAGGGGCTGTGGGTGTGGCAGCGGTTACTGCTGCATCATATGCGGGGGATTTAGCCGCAAGCGCCACCAACCATCTAATCCGTGATAAGGTGGGCGAGCCTGCGGTGGGGAGTGTGGTGCGCCGTTATCATGGAGGATTGGAGCATACGGGCATTTATGTGGGCAACAACCAAATCATCCACTGGAGTGAAAACAGCCGCGTTGAAAAATGCAATCCAGAAGCATTTTTGCAAGGGGGTGGGGATTTAGCCCTAAGCATTTATGTTTCGTGCAAAGGCACGGAACCCATCGGGTCTCTTGAAGTGGCGCAACGCGCAAGGGTACAAGTGGGGCATGGCATAGATGAGAGAGGTCCATATGACCCCTTGGTCAACAATAGCCATAGGTTTGTCATTGAGTGTTTGTCCGGACAGGAATGCCAAGAAGACCTCTTGGTGAAAGACCCTATAGAATATTGTAAGGTGTTTCTTGGGGCGGACAACTGGCGCGTTTGGGAGAGAGATTAAGTCTCTAAATCCCCTCCAACTGCTCTAAAATGTGCTGACCTATGGGGATAGCAGAGGTGGCAGCGGGGCTTGGAGCGTTGTAGGCATCCACACTTTTGGCACTATTACAAAAAAGTCCTCTTTTTAAAGGAAACACCTATCTGCCTTTACCGCTCTTAAGAAGTGTTTTGTGCAAATTGCTGAGGATCAGAACAACACTAAAAATACCAAGTATGGGACACAAAAAAGCTGTAGTTACGCACAAATCTAGAGCCTAGCTCTGTGTCAAAGGGGAATTTAATCCCAAACTCGAAGGACACATCGTGGTAGAGAATCACGGTCTGAAAGCGCACGCCCACTTGCCCTAAGAGCCTAAAGTAAGTCCCCTTAAAGGAAAAACTAGTGAAAGAGCGGTAATTTTCCACAAAGAAATTTTGTGAAAATTCAGAAGTCGTCCAAGTGTTGCCCGCCAGCATCATTCCATAAAAGAGCCCCCACACATTGAGCGGGTTTTTGTTGTACTCAATCAGCAAATCCGCCCCTACTCCATAGGTAAACATGTTTGTTTCGATCTTGCCTCGAGGATCTAAGATCACATACCCATAGTCTAAGAAGCCGTAGTAACGGGTGTAAAACCAGCGATCTAAAGGGTTGAATTCGTAGCCATAGACAATGCTCGCCCCTTCAATGGTGCGGATATTTTTAATGGGTGTGCCGTTTTGGTAGGTGTAAAACTGCATTTGACCGACTTGGTATTGGCTGAGTAGAAATGTGCGGCTTTTGGCAGCCTGTAAGGGGAGCAACAAAACGCTAAACGCACCCAACACAAGAGCAAGGTTGCGCACAAATGTTAAAATAGTTATCCTTATCAGTTTAGTAGTTATGGTTCAAGGGCGAGGCGAGATTATCCTCGTGGTTGGTCCAATTTTGAAGGATATTGCTATTTTGGGGGGTGTAGAGTGGGCCCGTGCCCTGCGTGGCTTCTTGGACGGCGTTTTCCTCATCCACAATGCGATCGACTCTATCGGTCGTTTTTGCATCATCAATTCTATGATCTAAGCCGGATTCTATAGATGCATCCTTATTGGGCTTCATCAAAGCCATCTTGTTGAGGGCTTTGGAGTCGGCATCCTTAGCTTGGTTAAAAACTTTAGTGTCTGCAGGTTTCGCTCGTTGGCTAGAAGTTTTGTGCGTGTCCTTACACGCTTGCAAACCAAGTACCCCCGTCGTTGCTAAGATAGAAAAACCTAAAAAGCGTAAGAGTCTGGAGTTCATCCACTTCCTTTTTGGGCTATAATAACCATGCTTTATTAAATCTAAGTTAAAGATCAGTTCATGCCACAAATAAAGATGGGAGGGATTAACTCCAACACCGATTTAGGTGTTGGTTTGCCCTTAGCCCGTTTTTTAGAAATCATTTTAAATCCCCCCAAAACCTACACCCCCTACCCCATCTTAAACAACTTAGAACCCGGGGTTGTGGGCTGTATAGAAGTAGCGTATTTAAGCATGCACACTAGCAAAGTTCTAAAAATCCAAACAAAAACCAAAGCGACTCAACAATCTTTAGATCTGCTTTGCTTTAACCACACCCCCTACCATCTTAAGATTTTCACCCAAAAAAGCTACTTTGTCTATGGCAAGTTGAGCACCAACCCCTACACAAACGCCCTACAAATGATTAACCCCAAAATCATAGACAAGCCAAACACCATCACCATGCGTTTTGATAAGGCTTGCAAGAAACTGCCCGCCTTTTTAAAGCAAGACCAGCACAAAACCTACCTTGACTTTTGCCTAGCCACACTCACACCCCAAAATTTAGAAAAGCTCGTAAATCTAGGCGTGCCCTTGCAGGTGGTGCAACACATCAACGAAATTTTCCACCCTAGCATGGATTTTGCCCTCGCCTACAACGCCCATAAGGGTTTTTGCCCGCCCCACCTACAAGCCCTAAAGTATATAGAAGCTTTGGCGTATATGTGCGCTCTAAGCTCTAAGACCTTTGATTTCCCCGCCAAGTTTAGCCAACACGCCAACACACAGGCTTTAGCCGAGTTTGTGAGTAACCTCCCCTTTGCGCTCACCAACGACCAACAAAAGGCAATCAGCGCAATCCAAAACGACATGCAAGGCTTTAAAGCCACAAAACGCCTCGTGATGGGCGATGTGGGCTGTGGTAAAACAATGGTGATTTTAGCTAGCGTGGCTCTGTGCGCCCCCTATAAAAGCCTTCTTATGGCACCCACAAGCATTTTAGCCAAGCAAATTTACACCGAAGCTCTAAAATACTTACCCAAAAGCATTAAACCCTTACTGCTCTTAGGTGGGACAACTAGCAAGCAAAAAGAAGCTTTTAACGAAGCAGATTTTATTATCGGCACGACCGCCTTGCTCTACGCCCCCCTAGACACTTCTAAGGTCGCCCTAGTCATTAGCGATGAGCAACACCGCTTTGGCACAAAACAACGCCACACCCTGCAGACCCTAGCCACACAAGCGGGCAATAAACCCCACTATTTGCAATTTTCCGCCACGCCCATCCCTAGGACTTTAGCGATGATGGGGGCTAAATTCATCGCCACGAGCTTTTTAAAGGACAAACCCTACACCAAGGACATACGAACCCATATTGTGGATAAACCCCAATTCAACGCCCTTTTAACCCACATCAAAGCCGAGATTGGGGCAGATAAACAAGTGGCGGTCATTTACCCTTTGGTGGAAGAGAGCGAAACGATGGACTATCTCTCTTTAAAAGAGGGCGCGCCCTATTGGCAAAAACGCTTTGAAAGGGTCTTTGTGGTGAGCGGTAAGGACAAGGATAAGGAGGACATCATGGAGGGCTTTGCCAAAGAGGGGCAACTTTTACTCGCCACAACTTTAATTGAGGTGGGGATCAGTTTGCCTAAACTCTCCACCATTGTGATTGTGGGACCCGAGCGCTTGGGGCTAGCGACCTTGCACCAATTAAGGGGACGGGTGGCAAGGCTTGGTGGCAGGGGCTATTGCTATCTTTTCACCCACCAGCCCACCAACCGCCGTTTACACGACTTTAGCCAAACTTTGGATGGCTTTGAAATCGCCAATTTAGACTTAAAATACCGCCATTCGGGGGATTTGCTTCAAGGGACACAACAGAGTGGAGACGCCTTTAATTTCTTGGATTTAAGTCAAGACACGCACATCATTGAACAAGTGAGCACACTTTTTAGCTAGAACGCCTAAAAAAACCAAAAAGGATATTAAATTAAACGCTACTAATGCAATCTGTGCTATAATCCAAGTCTGTGTGATATTTTTATGAAGGAGAACGTATGGATGTAGGCATCCAACAGGGCTATGTCCGCAGTGCTTCAGTGTCGGCTACGGCTAAAACTTCCACTGAGTACGATTATTCAATCGCCCGATTATTCATCATTGCCATGATCGCCTTTGGGGTCATTGGGATGTTGATTGGGGTGGTTTTAGCGTTTCAGCTAGCCTTTCCCAAGCTCAACTATATTTTGGGTGAATATGGCATTTTTGGGCGTTTGCGCCCCGTGCACACCAATGGTGTGATTTACGGCTTCACTTTGGGCGGGATTTGGGCGAGTTGGTATTATTTTGGACAAAGGGTCTTAAAAATTACCTACCACGACTATCCATTTTTAAAAGCAGTGGGCTATCTGCATTTTTGGATTTGGATTTTAACCCTGATCTTGGGTGTGGTGAGCTTGCTAGGTGGGATCACCCAAAGTAAGGAATACGCCGAACTTGCATGGCCTTTAGACATTTTGGTCGTGGTGGTGTGGGTGCTGTGGGGCATTAGCATGTTTGGCAGCATGGGCGTTAGACGCGAAAACACGATCTATGTTTCTCTGTGGTATTACATCGCAACCTATGTCGGGATCGCCGTGCTCTACATCTTCAATAACCTGTCTATCCCCACTTACCTAGTCGCCCACACCGGTAGCCTTTGGCACTCCATTTCTATGTATGCGGGCAGTAACGATGCCCTCGTGCAATGGTGGTGGGGGCACAATGCGGTGGCATTTGTGTTCACCAGCGGGGTGATTGGCACCATTTATTACTTCTTGCCCAAAGAGAGCGGACAGCCCATTTTCTCTTACAAGCTCACTTTGTTTTCCTTTTGGAGCTTGATGTTCGTCTACATTTGGGCGGGCGGCCACCACTTGATCTACTCTACGGTGCCCGATTGGGTGCAAACCTTGTCTTCTGTGTTCTCTGTGATTTTAATCATCCCCTCATGGGGCACCGCCATCAACATGCTCTTAACCTTAAGAGGGCAATGGCATCAACTCAAAGAATCGCCCCTCATTAAATTCTTGGTTTTAGCCAGCACCTTCTACATGCTCTCCACCCTAGAGGGCTCTATCCAAGCGATCCGCTCCGTCAATGCCCTAGCGCACTTCACCGATTGGATCATCGGGCATGTGCACGATGGCGTGCTCGGTTGGGTGGGCTTTACACTCATTGCCGCCGTCTATCACATGGTGCCCCGCGTGTTTAAACGTGAGATTTACTCAGGCAAACTCATGGATGTGCAGTTCTGGCTGATGACTCTAGGCATCGTGCTTTACTTCTCCTCCATGTGGATTGCGGGAATCACGCAAGGGATGATGTGGCGCGATGTGGATCAATACGGCAACTTGGTCTATCAGTTTGTCGACACCGTGCGGGTGTTGATCCCCTACTATGTGATCCGCGGTTTTGGAGGCAGCTTGTATCTCATCGGGTTCTTCATTTTCCTTTACAATGTGGTGATGACGATCCAAAAAGGCAGAGTTTTAGAAAAAGAACCCGCCTACGCCACGCCCATGGGCTTACGCTAAGGAGCGCAGATGTTTACTTTCTTAGAAAAAAACCCATTCTTTTTCACGCTCGCCTTTGTAGTCGCCTTTGCGGTGGCAGGTGTGGTGGAGATTTTGCCTAACTTCTTTAAATCCGCCCGCCCCATTGAGGGGCTAAAGCCTTACACGATTTTAGAAACCGCCGGGCGGCAGGTGTATATCAATGAGGGGTGCTACAACTGCCATTCCCAACTCATCCGCCCCTTTCAAGCTGAAGTGCAACGCTATGGGGCTTATAGCCTAAGTGGAGAATACGCCTACGATCGCCCTTTCTTGTGGGGGTCTCGGCGCATTGGTCCTGATTTGCACCGCGTGGGCGATGTGCGCACCACTGCGTGGCATGAAAAACACATGCTAGATCCCACCAGCGTGGTGCCCGGTAGCATCATGCCCGCTTATAAGCACCTCTTTAAAAAGGATGCCGACTTTAACACTGCCTTTGCTGAAGCTTACACCCAAAAAGAAGTCTTTAATGTGCCTTACGACAAACCCGGCGGCGTGCAGCTGGGCGACATGCAAAAGGCAAAAAAACTTTTCTTAGAGGAAGCTAAGGGCATTGTGGATCACATGCAAGACCCCGAAATTAAAGCCGCTTTAAAAGAGGGACGGGTTAAAGAGATTGTGGCTCTGATCGCCTATTTAAATAGCTTGGGGCAAGGACGCATTGAGGCCCCAAAAGCTAGTGCAAAGGGGCAATAGATGGACATTGACACCTTAAGAGGCTTTGCCTACGCCTTTTTCACGGTCTTATTCACGCTCTTTTTATACTTTTACATCGTGTCCATGTATGTCAAGGACAAAAAGGGGATCACCGATTACGAGCGTTACAGCCAACTCGCCTTGCAAGATGAGCTAAACGACACGCCCATTGAACCCCGGCACTTATCCCATAAGAAAGGCTAAAGATGAATATTTTAAAGGATCACATTAATTTGTTCACATTAGTGGCAGCCCTTGTGATTTTGGTCGCCACGCTTAGCATGAGCTCCTCTCTGTTTAAAGCGATGCGCGAGAGCAAGGCAGATGGCGAGCTTTACGGGGGTAAGGATCACAGCTATGACGGCATCGGGGAGTTTCTTAACAACATCCCCATGGGTTGGGTGGTGAGTTTTTTAGTTTTCATCGTATGGGGGCTTTGGTATATCTTTATGGGTTATCCCATGTCGAGTTACTCGCAAATCGGGGAGTACAATAAAGAGCTCGCCGCCTATAATAAAAACTTTGAAGCCAAGTGGCAAAACCTCAAAGATAAGGATTTGGAGCAAATGGGGCAGGGCATCTTTTTAGTGCAATGCTCGCAATGCCACGGTTTAGAGGCCACGGGGCTTAACAACACCGCTAGAAATCTTGCCAAATGGGGCAAAGAGGCAGGCATTGAGGAAGTGATCGCACAGGGCTCAGTGGGCTTAGGTTATCAAGCCGGTGAAATGCCCCCCATGGGTCTTAATGCTGAGGACTCTAAAGCGGTGGCTAGTTATGTCATGGCAGACATCTCTGCCCTGCACCACACCAAATACCCCAAATTAGTCCAAAAAGGGCAGACCATTTTCCAAAGCACTTGTGCGAGTTGCCACGGGGCTGATGGCAAGGGGCAAGCGGGCATGGCAGCGGATCTAACCCACTATGGAACTCCAGCCCTTTTACAAGAAGTGCTTGATAAAGGCAAAAAGGGGCACATCGGCGAAATGCCCAGCTTTGCTTACCGCCACTTTAGCCCCACACAAGTGAAGGCGTTGGCAACTTATATCCAATCCTTACAAGGAGATGAGTGATGAACGGATTATTTGGCTTGAATGGGATTTTAGGTAATTTGATCGTGGTGGTGGTGCTCTTGGTGGCGGTGGCGTTCTTTGGTTTTAAAGCCGTGCACATCCAACAAGAAGAGTCCACCCACTACTACAAGCTAGACACCAAGAGTCTACAAATGTTTGGCAACAAGCATGAGTTTTATAAAGTGGAGAAATAGCGATGTTTACGGGAATGGAAAAATTACTAGGTCTTTTCTTGATCATTTTATTTGTCATCACAGTGGTGCTTTACTTCGCCCGCCCCTTTCTCTTTGCCGTGTGAAACTTCTTAGGGCTTGCCTGCTTTTGGCGGGCTTTTTGCACGCCCAAAGTTTCGTGCTGGACAACGAAGCGGGGCATTTAGTTACCAAGAGTGCGGGGCTCGTGCAACAGGTGTCTAGCGAATTATTTGACAAAACGGGAGTTTCTTTTATGTTGTTTTTAAAAGACAGCCCCGACACGCTGGATAAAGCCGGGCGTCTAGCTTACCAACAAGCTAAGTTAAAAACCCTGCACCCCCCTTTCATCGCCCTTTTTGCTCACTTTAGGGCACAAAAAATCGACATTCTGTCTAACCCCAAGGATTTAATCTCCACAGACCAAATTTTTTTTGAACATATCGCCCCCTTTTTACCCAAAGAGTGGGGCAAGGACATGGCCAAAAACAACGCCCGCTTTTCCTTTGCACTGCTCAATGGCTACACCTACATGGCAGATGCGATCGCACGCAAACACCACATCACCCTAGCAAGCAACATCAAAGAAGAGTATGCCAACAGCGTTACAAAGACCACGCTCTACATTCTCTTATGCTCGCTCTTGGCACTTTTCTTTTATGGTTACTTCTTTGGAGTAAGAAAACATGGAAACTGAAGAAAAAAATTATTGGCCCCTAGGCATTTTGTCTATTCTGCTCATCGGTTTGAGCTTAGTTGTCGCTTTGGTGGTCGTGGCGATCAAATACACCCCCCAAAGCGACAATTCTTATTTGCACCAGCACACCTACACTGATAGCCACATCAATGGCATGCTCTCCACTTACAACGCCTTTAGGCAAGCCTACAGCCTTGAGCTAGTGAATGGCAACCAAAAACTTGAACCGCTCTTTCCTTTTTACATCAACCAAAACACCCCTTTGCTTTGGCTCTCCAATCGGCACAATAACCTAAGCTTACAAGTGCAACGCAAAGACCCCAAAGCCCTAGTTCCCACTTTTAGCGTGGCGGTGCTAAGGACAAAACAAAAAACCCTAGACCTTGGCAAAATCCCATGCACCACGCAAGAGAAAGAGAGCACTTGTTTATTGCCCCCCTTTAATCTCCCCCTAAAAGGGCACTACCAAATCATGTTAAAAGTAGACTTTGAAGGTGAAGAACTTCCCCTCATCCAACCTGCCTATGTGCGCTAAAAGGTGAAAGCGTAGTTAACATACCAAGAGTAGAGTCGGCGGATATAAAGCGTTCCGTCATTCTTAGTTTGTAAGAAAGGATTTTTACGCATCATGGGAAATTTAATGCCCGCTTCAATGCTGCTGTGTTTTAAGATACGCAACCTTCCCCCCACATTGAAGAGAAACTGAAAGCCCGTAGCGCTCTTATTTACACCAGCATACCGCAAGGCTACATCACTGAAATCGGGCGTGGCCAAAAGCCAAGAGTTACCGGCAAGTTGTATCCCCCCTATCACGCCTAGAGCCATCATTTTATTGCTGATGGCATTCACCACTAAATCCGCCCCTACGCCATAAGTGAGCATGTTAGGTTGCAAGGGCTTGTTGCTCCCCACCATTTGTTGTAAAACGCCCATGGCATTAACAGAGCATTGGAGCGTGTTCCACCCGGATGCTCCTCCCATAGGCGGCGTGCGCTCGCTCCCAGGCATTTTACAATCTACGGGGTTGCCCCCTGGATAGCCATTGTTGGCAAATTTAATTCCCATTGTGTGGGCATAGTCAAAGAGACCATAAACCTTAAAGCCAAAGTACTTATTTGCAAACATTTGGTAACCAATTTGCAAACCAAAGCCTCTTATGGTGGAAGTTGTAGTTTTGCCATCTTTACCCGTGCTTCGTATCTGCGCCTTGCCCTGCTGGTAACCACCCTCAAGAAAAACACCGCTCTCCTCAGCGTTTAAGAAACCAACCAAAGCGGGCAGAACCATCAAAGAACACTTAGAGTAACGCATACCAACTCCTTTTGTTTCGGTTGCCTTATAATCGGTTATAAGCTTTTGAACTATAGCATAAGTCATACAAGGCGATCTTTAACTCCACACAAAAGAGTTAGAGTTTAGACTTTTAACACTTTTTGTGTTAGTATACAGGAAGGTTTTTGTTTTTTGCAACTTGTTCGGGGGTATTTTTATTGTATCGTTTCTGCACTTTTGTTTGTTTTATTTGTCTTTTTGTAGGATCTGTTGCTCTAAAGGCACGGGTCTTTGTCCCCAAGGACAAAGCCACTTTACAAGCTCTCTTACAAAACCCCAAGATCTCCCTTGCCCAAATCAACACCCATTACGTCAAGGACATGAGCTATTTATTTTGTCTGCAAGGCCCCTTAACTAAAAAAGGCATTTGCACATCTTATAGAGAGGATTTTAAGGGGATTGGTAAGTGGGATGTGAGCCGTGTGGAAAACATGGAGGGGATGTTTATGAATCAGATGCATTTTAACGAACCCCTACAAAACTGGAACACTGCGCGGGTGAAAAACTTTAGCTACATGTTTGCCAACGCGATCCGCTTTAACCAACCCATTAATAGTTGGAACACATCTAATGGGGTGGATTTTAGCTACATGTTTGCCAACGCGATCCGCTTTAACCAACCCATTAATAGTTGGAACACATCTAATGGGGTGGATTTTAGCTACATGTTTTACCATGCCAAAACCTTTAACCAACCCCTATCTCATTGGAACCGCACACGCCACATAACTCCTAAAAACTTTAGTTACATGTTTGCCAACGCCATGCATTTCAAGCAAGATATCAGCCGATGGAAGAACCTAGAGCGGGCGAACACACAGGGGATTTTTTTAGGCACGCCCTTAGAGGGCACAAAAATCCAAAGTAAAAAAGCACAAGGCTTGCAAGACGATAAGCAACGAGAAACACAAAGCGTTTCTCCGCCAAATGTCTTAAAATACCTACACTACCCACAGACCAAAGCCGAGCTCGTCGCTCTAGTCAATAATCCTAATATTTCTTTAGCCAGCATCGACACGAGTCTAATTGAGGACATGAGTTATTTATTTTGCGATAAGGGCAATACCTACACCCGCTTAAAGCAACTCCCCATTAAAAACGGCACTCTATGGGCTAAACAAGATAAAGAATATAGCCAGATTCTAAACCTTTTTGAGAATTGCCAAGCGGGCAGTAGCCGCACAAATTTAGATGGTATTGAAACATGGAATGTAAGCCATGTCAAAAACATGGAGGCGATGTTTATGGGGCGGGTCGTGGATGTCCCTCTAAGCAGTTGGGACACAAGCGAGGCCACGAATATGAAGGGCATGTTTGCTTTGGCTTCTTTTAACCAACCCTTGGACGATTGGGAAATGCAACATGTGCAAGATACGAGTTTTATGTTCTATGGCTGTAAAGACTTTAACCAAAACTTGAATCATTGGGATGTGGAGCATGTCCGCACCATGAGCTACATGTTTAGTCTAACTTATGGATTTAATGGAAACATTACCCGTTGGAAACTCTCTAGTGTCACAGATTTGCAAGGCATGTTTAAATACGCCACTGCCTTCAACCAGCCCATTGAAAATTGGGATGTGAGCCATGTGCAAAACATGGCATATCTTTTTTACGGGGCTTTCGCTTTTAATCAGCCATTAAACAAGTGGGACACCAGTCATGTAACCGACATGCGCAAAATGTTTTTTTATGCTAAAAGCTTTAACCACCCCCTCAACCACTGGAACACAGAGCATGTACACAACATGTACAAAATGTTTGCCTACGCCAAGAACTTTAACCAGGATTTGAGCAATTGGTATTTGCATAACACCGACACCCGTTGCATGTTTTTCCACGCTACTAGAATGCACTCCCCGTCTCCTAGAACTTTTTTTAAGGATATTGGTAGCTGTGGTTAATTTAAGGTACAAATCCCTATACAAAATTGCTTAAAAGCATGCTATTAAGCTAAAATTCAACTAAGAATGAGTAGAATCGGCTCTGTTTTTGATTCCACAAATTCCACAAAGGTAGTTTATGCGTCAGTTCGCAAAAATTTTTGTAATGGGTTTATTGGCTTTAGGTGTTGCGCATGCAGCGGAAGATTTTTCTAAGCTTAGCAATAAAGATTTCATTAAAAAAGCGGGCACTATGCACGATGCTGAAGATGTGATCCACTATAAAATTGAAGTGGCTAAACGCGTAAAGGCGATGAAATCAGCAAAGGCGAAAGCAGAATTCAAATACCAAGTTAGAAAAACCGCAAAAGCCAACTTTGCCAAAATGGGTGCAGAAGATTTTAGCAAGTTGCGTGAAGAAGTGGCTGAAGAACTTGATAAAATGAAAAAAGAGCACAAACCTCAAGAAATGAAAGCTATGGGTTTAGCTGGAGTTGAGGTTTGTAAAGGTGAAGACCACAAAATGTGGTGCCACCCCAAACACGCCAAAAAAGGCGAACATCATAAGGGCGAACACCACGCTCATAAAAAAGAGCATAAAGGCGAACATGAAGAGCACGAAGAGCATGGCAGCAAAGCCGAACACGCACACCCCGCTAGCGCAAAACCTGCAGCCACTCATGAATAGTTAAGAAAGGGTTTTTATGACAACAACAAAATTAAAACTTGGCATTGGTGCTTTGATAGTGGCTGGATTGTGTAATGGCCTATTTGCAAGCGCCAATCCCTTTGAAAGTAAGAGTGATCAGGAACTCATTGACATGGCTGGTAAAGTTGTTCCAAATCAAGTTCCAGACTATAAAATGGAACTTCACAAACGCATGCAAAAGATGAAACCTGAGCAAAAAGAGAAGTTTCACGAGAAACTTAAGGCCTCTGCAGATAAAAACACGGCGAACATGACCATGGAAGAGTTTGAAAAACGTAGACAGGCTATCCATGAGGCCATTAAAGCTAGGATTGCTAAAATGACACGGGCGCAATTTAAAGCAAGTGGTCTCTCTGCTAAAGGTTGTGGCTGCCATGGAAAGTGCAACTGTGATGTTGATGGACCTTGCAGTTGTAAGGAACACAAACACCACCACCATTAAGTTTTTATCCCCAAAGTTACTAGGTGTAACGCTTGGGGGTCTTAAAGTGCCTTTCTTCCTTAAAATCCAAGAGATGCGGATAAACTTGCCTTTTTAAATACTACTCTTTCCCTATGACTTAAGCCCATCGCTTTAGATCCATAGATTACGAAAGGATGTTTAATGTCAGACACTGTTTTAACCAACGCCACAGGCATACCCATTGGATCTAACCAAGATGTACTTACCGCCGGACCTAGGGGACCGGTATTGCTCCAAAACACTTGGTTTTTAGAAAAACTCGCCCACTTTGATCGCGAGCGCATCCCTGAACGCGTGGTGCATGCTAAGGGCAGTGGGGCTTATGGGACTTTGACGATCACCAGCACCGAGATCACCAAATACAGCAAAGCCAAACTTTTTAACCAAGTGGGTAAACAAACCCCCTGCTTTTTGCGCTTCTCCACTGTGGCGGGCGAAAAGGGCTCAGCCGATGCCGAGCGCGACCCTAGGGGCTTTGCGCTCAAACTCTACACTGAGGAGGGCAATTGGGACATTGTGGGCAACAACACCCCCGTGTTTTTTATCCGCGACCCTTTAAAATTCCCCGACTTTATCCACACCCAAAAACGCCACCCCAAAACCAACTTAAAAGACGCGACTATGGTTTGGGATTTTTGGAGTCTAGTGCCTGAGAGCTTGCACCAAATAACTATCCTAATGAGCGATCGGGGGATTCCTAGGAGTTACCGCCACATGAACGGCTATGGCAGCCACACCTTTAGCCTCATCAACGAGAAAGATGAACGCTTTTGGGTGAAGTTCCACTTTAAAACTTTACAAGGGATTAAAAATTTAACCAGCCAAGAGGCGGCAAAGATCCGCATGCACGACATGGATTCGCACCAAAGGGATTTATTCGAAGCCATTGAAAATAAAGACTTCCCCAAATGGCGTTTTTGTGTGCAAATCATGCCAGAAAGCGATGCCAAAAACTACAAATTCCACCCCTTTGATGTTACAAAGGTGTGGAGCCATAAGGACTACCCCCTCATTGAAGTCGGGATTTTAGAGCTGAATAAAAACCCTGAAAACTACTTTGCCGAAGTGGAACAATCCGCCTTCAACCCCGCCCATGTGATCCCGGGCGTGGGTTATAGCCCCGATCGGATGCTACAAGGGCGGCTCTTTGCTTATGGGGATACGCAGCGCTACCGCCTAGGGATCAACCACAGCCAATTACCCGTGAATGCCCCCAAATGCCCCTTTGCCACCTCTTCACGAGATGGCTTTATGACAAACGGGCATTATGGCGTAATGCGTAACTATGAGCCAAGCTCACTGCCCGGCTATAAAGAAGCCCCCCACGCCAAAGAGCCCAAGTTGGAGCTAGCCAAACTTACCGATGAAATGGCGGTCTATGCCTACAACTTCCGCGATTGCGACAGCGACTACTACACCCAGCCCGGCAATCTCTTTAGACTCATGCCAAAAGACGAACAAGAGCGCACTTGCCAAAATGTCGCCGATGCCATGCAGGGTGTGCCTAATGACATCATTAGCCGCCAATTAGAGCACTTTAAAAAGGCGGACGCGCATTACGGGCAACGCATCCAAGAGTTGTTGCAAAAACGCTAACCCTTAAAGGGAGGGGGCTAACCAACGATACACCTGGTTTTGCTATTCTTTTGTAATTTTATTTTGGGAGAGGCCATGAAACTTTTTGGAGAGTATAAAACCCGCTTATTTTTCATTTATTGGGTGCGTTGGATGGTTTCAGCGGTGGTGATGTTGCCCTTCATGCTCTTGTTTGAGTGGATGCACACCCCCCTTTGGCTCAATCTCTTTTTAGGGCAGACGATCGGGGCGTTCATTTTCTTTAAAATCGATAAATTTATTTTCCGCAACAAAGACTAAAATTTTCGTGGGAGTTTGCCCTAAGTAAAGTTTGGCTATACTAGCCCACTCAAAAATCTATCACAATCAAGAGGCTTAGATGCAACAGATTAGGAATATCGCTGTCATCGCCCATGTCGACCATGGCAAGACCACTTTAGTGGATGGTTTGCTGACCCAATCGGGGACTTTTGGCGAGCACGACAAGGTCGATGAACGCATGATGGACAGCAACGATTTAGAGAGGGAGAGGGGAATCACAATCCTTTCTAAAAACACCGCAATCCACTACAAGGACACCAAAATCAATATCATAGACACCCCTGGGCACGCCGACTTTGGGGGCGAAGTGGAGCGGGTGTTGAAAATGGTCGATGGGGTGTTGCTCTTAGTGGATGCGCAAGAGGGCGTGATGCCCCAAACCAAATTCGTGGTGAAAAAGGCATTAAGCTTTGGCATTTGCCCCATTGTGGTGGTGAATAAAATCGACAAGCCCGCCGCCGAGCCTGACCGGGTGGTGGATGAAGTCTTTGATTTATTCGTGGCGATGGGGGCTAGCGATGCGCAATTAGACTTCCCCGTGGTCTATGCCGCTGCGCGCGATGGCTACGCCATTAAAGACTTAAACGATGAAAAGAAAAATTTAGAACCGCTGTTTGAAACGATCGTATCGCATGTGAGCGCGCCCAGCGGAGAGGCAAACAACCCCCTACAAATGCAAATTTTCACTTTAGATTACGACAATTATGTCGGAAAAATCGGCATTGTGCGGGTGTTTAACGGGCAGATCAAAAAAGGGGACATGGTCGCCCTTTGTAAGAGCGATGGAAGCAAGGAAACGGGGCGCATTACAAAACTGATCGGCTTTTTAGGCTTAGCCCGCATGGAGATCGAGCAAGCACAAGCGGGCGATATTGTCGCCATTGCCGGCTTTAACGCGATGGATGTGGGCGATAGCGTGGTCGATCCTAACAACCCCCAACCGCTCGATCCCATGCACCTTGAAGAGCCCACCATGAGCGTGGTGTTTGCGATCAACGACTCCCCACTGGCTGGCACTGAGGGCAAGCATGTAACCGCGAACAAACTCAAAGACCGCTTGCTAAAAGAAATGCAAACCAACATTGCCATGAAGTGCGAGGAAATGGGCGAGGGGAAATTTAAAGTGAGCGGACGGGGGGAATTGCAAATCACCGTTTTAGCCGAGAATCTACGCCGTGAGGGCTTTGAGTTTAGCATATCCCGCCCTGAAGTGATCGTTAAGGTGCAAGATGGGGTGAAATTAGAGCCCTTCGAGCATTTGGTGATCGACACCCCCCAAGACTTCAGCGGCGCGATCATTGAAAGATTAGGGCGGCGTAAGGCAGAGATGAAGGCGATGAACCCCATGAATGATGGCTACAGCCGTTTAGAGTTTGAAATCCCGGCTAGAGGGCTTATAGGCTATCGCAGCGAATTTTTAACCGACACGAAGGGCGAGGGCGTGATGAACCACTCATTTCTAGAGTTTCGCCCCTTTAGTGGAGGCGTGGAGTCGCGTAAGAATGGGGCGTTGGTGAGTATGGAGAATGGCGATGCCACCGCCTTTTCGCTTTTCAATATCCAAGAGCGAGGCGTGTTGTTTATCAACCCCCAAACGAAAGTCTATATCGGCATGGTGATCGGCGAGCACAGCCGAGACAATGATTTAGAGGTTAATCCCATTAAATCCAAACACCTAACCAACATGCGTGCCAGTGGGAGCGATGATGCGATCAAGCTCACCCCCCCAAGGCTAATGGCACTAGAGAGGGCGTTAGAGTGGATCGAAGAAGACGAGCTACTAGAAATCACCCCCTTAAACTTACGCATACGCAAAAAAGTTTTAGACCCCACGGCACGCCGCCGTGTCAAAAAATGACCGATTAAAGGCAATTTATGGAAATGACAGCAACTAAACGCACGGATCGCACCGAATCGATAGACATGGACAAGATACGCCAAAGCATACAAAAAGCCACAGAGGGCATAGAGGGGATCGACTCTAGTGAGCTAGAAATGGAGGCAGAACTTTACTTTAAGGACAGCTTAAGCACGCAAGATACAACGCAAGCCCTAATCCGCATGGCGGTGGATAAGATCGACATTGACGCGCCTAACTGGAGCTTTGTCGCCGCTAGGCTGTTCTTAGAGGATTTATACGAAAAGGTGAGCGGGTTTCAAGGCTACTTGCCCCTTAAAAAATATTTGGAGCTGGGTGAGAGTAAGGGGCGGATTGTCCGGGGCTTTAAAGAAAAGTTTGATTTGGACTTGCTAGACAAGGCGATCGAGAAAAAACGCGACCTGCAATTCAACTATTTAGGCATTAAAACCTTGCACGATCGCTATTTACTCAAAGACGAGCACAACCACCCGATCGAATTGCCCCAGCACATGTTCATGGCAATCGCCATGTTCTTGGCACAAAATGAAGAAAACCCCAATGAAAAAGCCCTAGAGTTTTACGGGGTTTTAAGCCGCTTTGAAATGATGTGTGCCACGCCTACGCTTGCCAACGCTCGCACCCCCAACCACCAATTAAGCTCTTGCTATGTGGGCTCGACCCCTGATAACATTGAGGGAATTTTTGACAGCTATAAAGACATGGCTTTGCTCTCTAAATACGGCGGAGGGATCGGGTGGGACTTTAGCCAAGTGCGTTGTTTAGGCAGCTACATTGACGGGCATAAAAGTGCCAGTGCAGGCGTGATCCCTTTCTTAAAGATCGTCAATGATGTGGCGATCGCTGTGGATCAACTCGGCACAAGAAAAGGGGCGATCTCTGTGTATTTAGAGATTTGGCACATGGATGTTTTGGAGTTCATAGACTTACGCAAAAACAGCGGAGATGAACGCCGCCGCGCGCACGATCTCTTCCCCGCCCTATGGATTTGCGACTTATTCATGGAGAGGGTAGAAAAGGACGAAATTTGGACTCTCTTTGACCCCTATGCGTGCAAGGATTTGACCGAGTGCTATGGGGACAAATTTAAAGAAAAATACCTCGCCTACGAGCAAAACCCCCATATCAGCAAAGAAAAAGTCAATGCACGCACACTTTGGAAAAAGATTTTAACCAACTACTTTGAAAGCGGTTTGCCCTTTTTAGGCTTTAAGGACAACGCCAATCACGCCAACCCAAACGGCCACGCTGGGCTCATCCGCTCGTCTAATCTTTGCACCGAGATTTACCAAAACACCAGCTCCAGCCACTACAAAATGCAAGTGGATTTTAAAAATGGCGATAGAGCGTATTTTGAAGAAGAGGCGATTGTTTGCACCGATGCAGGCATTAGCAAAAGGGCAAACAAACTCACCAGCAACGACTCGATCAACGGGCAACAAATTTTCATGGCGACTAAAGTGCCCGAAGAAGGCACGCTTGCGGTGTGTAATTTAGCTAGCTTAAATTTAAGCAAAATCAACACCCCAGCAGACATTGAGCGGGTTGTGCCTATTGCCGTGCGTATGCTGGATAATGTGATCGATTTGAACTTCTACCCCACCGCTAAAGCCAAAAAAACCAATCTAAAAAGCCGGGCTATCGGGCTTGGCGTGATGGGCGAGGCGCAAATGCTCGCCCAAGCCCAAATTGCGTGGGGGAGCAGTGAACACGCTGCTAAAATAGACGCTTTAATGGAGAAAATTAGCTACGAAACGATCAAAGCGAGCAGTGCGCTAGCCAAAGAGCGTGGATCTTATGCAAACTTTAAAGACTCGGCGTGGAGCAAGGGCATTTTCCCCATTGACAAGGCCAAACAAGAAGCCCTAGAGTTGAGCCCCCACAAGAGTGCTTGCGATTGGGCGAGCTTGAAGGCACAGGTGCAAGAGCAGGGCTTGAGAAATGGCTATTTAATGGCGGTTGCGCCCACCAGCTCGATCTCCATTCTAGTGGGCACGACCCAAACCATTGAGCCCATTTATCAAAAGAAATGGTTTGAAGAGAACTTAAGCGGGATGATCCCCGTGGTCGTGCCTAACTTGAGCCTTGATACCTGGAACTACTACACCTCGGCTTACGACATTAACCCTAAGGACATTGTGCGCCTTGCTGCCGTGCGCCAAAAGTGGATCGACCAAGGGCAGAGTTTGAATCTCTTTTTACGCCCCGATAAAGCCAATGGCAAGCTTTTGCACGAAATCTACCACCTAGCGTGGAAGCTGGGTTTAAAATCCACTTACTACCTACGCACCCAAAGCCCCCACCTAGAGGACAAAAGCATCTTTGATCGCTCCATTGAATGCCACCATTGCCAATAAAAATCAAGGTTTGCTTGGATATTCTTAAAGAGAACCCCCTAGGTTCCACTCCAAAGAGAAAATTAGGAGGCTTTTTTTTTGAATTCACTACTCTGGTATCCTAAACTCTGGGTCATAGCATGTAAAAAAATATAGACAAGAAATGGGGATCATTGGTCTTTATAGATTTGGAAAAGCATAAAAAGGATACCTCCCCAAGATTATATTTATTTTACTACCTTTGAGGAAGTAGTGAAAAGAACAAAATTTCTATGTGTATGTGTAAGATCCCAAAATACAGTATCATCGTTATAGCGAGCATCTTATCTATGAGACTGATAAGGGTAAATTTTAGCATTTACATAAGGCAAGATGTTAAAAAGATGTTTTACTTCTAAATATTTTGAGATCATGTAGTTCGATATTTCATTTTTTTGCACTGATATAGGCAGTATTAAAAGAGATAAGGGGGAAAAAATCACAGCAACAAGACCCAGCTTATACGATGTAATTTGGGAATTATGGGGGTTTTTAGTCAATCCTTAGCATGTCATAGTAAGGATTTTTCCTCGTTTGGGCTTGTTTGCGTTGCTTGTCTTGGGTGGAAGTAGTAGGGGGCGTTAATCAGATCGGTGGCAGACATCTAGGGGCAAAGAAGTCGGCATTTAAATAGAGAGCTTGCATGAATAAAAAATAAGCTGTGTGGTGATTTTTGTAAAGATACAGTGATGGATTATTTAGACACAAAGAGTGCATAGAGAGCGCAGGAGTAAGGAGTGGTGGACTATTTAGACTATAGTTTTAGCAGCTGAGTAGGCGGTGATTTATTTATGACATTTGATAAATTTGTTTTTGCATCTAGGTCTTCTAAGCTCTTGTCTATGAGGGTTTTTAAATCATCGGAGAGCTCCACACCACAAGTTTCAAAGATGATCTATTGCTCTATACATTTGCCTTGTATGTGCTCATAAAATGTTTTCGAAGGGGAGCAACAATACTCTTATAACTGCACAACACGCACAGTGCTTTGTAGGCTAAAAGATAAGTTTGTGTATGGTTAATTAATCATCTTGCTTGGCACATAGGCAACAATTTTTCGGAGGCATTTTGGGTTGGTGTGGAGCGCTTCATAATGTATTCCAAAAGTTTTCGTAGCGTTCTTGTTCTTTTGTCTTTTGTTGTTGTTCTTTGAGAGCACGAGCCCACTTTTTGGCATTTGGGTCGCTTACTGCCACTACTAAATCATACCTCCCATTGAGGTCATCGATGACTTCTAGGACTTTTGGATAGCCATGCCACTTTTATTGGGGTTGCTATTTGCTTTATGTAGTTCGAGCATGCCTTGTAAATCCTCCCATAACATGGCCTGCATGTTTTTGTTGTTGTTCTTAAAGACTTGTTCGTATTTATGGAGTATGTCTGTGAGTTTGTCAAAAATGGGCTTGCTTTTGGTTTTGGACGACTTGGAGCATTTTTACAACACTCTCTACGATGGCTTTGTTGTTTTGAGGGGTTGGGTGTTTTGGCATGCATACCCTTAAATCTCTATTTTCAAGCTCCTCTAATACTGAGCGAACCACATTTTTTAACTCATTATTTACTTCATTTGAATTTACAATTTTTTGGAAAAGCCCAGCGGCTTTGGCATAGTCTTGGGGGACACCTTTATCTATCGTATTTAAAAGCCAAGTCAAAACAATCTTCAGCACTCATAAAAACGCCCTTGGCATTCTCAGGAAGACTTTCACAACCTACAAATATCGCCCTCATATCTGTCACATTAGACACATCCCAGCCTAAAATGCATGGTTAAAATAAATTGCCTCGTAAATATCCCCTGCATGTTTTTTACATGGGGTACATTCCAGCTTTCCAATCCTTCAAAATTTCGGCGTCTAGAATCTTCACATTTTCCAGTTCTAGATCATCTTCTTTTAGGGTATTATAGTGTTGGTCTAGGGCTTGCATTAAGCAAGTAGGTGCATCTACAAAGTGCCGAACTCCTGGTGCAATTCCTCAACTTCTTGCTTAACATCTAATCTAGTAGCCCATCTTTCAAAACACTTTTGTTTAAGCGACACGCACGCTTGAGCGTTCTTGTTTTTTGTCCGAGTTTTGCTAGTTCCTGTTGCAAGTGAATCCTTTAGCCTCTAAAACAACAAACCCATCTTAGCACAATAAATCAAAATGCCATGAAGAAAGCAAATTTGCTAGATCAATCCGATAGACTCAACAATGACTGCTAAAGTATCTTTAAGTTCTGCCATGTCGCCATCCTCTAAAACGGCACTAAGATGACTTAAACGCACTTGATCGGAGTCTAAGAGCTCGGCTGCATTAAAGGGTTTAAAGGTTACGGACATGGATAATCTTTTAAGATTTTTGTGCCTTGATTATATCTTTTTGCTGTGTGCTTTTGTCGCCTTAAGCGCGCCACTGTACGGTGCGCCACAGCAAGATCACCAACACATCGCCCCATTTATCCATATACAAGCGGTAACTTGCACCCGTGTGGATACGCATTTCAAAGATTTAACCCGTAATGTATTTATGATCACCAAAGTGTCCGCTCTTTTTTAAGCTCTGTATGCGGCGTGTAAGTACACCTTTTCCGTTTAAATCTTTGAGGTTTTTAGCCACTTTTTAAATTCGCTCGATGTTTGTATTTTCATGCGTGCATTGTAACTAAACACCCATTTGGGGCATCAGGGGCGTGTGGCTCGATCCTTAGAGTTGTGCACAATCAGCAAATAGTGAATCATCCATCCACTGAAGAGAGGTGGGCTTCTTGTTTCAACGATCCATAACTAGCTGTTAGCTGTATCTAGCTGTATCTAAATACTTAGCCATACTTGGTTACAATCCAATTAGAGGAATCTCCACAAGCGTAACTTCGGGTCATCCCTACCATAGAATGTGCCATTTAGATATGGTTAATAATATGGATTTAGCACATTACGGTTGCGTGATTTGGGCGGTCTGTCTGTGCGAGGGTTGCGTATTGGATAGAGTGTAATGGATCGAGCAGGGTATAGCACTAACTTGGGTGATAAAGGAGCAGTATGGACAAAGTAAAGTGGAGCGAGGAGGAAAGAAGGGCGTTTCAAAGATTGTTGTGGAAGTTTGTGGTGGGAATCGAGGTGTAAGGACGCGATAGGGGGCTAGTGGTGTGTTGGCAAACAATGAGATACATTATATATTTTCAAAAACTGTCTAATCAGTAGGTTAAATAATGAGTTGAAAAAAGAAAAGCTTTTATAGGACTTGGGTTACACATGTGAAGTTCGCATATTTGCAATAGGCCCACAACTTCCAGATCATTTCTCATCGTGTGAGGTGGCGATTGCCTTTTGCCGTACGGACATTTTTGGTGAGGATTTTGTTAATAAAAGTTAAGAGGGTTTTTTTACAAACTGGAATGTCCCACTCGAGGAGCGCAAAGGGGGGTATAGTGAGGGGACAGGTGGCGTGTGGATTTGTTTTAAGTTCTTGTGGGAAAATGGTTTGACATGGAAGGATGGTAGAACGGAGTCCTTTGATCGTTTGAGGGGCTTTGTAGGGGATAATTTTCCATGTCCAAAAAAAGGTGAGATCACTTCTACGCATTCAAACTTTTCTCTTGGATTTGGTAAGTCTGAAAATGCAAAATGTGCAGCAACTTTAAAGATGGGGTGGAACGCAAAAACCTATCCTGATCCTGACTTAGAAAATTCTTTGGAGGGTTCCTTAGAGCAAATCACTAGAGATTTTTTAAATTTTGTCAATCGATTTAATACAATTCCTCAAGGAGATTTTAAAAAAAATGATGTTTCTAAAAAGTACCCACTCAATCAAATCCTTTATGGTCCTCCGGGTACAGGTAAAACCTATCGCACCATCAATAAGACACTAGAAATTTTGGGTTTTGCAAATGATCAAGAAATCACAGCGAAGCTTCAAGAATTAAAAAAACCGATCCCAAAAGATGAAAGAACCCGCGCAAAAGTCTTGTTTGATTATTATAAGCAGGAGGGACAAATTAGTTTTATTACTTTCCATCAGAGCTATGGTTATGAGGAATTTGTGGAGGGTATCAAACCCAGCATGGATTCTAAAAAGACAGGTGAGGTTACCTACAGTATTCAAGAGGGAGCGTTTAAACAGGTCTGCAATAGAGCATGGGAGAATTATGGTAGAGTTCAGATGCAAAACAAGCAGGGCACTCGGGAAATTAGTTGGGAAGATTATCTAGATCACTTGATCCGCGATTTTAATACTTTTATGCAACGGATGATTGACAAGAAACAGGAATTTTTCTCGACAGTGACAATAAGGTGGTGGTTAGAAGTTTTGGTTTGAAAGCTCCACTTTTAGTGGATCTTGAAAATAATCTATCGCTAGCATTAGATGAGTGGGTTAAAATGGTAAAAAGAGATTACAGTGATTTTAAAAACGGTGCGAACCTAAAAGAGGCTGAACATGCCAAGTACTACCTTATGCTCTATCGCAAAATTTGGGAGTTTGAGCAATCCTGGTATTGTCCCAAAACCTATGTTCTTATCATTGATGAAATCAACCGGGGCAATATTTCTAAGATTTTTGGGGAACTTATTACGCTAATAGAGCCTGACAAACGCGCAGGTAATAGCGAAGCCTTAGGAGTTGTCTTGCCCTATAGTCAGGAGTTTTTAATGTGCCTAAGAATCTCTATATCATTGGTACAATGAACACCGCCGATCGAAGCATTGCTCTATTAGACACTGCTTTGCGCCGTAGATTCACCTTTGAAGAGGTAATGCCAGAACCCGAGTCTCTCAAAGATCGCCACATTAAGGATAAGGACGAGGATACAGGCATCGATCTATCAAGACTCTTGAAGGCAATGAATAAACGTATAGAATTTTTGCTCGATCGCGAACACACCATTGGGCATGCGTACTTTTCAGAACTAGAAACATTAAAGGATTTGCAAGACTGCTTTAAAAACAAGATTATCCCGCTCTTGCAAGAGTATTTTTACGATGATTACGCCAAGATCAAGGCGGTGCTTAATGATAATGGTATGCTTGTGAGTGAAACAATGCAAGATGCAAGTGAGGAGGATGAAGATTTAAGAGATACAAGTCTTAAAAATTCTCTTAAAAATCTTGTCGATCCTAACAAAAAGATCTATCGGATTACAAATGATAAATGTGATGAATGGGAGGTTAATTGCTTCAAAAAGATCTACAATGATAAGGCATGGGACAAAAATAGAAAAGAGAAATAATTCTACTCTGCATTTTAGTGAGTGATCTATGTTAATTCCACCTACACTCCATCTAACAGAGCATGCTAACTTTGGAAAACAAAAAGTCATAAGTCGTTTACCGCTACAAGAAAAAGACAAAGCCCAAGGCATATGGGAAGCCTTAAAAGAATTTGCTAAGGCCAATAAAGAGTTGTTAAAATTTGAAGATTCAGATACCCTAAAAACCCAAAATTATGTGGGTTTGATCCAAGTTGAAGGTTTTTACGTAGAAATTTTGCCCAAAGTTTGCGAGTATGATGAACATGATTTAGAGAGACATACTAGTTGCGACAAAAAAAAAATTTCCATGCTCGATCACTCAAAGTTTCAAGAGTATGCAAGAGAATTTATAAAGCCACAAACTAACCCAAAACCTTTAAAAGAGCCTTCTTGCCCTATTTGCTATGCCAAACAAATTCTTTACAATTGCTTGTCTACTCTTAAAGATATGTCCTTTAAGCAAACCCACTTTTCTCAGCTTGACAGTGCGCATTTACCTATACTAGATGTCTTTGTTTGCATGTTTTTAGATGAATGTATGGAGCTCATTAAGCGTGGATTAAAACGGGATTATTTGAGTGTCTCAGAAAATCGTCATTATCTTAAAGGTAAGTTAGAGTTTTCTAGTCATCTTAAGACTAATTTAGTCCATGAAGAACGCTTTTACACAACAAGTGATGAATATAGCCTAGATGTCGCCCCTAATCGCTTGATCAAATCTACACTTGAAACTCTCAAAACTCTAGCGTTAAGTCCTCAAACACAAGAAAAACTAAATGCCGTGCGTTTTGTTTTTGATGAAATAAGCACTAGCAAAAATATAGATGCGGATTTTGCTAAAAGTACGCATGCAAGCCGTTTTAAAGAGTATAAGAATCTTTTGATGTGGTGCAATCTTTTCTTGCGCAAAAAGTCTTTAATGCCTTATAGCGGTTCTAATCGAGCCTATGCGCTATTATTCCCTATGGAAAGGCTTTTGAGTCTTTTGTAGGGGTTTGGTTGCAAAGGAGTTTAAGAGACTATGATGTGAGTTTGCAAGAACAAAGCAGATATCTCGCAAAAGATGAAAACTCTCAAAATTGCTTTGAAATGCATCCCGATGTTGTACTTAGAAACAAAAAAGAAGTTTTGATTTTAGACACTAAATGGAAAGTCATTAAGAAGCAACAAGATATTGACCAAGCTGACCTTTACCAAATGTGGGCGTATGCAAGTAAATACGCTTCTGTTGAATTAATAGGTAAACAACGGCGTGTGAGCGTGTGGCTGGTCTATCCTTGGCAGGGGTCAGGATCCACTTCTACTTGGACTTTTAAGGCGAGTGAGCCATTTAGTGTAGATGGCATTCAACTCACCTTAAAGATACTTCCCCCTCAGTCTTTGACCTATATTTGACCTATACAAAAGGGTGTTTTTTGGTGTTTAAAAGTACTTACAAGTTCCTAGTTCCTAGAACAAAGTATTTTATAAACTATCCAATGAATAGACGGAGTGCAGAAGATCGACATGTTTTGATAAATCTTCTGGAGTGTGTTGTTTCAAGTGTGTTGTTTCAAAGAATCCAACTGAACAATAACCCCTTCTCGTTTAGCAAATTTGATGGCAGGGACAAAGTCACTGTCATTGGCAACCAAAACGATCTTTTCAACCTGCTTTTTAATGGCAAGAGAGGCAATGTCTGGACCTATCTTCATGTCTACCCCTTTTGCCGTAAGTTCAACTGAAAATCTTCATCTGTCAAATCTTGTATAGACTTTTTGTTGGATAGAATATCAAACAAGACTTGAGGTTTTAATATCTATGGATTCTTCTTATCAAGCCTAATCTCTCCCAACCTAACGGTAAAATAAGACTTTGTGTTGAGTATCTTTAAAAGCTCCGTTCTAAACTGAGCTACATCGCTTTGGTCTAAGGGAAATTGTTTCTTGCTCTTTGGCCTTTGCACCCTCCCAGTAATCGGCGCACAATCATAGACAAAAACACGGAAGAGATAGTCTTTAGAGTTGTGCAGTGTTTTAAGGACATATGCTTGATCTCTTCGGCTAAACTGCTAGGCTCAAGATACTTCTTAGAACCAGGGTAGTACACCTTAAGAAAAAAACTTAAGTCTACTAAAACTGCTGTTTTTTTTTTAGGGTAGGAAAACATCGAAATCTTGAGTGGTAGAGGAATCGCTAGAAGATTGATCACATTCGTTTGACACAAGAAACTCCGCAAAGACCTCGGGGGCTTGAGTGCCTAAATCAGCGTGACACTGAACCAACCGAGCCAATATTCACTCCAAATTTTAGTGCTTTTCTTGCTGATTGTCTAGAGTTTGGGCGGTGATGAAGGAGGAAGAGAGAGCCAAGTGTTTGAGTCAAGAGCAAGTCTTAGAAAGGGAGGCAAACATTGCCCGTTACACTAATGAACCCTTAGAAAAAGCAAGGCCGTGGGTTACAAAGCTTTATCATCGGGGTTTCTTTGAAAAGATGATAGACAAGGGCAAGGATTTAGTTAAAGACTTGACAGATGTTAAAAAGGTTAAAGACAACACCTAGAAAGACAACAGACAATAGACAATGAGCTAATCCAAAGCCTTAACCTTTGTCTTTTGACAATTTAGAAACAGCAAATGGCAATAATCAAGCTAGCACAATCTTATACAGCATAGATAGCTCTGTCCGCATGCATAAGGAAAGAGCGGAGCAGATACTCAAAGAGTGGAAAGAAAAAGGCGGAGATGAAAGGGGTGGGGGTTATCATAAGTAGGGGTTGTGTCAAATAATTTTAAGTAGTATTAAATACAATTTTAAATAATATATAATGTTTTTAATAGTGTTTGAAATATTGGTTATATAGCAAGTTTATACTCAAGGTCATGGAGATAGAGCACGCTGTAAATAGCGGATAATAGACCGTGATACTCAGAGAATTGGGTGTTGGTGGTTTTTGCACAAGATCTTTAAATAAATTATTTTTGTAGGTTTCCACAAGCTTTTTCTGTTGTTTGAGCATTTGCAAAACATGGTTCAAGGTCATAATGTGAACCTTACTTTTTTGGTGCACTTCAAGCTGTTGCTAAATACCTTGGATTTCTTTTTGGATTTCTGTGGAAATTTTGTTGTCTTTTTCAGGTATTCTGAGTTTTTTCAGCCAAATATTACCGCTGTCTTTCTGTAGTTGTCTCTTAGTAATGTCTAACTCAAATTCATGTTATTTTTTTGTAATTTTTCTATCCTCTTATCAGCGTATGCAACTTCAAAACAGCGCGAAAATATTAGCAATGCCTTGGTAGTCAAACTTTATTTCACCTTATTTCCTTTAATAAAATCGGGGCGACCACCCTTTCCGTTATTTAAAGCCCAAATTGAGCGACTTCATTTAGTGATGTGGCCATCTTTGGAGCAGATCCAATTTAGTATAGCACTTCATATCCTAAACATTTCCTAATTTACACGAATCCTAGTTTTATATTCCTCAAAATATATTAGAAAGAAGATTTTAGGGTGGCTTAGCTAATCCTATTAACTATCCATTAAAAAAATACGCTAGACCGAACTACCTTGTTTTATGGAGGTCATTGTGGCGACTAAATTAGATGTGCAAACTATCCAAATGGATATTTTAGCCATTTGTCTAAAAATAAATTTGTAGTCCACTCTTACCAAGGAGGCTATGCATGGTGGGTCGTGTAAGTGTGGATAATTGTGGGAAAATGTCTATCTTTGCACGCAATGCACAACTGAACGCATTACCAAAAGACGCTCCAAGATTTTTTCATCTTCCAAACTCACTAAAAGCAATTGGTTTCATAATGATATTGAAACGTGCACAGAGAAAGTCTACCTGTGCTTGCATGGCTTTTTTAAAGAATATACCATTTAAGGAATTTTCATGATTGAGCGGATTCAATGGAGTGGCCCAGAGGCGGCAGTCCTAGACAAATACCTAAGCAACTTTGGGCATGTGGGAGAAGAAATCACAATCGCCCAAAAATTAAACACACTCTTAAAAGGCATTGGGTATGTGTGTGCATTGCACATCACGCCACTTAAAATTCTAAGCCAAAAGGGAGTAGAAGAGGTAGAGCGTGCGCTTATCTTTGCCCCTAAAACTCTCTTGCAAAAGGGTCTAGTCAACACGACTAAATTAAATAGCCAACATGGTTTTTACCTATGCTTTGCGTCTTTCAAAGAGGGCAAATACAAATCTTCCTTTTTGATCACTTGTGGGGCACAAAATCTCAAAGAAGCGCAAAAATGCCCCGCATTTAAAAAACTTTTAAGGGCAATAAAGCCAGATACCACTTGGATGACTCCCAGTATGAAAGACTCTTTTTAAGATTAGCGGCGTTGCTCAATGATTTACCCTTAGATGCGTTTAAAGTGGGGGACATTGCCATGGCTTGATGGCCTTTCCTAGAAAATCTGATATCCTTTTTTAAAAGCTACAAAAGCACACCAAGGGGGTATGCTTGAAGAAGCCTTAAAGTATTATGAAAAGAGTGCCAAACTAGGCGATACAGAAAGCTACTTTGAAATGGGCATGATCTATGGGCAGGATTCTCCCCTAGAATTACGGAGTGGAGACCCTAACCGCACCAAAGCTCTAGAATATTATGAAAAAAGCGCAAAACTGGGGAATGCAGAGGCTTATGAAGTGCTGGCTAAGATTTACTGGAATGCTAGTGGGGTGTCTAGGGATGTAAAAAGAGCCTTAGCATACTACCACAAGGCCATTGATATGGGCTCTGTAGATGCTTATTTGGAATTGGCAAAAATATGTCGGAGTGGCGTTCGGGAGCGTGAGTATGTTGGGAATGCTGAAGACTATTATAAAAAAGCCATTCAAATAGGCAAAACCAAGCTAGGAAGGGCAGATATTTGCGCTAGAATCGCTAGAACCTACCTAAGCTATTGCACAGATAAGCTCAAAGACCGCCCTAAGGCCACAGCCTATCTTCAAAGAGTCGCTGATTTATCGAGGGGAGTCTTAGGGATGAGGGCTTCTAGGTGGTTGGCATTTTCAGGCTGGCGCTATGGAGATGGCTTTGTGTTAAAGTGGTATCTCAAGGCGATTGAATTAGGCGATACAAGTCTTTATGGGTGTGTCGCCAAAATGTATGCTGAGGGTCGAGGGTGTGTGCAAGATGATAAAAAGCCCTAGAGTATTACCAAAAGGCAGTAGAATTTAGGAAAGATAATTGGGATTATTATAATGCGTGTTGCGGACTAGCAGACTTATATTTTGAGGGTAGGGGTGTGGCTAAGGATTATGCTAGGGCTTTTGCATATTACACCAAAGTGGCTACCGAATATAAGTGGACCCACTTTGTGAGGACTCGCGATCCTTTTAGCAAAGCTTGCTATCGGCTAAGTCAAATGTATGAGAAGGGTTTGGGCGTTGCACCTGACCTTTTAAAGGCGTTTGAATACCTTAAAAAATCTTGCGATCCGTGGGGAAATTAAGTGTATTTACAAATATTCTATGTGCTTATGTGCTTTTATTTAAAAATATCATAAAGGACTCACTTGAAAACACAAACCCATGAAAGAAAATACTTCCCTAAAAGTAAAGAAGAGCTTCAAAAATTAGTAGAAAATAAAAAGATTCACCTAGCTGAAATCGATATTGGAGATTTGACAGACTTAAGCCGATTGTTTTATCGTTCAGAAAGAAAAAATTTTAAAGGGTTAGAAACTTGGGATGTATCCAAGGTAACAAACATGGAGAGCATGTTTTACAAGTGTGAGAGTTTTAATCAACCGCTTAATGATTGGGATGTGTCTAGTGTAGTGAATATGAGGGAGATGTTTAGTAGGTGTGAAAAGTTTAACCAACCTTTGGATAAATGGGATGTTTCTAGGGTGGAGAATATGCGAGAGATGTTTAGTGGTTGCTGGTCTTTTAATCAACCACTTAATAGTTGGAATGTCTCTCATGTGGTGGATATGCTGGGGATTTTTGATGGTTGCTCGTCTTTCAATCAACCCCTAGATAAGTGGGATGTGTCTAGTGGAGAATATGGGAAGTATGTTTGCTGGGTGCAGGGTTTTCAACCGACCCTTAGACAACTGGAATGTTTCTAGTGTGAAAAATATGAGTGGGATGTTTTCTGGGTGTAGAGTTTTTAACAAACCGCTCAACAGTTGGAATGTGTCTGGTGTGAAAAATATGGGATGGATGTTCGTCGGTTGTGGGCACTTCAATCAGCCCCTAGATCAATGGGATGTTTCTAGTGTGGTGGATATGAGTGACATGTTTGCTTGCTGCACAACTTTCAATCAACCACTCAATAGTTGGAATGTGTCTAATGTGGCGGATATGTATGGCATGTTTCGTGATTGCAAAGTTTTTAACCAACCCTTGGATAAGTGGGATGTGTCTAGTGTAAAAGATATGAGGTGGATGTTTAAAGACTGCACAGCCTTTAATCAACCACTCAATAGGTGGAATGTGTCTAGTGTAAAAGATATGGGAGATATGTTTTCTAGTTGCAAAGTCTTTAATCAATCCTTAGATAAATGGGATGTGTCTAGGGTAGAGAATATGGAAAAAATGTTTTGTGGTTGCACATCTTTTAATCAATCTTTGGATAGTTGGGATGTGTCTAGTGTAAAAGATATGGGGGTATGTTTGAAAATTGCACAGCCTTCAACAAACCACTCAATAGTTGGAATGTGTCTAATGTGAGAGATATGGAAAGTATGTTTGAAAATTGCGTGGTCTTCAACCAACCATTAGATAGATGGGATGTATCCAATGTGGAGGATATGTGTGGTATGTTTTATTGTTGCAAAAGTTTTAACCAATCTTTAGATCACTGGAATGCTTGTAGTGCAACAGATATGGAATGGATGTTTGCTCACTGCATAGTTTTTAACCAACCATTAAATGGCTGGAATGTTTCTAAGGCGGAGAACATGTATAGAATGTTCTATCGCTGTGTCGTTTTTAATCAGCCTTTGGATAATTGGAATGTTTCTAGAGCAAGGAATATGAATGGTATGTTCAAAGGGTGCATAGCCTTTAACCAATCTTTGGACAAATGGAATGTCTCCAAGGTGTGGGATATGCGGGAGATGTTTGATGGTTGCATAGCTTTCAATCAACCTTTAAATGACTGGAAGGTGTCCAATGTAAGGAAGATGGGAAAAATGTTTTTTGGTTGTGCATCCTTTGATCAGCCTTTAGACAGGTGGAATGTTTCTAAGGTGTGGGATATGCAAGGGATGTTTTTCAACTGCGCAGCATTCAACCAAGCATTAGATAAATGGAATGTGTCTAATGTAACAGATATGGGTAGTATGTTCAAGGGCTGTAAGGCCTTTAATCAGCCATTAGACAAATGGAATGTTTCAAAGGTGTTGGATATGAATGGCATGTTTTCTGGTTGTACATCCTTCAACCAACCTTTGGATGAGTGGGATGTCTCTGGTGTTGAATGTATGGATGATATGTTTTTTGGTTGTGATAGTCTTATCTACTAAAATATCCAGCATGGTATCGGGAAGTAATGGTGGCGAGTGCTAGGTTGGTACATAGAACAAATCCGCCTTTTCATTATAAAGAAGAGATGAGAATATCTAGCATGGAACAAAAGTTTGCCCAAGGCATAAATAAAGAGAGTCTAGGTATTGTGCGGCAGCCTGTCTTGCAAACTTCCTTTATCGCTCGTGATGGTATAATGCGCTAGACTAAGCCAGTCAACCTATATAGGCTTGGGTGCATTTGATACACTCTAGTAAACGGCATGCTGGGGGCGGCACTAGGAAGTGGTGGGTTACATTTATGGATTGAGCATCGCCGCCCAAAACCCCATGCTACACAGAACCCAAAGGCACTTTTTTGCCATTGCTCGATTTAGGTTAACCAAGCTAGTTTATGAGACCCTTGCATGTAGGCTGGACTTATGAATATATGACTCAAATACTCCCATTATTTAGAAAACAATTTGGAGAAGATTAGTTATAACTTATTAGAATCAACGAGCTAACCTAACGAACCCTTTAGAAAATCCCAGGTTAGTGGGTTATGTTTTTGCAATGGAGGATTATCATAGCAAAAGTAATTTGGAATCAAGAGCAAAGACAAGCGTTTCAGGGGTTGTTGCGAGAGTTTGTGAGGCGCATGGATGCAAAAATAGCCAGCGGAGATCGCACCACGAAAGGCATGGTAACAACCGACTTAGAAGAAAATTTTAACTATCTTCTAAATGATATTGACTATGAATGCAATGTGAGATTTGGGCAGGGCTGGCTATCGGGTGCTGGCAAGAAGAATCTCAATCCCAAAAAAGGGTTTAGACCTGCGATCGTTTTTTGTCGCAAAGATATTTTAAAGGAACATCTTGTTAATAGAACCAAGTTAGCACGGAGTCGGGGGTTTTATATTTGGTTTGCCTATTATTGGCTTGACACCTTAGTGAGAGGTGTGCCTAATTCCAAAGATGGTTTTCATCTTTCTATGGGTAGGGCTACAAATAAAACTGAGTCAGAAAGGTGCGAAAAGTGTCTAGCATATGAGAAATTCTTTGGAAAAAACTCCAGAAAAGACCTCAGAAATAAATACGAAATCTATCCTGATCTAGAAACTGACTTAGAAAAAATCACAAACTATTTTTTGAAGTTAGTGGATTTCTTTAACGAAATCCCCCAAGAGTGTTTTAAACCAATGGATAATCTATCCACTCTCTAGCAAACAACCCCCACACAAGAGCCAACATAAGAGAAACAGCACATGCAAACTTCCGCATGTCCCCTTAAATATAATCCTTTATGGACCTCCAGGCACAGGCAAGACCTACAACGCTATCAATGTAACAAAATGAACATCTCTTCCATTCTAAAAATTAGGGGTGGATGGGGATTTTAGAAGATGCGACTATACAACTCTTATCAAAATAAATGGGCGAGCAACAAAGCGCAAAACCCACCACAAATCCCCGCTAAAGCATCATCACCCACCACGCCAAGCCCGCCTTTAACATCTCTATCAATTTTGCCAATCAAAGAGGGCTTGTAAATGTCAAAGAGGCGGAAAAACACAAAACTAGCAATCACACCCAACCAACTAAGCCCAGCAATCGCCATCGCCATCCACATCCCCACCAATTCATCGATCACAATTTGTTTATCATCATGGCTATTCGTTTGGGCTTCATAAATGTCAATCTGCTTAATGGCGATAAGCCCAATTAAAAGGGCACACAAAAAAAGTGTGTTAGCTGATAAATACAAGATAGGTAGACCCAAAAACAGAGCAACCACACTCCCCGCTGTGCCCGGTCCCTTAGGGAATTTACCGGAGTAAAAAAGTGTTAAAAAACACTCACGACTCAAGAATTTCAAAGTTCTCTCCAAAAGCTTTGGTGTCATTTTAACATGATTTAAAAATATGTTACAATGAATGGCTTTTTGCATTATTGAGATATAGGGGGTTGCATGGATTGCTTGGAATTTGGGCAACACAGACGGAGATGTAGGGGTAGCTTGCCACCATTATCCTTTTTTGGTGGTGCTTTTGCCTTTCGGTGTGCTTTTTGTGTTTTTCCTATTTCTTGCCCAAACCCGAGAACCCCTAGGCTTTCTTAAGGTTTTTGAATAAGGACTAAATAATGTTATTCGCCTCTTCTGCTAGCAAAAAAACTAAAAATACAGAACTCACAGAACAAATCACCACGCTCACCAAAGAAAATCGTGAATTGCGTGCGATCTACAACGCCATCAGCCGATCTCTAGCCATGATTGAATTTGATACAGAAGGTAAAGTGATCACAGCCAACGATAACTTTCTTCATCTCATGGGCTATACCTTAGAAGAAATCAAAGGTAAGCACCATTCCATGTTTTGCGACCCCGAGTTTGTCAAAACCCCACAATACACCGAGTTTTGGCGACATTTAAAGTCGGGGGAGTTCAAACGAGGGACTTTTAAGCGCATCAACAAGGATGGCAAAGAATTGTATTTGGAATCTACTTACAACCCTGTCTTAAACGATCAGAGTAAAGTGGTTAAGATCACTAAGATTGCCACAGATGTAACCGCGCGTATTTTGGAGTTTAATGATTTGCGCTCCGTCTACAATGCCCACTTGGCCTCTATGGCCCTCATTGAATTTGATACAGAAGGTAAAGTGATCACAGCCAACGATAACTTTCTTCATCTCATGGGCTATACCTTAGAAGAAATCAAAGGTAAGCACCATTCCATGTTTTGCGACCCCGAGTTTGTCAAAACCCCACAATACACCGAGTTTTGGCAACATTTAAAATCGGGACAATTCACGAAAGGAACTTTTAAGCGTATCACGAAAGCGGGCAAGGCAGTTTATTTGGAGGCCAGTTACAATCCCGTTTTTGACAGTGAGGGTAAGATATATAAATTCATTAAATTTGCCCTAGATGCCACCCACAAAGAAGAAAAAATCCATATGGTCTTAGAATTAATTAAGGAAAACCAACAGCTCACCAGTGATGGCAACCACATGATCGAAAGAACCACCGTCAATATCCAAAATGTCGTTAGCACCATGAAAAACAATGTTTCCCTAGTCGACACGCTCAGCGCACAATCTGATTCGATCTCAAGCATCACCCAAACCATTAAAGACATTGCCGATCAGATCAACCTATTAGCCCTCAATGCCGCTATTGAAGCTGCACGGGCAGGTGAGCATGGGCGCGGCTTTGCGGTGGTGGCTGATGAAGTGAGAAAGCTAGCTGAACGCACCGGCAAATCTGTTACAGAGATTGCAGCGATCATTGGCTCGATTAGAGAGATTACAGCCCAAGTCGTGGATAGCATTAGCACCGGTGCCGATGAAGCAGAAAAAACCGCTGAACTCTCCTATGAAACCCGAGATTTGATAGAGAAAATTAAAGCCGCTAGCGATCGCGTGGCGCAGGGCATGGGTTTAATGCTATAATGCTCCTTTCATTTAAGGGGGCATTATGGAGATCAAAAAAGGCTTGTTTTACATGGCTTTGGGGGCTTTTAGCTTTGGGCTGATGAATGCTCTTGTCAAAATCACGAGCCAGTATTACTCCCCCCTTGAAAATGTTTTTTACCGCGCCTTTTTTATGATTGTTTTTATGGGCTTGCTTTACTTTGCCAAACCCTTTAGATTTAGGGCATATAAAAAGGGTGGGGGTAAAATCCTAGCGTGGCGCATGGGCTTGGGGGCGGTGGCTATGGTGCTTTTGTGCTACAACATTTACACCATGCCCCTAGGCACGGCGATGGCTTTTGGGCAGAGTGCACCCATTTACGCGATTTTCATCGCGTGGTTGGTGTTTAAAGAACCCTTGACTTGGCGTTTGGCTCTAGCGGGGGTGTTGGGGCTTTTGGGCGTGCTTTTAATCGCTAACCCGCACACGAGTGGTTTAACTTTTGGCTTAGTGCTGTGTGGGGTTTTAAGTGCCTTGTTTAAAGCCATTGCTTATACGAGTTTAAGCAAACTAAAAGCCTACTATGACAGCGGATTTGTGATCTTTGTCTTTTCGCTCTTTTTATGCGTGATAGGTGCATTTGGATTATTTTTAAATATCCCCCCCTTTGCTACGGGTTATCACCCTATGCGTTTTAATGGAGCTTGGTGGCATTGGGATTTGTGGCTTTTGATGGGCATGGGCTTTAGTGGGACTTTGGGGCAGTATTTTTTAACGAAGGCATACATGTGCGCCCCAGCTGGACTAGTTTCGCCTATAGATTACACCCGTTTATTGTGGGGAACCCTCTTTGGGGTGTGGCTTGGCGATCCGTGGCTAGGGGTTTATGAAGGGCTTGGCATGGCGCTTGTGGTGGGTGCGGGGCTGTTGATCACGCTAGGGCATAAAAATAAAAAATAGTTTATTTTTATGGAGTATAATGGGCGTTTCACACTTTTTAAGGATTTTTATGTTTATCCCAAGTTTCTTTAAACTCCTTGAGTAATTTGCCCCAAAATACTCCAAAAACACTCTACCATTTGGGTTTGGTGTTGCTCGTGATTCTTAGCCTAAGTTTGGGGGTGTATAAAAGTTTAGAAATCTCCGTGGGCTACAAAGAAGCCTCGCTGTATTTTAGCACACCTCATTTTTTCTTAGACAGCATTCTACTGAGAGCGTTGCATTATTTTGTAGAGAACTCTAGCCTACCTAGAGATTTGGCCTTGCGCCTGCCTGGACTGCTCTTGCACGGCTGTAATATTGCATTAGTGTATCTTTTGAGCCTAAAAGTGTGCGTCCAAAAACCCTATGACCCCCTATTGGTAGCACTTACCTTCGCACTTTTGCCGGGCATCCAACTAGGGGCGATCTTGCTAGACAAGGTGAGTTTATTGCTCACACTCTCTTTTTTGTGCTTGTTTTTTTACCGCACATGCTTGATTTATTTCTTGGCTGGCTTGGCGGCATTTTTAGATGCGAGTTGTGCAGTGCTCCTTATTGGACTATTGCTCCACGCCCTAAAATATAAACAATGGGTCTTTGGGTTTTATTTATGTCTAACCCTTGTTGTAAATCTCTACACCTTTGCGCCCATCATTGGTGCTCCGCAAGGCTTTTTCTTAAACACGCTGTTTTTAATGCTGGTCCTCTACTCCCCCTTTTTATGTATCTATTACCCCTACACCTTATACGCCCAAGTGGTGAAAGATCATAAGCAGGAGTGTTTGGTGGGGCTTGTGGGGGCAGTGGGCTTTTGTGCACCCCTGCTGATCTCTTTGCGCCAAGAGCCAAGCCCCGAGTTTTTAAGCTACGGTGCGCTTGGCATGCCTATTTTATTGCAAAGGGCTCTCTCTAGCATCCGTTTGCATTTGCCCGTTTTCCGCAACCACTACCGCATCCGCTATAGTTTGGTTTTTGGTACACTTTTGCTTGAAAGCGTGTTTTTGTGGGGGGGATATAACCAGTTTGTGCGCACCCACTATGTCGCTAAAGAACTAGCCAACGCACTTAAAGAGCGGGGAATAAACACTATCAACACTCTATCACCTAAAATGGCACTTAGACTCAAATTTTATGGCATTAACTTTGGGGGGGATTTGTATTTAATCCGACAAGATAGGCGGGCAGACATAAAAATATACTACCACGACAAAATCGTGGCAAGTTACGCCGTGTTGAAAAAACACCCCTAGGCTTCTATGATTTTAGGCACAATAAAATAGCCATCCTGTGTCTTTGGAGCATATTTTAATAAATCCTTAGGGATTTGAGGGTTATGTATGACTTTATCTTCTCTTAGGGGGGCTTGTTGGTTATTTGTAAATTGCACACCCCCTAAGTCCATTTCGTTTAAGCTATCCACGAAGTCCAACACTTCTTTTAAGTGCCCTCTAAGACTTTCATAGTCACCGGGGGCAATCTCTAGCATAGAAAGCGTAGCGAGCTTTTCTAAAAGTGTGTCGTCAATTTGCATATTCATCCTTTAGTTGTGGTGGTTACAAGCGGCTTTATGGCAAAGCGGGTGGCACTCTTCATCTGAGTTTGCTAAGTTCGCATGTCTGATGTCATCAGCTAACTCTAAGGCGGGGCGGACATCCTCCAATCCTAGTCTATTTCCGCTGATGATTTCTTGGTAACTTTTAATATACAAATTCTCCTTCTCTAACCCATGGCCAAAACTGATCTCTTGCCCCTCTAGCACCAAAGCCCGATAAGAGTTGTCGCGGTGCAAGCCTAATTTTGCCGGATTAATGGAGAGAAACCACGATACATGGGCGTGCTTCAAATTCAAAACCCCACCGATGCAATCGTGTTCGTGCACATGCACCGCAAAATCCACAACCTCCCCAAAAATGTCTAATAAAATGTCTAAGAAATGGATACAAAGGTTTAAAGCCAGCCCACCGCTGCGCTCCTCATCGCCCTTCCATGAGTTAAAATACCATTTGCCCCGCAAGATCAAATAAGTCAAAGAGATGTTATAGATTTTATCCGGATCGTCTACAAGTGTGGCTTGGACACTTTTTTTAAGGTCAATGACATTAGGGTGTAGGCGTAGCTGCATGATGTTGAACACCCGTTTATTGTATTTTGTTTCCAAATTACGGATTTCATCAAGCTCGCTAGGGTCTAGCACTAAAGGCTTTTCACAAATAACATTGATTCCATGGTTTAGGGCAAATTCGATGTGTTCAAAGTGCAAATAATTGGGTGTGCAAATCACCATAAAGTCCAAAAACTTCCCTGCAACTTTGCAGTCCTGTAAGTATTGGTGCAGGTCTTCTAGGCTTGTGAAAAACTCACAGTCTAAGTAGTATCGATCCAAAACCCCTACGCTGTCGTGGACATCCGTGGCGCAATCTAAGATATGCCCGGTTTCATAGATAGCCTTCAGGTGCTTGGGCGCAATGAAACCCCCCACCCCAATGATCCCAAACAGCATGCGCACTCCTTTGGTGACTAAATCCTAACCCTCCATGCTAGCAAAATTCCCTTAGTGTGTTCTTTAATACTGATAGAAAATCTCAAAGTGTGTATTAAACCAAGTTTTAGCATAGCCGGGCTTGTGGACTGGTGTAAGTCCGCAGCTAGGGTAGTAAATCAAGTGTGTCCTAGGTCATGTAAGGCGGTGTGGACTTTCGGTGTTAATGGCCAGATGAAGCATAGGGCAATAAACCATGTTATTGGTGTAACTAGATCATATTGGTCCATATTTAGTTGAATATCTTAGAATGTTTAGCCTGCGCTACTATGGATTTTTGACTATAGACACAGCAATTTTGCTAATACTACAGCGGCTAACCGAGTGTGTTTGACCTTGACAACGATAAAACGATAAAAGTGGACATACTGTCCATGTGGTGGGGATCGATGCGATCTTTAACATCATCTGGGCTGTTTGTAGCGTTCAGTTTCAGGCAATTCAATGTGCCTAGATCCCCGTTGACGATATCAATCCTTGGCGCGCCCCACTAGCCCCCGATGCCCGGCGACAAAAATGCGGCTACTGGGCGTTAACACGTGTAATCCATGGCGTTTGTGGGGAAAAGGGCCGGGCATTCTTTGGGGAAATACTGCAAACACAAATCTAAAAAGACCTTTTGTAAAAACACCTCGCCACATAGATACACTTGGTTACAACTAAACTTGGTGTGCGCATCGTAAATGACATTGCCCAAGAACTCGGCTAGGGAATCTAAAATCCCAAAGCACATGGTGGGTGCGTCTGTGCCCCCTAGCGTGTAGCTCACCGCGCTTTTAAGCGTGGGGGAGGGGTTTAGGCTTAAGGGTTCTTTGGTGAGTTTAAAATCCACCCGTGGGCCCTTGTTGCGTAAAAAGCTTGTGGCTAGCTTAAAAATGGCATGCGTGTTGTGGGTCTGGCTAAAGCCCAAAACCTGCAAGAGCCCGGCCAAAAAGTCTAAAAGATTACTGCTTGGTGGTGTAATGGGGGCTTGCTCTAAGCTTGCGCACAGATTAGGGAAGGCTTGCTTGTAGTTGGCGTAAAGTTTACGCCCCTTGGCATTGCTTTGCAGCTGTGCGAGTAGGGCTTGTGGGTGGGTTTCTTGCTCCACGCTTAAAAGCTGCTTGTAGCCCTCTTGATACACCCAAAAGCAGCTAGGGCGCTCAAAGTTTAAATAAATGAGTAAATGCGGGCTCTTGGGAGCTTCTTGTTGGATAAAGTCTAGGGTGTCCTTGGCGGGGGTGCGCTTGTGAGCGAGCATGAGGCCATTTTGCGCCACGCTGTAGGTCTGCTCTGGCGTGCTTGGAGCTTTACACACATAGGTAAAAGTGGGGATGCTTTGGGGGGCTTTGCTTAAAAAGAGATAGGATAAACCCTTTTCTAGGGCAAAATGCGCTAACAAGGCTAGCCCTAAATCATAGGGCAAGAGGGCATCTATTTCTAAACGCCCAAATTCTTTAACAAAGACCTCTTTAAGCGCAGTGCAGATAGTGGGCTTTTCATAGACACACAGCACCTGCGCGCTCTTAGGCTCTAGCCTTGTTACCGACAACACGCTGGCTAAATCCATGAACAGCACGCTGGAATTATTTTGTGGCTTGGGCGAAAGGGCGATAACCCCCCTAGAAGTTTGCACCACGAGCTCCCCCACTTGCAGGGCCTGCACCGCCTTTTGCATGGCTTCTTGCACCTTTGCGGGGGTTGTCAGCTCTTGGTTATGATAGCTTAGGCTCTTGAAGTGGGCTTTGGGGGCGCAAAAGTCCTTGTGCGTGGGGTCTAAAAAATCCTTAGCATGGCTGATGTCAATGGGCGGGCAGGCAACTTCTTGCTCTTGCCACTTCAAGGCCTCTTTAGCCACTTCTATGCCCGTAAAACTAAAGCTAAAGGCTAGGGGCAGGCGTTGGCTTAGTTCTGTGGCAAAGTTCTCTGCCTTTTTAAGGGGAGCTTTTAGATAAAAGACCTCTTTGCTCGTGGCATAAGGCAGCCCCTGAGCGTGCGCATGGTGCGCCATAAAATCCATGAACAAGGGGGCTAGTTCGGTTGTGCCGGTAGATTTAAATTTAAACGCAAAGGTTGTCATAGAGCGATCCTATAAGAGTTGTTGGCGATTCCTTGTAAATCTAAAGGTGCGGGTTTTGGCGTGGCTGTAACGCCCCACGCTTGCAAAATCTCTAGGGCTTTGGCCTTAGCGGTCTGTGCGCCTTCTAGCATGGCCGGGCTCAAGTTAAAGGTCGTGTTGTCTGGAACAATCTTGGGAATCAGCCCGATGATGGTCGTGGGGGGCAGGTCGCCCATTAAGGCGGTGAGTTTCAAGGTTTGTAGCATTTCTACTTCGTGTGCGCTGCCCGCCCAAGTGATGTTAGAGGGGATATTTTCAAAGTCAAAGCAAAACACCTCGCCCACGCCTGCCCCCGCCACACTCACACAATCTAAGAGCAAAATTTGATCGTATTCCACAATCCAGGGGATCAACGCCTGCGCCATCGTGCCCCCATCCATAAAATCTAGGTCCTGTCCGCTAAAGGTGTAATTGTGTTGCAGTTGGTTACACAAATGCACCCCCACCCCCTCATCGCCAAGGAGAATGTTGCCGATCCCAAGCACCAAGATTTTCAGGCTAATCTTTCACATAGCGGATGCCGCTCACCATCACATCCGCCCCGCCATCGGGGAATTTAATGGAGTGGAAAACAACCATATAAATGTGCACGGGGATGAATAGACAAATGCCCCAAGTGGCCAAGTGGTGCAGGTAGCGCACATTAGACAGCCCCCCGCACAGCACTTCAAACCACTTAAACAAAGACTCCAACACCCCACCTAGCCCCAAGTGGTAAACATTGTAATACAGCACCAAGCCGCTTAAAATCACAAGCACCAGCAAGACGCAAAGGGTGAAGTAGGCCATGAATTGCATGGGGTTGTAAGCCCCTTGCGTGTGTTGGGGCTTGCCTAGCCAAAAATAGACCTTGAGCTGAGAAATCCACGCCCCCACACTGCCGACATTTTTCACCGCCACGCGCTCATCACGGCTTTTACGATCAAAAAAGAACAAATAAAAGCGGAAAAGACAAATAGCGATGAGGATAAAGCCTAGCATGGTGTGGGTGCTTCTAATGTAGGCTTGCAACAAATCCATGTGCTTATACACGCTCGAGTGGGGGGCTAAGAAAGGGTAGGCGATGTAAAAGCCTGTGCCCATTAAGGCAAAAATTGCCAACGCCCGAATCCAGTGGAACAAGCGCACCAGTCCGCTAAACTCTTGTGTTTTGTGGTAACTATCCATGTTGTCCCCCCTTGTCAAAACGGGCAAAGCTAGGATCGACCCTAAACTCCCCAAAATCCTGTCCCTTGCAATCCATCACATGCACCGAGCAGGCGATGCAAGGATCAAATGAGTGGATCGTGCGGATGATTTCTAGTGGCTGGGTTAAATCGGCGAGTTTTGTGCCAATGAGGCTCATTTCATAGGGTCCCTTTTGCCCCTTAGAATCTCTAGCCCCCGCGTTCCAAGTGGAGGGCACCACTGCTTGGTAATTTTCCACCACGCCATTTTTGATCCGCACCCAGTGGCTTAACATCCCCCTTGGCACCTGCCCGATGTAACGCCCTTTGTATTCCTTGTTCTTGTCGATCACATAGGGGGCGCAAGTGCTTTGATCGGATTTGAGATTTTCCACTAGAGAATCCCAAGTTTGCAACCCATTATCCACTAAGATTTTTGCCTCCAAACAGCGCGCCGCCGTGCGCCCCAGCGTGCTAAAGATCGCCTCAATGGGCAGTCCCGTGTCTTTTAAAAATTGGTGCGCCACTTTAGTGGTGTGGGGATTCTTGGCGGCAAGCCCCACGGCTAAGGACGCTAGCGGTCCCACCTCCATAGGCATGCCATCGTAGCGGGGGGATTTGATCCACGAGTATTTATTATGTGGGTCTAGCACCTTGCTTTTTTCCAATTTGCCACTAAGACCCACACTCTCGCCATCTTTAAAGCCCGTGTAGTGCGGGTTGGTCTGCCCATCGTAGGGGTGTAGCTGCACCTCTTTGGTGTCGTGGTATTCATACCAAGAGTGAGTCACCTCTTCTTTGATCAAGTCCTCATTGATGGGATGTAGGGTGTTTAAATCGCCACCCAGCACAATTCCCGAGCTTAGTAGGTGCTTGCCCCGGCTAAGCAAGATCTCTTCATAGGCAATGAAGTTTTTAAGCCCACAACCGTGCAACACGCTGTCCTCTTTGTTAAACTGGCTTGCTGCCATGACAATGTCAGCGTAATAAGCCCGATTGACAAAGTCTCTTACGGTTTCAAATTTGCTTTTCCACTCGGCTAGCCTCGTGGGGTCTAACACATCCATTACAGAAGTGATCCCGCCCACGGTTAAGCTCTGGGGGTGCGGTTGTTTTGCCCCAAAAATGGCGGTCATTTTAGCCGCCTCTCGTTGGATGGCCAGCAATTTTAAATAATGGGAGAGCACGATTAAATTTTGCTCAGAGCTTAAGTGGTAGGTCTTGTGCCCATAGTAGCCATTGTTAAAGGGCCCTAGCGCGCCTTGTTTGGCAAAATCGCCCACACGCTTTTGCACCTCTTTAAGCTCATCTGCCCCTGTGCCTAACGGGTATTCGCTGTAATGAAAGGCGACTTGGCTTGCCTTCTTTGGGTCGGCTTTAAGCGCACTTAGTAGGTCGCACCAATCCAGCCCGTGCAGGGTGTAAAAGTGCACCACATGATCGTGCAACAAGAGCGCGATGTTCATTAAAGAGCGCACGAGTTGGGCATTTAGGGGGGGTGTGATGCCCAAAGCATTTTCTACAGCACTGATGCCCGCCTTGTAGTGTGAATAGGTGCACACCCCGCAAATGCGTTGCGCGATGAAACCCGCATCTCTTGGGTCGCGGTGTTTGATGATGGTTTCAAGCCCCCTAAAGAGTGTGGAGGAGGAAAAAGCGTCCGTGATAACATTGTTGTCATCCACCACCACCTCAATGCGTAAATGCCCCTCAATGCGCGTGATCGGGTCTACAATGATTTTCTTAGCCATTAAGCGTCCTTGTCTTTATTAAGCCCTGAGATCAAAGCGTGCGCAGCAATGCCAATCGCACTTGCGCTAAGCGCCACCACACCCACAGTGTCGGCGACCTTGTCCGCCCCCGCTCCTCCAAAAGCAGTCGTAACGGGCACAATCAAGCGGTTAGAAATGGGTTCTTCAAAGGGGCTCATGGTGTCCCAAAAGTTGGGCTCAGAGCAACCAATGCAGCCATGCCCGGCTTGGATAGGCCAAGAAGTGTGGGAGTTGAAGCGTAGTTTTGAGCAGTTGTTGAAGGTGTAGGGGCCCTTGCAGCCCACTTTATACAGACAAAAACCGTTTTTGGCGTTTTCATCCCCAAAGTGCTGCACGAACTCGCCTGCGTCAAAATGCCCCCGTCTTTCACAAAGGTCGTGCACACGGTGTCCATAGGCCCAAGTGGGGCGGTTGTAAGCGTCTAAGCGTGGGAGCGTGCCAAACATGATGAAGTAAATGATGTTGCCCACGATGTTTTTTTCACTAGGCGGGCAGCCGGGGACATTGACGATGGGCTGAGAAATGATTTTGTCTAAAGACTGCGCATTTGAGGGGTTGGGGTAAGCCGCTTGCACCCCTCCAAAGCTAGAGCATGTTCCAATGGCAAAGATCGCTTTAGCGTGCTTGGCCGCATGGATACACTCCTGGGCCCCCGTGCGTGCCTGTGCACCCATCGTTAAAAAGTATTCTGTGCCCTTAGGAATCCCCCCCTCCACCATCAAAACATAATTGCCCTTATGCTTTTCAATGGCTTGTTCTAGACTCAAATCCGCCTGGTGTCCGCTGGCAACCATGATCGTTTCGTGGTATTCCAAATTGATGTAATCAAAGATCACGCTGTCAATGCTGGGGTCTTCGCTCCTAAGGAGGCTCTCGCTGCAGCCCGTACATTCGGCCATGTGTAGCCAAATTACGGGCAAGCGGTTGGCCACCTCCACGGCTTTAGCCGTTAGGGGCGTGAAGCTGGCAGGCAGGGCGAAAGTGGCGGTCATCGCCCCCGCCCATTTGATGAAGTCGCGCCGCTCAATGCCGTTTTTTTCCATTTCTTCGTGGATGTCTTTATCGGCATTGTGGGCACTCAAGGGCATTAAACTTTCTAAGCGGTTGGATATGTTGTGAAAGAGTGTATCGTGAGACTCTAGCATGAAATCCCCTAATCTTAAGATGAGGGCTTAATGATACAGCAATCCAAATATTAATGGGCTTAAGTTTGCCCCTTAGAATGTAAAATGTGTTCATGTGTAACAGATGTGGTGCTAAGAAACATTTAGCGGTGTTTTTAGTATTTTGCACGAACTTTTTATACTTTAGAAGTGTTGCTAAAATGCACTGCGACAGAACGCTTTTTAAACAAGAAGCCCACTTGTCTTTAGTGGGTGGGTGGTTTACATGCTTAGGCTATGGCCTTTCTTTAGGTTAGGATAGAAGTTACACAAGAAAAATACATCAGTAAACATTACTTAAACAAGGTTTTTAAGAAGTAAAACAGACCCGCAAGCAAGGCGAGCCCAAAAAGAAAGCCTATGGCTTTAGAGAGCGTAATGCTTGCCACCAAAAAGGCAAGCATGGCGCAAAAGGCGGTGAGTGTAGCGTAGGGTAGCTGGGTTAAAAAGTGGCTTTGCACGCTGCAGCCCGCCCCCGTAGCCGATAAAATCGTGGTGTCTGAGATGGGCGAGGCGTGATCGCCATAGACTGCCCCGGATAAGATCGCAGAAAGCACCAAGACAATGTCCCCCCCGACCACGCTCACCATGCCCGCCCCAATGGGCAGCATGATCGCAAACGCCCCCCAACTCGTGCCGGTGGTAAAGGCGATGAAGCCCGAGATCAAAAAGAGCAACAAGGGGATGAGTAAAAACACGCCCTCAAAGTGTTGCAATAAGCTGGCTAAATACACCCCCGTTTGCAAGTCATCTCTAATCATAGGACCGATCGCCCACGCTAAAACCAAGACCCAAATCGCGCCCGCCATGCTGTAAAAACCCTTCTTGCATAACCCTAAGAAAGAGTGTTTAGGCAAGTAGGGGCGGGCTAAAAGCCCACACAACCCTAAAGAAAACAAGCCTCCCACAAAGAGAGAAAATGCGCTGTCGATGTGCTTTAAAATGTCTAAAATCGCCTTGCTTTGGCTGTGGGTGTAGCCCGTGTAAAACATTAAAGCCGTGATGCTGACAATCAAGCTCACAATGCTGGTGATGAGTAAGGATACGGGCGCACTTTGTCCCTCTTTAGCGGGCATTTGCAAGTCCTGCACGCCTACATTTTGGTATTTTTGCATGGCGGGTAAATTGATTTGCCATACAATGGCTAAGAACACCGCAAACAAGGCAAACCACGCGTAATAATTGCTCCCTATGCTGGCTAAGAGTAGGGCAAAGCTATCTTTCAGCAAGGGCGAGCCTTCATTTTGCATGACCCCCACGATATACGCCCCCCAGCTAGAAATGGGCATAAGAAGGCACACGGGCGCAGAGGTGGAGTCGATGATATAGGCTAATCTCTCGCGGCTAGACTTATGCATATCGCTTAAAGAGCGGCTGATTTGCCCCACAATGAGGGCATTAAAGTAATCGTCAATGAAAATCACCAACCCAGCAAAGAGTGCCACGCCCTCAGCCTGCCTAGCACTTTTGACATAGTTTTTCGCCCAATGCACGAAGGAATTGATCGCCCCTGAGCTGGCAATCACTTGGCTTAGCACCCCTAGGGTGATTAAAAAACCAAAGACGCAGAGGCTGCTAAGGTTTGGGCTAAATCCGCTAAGGCTTTGCGTGTAAAAGACAGCACTGATTTTAGAATAAATGTAGGTAACAAGTGAGCCTAAACGCCCATCGGTGATTAAAAGCCCACCTAGAACAATCCCGCTAAAGAGCGAAAGGGCAACGCGCTTGGTGAAAATGACCATAAAAATGACACAAAGGGGGACGGCTAGACTATAAACAGAATGACCCATGAAATCCTATCGGTAAGAGTGGCCGGGAGAGAGGGATTCGAACCCCCGGAGGTTTTACCCTCAACGGTTTTCAAGACCGCCGCTTTCAACCACTCAGCCATCTCCCGTTTGTGTAGAGAAGTTAAGCAAAAACAAGTTTGGAGGCGACGCCCGGATTTGAACCGGGGAATCAAGGTTTTGCAGACCCATGCCTTACCACTTGGCTACGTCGCCGCTGGTGCCCAAAGCCGGACTTGAACCGGCACGGTATTGCTACCGAGGGATTTTAAGTCCCTTGTGTCTACCTATTCCACCACCTGGGCTAAAGCCTAGGCTTAAGAGCCTAGGTTGATTTTGTTAGAGACTAGCCTAGGCTAGCTTAAGATTAGTTTTCTAATCTCCCTGAACGATTGTTGTATATTTACCAAAAAGACCCAAGAAATTAAACGCTTTGCGATCCACCATCTTGATCTTAACGACACCACCATTTCTAGCTGCCCTCCCTACAGAACAATCACCAACGGCAAAAATACTGAGAATACTCACACAGCTAGCATGCCCTTCTTTGGAGTATCGCACATCATTCCCGGAAACTGGAAGCTTTACGCTGGTAACCAAACCTCCCATAGGAAGAGGTGAAGCACAGCCGCTAATTAAAACGCCCACACACACACACTTGAAAGCTTAGCAAAGCGCAACATCAGAGAGTCCCTTTGGTGTTTATTTTAAAATTATGGAGCGGGAAACGGGGATCGAACCCGCGGCCCCGACCTTGGCAAGGTCGTGCTCTACCACTGAGCTATTCCCGCATAAAAGTTGCAATTTTAGCACGAAATTTTTAAGAAGTCAAGCAAGCCGCCCCAAGTGGCTAAAATAGAACTTGCTCTACAACACAAGACATGACGACAGAACCTCAACATAGGGCATAAAAATTTGTGTGAAACCCCCTCCATAAAAAATTAAATGGCTTCTTTGAGTGTGGGGCGCGTCTCGCTAAACACGCCCTCATCCCCTTGACGACCGCAATTAGGGCATCTACCCGTAGCGCGCCAAACATTTTCTTGCACGAACGCGGAAGGCGCACCAAAACGGGCAATGTATTTTTCGCAAGTGGCTTTCCAAGAGTTTTGGAGATTTTGCGCGTCTTGACTGCCACGCATGCCAAAATAAGGGAAGTGGTGCAAAAAGTAGCCAAACACTTCTTGGCAATCTTTGGCATATTTTCTTGTGTCTAGGATATGGTAGTGCCAAAATTCATCGACAGCTTTGGGGGGCACGATGGCCTGATCTTTGTTTTCTAAACAAAGGGTGAGAAAACGCTTATACTCTTCGCCAATCATTTTGGCGTACTCTAAATCCCAGCCCAACCCCTCTTCTTTGTCCATGATTTTGACGACAATGGGTTCTAAATCCAACTCAGAGACCGAAAGATGCATTTTAACTCCTTTGAATTTGAAGTTCCACTATACGAAATTATTTCTTAATTTTATATAAAAAAGCGACTATATTTCGCTGTTTGGATTAAAGTCAATAGTCAATACATTTTCATAAATAATATCATTACGGACGAGTCGTGGCATCTTCTTTTAAATACACACAAAGAGATAAGGCGAGGATTCTTAAAATCACCACACGCACCCTACAGCGTTGGCGTTACACTAAACCGGAGCTTTTTGCCATTATTGAAGCGGGTTTTAAAATGCTAGAAAAAATCCATAGTCAAGAACTTTACAGCCAAGAAGTACAAGATTTATTGCAACAAATAGACTCTCTGCAAAAAACATCAAAATAACCCCCAAGCCCCCCACTTAAGCCCTATAACCTCGTGTCTAAAAGCTCTTTAGTGTAGGGGTGTTTAGGGTTTGTAAAGACCTCAGCTACCGCCCCACTCTCCACCACCGCACCCTTATGCACCACCAGCACCGAGTCGCACATGCACTCAATGACATCTAAATCGTGGCTGATGAAGAGATAGCTTAATTGCAACTTCTCTTGCAACTCCAAAAGCAGAGCCAAGACCACCTTTTGTAGGCTCTTGTCTAACGCCGAAGTGGGCTCGTCCATGATCACCACCTGCGGGCGGGTGAGTATCGCCCTTGCAATCGCCACCCTTTGGCGCTGCCCACCGCTCAGCTCAAAAGGGTAGGCGTTTAAATACTTTGCCTCTAGCCCCACTGCCTCTAAACTTTCTTGTGCTTTCCTTATATCCACCTTAAGCCCTGCCCCCACAAACGCCTCTAATAAAATCTCTTGCACGCTCCAGCGTGGGTTTAAAGACGCATAGGGGTTTTGAAACACCATTTGTAAGGACTTGCGATAAGGTTTAAAGCTTTGGCGTTGTAACCCCCCCACACTCTGCCCCATTAAAACCTGCGCACCCGTGCTTTGGGCAAGTTTCAACAAACCTAGAGCTAAAGAGCTCTTTCCGCTTCCGCTCTGCCCAATGATCCCTAGCGTCTCTTGTTGCCGTAAGTTAAAATTAACCCCCCTAATCGCCTCAAAAATGTCTTTTTTAAAGAATTGGTTTCTCGTGTAAAACACGCCAAAATCTTGCACGCTTAAAGTCGGCTGACCTAGGGCTTTGGTGCGCTTTTTTTCAAGCTTTCTAGCCCCTAAGAGCATTTGCGTGTAGGGGTGCTTGGGGGCGTTAAAAAGCTCTTTGGTGGCGTTGTGCTCGCAAATTTGCCCTTGTTGCAGGACATAGACCGAGTCGGCGAGTAAGCCCACCGCCCCCAAATCGTGGCTGATGAATAAGAGCGCCATTTGCTCTTGCACGCTTAAAGCTTTTAGCAATTCTAAAATCTGCAGTTGCACCTGTGCGTCTAGGGCGGTGGTGGGCTCATCGCAGATTAAAAGTTTGGGGCGGTTGATTAAAGCCATGGCTAGGGCGACCCTTTGGTTTTGCCCACCACTGAGCTCATAGGGGTATCGTTGGCACAAGTCCATAGACAGCCCCACTTGTGCCATGACCGCCTCTAGACGTTCGTGCGCCTCTTGCTTGCTGGGCTTGGCGTGCAGATATAAAGCCTCTAGGATTTGCTTTTGGATTTTATGTAGGGGGTTTAGCGCACTTAGGGGCTCTTGGGCGATGTAGCCGATGTGTTGCCCCCTTAGAGCACGCAGTGCCTTTGGGCTTAAGTGCAATAAATCCTGCCCCTTAAAGACAATGCGCCCGCTAATGGGCTGAATATGTGTGCTTAAGCGTAAAATCAAACTGGCTAATGAGCTTTTACCACTCCCACTCTCGCCCACTAACGCCACCCTTTGCCCCACGCCCACCACCAAATCTAAGTCTTTGAGTAAGAAATTCGCCCCCACACGGGCGTTTAATTTTTCAAGCCGTAGTAGGGGGTTATTTTGCTCCACTGAAGGCATCTCTTACCCCCTCCCCGATAAAGACTAAGATAGAAAGCAGTAAGGCGGTGGCAAAAAAGCCCACTAAGGCTAAATGTGGGGCGTAAAGGTTGTTCTTGCCTTGATTTAAGAGTTCGCCTAGGCTGGCACTGCCAACAGGCATGCCAAAGCCTAGAAAGTCAAGGCTTACCAAAGTGCCGATACTGCCCGCCATGACAAAGGGTAAGTAAGTGATTGTGGCGACTAAAGCGTTAGGCAAAATGTGGTAAAAGATCACCCGCATATCCCCCACCCCCAACGCATAAGAAGCCTTGACATAGTCCATGTTGCGTCCCCTTAAAAACTCTGTCCGCACCACTTGTGCTAGCCCCATCCACGAAAACGCCAACACAAGCCCCAAGAGCCACCAAAAATTCGGGCTAAACATGTTAGAGAGGATGATGAGCAAAAAGAGCATGGGGATCGCACTCCAAATCTCTATGAAGCGTTGCCCTAGTAGGTCTATGAGCCCCCCATAATAGCCCTGAAGTGCCCCAATCGCCACGCCTAGCCCCACACTAAAGACACTTAAAATCAGCCCGAATAAAATCGAAATGCGGTAGCCATAAACAAGGCGAGCCAACACATCGCGGGCTTGGTCGTCTGTGCCTAGTAGGTGCTTTAGGCTTGGCGGGGTGGGGGCGGGCTGTTTTAAGTCCATAATAATGGTGTCGTAAGAGTAGGGGATTAAGGGCCAAAGCACAAAGGCGTTTTTGAGTAGGTGGTTTTTGACATAAGGATCAGTGTAGTCTGCGCTGGTGTAAAAATCCCCCCCAAAGGCGGTTTCGGGGTAGTCTTTGAAAATGGGGTAGTAAGCCTTATGATCCTTATAGATGAAAAGGGGCTTGTCATTCACCCAAAGCTCCGCTCCCAAAGAGAGCACAAACAACACCACAAACACCACCAACGCCCAAAACGCCCGTTTGTTTGCCTTAAACGCTTGCCAACGCCGTGCTTGTAAATCCAAAAGCCATCCTTACACTTGAATGAAGGGGGTATTTTACAGCAAAAAGTGCATAAAGGGCTTAGTTAGCCAAAGACTAGGGGTTTTTGGAATGGCTAGTTCTCTCCCCAATTTATGCAGACCATTTTAGACAAGTGCGCCAAAAATACTTTCTGTGTCCTAGACCCATTTTTGGGTTTAGGCACAGTTTTGTATAAGTGTTTGCGAAAAAATATAAGAGAGCGGCATAGGAAGAGCCTAGGAGTCTAATCGCTGTGGATTTTGCTTGGAGGATGTCCTAAACTCTCCAGCTAGTTTCTTTCAATGCTTGCTCTGTGTGGTGTTAGAAGTCCATAGCGGCTTTTGGCTGTGTAAACTACACATAACACCATGCTTAACAAATAATAATTCATAGCGCAGTTAAAAACTGCACTACACAATGCAGATAATTTTGTTGTATGAAATCTTGCTCGTTTGTTTCACGGATCAATAAACCAATAGCATTTGCAATGAGATGTCATGGACATCTATTGATCGTTTTCTTTAAAGTCACTCACTACACAAAGTCATATGTTTGCAAAAAATTCAAGAGTCTGCAGATCGGTGTCATTAAAGCGATCCACACTTCTTTAATTCAATCATCATTTTACCTTGTTTCTCGTTGTTTAGTATTGTTTCTTAAATTACTTTTAATATCACTTTTCTTTAAGATTTTAAGCCCTTTCAAAACTTCTCAAAAACCCCTATTTCAACTCCAAAAATCCCTCTAATTTTTCTCATCATTGAGAGAAGTTGCAAGTAAGTTATTAAGTAAAATCCTCAAAATGGAGTTTCCTGAGGAAAAATCAGGGGAGACCTACTTAATGATTTGGGGACATCCCTATCTTATGGGGTTCGTGAATGTGTGATACACTTACAAGGCGTGCGTGCATGTGGTTTGGCGGTGCTTCGCACTTACGACAAACGGTTGGCGTGTGGTGGCAAATTTATCGTTTTGGTCGCCCGAACGCCAACGCTGGGCGAAGTCCACCACGAAACGCCACATTTAAACGAAAAATTTCAAATTTTGTCAAAAAATAGATTTTTGAGATAATAAAAAAATTGTGAATAGTGATTTTGAGCGTTTTAAGGGATTGTGCACGAACGTTTTACATGTGTGTAGTGGCGATTCTTTTGTTAAAACATTCATCTACGTAGCCTTAAAAGAGGCGAGAATGAGATTTACAGGTTTTGGAATGGGGTTAAACCCTTGAAAGCCTATTGACATACCCCCATAGCCAAACTAGGGGATTCTGGGATCATCAAGGCTTGCATGTAGGCATGTCTTACAGCCTCTCCTCCAAGAGTGAGCCCGTTCTCTGTGTATATTGATGCTTGTATTTAAATCTCCATCCAAGGAAAGCCCACAAGAGGGGCAATGAAAAACCTTATCTTTTAGGCTTAAATCCTCTTTGAGTGCCCCACAGATAGAGCAGGTCTTAGAGCTAGGAACAAAAGCATCGCTTTTGATGAAACCTATCTTAACCACTTGGGTTTTTCTCTCCAAGATAGCCACAAATTCACCAAAGCCTAAATCATTAATTTTACGCCCCCAAAGTCTAGCCATAGCCTTTATATTCAAGTCTTCAATGAAAATTGTGGCGTATTGTCTAGCAAGACTATTGGCGAGTTTATAGAAAAAATCAGCTTTAAGATTTTTGATTTTTCTGTGTAGCTTGGCTAGCCTAATCTTGGCTTTTAAGCGTCTATGGCTACCCCTTTTCTTTTTAGATAGAGATTTAGAGCAAGATTTTATCGAAGGCAAGACTTTAGAGAAAAATAAAGGCGATGGGATTTGTGTGCCATTAGAGCATGTGAGAAAGGTTTTTGACCCAAAGTCAAGCTCCACACTATTACCGCCTGCGGGCTTGGGAGTATCCGCCACTTCACACACCAAGCACAAGAAATAATCGCCTAGATTATCTCTTTTAACGGTTAAAGTCTTGGGTTTACCTACAAGGTTGTAGGTCTTGACAAACTTAAAAACATAGCCATTAAAAGAAATAATGTTGTCTTGGATCTTATAGCCTGTCTTGCCCTTGAATGTGAAAGATTGATATAGGGTTGTCTTTTTAAATCTAGGTGGTCTGCCCTGTTTTTTAAAAAACTTTTGATAGGCTTTGTCTATCCTTTCTACTAACTCCTGCAAGGTTTGAGAGCCTAGAGTTTTTAAAAAGGCAAAGTGTGTTGTTTTCTTTAGCTTTATGATGTGCTTTTGCAGGGTGTAGAGTTTTAAATACTTTTTAAAAGCCCATAATACCTCTTATGCAAAGCAATGCAATGATTGTAGCAATGCTATAGAGGCGCAGAAGTTTGCCGATGTGCTTATTTTTGCTTGAATTGTAGAGTTTCTGCTTGTAGGCGATTAACATAGTCTTTCCACTTGTTCTTTTGCTTAGGTCTTTCAGAGTTTTGTTGGTTAGCAATGTATTGCTTGATCACTTCCAAAGGCGCACCGCCCACAGAGGAGATAAAATAAGAGTTTGTCCATAGTGTGGGTAGTCTTGTTCTCAAATGGGAAAACTCTTGTCTTAAAAGCCGCCTGCTCCTACCCTTAGCCATCGTATCTGCGGTAAGGAAGTGTTGAGAGTTACGCTTTGGTAGATTGATGCGTGAGACCTGCAGGGAATGCGTCGGAGCTTAAACTCTATAAAATCCCTACTATGAGATGTATAGTAAGAACCAAACTCTCCCTACGGACAATATCAGTCCAGGAAGCCCAAATGTCTTTAGAATTTGGGCACCTCATTGGACTTTATACACTGCTCTTGAGAAAGTTTGATAGAGATAGGGAATCATAGGAGAGAATGATGTCTCTAAAACCGCTCTTACCTAACAAGCAAGAGTTTAAATTTAAGGGACAGATAAAAGGTAGATATTTTTGAGCCTACGCTCTACCAAACCTAAAAACCCTCAAGGTGGACAACGATGTTGTGCAGATCAAAACCCATTACTTAGTTGTAGTGTAGGCGCACCAGGTGAGCGGTTTCTGAACGCTCTGTCTTTAACTCCAACAACCGCACCCACTGCAAGCACAGCACCTATAAAAATAAAATAATAGGATGTATCTGTAATATTGGATATATCCGTTTAAGGGCATTTAGGGCATTTTATCTTGCTAACAACAGCCTAGCTAAAACCTCCCCCCCATTTAAGCACCCCTTAAGCTTCAAAATCCTATAATCGCACTTTGCCAAAGTTTAAAGCGGTTTAAAAATCCAAAGGTTGAAAAGCCCAAGCGGTTTTAAAAAAGCACTTAAACTTAACGCAACGATCTTTGACATTTAAGCAAGAGAGTCTTGAAGCCAAATTTTTGTTTTTAAATTTTGTTTTGGCTTTTAAGAACTCTAGTTATTGACACAACTTAGTCTTAACAGAGTAATCTTTAAGTGCTTATAGAGAAATCTATCAAGCACAGAGCCAGTTTAGGATAAACTTAACTTTATGGAGAGTTTGATCCTGGCTCAGAGTGAACGCTGGCGGCGTGCCTAATACATGCAAGTCGAACGATGAAGCCTAGCTTGCTAGGTGGATTAGTGGCGCACGGGTGAGTAACGCATAGATGACATGCCCTTTAGTTTGGGATAGCCACTAGAAATGGTGATTAATACCAAATATTACCCTACGGGGGAAAGATTTATCGCTAAAGGATTGGTCTATGTCCTATCAGCTTGTTGGTGAGGTAAAGGCTCACCAAGGCAATGACGGGTATCCGGCCTGAGAGGGTGAACGGACACACTGGAACTGAGACACGGTCCAGACTCCTACGGGAGGCAGCAGTAGGGAATATTGCTCAATGGGCGCAAGCCTGAAGCAGCAACGCCGCGTGGAGGATGAAGGTTTTAGGATTGTAAACTCCTTTTGTGAGAGAAGATAATGACGGTATCTCACGAATAAGCACCGGCTAACTCCGTGCCAGCAGCCGCGGTAATACGGAGGGTGCAAGCGTTACTCGGAATCACTGGGCGTAAAGAGTGCGTAGGCGGGGTTGTAAGTCAGGTGTGAAATCCTATGGCTTAACCATAGAACTGCATTTGAAACTACAACCCTAGAGTGTGGGAGAGGTAGGTGGAATTCTTGGTGTAGGGGTAAAATCCGTAGAGATCAAGAGGAATACTCATTGCGAAGGCGACCTGCTGGAACAATACTGACGCTGATTGCACGAAAGCGTGGGGAGCAAACAGGATTAGATACCCTGGTAGTCCACGCCCTAAACGATGGATGCTAGTTGTTGGGGGGCTTTGTCCTCCCAGTAATGCAGCTAACGCCTTAAGCATCCCGCCTGGGGAGTACGGTCGCAAGATTAAAACTCAAAGGAATAGACGGGGACCCGCACAAGCGGTGGAGCATGTGGTTTAATTCGAAGATACACGAAGAACCTTACCTAGGCTTGACATTGAAGGAATCTGCTAGAAATAGTGGAGTGCCTAGCTTGCTAGGCCCTGAAAACAGGTGCTGCACGGCTGTCGTCAGCTCGTGTCGTGAGATGTTGGGTTAAGTCCCGCAACGAGCGCAACCCTCTTTCTTAGTTGCTAACAGGTAGTGCTGAGCTCTCTAAGAAGACTGCCTGCGTAAGCAGGAGGAAGGTGAGGACGACGTCAAGTCATCATGGCCCTTACGCCTAGGGCTACACACGTGCTACAATGGGATGCACAAAGAGATGCAATGCTGCGAAGCTGAGCCAATCTTAAAAACATCTCTCAGTTCGGATTGTAGGCTGCAACTCGCCTGCATGAAGCTGGAATCGCTAGTAATCGCAAATCAGCCATGTTGCGGTGAATACGTTCCCGGGTCTTGTACTCACCGCCCGTCACACCATGGGAGTTGTGTTTGCCTTAAGTCAGGATGCTAAAGTAGCTACTGCCCACGGCACACACAGCGACTGGGGTGAAGTCGTAACAAGGTAACCGTAGGTGAACCTGCGGTTGGATCACCTCCTTTCTTAGAGAACCCCTTTAAGACTTCGTTGTCTTAAGGACAAGGCTCAAGGCTCTCTTGCTTAGGTGTTAAAAATCTTTCAAAATCTTTAATCTTTCTAAATTTTTTGCGTTGTTTGCTAAATTTGATAAAATAGGGCTTTTGTATAGGGAATGTTAATATGCCTATTGATTTAGTTTGGTATCGAAATAAATGTGCTGAGGGGCATGAACAAAAAGAAAAACGCCCACACTTTGTCATTTATGAAGGTAAAGATTTTTTCCTAGCCTTTCCACAAACAACACAGAACAAACAAAGTAAAAAATACTCTTCGCATAAAAACTATATTATAAATGATCATGGGAAATTGATTGAAGTGATGATCGATCAATTGCGGATCGTCCCAAAGACACAGGTTTTAGAAAACAATGCGATGGAAACAGGGCTCAGTGTTGGGTTGCGCAAGGTATCTATTGATAAACCTGTATCGGCACATAGAAAACCTCTTGTGGAGTATTTCTTGAAGAAAGCTATTTTGCAGAGCGAATCCCATAAAAACAAGCATGCCAAACAAATCACTTTTGGGGATGTTATCAAATTACACATTAAAAACAAAAACCCCTTATTGCGCTTTCACGATACTTTTATTGTGCTCTCTTGTGCTAAGTTCCATTTTTCTAGCATGTGTCTAGTCGCTCCCCGTAAAAATGACTCTATCATTTTTGAGTTATTGCACTGCATTGATTGTCAAGCACGGGAATTTAAGCTTTTAAAAAATGCTAAAGATCGTTTAGATATTGGAAATTTATGCGAAAAAATTAAATTATCCTTAGAGATTTGAGAACTTCCAAGAGAGTTTTTACTGGATTAATCTTTTTCTCAAGGTGCGGTGTTACCCTAATCTCCCGACTTAGCTAAAGAGATTAGGCATTATCTGTTTAAAACATTTATTGGTTTTTGAGCTTAAAACCCCCAGCTTGGGTTGTATTGCATCCCTTAGATGTTTAAAGATCGCCTAATTTGCGCACATAAATTTATAGGATTAACCGGTCTTTGGCATTGTCTAAAACCGCAGTATTAAGGCGGATGCCCTACTTTTACTCACTTGGATAAAAATCCTCTCTTGGCACCGCACTAAACACTTTTACCAACTCTATAAAGTCGTATAAAAAATTTTCTTGGAGTGTGGCTAGGCTAGGGTATTTTATTTCATGTTTGTATTGATAAGCCCCCTTCTCAAAAGTGAATAATTTATCTAGAGCCATACATTTCTGTTTAGAAGCGTTGCCATAATTATTAGAACAACCGATACGCAACTTAAAAGTACGCCTTTTCCACTGACAACCTAACCAAATATAAACCCCATGTTGCTTTTTGAAAATAGGACCATTGACATAGTCGTCGCCTAAAATATCCTTGCGTCCAAAACAGATCGTGGGTTGGTTGTGCTCCCAAAAACTGATGTAAGTTGTGTAATGGAGATTCAAGTTTTCTAACCACTGATCCCATTTGGGCTTTAAGGGAGCGAAATACTGGGGAGCGGTGTTAGAATTCCCCATGTATCTTTCGTTTTTCTCTTTAAGGCTCACAAACTCTTGCAATAGCTCTTTTTGCCCCATAGCAAAACCTTTAAATCAAAGATAAGGGCTATTCTAACAAAAATTTAATGAGGGAGAATTTAAACAAACCCTAACACCTAAGCAAGAGAGCCTTGAGCCTTGTCCTTAAGACAACGAAGTCTTAAAGGGGTTCTCTAAGAAAGGAGGTGATCCAACCGCAGGTTCACCTACGGTTACCTTGTTACGACTTCACCCCAGTCGCTGTGTGTGCCGTGGGCAGTAGCTACTTTAGCATCCTGACTTAAGGCAAACACAACTCCCATGGTGTGACGGGCGGTGAGTACAAGACCCGGGAACGTATTCACCGCAACATGGCTGATTTGCGATTACTAGCGATTCCAGCTTCATGCAGGCGAGTTGCAGCCTACAATCCGAACTGAGAGATGTTTTTAAGATTGGCTCAGCTTCGCAGCATTGCATCTCTTTGTGCATCCCATTGTAGCACGTGTGTAGCCCTAGGCGTAAGGGCCATGATGACTTGACGTCGTCCTCACCTTCCTCCTGCTTACGCAGGCAGTCTTCTTAGAGAGCTCAGCACTACCTGTTAGCAACTAAGAAAGAGGGTTGCGCTCGTTGCGGGACTTAACCCAACATCTCACGACACGAGCTGACGACAGCCGTGCAGCACCTGTTTTCAGGGCCTAGCAAGCTAGGCACTCCACTATTTCTAGCAGATTCCTTCAATGTCAAGCCTAGGTAAGGTTCTTCGTGTATCTTCGAATTAAACCACATGCTCCACCGCTTGTGCGGGTCCCCGTCTATTCCTTTGAGTTTTAATCTTGCGACCGTACTCCCCAGGCGGGATGCTTAAGGCGTTAGCTGCATTACTGGGAGGACAAAGCCCCCCAACAACTAGCATCCATCGTTTAGGGCGTGGACTACCAGGGTATCTAATCCTGTTTGCTCCCCACGCTTTCGTGCAATCAGCGTCAGTATTGTTCCAGCAGGTCGCCTTCGCAATGAGTATTCCTCTTGATCTCTACGGATTTTACCCCTACACCAAGAATTCCACCTACCTCTCCCACACTCTAGGGTTGTAGTTTCAAATGCAGTTCTATGGTTAAGCCATAGGATTTCACACCTGACTTACAACCCCGCCTACGCACTCTTTACGCCCAGTGATTCCGAGTAACGCTTGCACCCTCCGTATTACCGCGGCTGCTGGCACGGAGTTAGCCGGTGCTTATTCGTGAGATACCGTCATTATCTTCTCTCACAAAAGGAGTTTACAATCCTAAAACCTTCATCCTCCACGCGGCGTTGCTGCTTCAGGCTTGCGCCCATTGAGCAATATTCCCTACTGCTGCCTCCCGTAGGAGTCTGGACCGTGTCTCAGTTCCAGTGTGTCCGTTCACCCTCTCAGGCCGGATACCCGTCATTGCCTTGGTGAGCCTTTACCTCACCAACAAGCTGATAGGACATAGACCAATCCTTTAGCGATAAATCTTTCCCCCGTAGGGTAATATTTGGTATTAATCACCATTTCTAGTGGCTATCCCAAACTAAAGGGCATGTCATCTATGCGTTACTCACCCGTGCGCCACTAATCCACCTAGCAAGCTAGGCTTCATCGTTCGACTTGCATGTATTAGGCACGCCGCCAGCGTTCACTCTGAGCCAGGATCAAACTCTCCATAAAGTTAAGTTTATCCTAAACTGGCTCTGTGCTTGATAGATTTCTCTATAAGCACTTAAAGATTACTCTGTTAAGACTAAGTTGTGTCAATAACTAGAGTTCTTAAAAGCCAAAACAAAATTTAAAAACAAAAATTTGGCTTCAAGACTCTCTTGCTTAAATGTCAAAGATCGTTGCGTTAAGTTTAAGTGCTTTTTTAAAACCGCTTGGGCTTTTCAACCTTTGGATTTTTAAACCGCTTTAAACTTTGGCAAAGTGCGATTATAGGATTTTGAAGCTTAAGGGGTGCTTAAATGGGGGGGAGGTTTTAGCAATTGTGTATCATTTGGTTGTCATGTTAAATCTTAGTTTATTTTTTTGGCATAGAGTCCTAAAGTTACGCCAATAGAAACATTAAAGGTTGTTTGCATGGATACCTTCACCCTCAATTGGCACATCACAGAAGCCTGTAATTTCCAGTGTCAGTATTGTTTTGCAAAATGGCAGAAAAGAGAACAAAAAGAGCTCTTGCATACCCCCGCAAAAGTGCGTCTTCTATTGGATGAAGTGGCACAATTGCCTGTTTTGCTTAACTTTAAGACCTTGCGTCTCAATTTGGTGGGCGGTGAGATATTTTTATACCCTAGGGATCTTTTAAACATCATCCAAGAAGCCAAAGCTAGAAAAATGCATTTGTCTGCCATCACCAATGCAAGCCTGTTAGATCAGCATCTAAACAACCTCATCGCCACCCATTTTGAAACCATTGGCTTTAGCGTGGATTCTTTAAACACCGCCACCAACACCGCCATTGGCCGTTGCACCAAGAAACAGGCGATGGATGTTGCAAAAATGAAGGCACACATTGCTTCTATCCGCACACATAACCCCAAAATACAAGTGAAAATCAACACGGTGGTGAATTTACACAACCAAGGAGAATACCTTGGGGATTTTATCCAAGATGTCAAACCCAGCAAGTGGAAGATTTTTAAAATGCTCCCCATCCTGGATAAACGCTTGGCAATCAGCGATGGGGAGTTTCAGGCATTTTTAGACAGACACCAACAATTCGCCTCGATCATCAGCTCTGAAAATAACGATGAGATGACGCAATCTTATTTAATGGTCGATCCCTTTGGGCGGTTTTTTCAAAATGGCCAAGAACAGGGCTATTTTTACAGCGAGCCCATCATTAAAGTCGGGGTTTGCAAAGCTTTAAAACAAATCCCTTTTAGTTTAGAAAAGTTTTCTAGACGCTACTTGATGCATGCCGGTCTTTAATGGCTTTTTTTGAATTTTAAAGGGTGTTTAAATTTACAAATCGTAACTGATGGAGGTCATTAAGTAGCTGTGACTTGGGTGCTGGGGGCGAATTTGGGATTAGGCGCGCCAAAGTGGGCGGCTTGGTAGCCTCGATGCATCGTGACTTGGTAGCCACTTAAGCGCAACATTAAATGGATATGCCTAGTTACAACGCTCCTATTGAAGCCACAATAAAGCCCTTTTAAGATATGGGGTTGAGGGGGTACACTTCATCGCCCTTGTTTGCTCTGCCATAGAGAAGATCATTGCCCAAAGTTTTCTGTGTGAATTAAAAGGCATTGAGCGAGCTAACGAGCTAATAAACAATTCAGTCAGCCTTAGTAAGACTAATTTAGTCGCTCCCAGCGACTTAGAAGAGATTAAACAAGCGATCTCAGACTAGCTAAGTCTGCATTTCAGCACCCAAGAATCCCTAGAGTTTTTAGACGATCACAATGGCAGGGTTGTTCTCAATTAGATGTTAGGGCATATCGATAGTGAAATGCTTCAGGCGCATTTTTCATGTACACTTAGAATTGCTTTACACAGAGATGCGATTACAATTGCAAACAGAACTAAGGGGGCTACATAGCAATCAAAAAGAGAATCAAACCCTAATCCAAAACTTACAAGGGGGAATGGCTCAGATTGAAACACAGAGACAACAGGCTCTAGAACAAACACAAAGCCGTTATGCCAATCATAACCTAGAGGGGATTAACAGAGGTCAGACAGGCGTTGGAGGGCAATGTCAATCTTGTGCAAATTGTCTTACAAGGAGGGAATTTTGAAAGAGAAATCAATAACATCACCCGCCCCGTGTTATTAGCTGAAATCAAAAACTCATTGGGATCAACCAACACATCATTGAAGACTTTCAGGTGAGTGTGCATGGCATTGTGAAGCGGATAATCTCAACACTTGGGCAGATCATCTAAAGAGTTTTGTAGAGAGCAGTTGTTTCGCTGCGATGCGGGCTTTAGAGAGCAAGCAAGAAGGCAAAACAGGGTTTTTCTCCAATCTTGCCCTAGCTTCTTTAGAGGCAGTAGTTCTGCAAACTTTGGGGTGTTTGGGCTTTACAATTAACCCATTAGTGGGTACAATCCTAAGTACACTCTTGTCTATCTTGCCTAGTATCTTCTCTAAATTTGTGGAGAGCAAGAAAGAAGAGTTAGTCAGAGGAAAGGTTACTAACCAAGTAATTCCTAGTATCCTAGCCTAATTAGACCTAAGCTGGGTGCTTGCTTTAGCACTCAAGTCTCTGTTACACTCAAAGACTACGAAAAAAGGAGCAAGACCAATGCCTCTACCCCCTAAGCCTTATAAACTCAAATGCCCTTGTGGGTTTTCTAAGATTGTGGCTTTTAAGAGCGATGCCCTAAGCGCTCTAGACTTAGCCAAAATGACAACAACTTGCCCCAAGTGTGGGCAACAAATGCAAAAGGTTCCTTTAAATTTATTTGATCAAATATTCAAGGTGTTTAAAAAATGATCCAAAATCTTTTAATTCTTTACAATCCCTTTTACCAAGAAAATGTCATTGAGCTACACTTAGCAATACTGAAAGAAAAGGGCAAAGTCGCCTTTGGCAAAATCCGCCCCAAGAGCAAAGACCAAGAGCACAAACACCCCGAAACTTTAGAGCGCATTTACCAAAGCACTAATTCTAAGGATTTTTTACAACTCTTTTTAACTGATTTCGCTAGCTTATTCGTGGCAAAAGTGGAGGCGGTGCGAGAGGATTTAGAAGGTGTGAGCGCACCCGAGTATTATTTTAACAAAGATAGAAAGTTTAACAGCGTGGAGGCGTGGTTCATCATCACAGACATGCGCGAACTAGAGCGCAACGATTTTACCGCTGTGCGCGATCGCTACCTACCCAACTTCACCACGCCCGATCATAACAACCACACCTTTAGAATTTATGGCAATGATTACGATTACCCACTCGCCATAGAGATGAAAAAAGAGATCAATTACTTTGAAGACCCCAAAAAACACTACCCAAATGTCTTTAAAAGCGCGGAGTTTTTAGAGCTCAAAGAGCGCTTGATTGAGCTCAACTTTGGGGCTACTGCCTACAAGCTCCACCACGCCAGCCTAGACAATGTCATTTATGCCGAAATGGAGTATCAAAAGAACAAACAAGACCCCCTCTATGACTTTGGACCCATCGCGCTCAGGTATTCTAAAATCTTAGAGCAAGAAGCCTATGCTTTGTTTAAGGATTTAGTGCGCTTTTTAGCCCAAAACAACCCTAAAATCCTAGAAATGCGCTACTTCTCCCACTCTAAAAAGGAGAATACCCCTCTGGGTCAAATCTTAAGCGATGACTACAAAGACAAGCCCGTCTTAGCCGACTACAAAAACATCATCGCCTTGCCCAGCCTCCAACAGCCCCTTTTAGATTTGCTCCCTAGCCCGGTGCGTGTATTCTTATCTAAGAGCCTTTTAGAGGTGATTGAAATTTTCCGCTCTGTCCGCAACAAGAGCGCGCATGGCAACGAGCGCACTTCTTTAAAAGAGGCGCAATGCTTACGCAATGAGATTTTAGGCATCACAGGGACAAATATTTTAAAAGAGATTGCCAACTACAAAGCCACCCTCACTCCGCCCAAACCCAAAAATAGCCCCAAAAAGGTGCTTGAAAACATCGGAGGAATTCGGGTTGTGGGGTACAAGTAAGAAAGGTGAATATGAGCAAAAATGACGATTTAACACAGATACAAAGAGACTCCCAAGAGGGCGGGCTAGGTGGTTTAGCAAGCGCACAAGGGGCGCAAGATACAAATTTGCAGGGGCAAACGCTAGAGCAAGGTAAAGGGCAAGTTTGGCAAAGGCAAAATATGGAGCAAGCGCAAGCGTTAAATGCGCAAAACCCTTTAAAATCCCAAGTTTTAGAATTATTTCAAGATAGCGAGGTGCAAGAGGCGATGTTTCAATGGTTATTAAATCTTCTTAAACGCAGGGACACCACACTTTTAACGCAAGTTGAGAGAGCCGAGCAAGAGGCAAGGCAACAATATAACGAGGCAAAGGCGCAAATCCAAGAGCAACAAACTGCCCTAGCGCAACTAAAACAAGAGTTACTAGCCTTGCAACAAATAGAGAGAGAAAACCAAGCCAAGCTAGCAAAAGCGCAAGCAGAATTAAACCAAAGCCAAAGCGTGCTGGAGAGCACACAAAAAGAGCTAGAAAACACAAAAGCAGACTTAAAAAGGCATCAAGTGCAAGCCTATGAATTGTTTTTAACTCTGCCCCCTAGCCTCAAGCAGGGTTTGAGCAATCTTTTTAGCGAAAACGATCCGCTTGCCTTTTTGGCTATCGGCACGCAGGGCAAGAATATTGAAATGCTGTGGGATTACACCCACAACGCCCTGAAGGAAAACAAAGAAGGGGCGCAAATTCTTGTAGAAATCTTTTATGCCCTCTTTGGCTACTATGCAAAAGCCACCCCTTACAAGCTAGACCCCCTAGAAGTGGGGCAGCCCTACAACCCCACCAAGCACCAACGCCACCACTCCAGCTTGAACGCCAGCGGGAACATCACCCAAGTGTTGTTGCGTGGCTACCTACACACTAAAAGCGGGGAAATCAAAAGACAATCTGTGATCAAACTTTAGGGAGCAAATATGGAACATATCAAAACCATCGAGGGGATTTACCTTTCTAAAGAAGCCTTAGAAACGCAAATGGGAGCAAGCTGGCAAGAGTTTATCAAAAATGAAAATTTAGAGAATCCCAAACAGCCCTTCACCAAGCACATTGTGGCATGCTTTGAGCTTTTTAAAGAACACGCCACAAAAACAGAGGTGATCGCGCTCAATAAAACAAGCTTTTACTTGCCCCAACAAAAGCTTTTTGGGTTTGTGTATTTTAATAACAAAAATGGCTATTATGGCTATATCCCAAGCCCACTACATGTTCTATGCGCCCATTTAGCCGGCGATGCCTACCACGACACCAAATTTAGCCAAGAGCAAGTGAAAAATGCTTTTAAAAGTCTTTGTCCTAAATTGCTCGTCTTAAGAGACCAACAACAACAAAAAATTACAAATGGTATCCGCATTTGGCGTAACAGCCTAGATATTTTGGATAGTTCTTGTGAAAATTATTTGAGGGATAACAATTATTACTACCACCTCGGAGATAACGATAGATTGTTTGGCGATTACAACCAAAACTGCACCCGATGGTTTTTAGACCTTGTCCCCACCCCCCAATCCTTAAAAGAGATCTTCCAACGCTTTTATAACACCCCAAAAACCCAAATTGGCATTAAATGTTTAGAGGGGCAAAATTGGCTAAATGCATTGAGTGACGATAAGCGCAGTAACCGCACATCGAACATACAAAATTATTTGCGGCATTACACTTTTAGCGAGCTTGCCACCCAAGAACAAAAGGATTTTTTAGCAAAAATCTTAAAAATCAGCAACTCACAAGGACGACCCCTTGAGAAAGCCATAGAACAAACCTACCAAGAAGCCTTGCAAAATGTGAAAATCCAAATCCTAGACTCTCTAAAATCAAGCCCCGATCATGCCGTGTTGCAAGCCTTTAGCTACGACCCCCAAGCACAAAAATACACCCTCAAAGACCCCAAAGCCCTAAGCGCTAGGGAGGATTGCTTTGAAGAACTCTTGCAAGCCGATACAATCCGTGCCAATCTCAAGCCCTACGACCCTAAAATCTTAAGCGATGCCAACCGCGGGCTATGGGAGCTTTGGGAGGATCAAGGCACAGGCGAGGGCGAGCTAGTCCCCTTTAAAAGCCCGGTTATGGCGCGCAACCCCAAAGCCGACATTAAAGAGGGGATTGTGGGGATCGACTTTGGGACCACAAGCAGCGTTGTGGTGTGCCAAGAGGAGAGCGCGCACATTTATCCCCTGCGCATCGGACTAGGGGATTTAACCCAAGAGATCGAAAAAATCCAATACGAAAACCCCACCATCATCGCCTTTAACGATTTGACCGCCTTTTTACAAGCCTACAACGCCCAAAAAGGCCGCCCCAAAACCAAATGGGAGAGCGTGAAAATCGCCCACGAAGCCAAGAACGACATGCACAACAGCCCCTCCCACCATTACAATTCTTTTTTCAGCGCGCTCAAGGCATGGGCCGGGGATAAGTCTAGAAAAATGCAAATCTTAGACAAACAGGGGGCGCATTTTGAGCTAAAGGGGAGCTTGGATTTGAGCGAGGGGGATTTAAACCCCATTGAGCTTTACGCCTACTATCTAGGGCTTTACATCAACAACCAATACAATGGGATTTTTTTAAATTACCTCTTGTCCTTCCCGGTAACCTACGAGCTAGAGGTGCGTGAAATGATCTTAGAGAGCTTTAAAAAGGGCATTGCTAAATCCTTGCCCAATGCTTTGCATGCTCAAGGGGTGCTAGATCGCCTCAAGGTTGAAAAGGGGGCAAGCGAGCCGGCCGCCTATGCGATCAGCGCTTTAGAGGGCTATGGCTTTGAGCCTAGCGATGAGGAGCAGGTGTATTATGGGGTTTTTGACTTTGGGGGCGGGACGACAGATTTTGACTTTGGACTATTCATGGAGGCACCCGAGCATAGCCGTTATGATTATGTCTTAGAGCATTTTGGCGCGGGCGGGGATCGCTATTTGGGGGGCGAAAATTTATTAGAGCTAGCCAGCTTTGAAATTTTCAAGCGCAACCAAAATTTATTGTTAAAGCAGCAAATCCCTTTCACAAGGGCAGCTGAGGGGCAAATTTTTGCCGGCAGTGAGGTGTTGCTTAGTCAAAGCCAAGAAGCCCGTAGCAACACTAAAAACCTAGTGGAAAAATTGCGTCCCTTATGGGAGGGCAGAGAGTTTAGCGATGAGGGCGAATTGGCCTTAAACCTCTTTGATAGCCACGGGCAAGAGATCGTGGGCGTGCGCTTGGATTTTAGCGTGCAAGAAGCGCAAGAGCTTTTTAAAGAGCGCATTAAAAGAGGGGTGGATAATTTTTTTAGCGAGTTTTTTAGGGCAACCGCGCGCTTTTTTGAAAAGAAAGGCATGTTAGAGGAGGGGCGGGGCATTAACACCTTTCACATTTTCTTAGCGGGCAATTCGAGCAAATCGCCCCTCGTCAAAGAACTCTTTGAAGCAAAGATCGCCCAAATCAGCGAGCAAGATGCCAACCAAGCCCAAACCCCCATTAGCTACAAACTCTACGCCCCTTTAGAGAGTGCGGATTTTGCTAAACCCAATGGCAAAACCGGGGTCGCCTTTGGTTTGGTGCAAGCCCGCAAGGGCGGGTCTATTCAGGTCATCGACTCGAATGTGGAAGAAAACATCCGCTTTAAATACTATCTAGGGCGATCCAAAAAGCGCAAGTTTTATACGCTCATCGATCGCGATCACCCCTACCACCAATGGGTCAAATTCTTAGATGCCAGCGAGAGCCAATTTGAGGTGTATTACACCACGCAAGCCAGCGCGGCCAATAATCATTTAAGCCTTGAGGATCACGCCATTAAGAAAAAATCCCTAAAAACGGGGGTGAGCAACCCCCATGCTTTTATTTTTATCCGTTTAGTTGCGCCCAGTGCCTTTGAGTTTGTGGTGGCCACTGATGAAGGGCTAGCAGACGAGAATTATTTAAGCAGCGTGCAAAAAGTGGAGTTATGAAAATAAACAGATAAGGGAGGCTAGAATGATGGCATGGGTTGCAAAAATGCGGGGGTCTGTGGTGTTGCTCGCCGTGTTGGGGGCTGTGGTGTGGGTTACAGAGAAAATTGCCCCGGGCATGCTGAAATCTTTCTTGGAATTTGTGTGGGATTTTTGTTTGGGTTTGGTGTGCTTTGGGATTGTCTTTGGCTTGTGCTGGGCTGAGGGAGTGCTTTGGTATCGGCTGATTCAAAGATGGGGCAGTCCATTTTTCACAAGAGTTTTTAAAGAGGAACGCTTTTTTTGGCTTAAGAATCGCTTGATTGCGTGGGTTGTAGGGGTTTTAGTGTTTGCCATCGCTGTATCAGCCACAAGTGAGGGGTTATATTTTCTCTCTTACTGTGCTTTCTTGTGGATGGGCTATTCTATTTTTGTGTTTTTAACAACCAATAACAATGCTCCCTTTAGGGATAAAGTGAGGGCAGTGTATCAAAATGCGTGGCAAGACATTTTGGACAAAAACACCCAAGCCTCACGCTACTTGTCGCATGTGTCCTTGCTTTTGACAAGCATTTTAGCAGGCATCATGGTCTTGGGCGTGCTTTGGGCGATTTTTGGGTCTTTAATCCTCTTTGCTTTGCAAATCATTTTATTTGTGTCTGTGGTGTGGCTCGTGTATTTATTTGTCAAAATACGCCTTGACTCTAAAAAGAGCATTAAAAGCGTGCAGGGCTTGACTATGCCCCAAGAGTGGGCACAAGATTACATTAATGCCCTACTCCAAGCTGACAGAGTGCGTGCCGACATCACCCCCTATGACCCTAAAATTTTAAGCGATGCTAATCGGGGATCTTGGGAGCTGTGGGACTTAGCAGAGAGTTTGAGCGTGTCTAGGGCAACTTTTGTGCGTTTTGAAAAGCCCTTGATTGCTAGAAACCCCAAAGCGGACATCAAAGAGGGGCTAGTGGGGATTGATTTTGGCACGACTAGTAGTGTCGTGGTGTGCCAAGAGGAAAACCAAAGCGTGCCCATGCGCGTAGGGTTAGGGGATTTAACCCAAGAGATTGAGAAAAACCACTATGAAAACCCCACTATTTTAAGCTTTAACGATTTAGCCAGCTTTTTACAAGCCTATAAATCCCAAAGAGGCAGACCCCCCACAAAATGGGATCAAGTGCAAGTCTCCCACGCCGCTTATAGCGCCTTTTTAGGCAGCCCCTCAAGCGATTACAACGCCTATTTGAGCGGGTTAAAGCAATGGGCGGGGGACAAGCAGAGAAAATTACAAATTTTAGACAAACAAGGGGCACATTTTGAGATCAAGGAGAGTCTAGCGATCAAAGAGGGGGATTTAAACCCCATCGAGCTTTATGCCTACTATCTGGGTCTATACATCAACAACCAACACCATGGGGTGTTTTTAAATTATCTCTTATCCTTCCCGGTCACCTACGAGCCAGCGGTGCGTAACATGATCTTAGAGAGTTTTAAAAGAGGCTTGGCTAAATCCTTGCCCAATACTTTGCATTCTCAAAAGGTGGTAGAACAACTTAAAGTTGAAGAAGGGGCAAGCGAGCCGGCGGCTTATGCGATCATCGCTTTAGAAAATTATAATTTTGATCCGAGCGAAAACGAGCGGGTGTATTATGGGGTCTTTGACTTTGGGGGTGGGACAACGGATTTTGACTTTGGGGTTTTGCAGGGCACGCCAGAATCTAGCCGCTATGATTATGAATTGGAGCATTTTGGCGGGGCAGGGGATCGCTTTTTAGGCGGGGAGCATTTATTGGAATTAGCCAGCTTTGCAATTTTTAAGCGCAACCAAGCTTTATTGTTGTCTAGGCAAATCCCCTTTAAAAAACCCGCCGAGGGGCAAGGCACTTTAGGCATTGAAACCTTGTTAAACGACTCGGCAGAAGCCCACACCAACACTAAAACCCTCATGGAGAAACTCCGCCCCCTTTGGGAGGGTAGAGAGTTTGAAGATGAGGGGGTGTTGTCTTTAAACCTCTTTGATAGCGGTGGGCAAAACATCGCCGGCGTGGATTTGGATTTTAGCACCCAAGAAGTGCAAAATCTTTTCAAAGAGCGCATTAAAAGGGGGGTAGATTTATTCTTTAGCGAGTTTTGGCGCGCCACAGATGCGTATTTTGAGCGCGTGCAAGAGGCAAGAGACATCAACACTTTCCATATTTTCTTGGCGGGCAATGCGAGTAAATCGCGTCTTGTGCAAGAACTCTTTGAAGCAAAGATTAATCAAATCACCCAAGACACCCAAGCCCGCTACCAAGTCTATCCGCCCCTAGAAAGCCGTGATTTAGCCAAGCCCAATGGCAAAACAGGGGTCGCTTTTGGGTTGATACGCACCCGTAAAGGCGGACAAATCCAAGTCATCAACAATTACACACAAGGCGGGGGGGCGCATTCTAAATACATCTTGGGGCGGGGGCGCAAACAAAAATTTGAAATTGTACTTGAGAGGAATCCTATCCGCCACCAATGGGTTAAATTCTTAGATGCGAGTGAAAGCCGATTTGAGCTTTACTACACCTTGCAACCCAATCCCTATAATTGCCACTTAAGCGACCCGGCCATTAAGAAAAAATCCCTAGAAACGGGCGTGAGCAACCCCCATGCTTTTATTTTTATCCGTCTGGTGAGCCCGAGTGCCTTTGAGTTTGTGGTGGCTACTGATGAGGGGCGAGCAAATGAGAGCTATTTAAGCCCAATCCAAAAAGTAGAATTATAGGGTTAGCGTTTTTTGCGCTCTTTGGCGAGCATGCGCTTGGCATGCGCGACTATGCCCTCTTTGCCCTCTTCTGTGGGGTTTGGCTCGGGGTATTTACCCCGCATTTTACCCTGTGCAATTGCCTCTAACAACGCTAAAATTTCTTGATCTTGCATACAATCCTCTAAACTTTAAATGCGCCTAAGTCTTTAGGGCTGAGTGCCCAGCCATTAAATTTCACTCCCTGCTCATCCACCAACACCTCAACTTGCACTTGGCTTTTAAAATCTTTGAGGCTATAAGTGTCCGTAAAAAAGTGGATTTCTTGGTTGCTTGATCCCACAATCCCCCGACTCTCATCATACAAAGAGTCCACATACTCCCCATCCACCAGCACATCCACAAAGTCCAATAATTCTTGTGCCCCCTCAAGGGGTAGTTTTTGTATTTGTGCCAAAGTGTAGCCACTAAAGAGTAAAACCGATAGGTTGTTTTGCTTGCACCAACGCACCACCGGCAATAAACCCTTAGCCTGCAAAAGGGGCTCCCCGCCCAAAAGCGTGATCCCACAAATTTGATATTTCTCATAGGCTAAATAAATTTGCTCTATCAATGCCCCCTCTTGCATGAGTTCTTTTTTAACAAGGGGTTGCATGTGTGGGTTACAGCAATTAAAGCAACGCTTCAAACAGCCTTGCAACCAAATAGCCATGCGTTTTCCGGGACCTTCTGCTTGTGTGCATAAGCGCATGCTGGCGACATTCAACATGGCTCTAACTTAAATTCAAAGCTGTCAAATTCGGGCATAGACTGCTTGATGTAGATTTTTTTACAACCCTCCCTTTCTTCCCATTGATCGAAGATAGAAAGACTCAAAGCATCTACAATTTGTTTTTCTAGGCGATTGACCACCCCCCGCCCCCCTTGCCCTTTATTGACATTCTTTGCCAATGCCTTAAAGCCCTCTTGTGCATCCTTTGGGGTTTTAAACTCTAGGCTGATATTGTATTTTTCGGCGACTTGTTGGGCGATCTTTTCAAATTTGCTTTGAATAATGGCGATCAAAAAGTCCTCATCTTTGATGAAATTAAAGGGGACAATGTTATCGCCTATGCGGTTTAACAATTCGGGTCGCCCTAATGTATGATTAAAATGATCCCGCACGGCTTGCATGAATTTTTGTGCTACTTCTTTAGGATCGTCATCAATGCTAATATCTTTGTCAGCCGCCCCAATGTTGGAGGTAAAAATGATCACCGACTCGCCAAAAGAGGCGGTTTCACCCCGCCCATCTGTGAGCCGCCCATCCTCTAAAATTTGCAAGAATTTATCTAAAATGCGCCCATGCGCCTTTTCAATCTCGTCAAATAAAACCACACTAAAGGGCTTGGCACGGATCGCGTTGGTGAGTTGCCCACCATCTTCATGCCCCACATATCCAGGGGGCGCGCCCACAAGGCGTTGATCGCTTTGCTCATGATTAAACTCGCTCATATCAAAGCGTAAAAATGCGCTCTCATCGCCAAATAAAAACTCGGCTAAAGATTTGGCAAGCTCGGTCTTGCCCACCCCCGTAGGTCCTACAAAAAATAAAACCCCCTTGGGCTTTTGGCTCTTGCTGGAGTGTGCTGCCCCTGAAAACCCCGTAAAGGCACGGATGATGACCTTTTCTACCTTGCTAATGGCATGACTTTGCCCCTTGACACGCTTTTCTAGGGCTTGGCAAATGCCATCTAATTTATGCTTGTCCAAATCCTCCCAAGGGCTACGGCTCTGTTTGTAGCGGTAGAATTTCACGCTTTTTTCGGGGCTTAAATGCTTATTGTTTTGGGAGAGTTGCAAAATTTGGGCAATTTCTTTGAGCATAAAACCCTCTAGCATGTCAATGAAGTCGGCTAATTTGTTGGGGTCTTGGGTGATGGGCGGTTTAAAGGGGAGTTCTCCAAACCTCTCGATAAAGCTTTTGCGCTCGGGACGGCTGGGCAAGGGGATTTCTAGGCTAGCGATGTGGCAGTCATTGATGTAAAAGGAGGAGGGCAAAGCGGTGCGTTTGTGGGCTAAAAAGATCACCAAATTTTTAGATTGCATGGCTTGAGTGGCATCCAAGGTGTAATGGGCGTTGCGCTGGATGGCTTTTTTGAGCCGAATGATCCAATGGCGTTCTTGTTCGCTAAGGCTGGCTTGCGTGCCAAAAATATAATCTGTGTAATCTAAGATAAAGCATTGCCCTGACTTCTTGGTAAGATCGTTCATAATCACAGAGAAAAACTCCTCTGGGTTTTTTCGCTCGGGGCGATCTTGGGAGGTATTGGTCTCGCCAATGTCATAGAGATTTTTATCTTGGGGTTGTGGGGCAACTTTACTCTCAGGCAAGATAGATAGATCATAATCAATCCCGCCCACGCAATCCCACAGCCACACGCTTGAAAAGCCCAATTCCTGGTGCAACAACTCGATCAAAAAGCGATCTAGATTTTTATATTGCATGTCAAACTTGCTTTTAAAAAGATCATCCACATTTCCGCTTAAAATCACCACGCCTTTAAGCTTGGCATCGCACACGAATTGTTGTAACCATTCGCTTTCTTTTTCCATACAAACCTCCTTACAGCGATTTTTTATGGGGGTTGTTCAAATCAATCGCCCCCTTAGAAATGCGATCGGGATTCTCCCAAAGAACCTTTTTGTCTTCTAGTTTAAAGCCATAGACCTCTTCTAATTCTTTTTCAAATTTGGCAATGTCCTCTTTGCAAGTGAGCCCCTCGTATTCATCAAATTTATACCAAATCTTCCCATGCTCAATGCGGCATTGCACCCTTTTACCCGAAGGGCGGGCTGCCTTGATGATCACCGCCCCCTCTTTTAAAACGGGGGCTTGCACTTCAAACTCATGCCCTCTTAGGGTTTTGACAATGGAGATCACCACTTCTTTGCGGGCATTTTCCTCTACAATGAGTGAATCGGCTTGGGCGTTGATTTGCACTATTTGGCTCTCTAAGGTGTTAAAATCTTGGCTGGCTAAACCCTCTATTATTTTTGCAATTTGTGCCAACAACGTCTCTTGCTCAGGGCTAGTTGCAATTTGTGCCACCTCGTTTTTAAGGTGCTCTAATTCTTGCGCCCACATTTGCCTTTGACTCTCTTGTTGGGCATTATTGGCTTGTGCTTGGGCTTGTGCCCTTTGTAACACTTGTTCTAAATCTGCTTGGATTTGGTGCTGTGTGTCTGCATTGAGTCCATCAAAGGTGGCTAGACGCTCTTGTAAAAGTGCTAAATCCTCTTTGGCGTAGGTGATGATTGCCGGGTCCTTGATCTCTTGCAAACGGGCATAAAAATCTTGCTGGGCTTTTTCTTGGTTTGCCCCTGCTTGTGCCCTTTGCAAATCCAAAGCCTGCCTTTGCAATTTTTCTAAATTATAGAGTGCCTCTAGGCTTTGTTGCTGGGCTTTTAGGGGGTCTGTTTGGATGAAGGCTTGCAAGCTTTCTAGCTCTTGCTTGAGAGATTGCAAAGACACAAAGGCATCTAGTCCTTGTGCTTGCATTTTTTGCAAGTTGCCTTGTAAATCCTTGCAATTTTGTTGCGCATTTTTGGTTGCGTTCTCTTTTTTGATCTCTTGGCGGGCGAGCTCTTGGCGGTGTCTTAGGACTTTATTTTGTGCTTCTTGTAAAAGCGCGCCCATTTGGGCTTGTAACTGCGGGTAAAAGCCCTTGAAATCCCGCCCATCAAAGGCTTTCACTTGGGCTTCTAGTTTTTGTAAGCCCTCTTTAGCAAACTCTAGCACCAAATCATCTTGGATCTGTTCCCTTTGGGTGTGAAAATACTCTTGAACGCTGGCTTGATTGGCTCTAAATTGCGCTTTTTGCAATTCTTTAGCATGGCTTTCAAGGCTGTTGAGCTGGGAGAGGATGGCATGGCTTAATTCTTGGGCTTTAAAGGGGTTGTCATCTAAGAGACGCACATGATCCTCAAAAGTCGAATCATAACCCCCATATTTTTGTGCGGGGGGTGGCAATTCTAGGCGCGCGCTCTGGGCTAACTGGCGCACTTGTTGTATTTGTTGCTCTATTTGGGTTAAGGATACAAAGGCATCTAAGCCTTGGGCGTGCATGCGTTCTATGTGTTGTTTAGCTTGTTCCAAATGGACTTGGCTTATCTCTAAGGCGCGTTGCCTCTTAGCAAGCGCGCGTTTTTGGCGCTCTTTGGCGCGCTGTCTTTCTAACTCAATACGGGCATAATGTTCTTGACTCATGGTTGCTCCCTTAAATGGATTTGTGCCTTGATCCCACTTGGGGCATTGGCAAAACAAGTTGTAAATAAAGACTCTTGTAACTCTGGGCTAGGCATTTCTGGTAAATCTGTCAAATTAGGGGTATGCGTGCTTTTGAGCCAAATGGTTTTTTTGCTATTTAAAATCAGGGGCAAGAGATCGAGATTTAACCCACCATCATCTAAAATTACTACCACATCAAAGGGGCTTGCCATTTCTAAAACACACGGATCACTCCCAAAGGGGATAAAACACAAGCTTGTGTCTGTGGGGGTGCTGGGGTTTAATGCCTCTTTTAAGCCCTCTAGGCGGGTGTTTAGGGCATTTGGGATTTGCTCCAAATTTTCAAGGCTGTATTTTTTTTGGATTTGCTCTAAGCTGGCTTGCACTTGTGCTTTTTGGGTGGTGATTTGCTCTATTTGGGCTTTTAAATCTTGGATTTGTATCTCTAGGACTTGGCATTCTGTGGGCTGTGTTTTTGGCTCTGGTTGAAAATTTTGCGCTTGGGCGTGTAGGGTGGTGCTAAAATGCCCCTTTAATCGTGCCACTTTTGTTCTATGGGTTTCTAATAAATCTTTAATCTGTTCTAATTTGCCCGTGCCAAAGAGTTTAGCATACTTGCCCAAAGCAAACGCCCCCTTTGCTCTTGTTTCTTGTGGCGGATTTGTTCTTGGAGTGCCTCTAAGCTTTCCATATCGGCAACTCTATCCTTTTGGTTTTCAAGGTCTTGGATTTCTCGGGTAAGTTTGGCGTGCTTTTCTTGCAAGGCACTAAAATCAATCTTTGCCACCTCCTGATCGCATTGTTCAAAGTGCAAAATGTCTTGGTAGATCGCTTTTAGTGCGCTTGAAAAGTCGTGTGTGGGCATGTCTAAAGAGAGGGGGCTAAATTTAAGGGGAGCAAGGGCGTTTAAATCCTCTTTGAGGGCATTGTAGATGGGCTTTAAAAGCCCACGAGGTAAGGTAAAATCCCCCACCTTTTGCCCCTCTAAGAATTTAAGGAATTTATTCAAATTTGTTTGTGGCTGGGGGGTGTTGTTGGTTTGCTCTTGGAGGCTCTCTAGTTGTTGGCAACTTGCCTCTAGCTGGGCTTGTAGGCTAATTATGTCCATGCTTTGGCTTTGGGCATAGAGCCTCTCAAAGTTATCTAAGTCCGCTTGCAAGGCACTACATTGCGCCACCACCTGCCCTAACTCTTGGGTGCTTAGATCGCAAAAGCTTAAGGGCATGTGCGGGCTTTTTAGTTTATTTTCTAAGGATTCTTTAAAGGCTGTGGGGCTGGCTAATAGAATTTTATCTTGTCGGTTGATATGGTGTTTGATCGCTATGGCTACCAACTCTAGGCTGTGCTGTAATTGACCCTCTACTTGGATCAAGCAGACTTGCAAGGTAGCAATCATCTTTGCAAGGGCAGCACGCAAGGGTGGCGCAAAACGCTTGATGAGGGTTTTTGCCATATTCTGCGAAATGCTTTGGCAGATGTGATCGGGGTGTAATTCTTGCGCCTCTTTGGGGTTTAAAAGCCATAGAGGATAAGGACGCACACCAAGCAAGCCGGGCAAAGTGCGGGCATTTTGCAAGACACACACCCTCTTTTGTGCATTGTGGCTGGCGTTATGGGTGCAAGACCCAAATACGCCCCCCCATTTTTCCCAAGAAAAGTGTGCTTGCAGTTGTGCTAAAAACTCTTGTGGGCTATCCATGGATTTTAGGGCATTGGCTAAATCTTGCCCTTGTGCTTGACTCGCATCAATCAAAAGCTCCACCTCAAAACGCGTCCCCAACCCAAAAGGCACAAGCACCACCCGATCCAACACCAAAAAGCCCTCATCCACACAACCCCCAAAAGCAAGGCTCTCTCCCTTAAAAAATGGGCTTGAGTGGTCGGGATCGCCATAGATGAACGCCCTCTGTTGGGTCTCTCTTGTAGCATTGATGCAATATAAAATCTCTGGTATGCCTTGTGCTTGAAAACAGATTTCAAGCAAGGATCGTAGCATCGCCCCCTCTTTATTGGGCACGCTATCGTAAATTTTTAAGGTGGTGTCTATTTTGTGGAAGCGTTTCCTCAAGTAGGCGATGTCGCTTTGCAAACAAGCAACCTTAAATCCTTGTGCGACCTTGATATAGAGCTTTTGCATCTAAACCTCCAATCTGGCAAAATTATAGCACCGCTTGGTAAATTGGGGGCGGGCAGAGTCCAAAAAGGCAAATCTAAAAAGTGTAGTTCAAGGTTATAAAATAAACTCTACTCACAAAAAGTTATGTTTAGCATAAATTTAAGAATCAGCCTTTCAACATGATCACTTACTAAAACAAGCAAAGAGCTATAATCTTGTCTAAATTTCTTAGGGCTTTGTAAATAACCATTAAGATATTCTTTTGCAGAAAGCAATTTATTGCCAAATATCTTAGTAGCTTGACGTATTCTTTTTAGATGCAGGAAGTGCTGCGCTCTCCCCACTAATGGTCATAGTCAACACATCAAATTCTTTACTTAAAAAAGAAGAATACGACAAAACACCACAAACAGCAAATTAGGATACCTACCCTAGTTTTACTTTTTTAATAAAATCAACATATTTTTGAAAATAGTTTCTAACTATTTTTCGCTTGTTTGCCATTTTTACCCACTAATCCTAAACACTCTCTTTTAGAAATATTTCTACTCAAACTAATACATTTGCTATTTTGTATATGCTCAAACAATATTGTTTCTTTATGATTCTCTTTGGCAAAATTTACAAAATTATGATAGACAAGATAATCATCTGGGTATTTAGTGGCTATACCTTCGAATTTGTGTTTCATCATATCTTTTATGTGGCTATGATAACTATTGATAGTTTGAATGTTAAAAGCATCTGACTTATGTTTTTCTTAGGTACTCTAATATGGCTTAACTCCATATCATTTGCTGGTTTTAAATAGGCTTACCTAAATTAGAAACTTTGGTAACAGACTCCCCATCTAAATTAACTCCGCTTGTTACACAAACTTGTTCTTTAGATAACCCACGCTTGGTAGCTTGTGTGTCTCGTTTTTAGACAAGCGTGGTGGCTTGAAATTTTTATGATGACCTTTAAATGAAAGAGGAAAGTAAGTCTCATCAGCTTCTACGATGCCATTTAATTCCACTCCATCTTGTATGCTTTGCAAGGCATCTAAAATCTTGTGTCGCCAATAGCTGTTGTTACATCAATATTGCAAATCTTGGCAGTTTTTCTAAGTAAATATTTTTTCACTAGACAATGAACGAATTTTTCCAAATTTCAATTTTTCTTGTTTTCTTGTTTCTTGGTACCAACAAGGATAATGTTGTTAGTGTAGGTAAAAGTCCTTTTGCACGAATTACACATAAGCCTTTTTGCCTTTTTACCATTCTTGACAATTTAGTAGATTAACAATGCGGACACTCTTTAATTTATTTCTTTTTGAATAGGTGTTTAGCTTGAGAACTTTCCTTATTCTAATAATCCTTAAAAAGGCTTTTTTATTATTATCTGTTAGGGGTTAACGAAGACACTGTGGCAAATTTTTTAATTATAATCGATGCTTTGTACGAGTAGGGCCTGAATAATGTGTGCTGAACAGATAGGAATCTATCTAGGCAGTGGCTCGTATAGAGAACACTTTAGATTGCCGGCCACAAAAAATACGCTACTCTAAAAACGATGAATATGAGCGCAAAAAACATGTCCGCCCCCATGTCGCCAACTTTGGTATTCTAGCAATGCTAATCGTGGGGTGCATGCGAGAATTGAGGAGTGGTATGGGGAAGTAGTGGATTGTACCCATGTGTGCGAGCCATAATCTACCCATAAATGAACCCCTTAATCAAGGTGCGCGCCATAGCTTTCGGCACACCAAAAATAAAATTACCCACAGAAGTGGGGTTTTCTGGTGTTGCCCCTGGTCATCTTCATCGTCTTTAATGTGTATCAAAAAATTCTTGGATAGTTTGGGGATTGGTGGTTTTAAGCAAGGCTAATTGCAATAAAACCCGTGCCTTTTGGGGGTTTAAATCCCCGGCACGCACGAAGTTGTGGCGCATATCATCCACTTCGCCGAGTTGCACCTCCCCACTGCCTACCCGGCTCGAACGCACCACCACCACGCCTTGCTTAATCGCCTGCGCCATCACTTCTAAGAGTGTGTGGTTCACATTGCCATTGCCCATACCCGCTACCACCACGCCTTGTACGCCCGCCTGCAAAGCCGCATTGAGGAGAAAATCCCCACAACCCACATAAGTGTAGACCACCGCCACTTTGGGTAGGGGCGTGGGGCCTTTTAAGACTAATTGGCTTTGCAAGGTGTGTTTTTGGATGGGCTTAGCGTGAAAATGCACTTGCCCATAGTAGACATGCCCGATCGCCCCCGTATTTAGGGCCTTGAAGGCGCTTAAATGGCTGGTATGGGTCTTGCTGACATCGCGTGCACTAAAAATGCCCTCATCCATCGCCACTAAAACCCCAAGCCCCGCACTCTCAGGGTGGGCGCACACGGCTAGGGCGTTGTGAAGGTTCATCGGCCCATCGGGGCTGATACTCGTAGAATTGCGCATCGCCCCGGTGAATACAATGGGTTTGTGGGTTTGCACGCTCAAATGCAAGAAGTAGGCACTCTCCTCCATCGTATCCGTGCCATGCGTGATGACAAAGCCTTTAATGTCCTCCCTTGCGCTTAAGGCGTAGATGCGCTCCAGGAGTTTAAACCAAATGTCCGAGTCCATGTCTTGTGAGCCGACATTAGCGACCTGCTCACTCTCTATCTCTACACCCTTGGGCACAATGCCCTTGAGCAAGTCGTTTACGCCCACTTGTCCGCTGGTGTATGCCCCCCCCTCGCCTATGCCTGCGATCGTCCCCCCTGTCGCTAAAACCATGACTTTATCCACGAAAACCCCTTTTAGGGAGATTGTAACGCCAAAAGTTTAACAGCGTTTAACACCTAAGAAATTTCTAAGAATTTTTGGGCGGCTTTGAGCTGGCGCATTTGTGCGCTTAGGGCGCGCTGCTGCTCTTGGAGGCGTTCAATGGTGGTGGCAATCAAAGTTTTTGCACTTTGCAGAGCTTCTAAATCAGTGCAAGGTTCGCTTAAGAAAGGGCAAGTTTCGACCAAAAAAGATGCACGCTCTAAGTTGTTTTCTAAGAGTGCAATTTTAAGCTCATCGACCCAATTCATGGGGGTGTATCTCTCTCCACGCTTCTAGTAAGCCCCGTGCCACACGCATGACCAAGTCAATTTTTGCGCTGTCGTTTTCCACATTGGCTTGGGTGAGTAGCTTGATTTGGTGGGTGTAAAGCCCGGTGAGGTACACGGCGACCTCTCCACCCCGCTCATAGTCTAAAATATTCAGCAATTCGGTAAAGATGTCGGTTACCTTGTTGATGTAGGTGATTTTCCTTTCGATATCCTCTGCCTCCATGTGGCGCTTGGCTTGGGCAGCGAATTTTAAAATCCCCTCGTAAAGCATTTCAATGAGTTTAGCGGGCGACTCCACGGTTACGGCATTTTGCTGGTACATATTGTAGGCGTTGGCTTTAAGCATTCTTTCCCTTTCTTAGTTCTTTTTAGCGGCCGCTTGGTCGATCATCATCTGCACCGCATCAAAGGATTTATTCGCTTTTGAAATGCGCTCATCGTAGGCAGCGAAACGTTCTGCCATTGTGTCGTAACGGGTTTTTAACATCTCCATCGCACTTTCCTTATCTTTTCTAAGGTCTTTGGCATCTTGCTCTAGCGAATCTTCGTATAATTTCAAACGCGCATTTCCACCATCGACCAAACCCGCCAAAACTTTATCCAAGCGGATAAAAATCCCATCTTGGTGGTTTTCTTTACCTCCCATGCTCTTGACATCACTGCCATAAAAGAAGTCTTGGGCGGCTTGGGGGTCGGTTTCAATCGCATTTGTGAGTCTGCCCTCATCTAGGCTCATTTTGCCATGCTCATCTAGGCTAATGCCATACTTCATTAAGCTATCCACCCCCTTTGCACTCGTGATGCTAAAGGCAATGGCGTTGTTGATGGAGGAACGGATGGTGCGGATGTCGCCCACCCCATTAAACACCCCGGCGATGTGGGTATCAGGGTCGTAGCGAGTGGTTTCATCTAGTTTGGGGATCAATTCGTTGTAGGCTTTGACAAAGGCTTTGATGTTGTCCACGATCGCTTTGCTATCTCTAGTAACGCTCACAATGGCGGGCTTGCCCGGATCGGTTTTGGCAAGCAAAGTTAAGGACACCCCATTGATCACATCGTTTACTTCATTCGTGGGGCGGGTGATGGTCGCGCCATTGTAGGTAAATTTGGCATCCGAAGCCCTCTGTAAGTTCTTAAACCCAAAGAGATCGTGGATTTTGGCGTAGGATTGGCTCAAACCCTCGCTTAAGCCCAAGTTAGACACCGCCGTCTTGCCCGCTACCCCCACGCCTGCAATGCGCAACTCCCCGCTGTCGCTGTTTAAGACCAACTTGCCATCCGCACCTAGTAGGGCATGTAAACCGCTGATGGCGTTGATAGCGTTGACGATCGCCTTGCCATTGTCATCGCTAGAATTGGCTGAGTGTGTGATTTTAGAAAGGTCAATGGCATGTCCGTTGAAGTTCACCACCCCTTTAATCTGCCCTGAAGGGATCCCCGTTGTGCCCTTGACTAAGTCGTCTTGACTAGAAGTGGTTTTCACAAAGCCTAGTTCAACTGCCTTAGCCCCGCCCACTTCTACACTAAACCCTCTTTTGTCATTGAGGATTAAAGACTTGCCATCGTTGATTAAGCCGACATTGAGCTGCCCGCTTTCAAGCAAAGGCTTGGTTTGGGGGTTGGCCTCTAAAGCCTTTTTGATTGCCTCTTGCAGAGCTTGGTTTTTATTCTGCACGGGGGTTTTGGTGCTGATGTTTAGGGTGATGGGGATTTTCACCTCTTGCCCCTGCGCATCTTTCACCTTGATGAAAAAATCGTCCTCGGTGGTTTTGCCCGTGGCTTGGTCTGTGCCCCCCGCCGCTAGAGTGATGGGCGCATCGCTACTTAAATGCGAGATCACGCTCGTGCCGAAGTAAATGCGGCTATTTGCCCCGGGGTTCTTGCTGTTTAGCATGAGCTGGTAGGGCTTGTCCCCCCCCGTTTTCATCACGATGCCTAAAACATTGCCATCGGTCGCATCTGTGATCGCCTGTGCCACATCCCCTAGACCCATGCCTGCTTTAATGTCAACAGTGTAATCTTTGTTATTGGTGTAGAAGTGTAATTTTGTATTGGCCTGGCTAAAGGCATCGTCTCGGCTTCTAAAGTGGGTGGCTACTTCGTTAATGTCGCCTTGCGCTAGGTCTTCTACTTCAACTTTAATGTTCTGCACGGGGATACCTGGGTTCACTGTGGCTTTAACGGCGTTGCCACTCACGCTGCTGTTACGGCTTGTATAGGTGGAGTAGTCGGTGAGCGCACTTACGGGAGCTTTCAAGTTAGAGATCAAGGTTTTGATTTCAACGAGGGCCTTTTGTTTTTCTACATTAGCCTCCATTTTCTTTTCAATGGGGGCAACCATCACCTGCTCATCAGCTTTTTTGAGCTTGTCGATCACATCGTAGTTTAAGACCTTGCTGCCGATCCCCAAAGAACTAAGTTTTCCTATTCCCATGCTTTGCTCCGGTACACTCTAACCCTTCTTATCAAAGATGATCCCCAAAATATCCCGCATCTTTTCAGTCAACCTAATCGCTTCCTGTGAGGGGATTTCGCGGATGATCCGATCCCCATTGCTATCTTTGATCATTACAACAAGACTATGCAAAACCTCGTTATAACTAAAGGTCAATTGCGACTCAATTTGCTTCATCTTTTCATTGAGCTCTTTAGCTAACTTCTGCAAATCTTGTTCCTTTAAAGGAGACCCTTCTTCTTGAGTTTGTTCTAACTTGGTCTCACTGACAAAGGACGCTTGTTGGGGTTTTAAATCTTGGGCATGACTAGCATGCGACATATCCAATTGCATCGTGGTAATGTGAGGGGAGACACTCGCAATCTCAGTAGGCATAGGCACTCCTTTTTTCCCAAGATCGGCACGCCCTTATTTTTATTTATATATACCGTCGCAATATCATCACTGCGTACGAGCAATGATTTCCATAGGGTTAATGTGTTTGTCTTTTAAAGTGACTTCAAAACTCAAGCGTTGGTCGATACGCCCAATCACATAGCCTTTTTGCACCCTCAAGCCATGCCGAATCGTAGGGGCAATCTTATCAAGTTGGGAGTAAATGGTGTGCATGCCATCCTTATGTTCGATGATGATAACCTTTTTTAAAATAGGCACTTCTTTGGCATACACCACCCGTCCATCAAAAATGTTGCGGACAACAGCGTTAGGCTTGGTTGAAACCAAAGTTACTGCCTCGTTAAAAACTTTAAGTTTATACACTGGGTCAAAATAGGGACCGAATTTCTGCACGATTTTATAGCTAGCTAAGGGAGCGATGGTCTTCGGTCCGTTGTAGACGGTTGTGGTTATATTTCTATAAGAGCTAGCCACTTGGCGCACCTCTAGAGGGGCTTTTAGACCCGTAGTGGTTGTTTCGCTTCTTTGGGAGTGTCTTTGGCGTTCCAATTCTCTTTGCTTGACAATGTTTAAGGAGACCAAGAGTTGATCTAATTCCTTGCGTTCCTTATCCAAATTTTCAAGTTTTTTATTATAAAGCACCAACTCAGCACGCATGTTCTTGATCAACTTTTGTTGGGTGGCGACCATGTTCTGTAAATTGTGTTTGCGGTTCTCTTGGGCGTTGATGGTTGCGCCCATTTGGTTAATGTTGCGCACAATTTGGGCGATACGGGTACTGATCTGCTCTTCTTGGGCATTTAGGGTAGCTAGTCGGGATCGCGAATCATGGCTTAGATATTTGAAAGCGGTTTGGAGCATAATGTCCTCAGTGGTGGCTAAATCTTGTTTATCCAAAACCATTACAAAGAGCATATCCTTTAAGAGAAGAGTGGTGACAAAATCTTGGATCTTACTACGGCTCTTTTGTAAACTCTCTAAGAAAAGGCGGTTTTCCTCTAGGGATTTTTCTTGGGCTTGGTTTTGGGCTTGGTTTTTAGCAATGTCCCTTTGGATATTTTGTATTTGTCTAGAGAGTTCTTGGCTCTGTTGGTATTTTTGGTTAATGGCATCACCTAAGCTACTTAAACGGTTGCTGATTTTGGTTTTTTCTAGAGCAGTGGCTTTAAGCTTACTCTGGTTTAGGCTGATATTTTTATCGATCTCTTCAATTGCTTGAGCACCCAAAAAACTCAGGGACAAACACCACACTAAAAACCCTATGCATCTTTTCATGCCACTCTCCTTTGGACAACAACAATCCAAACACAGACGAAGGATACTATAACCGAAGTGAACAAAAAGATCAGGGTGTCTTCTTGCCACACGAATAAATGATTTTCAATCTCAAGCACTTGCAACATCGATTGGAATTGCTCCTGCCAAGACAGGTATAAACTCCCCAGCAACACCACTCCACTTGCAATGAGCGAATCTATGAAAGCTAGCCTGAATAAAAAGCCGTTTTTGATCCGCATGGGTGCGCCCAACAAGTCCATGATTTCGATGCGCTTGGCGTATTGCAAATGCCATACACTGATCTGCTTGACGAGCAAGAGAATGGAGAGCATGCCTACAATGGATGCGAAAATGAGGGTGTTTTTTTTCAGCAAAAGCAAGAGGCGGTATTCTTGATCGTGGGTCTTGCTAAAAACCTCCACCTTCTCCACGCCCGGGATTTTCAAGAGCCGTTGGTTGATTTGGTGCAACTGCTCTAAGGTGGGGAATAAGGACAACTTGAGCGAATAGAAAAAGGGTAGATTCTTCTTAAGATTAGCAATGCTCGCTGCGCTTAAATTCTGCTTCAAGCGTTCTAAGAGCGCATCGGGGCTGATGAGGTTCAAAGATGCGCTGCTTGGGATGTTTTGGCGGATGAATTGCAACGAGAGCTTTTGGTGGCTCACAATGGTGATGGCGTAATTCTTAGACAGCTTTTCCTCGCGCATATGCACCGCCCGCTGGATAAATAAAATGCTCTCTAGGCTAAATAAAAGGGCGATTAAGGGCAATAAAAAAGCTAAGTGCTCCTTAAGTGTATTCATGCACCTCTCCATCCTTGATATAAAGCTTGCGGTAGGGGATATTGAAATTGCTAGGGATTCTGTGTGTTACAACTACGATGGTGATGTCTAATTGTTTGTTTGCCCCCTTTAGCAAGCTCCAAATCATGTCGCTTGAGTAGTCGTCCAAATTGCCCGTGGGCTCGTCGGCTAGGATTAAAAAAGGCTTGTGGGCGATCGCTCTAGCCATAGCCACCCGTTGCTGCTCGCCCCCGCTTAACTCCAAAGGGTAGCGGTTAGATTTATAGAGTAAATCCACATGGGCTAAGAGCTTTTCGGCTTGGATATTGCACTCCTCTTTTTTATAGCCATTAATGATCATAGGCAGCTTGATGTTCTGCTCCACCGTCCACTCTTCAATGAGCTTATAGTCCTGAAACACCACCCCGATATTGCGCCTAAGCTCGTTGATAAAACTCTTAGAAGCCCGATTCACGCTGATATTACACACTTCTAAATCCCCCCTCAAAATGGGCAAATCCCCATACAAAGAGCGTAAAAGCGTGCTTTTTCCACTCCCACTCGCCCCCGAGATAAAGACAAAGTCTTTCTGCTCAATTTTAAAATGCGCCCCCTTAATCACCCACTCGTCCTTTTTGTAGCCTAAGGACAAATCCCGCGCAAAAATGATGCTTCCCAACTTCAAACCTCCTGTAAGAGAGCGCACAACGCTTCATGGGCGTGGCGTTGCGCTTTCGTGTTGAAAGGCACACCTCCCACATACTCCAAACCCCCACCCCCACGATCCCAACAAAGGATTTTATTCAAAGGGAAACGCACATCGCCCAAACTCACTGCGAGTAACCATGAATCCTCGTATTCTAGCACATCTTGGATATTTAAAAAATAATCCTCCCCTATTATGGGTTTTTTTTGCCATAAACTAGATGCTTTCACCCCTTTGGGTTTGACATTTTGCGGCATTGGCAACAATAAGGGTAAGTTTGGGTGCACGCTTTTAGCACTAGATTGTAGGCGCAAGTCGTAAATGTCCTTTTCCTGGCGCACCCAACGGGCTTCGTATTTACTCACCACCTCCTGGGGGGCGTTCTTGGCAATGGTGGCTTGGCAGGTGGGGGCATTTAGGGCGAGCTCTAGGCTGGATTTAAAATACTCCAAACTATCCGTCCTCAACCAAATCTCCCCCTTTGGGCGCAAAATGGCTAACATGTTCTCTAGGGTGTGTGGGGTGAAAATGCGCCGATTGGGGTGTTTTGGCCATGGCACGGGGAAGTGGATGTCTAGCCCCTCACAATTTGGGGGCAAAACCTCTAAGAGTGTCCTTGCATCGGCGTGGGCGATGTAAAGATTTTTGAGCCCCAAAAGCTCAATTTGGCGCAAGACCTGTTCTATGGATGGGGTATGTACCTCCAAACCGATATAAATATTTTCAGGGTTTGCTTGTGCCTTTTGGAGCAAAAACCGCCCCGAGCCAAAGCCGATTTCCAAATAAAACTTCTCAAAGTCAAAACGCCCAAAATCCATTAAAAACGCCCGACTAGGGCAGTGGCTTAGGGCTAAATTGCCCCTAACCTGCTTGCCATAGTGGCTTAAAACCTCTAGGGCGTGTTGCAAAATCCCCACAGGAATAGGGCGACTGGATTTCTCTCCCTTGCATAAAACCCCCCCTTGTTGCACAATTTTTAGCAAACAAAAATCGCTTGAGGGGTGTTGCACCCGTATTAGGCTCACCCTAGGGTCCCTTAAACTTTGGGCTTCATAGCAAAATTTAAAGCCCTGCTCTTCAAAGGGCATGGGCGGTGTGGCTAGCTCTTTGGCGTAAAAATGAGGCATGTTAGCGGTCTAGACGCAATTCCACTTCTTTACTAGGGCGTGATTCTAGTCCGGCACCATCAATGCTCACCACTTGGTAGCGGTATTTTTGCCCATTTTCCATGTGCTTATCGATGAATTGGGTGGTGGTTAAGTTGCCAAAGCGCAGGGGGCTAGAATTGGAACTGCCATCAAAGCGATAGACGGCATAGGACTTCACCCGTCCATCGCTCACCCCCTGCCACTCAATGATCGCCTGCCCGTCCTCAATCGTACCCTTGGTGATGATGGGCGTGGTTGGACGGGGCAAGGTCATGCCTTTAGCTGCTTCGTTTGGCATCGCCCCCTCTAAACCGCTGCTATCCACCGCCACGACCTTATAAAAGCGCTCTGCCCCGTCCATATCCACCTCATCGGTGTAGTGGGGGGCTTTGGTTTCGGCAATGCTCTTAAAATGCCCGTCTAGGCGGTTTGTGGCATAGATCCGGTAAGCCACCACATCGCTTTGGCTTGAAGGGGTCCACGACAGCTCCACCTTGCGGGTTAAATTGGTGCTCGCTTGCAAATTCACAAGGGGCAGGGGCAAGGGTCTAGTCTGCCCCTCCACCACCACGCTAGGCAAGGACTTTGCTCCATCAAAGTTCTCGGCAATCACTCTATAGTGTTGCTTCGCCCCACTGGGTAAATTCTTGTCAAAATACTCCACATACAAGCGGTTTTTCACCACCCCGATATTAGAGAACTTGCCATCAGGGTTTTCCCTTTGCACGATGTAACGGGCGATGCTAGGATTGGGGTGCGGACTCCAAAAGATTTTGATCTCTTGGGGGCTGGCTTGGCTGGCAAAGACCCTTTCAACGGGGTTAATATAAGAGGTATGCACTAGGATCGCCGCCGACATTTGCGAAATGCCCCCATTCCTGCCGATCGTGGCGATTTGGTAGGTGTAGTCGGTTTGCGGAGTCAGCCCATCATCGTAGTAGTGCGTGGCTAGGGGGTTTCTAATCGTGGCGACCCGCCGGTAGGTTTGGTCTTTTTGCATGCGGTAAATCACAAAGCCGTCAATGAGCCAAGGCCTATCAATCGCCTGCCACTCAAAGCCCACCGACTCCACATCGTTGATCGTTCTAATGCCTTGCACCACGGGCAGACTAGCGTTAGTCGCCTCTTTTTGTTGGTTGAAAGAGAGCGTGTCGTTCTTGTGGGGGTGGGCGCAACTGCTAAAAATCAGCCCCAAACAAATCAAAAATACGGCGTTCTTGTAAAAGCCCATCCCACAAAACCTCTTGAAAATTATCTTGCAAATATTCTAGCATATCAGGCAAAATTTGGGCTTTAAAAAGTAGGCTCTGTCCCGTGTGCGGGTGAATACAATAAAGCAAATAAGCGTGGAGCAAAATCCGCCCCCCATAGCTGTCCGCTTGCCCGTATAAAGGATCGCCCACAATGTGGCGGTTTAAGCTCTCTAAATGTGCGCGGATTTGGTGCGTGCGCCCACTATAAAGCTTTATGGCAATGAGCTGTTGCCCCTTGGCATTGGTTACAAGGGGCATAAACGCACTCTTAGACCACTTGCCCCCCTTGATTTCTTGGCGCAAAGCGTCTAAGTTTGTCATCTTTAGGCGGTTCTTGGGGTGGCGGCCTAAGCGGCACTCTACCTTAGTGGGTGCGTTTAAAGGCGTGCTTAAAATGGCTAAATAATAACGCCCCATCTCTTTGTTTTTGAGCTGTGTGGCTAGGTGGGCGTGGGCTAAATTTGTCTTGGCAATGACGATCGCCCCGCTCGTGTCCTTATCAAGGCGGTGCACAATCCCACAGCGCAACTCCCCACTAAGCGTAGACAAGCGATAGCCCTTTGCCTTTAAGTGGTCTAATAAAGTTGGTTCGCACACACCCTTAGCCGGATGCACCACCAAGTGAGGCGGTTTATTGAGCACCAACAAGTCTGCATCCTCATAAATCACCTCAAAATCTAAGGGGGCGCAAGTGGGCTTTGCTTGCACCTTTGGGGGGGTGAAAACCACCACATCCCCCGCCTTGAGCTTCACCCCCCCCTTGTTGCAAGGCTTAGAGTTCACCCACACACAGTTCGCCTTAATGCACTGCAGGGCTTGGTTGGTTGCCACGCCTAACTGCATAGCTAAAAAATGGTCCAAACGCCCCGTTTCTGTGACGCTAAATTCTTGCTCCATGTGGTCCTTTCGCTAAACTTCTAATTTTAGCAAAACTTTAGATATAATTTAGGTTTTCATTTTCATAGTCATTAAGGCAATCCATGCAAACGATCGTTGTCGCCCTCGTGGGGCAACCCAATGTGGGTAAAAGTTCACTCATCAATGCTCTAAGCGGAGCGCATTTAAAAGTCGGCAATTTTGCAGGCGTTACGGTGGAAAAAACCCAAGTGCAAACCACCTACAAAGATACACAAATCACCATCATAGACCTACCCGGCATTTATGCCCTCAATGGCTTCACCCTAGAGGAAAAGCTCACAAGGGAGTTTTTAGACACAGAAACCTATGATTTAATTTTAAATGTCCTGGATTGCACGAACTTAGAGCGCAATTTGGCCCTTAGCACCCAATTACTCAAGCTCCCGCATAAAACCCTACTTGCCTTGAATATGTTTGACGAGGCCCAACAAGAGGGGCTAGAGATAGACACCAAGACTCTAGCGCACAGATTAAACGCCCCTTGCATCCCCACCTCTGCCTACAAACGCACCAACATAAACACTTTATTAGATGCCATCATTGCCTTGCACTCCGCCCCCACCCCCGCCAAGAGTGCCGATAGCTTAAACTTCAAACCCACACAAGCCGACTTGCAATTTTGTAGACAGCTTGCTAAAGAAGTGAGTAAACAAACCAAACCCACCCCCACCCGCAAGCTCGACCGCCTCTTTTTGCACGAATACTATGGCTTGCCTATTTTCTTAGGCTTGATGTTTCTTGTCTTTACCCTAAGCTTTCTTGTGGGTGGGCTCGGGCAGGACTTGGTGGATAACTTTTTTGCTTTTTTAAGCCAAAGTTTAAAAGAGCACATCGCTAACCCACAAATCGCCTCAATGCTCAGCGATGGCGTGGTGGCGGGGGTGGGAGCGGTGCTCTCCTTCTTGCCCCTCATTGTCATCTTGTATCTAGGCATCGGGCTTTTGGAGGGCACGGGGTATATGAGCCGTGTCGCCTTCTTGCTCGATGGGATTTTGCACAAGTTTGGCTTGCATGGCAAGAGTTTTATCCCCCTTATTACGGGCTTTGGCTGTTCTGTGCCCGCTTACATGGCAACCCGCACCCTGCAAAACCAACACGAAAGACTGATCACTTTATTTGTCATCGGCTTTATGAGTTGCAGCGCAAGACTGCCCATTTATGTCCTCTTTGTCGGCTCGTTTTTCCCGCAAAAATACGCAAGCGTTGCGATCTTTGCCATTTACATCTTGGGGGCTGTGGTGGCTCTGCTTATGGCAAAGTTTTTAAATTTGAGCGTCTTTAAGGGCAAGCAAGAGTCCTTTGTGATGGAAATGCCAAAGTATCGCCTGCCAAGCCTAAAGGTGTTGTACTTTGGCATTTACACCAAAAGTCTATCTTATATCAAAAAGGCAGGGACTTATATTTTAGGCGGCTCGCTTTTAATTTGGTTTACCTCCCAATACCCTAAACCCGATTTAACCCCCTACAACGCCACTAAAACCCAAATCCAAGCGAGCGCACTAACCCCTCAACAAAAGAGCGAGCTTTGCAAGCCTTGCAAGAGAAACTAGACAAAGAGAGTTTAGAAAATAGCTTTGTGGGGCGTGTGGGGCGAGGCATTGACGGGGTGTTTAAGCCCATGGACTTTGATTGGCGTTTATCGGTGTCTCTAGTTGCGGGCTTTATGGCGAAGGAAGTGGTGGTTTCGACCTTGGCGGTGCTGTATGCAGGCGAGAAAGACCCTAAACTCGCCTTAAAGCAGAGTGTGCGCTTACCCTCGGCGATTGCCTTTATCGTCTTTGTCATGTTTTACATCCCCTGTTTTGCGGCGACCATCACCTTTGGCAAGGAGGCTGGGGGCTTTAAATTCGTGGTATATCTCTTTGTTTTCACCACAGTGGTGGCGTATGTGTTCTCTCTCATCGCCTATGGGCTAACGAGCTTGTTTGTTTCTTAAAATACTAGATATTTTAAGAAAATAGGGGCTAAAAACCTTGACTTTATTTTCTCATTTTAGCTATAATAATGATACAAACTAACAAAAGGAGTTTTTATGTTGCCTAAGGAAACTGTGAAATTGCTCAACGGACAAGTGATGGACGAGTTCTACTCAGCCAACCTTTACATGAGCATGAGTTCTTGGTGCTATACGCATGGCTTTGACGGGTCTGGCTTGTTCTTATTCGACCACGCCAGCGATGAATACGCGCATGCCACCAAAATCATCACCTACCTCAATGAAAACGAAGTGGGCGTGCATTTAAAAGAAGTCAAAGCCCCCGAGCATGAATTTAAAAGTTTGGTGGAAATCTTTGAAAAAGCTTACAAACACGAGCAACACATCACCCACTCCATCAACAGCTTGGTGGATCACATGCTCGCCCACAAAGACTACGCCACCTTTAACTTCTTGCAATGGTATGTCGCCGAACAACACGAAGAAGAGGTCTTGTTTAAAAACATCCTCGACAAAATCAAGCTCATGGGCGAAAGCGGACATGGCTTGTATCTTGCCGACCAATACATCCGCAACATCACCAAGAAGTAACACCGCTTGGAGAGGGGAGGCAACGCCTCCCTTTACGCTCCCTACCCCTCCCCTTTTTTTAATATTTACCCAGCGTTAAATATCCAGTCCTAGCATACCCCCGTGTTGCAAAACACAATAAAGTAACAACAGCAAAAGGAGCATTCATGGGAAGCATCGGTAGTATGGGTAAACCCATTGAAGGGTTTTTGGTCGCTGCCATCCAATTTCCAGTCCCTGTGGTCAACAGCCGCAAGGACATTGACCACAACATTGAAAGCATTATTAAAACTTTACATGCTACGAAAGCGGGCTATCCGGGCGTAGAGCTCGTCATTTTCCCCGAATACAGCACGCAAGGGCTAAACACCGCTAAATGGCTCACTGAAGAATTTTTACTAGATGTGCCTGGCAAAGAAACAGAGATGTACGCTCAGGCGTGTAAAGAGGCTAAAGTTTATGGGGTTTTCTCCATTATGGAGCGCAATCCTGATTCAAACAAGAACCCCTATAACACCGCCATCATTATCAACCCCCAAGGCGAAATCATCCTAAAATACCGCAAACTCTTCCCTTGGAACCCCATCGAACCTTGGTATCCCGGGGATTTAGGCATGCCCGTGTGCGATGGTCCTGGTGGCTCTAAGCTTGCTGTGTGTATCTGCCACGATGGCATGATCCCTGAGCTCGCTAGAGAAGCCGCCTATAAAGGATGCAATGTCTATATCCGCATCTCTGGCTACAGCACACAAGTCAACGACCAATGGATTCTCACCAACCGCTCCAATGCATGGCACAACTTGATGTATACCGTGAGCGTAAATCTCGCCGGCTATGACAATGTCTTTTACTACTTCGGCGAAGGGCAAATCTGTAACTTCGATGGCACCACTCTCGTGCAAGGGCATCGCAACCCTTGGGAGATCGTTACCGGCGAAATCTATCCCAAAATGGCAGACAACGCCCGCCTAAGTTGGGGCCTAGAAAACAACATTTACAACCTCGGTCACCGTGGTTATGTGGCTAAACCCGGTGGTGAGAGCGATGCAGGACTCACCTACATCAAGGATCTAGCCGCAGGCAAATACAAATTGCCCTGGGAAGATCACATGAAAATCAAAGACGGCTCCATTTACGGCTATCCCACCACCGGCGGGCGATTCGGTAAATAAAGCCCTTGCAAACACCCGCATAGGTCTTTTAAAAGCCCTAGGGTGTTTGTAGGTTGGACATTTAAACCCACACGCAGTAAGGGCTTTTTAGTCGTGGGGGGGCGGATCGCCCCACAAATAAATCCCTCTTCTAATAGTGTCTCTTGAGCTTCTAGCAAGTCTTTAATGCTGGCAAGAGGTAAGGTTAAAATATTGCTTGGCGTGTGCCAGCCAAAGCCCGCTACACAGCCACGCATCTGCTCTAACAACTCTATATAGGAGCTGGGGTTTTTATAAACTTCTTGGATGTTGACAAGGCTCAAAGCCGTGTCTAACACAGATAAACTCGTGGTATAAATAATACTCTTAGCGCGGTTGCATAAAAAATCTATAATTTCACCACTTGCCCCAATGAACGCCCCATAACTCCCATAGGCTTTAGAAAAAGTGCCTAAGACAATCGTTTTTTCTGTGGGCTTTAAGCCGTAGTGTTCTAAAACCCCCTTTAAGTTTGTCCCAATAGTGCCTAGGCTGTGGGCTTCATCTAAAACTAAATAGGCGTTGTGCTCTCCAGCACACTTTAAAATCTCCAAAGGTGGAATTGTGCCATCCATAGAATACACCCCCTCAATGGCGATTAAAATCCGCCCTTTGGGTTGGTGTTGCTTTAATTTGGCGTGCAAGTCTTGGCCATCGTTGTGGTTAAAAAAAATCGTATTTGGGGATTTTTTAGCGATAAACTGCCCGCTGGCATGGTAGTGCGCGTCCATGAAAAGCAGATCGTTTCTGCGCACTAGTGCCTCGATCAAAGCCACATTGCCCAAAAACCCGCTCCCCACCAATACGCACGCCTCAAAGTCCAAGAGCTGGCATAAATAACTCTCTAGCTCTTGATGCAAGGGGTGGTAGCCATTTACGAGCATGGAGGCTTTAGGCGCGTGGGTGCTTTGCTCTTGCAGGAGTTCAAAAGCTTGTTGCAATAAATCCTTGCGCCCCCCTAAGCCCAAATAGTCGTTAGAGGCAAAGTCAGCTAAACCTGGTGGGTAAAGGCGGCGTTTTCTATGTAAGTTTGCCCGCTCTAAGGCTTTGAGCTCAAACGCATAGTTGGGCAATTATTGGTGTTGCCCTAAGATATTTGCGATTTCTTTTTTTAATTCCTCTTGTTTCTCTTCAAACATTCTATCGATCGTATCGCGGACATTTTTAGAGCCTTGTTCTACGGCACTAATAGATTTTTCAATATCATTTTCGGTGATACTAGAGCGGTCTTTGAGCATATTCACTAGATTGTTGGCATCATCGTGCAAGCCGTTGTGGAAGGGTTCTAAAGAACGGTAGCTAGAGGTGTTGCTAAAGAGTGTCTTGCCCTCACCCTCGTAATACCACTTGCCTAAGCGGCAATTGTGTCCATCCACAATCTTAAAGTTGTTGGGGATGTCAAAGATCACGCCGTATAAATTCGCTTTATAGACGACATGGTCGGTCTTAGCCAAACCACAAAAGACAAGATTGTTCAGGTTATCGATAGAGTATTGGGCAGCATTAGCTGTATTTAAATTTATTGTAGCGATGTTTTTGATATTATCAACATCGTTTTTAATCACTTCGGCAGTAGCATAGGTGTCGTGAGTGTTGCTTTGGATGTCGCTGGCCTCTTGTTGCATGGATTTAACCACCACGGCGATCTCCTTGGTCGCCTTTTGGGTCTTCTCAGCGAGTTTGCGTACCTCATCAGCGACCACAGCAAAGCCCCGTCCGTGTTCGCCCGCCCTAGCCGCCTCAATGGCGGCGTTTAGGGCTAGCAAGTTGGTTTGTTCGGCAATGTCGTCGATTAAAGAAATCACTTGGGTGATCTCGCTGCTGCGTTGGTTGAGCGAGTCGGCAAGAGTTGTGGCGTTTTGCATTTTCTCGTATAAGCTATTGATGTTGTCGCTAGCTTGGGTGAGCTTATTGATCGTCTCTTGGGAATGTTCTCCCCCACTTGTAGCTGCTTTTGTGAGTTCATCTGTACCTTTAAAAATATCCTGCATGGTGGCTTGTAAACCCTCTAGCCCCTCACGCATGCCCGTGTAGTAGAGGCTAAAAATAGAGTTTTTACCGCACTCCGTGAGTAAATCTATGGTTTCTGTAATGGAGTGATAAAGCGTGTCATCGATGTGCTTACTCTTGGTTTTGTAGAGGCGGTTATTGAGGCTAAAGTCTTGGTTAGGGTTGCTAAGGTCGCTGGTCTTGGTGTCGATCCCTTCTAAATCCACAATGTCGCCATTTTTAAACACAATTTTATGGTCTTTTACCCCAATAAAGCCCATGTGGTCGCATAAGTCAATCAATTGTTGGTAAAAATCCAACTTTTCTTGCAAAATCCTAATCTCTGCGTCTTTGTTTTCTAACTGCTTTATCAGGTCTTTTTTACCAAAAAACATACCACGCCCTTTCAAAGTGAATTTTTGATTATACCCTAATTTTAACCTTGCGTGCCTATATTGGCAAGTCATATTCACTACATTTGTGTATAATAGCGACTTTCGCTCTCTTTTATGGGATGATTTTAATAAGGAGTTGGCATGAACCGACTAGAAACTTTAGAATCCATTTTGGAGCGCTTGCGTTTGGCGATCCGCAAAAATGGGCTTAAAAATTCCAAACAGCGTGAGGAAGTGGTGAGCGTGCTCTACAAAAGCGGGACGCATTTAAGTCCCGAGGAAATCACACAAAGCATCCGTCAAAACGACAAAAACACCAGCATCTCTTCTGTTTACCGCATTTTAAATTTTTTAGAAAAAGAAAATTTTATTTACACTTTAGAAACGAATAAAAACGGCAGGCGTTACGAGATTGCAGCAAAGGAGCACCACGACCACATTATTTGCTTGCATTGCGGAGAGATCATTGAATTTGTCGACCAAGAAATTGAGGAGCGGCAAAATCAAGTCGCCAAAAAGCACCAAGCCAAATTGGTCAGCCACGACATGAAATTATTCGTGGTCTGCGCCAAATGCTTGGCTTCAGGGGTCGAGTAAATCCTGCCAACTTAGGGGGTGCCCCACTTCCAAATCTTGGTGGGCTTTTTTGCCTAGGATTTGGGGGAGAAACTTAGGGGCTAGCCCGGCGTTGGGGCGCAAGGCTTTGATGTGCCTTTTGGTGATGGTTTCTCCTTTTTTGAGCGGCTTAACCACAAACAGCGAACGGGCAAATTGCGCTCCTTGTGGCTCTTTAACTGGTGGGGTAGGGCTACCTAAAGCTTCTTTGGTGTCGCTCACGGCTTGCACAAGTGCGCTAAATTCTTTAGTGTCTAGGCTAAAGGCACTATCGGGGGTCTTTAAGCTCTTGTCGAGTGTAAAATGCTTTTCGATCACGCTTGCGCCCAAAGTCGTGGCGACAATCGCGCTCAAGTGCCCTAAAGTGTGATCGCTTAATCCGTAATCTGTGCCGTAAAGTTCTTTGAATTTTGGCATGGCTAATAAATGTGCGTCTTGCAAAGGGGCAGGGTAGGCACTGGTGCATTTTAAAAGCGTGATGTTTGTGTTGCCCACTTTGTGGCACACTTCTAGCGCATCTAGGATGTTCTCGTGCGTGGCAATACCCGTAGAAATGATTAAAGGCTTTTTGGTGCTGGCGGTGTGGCACAATAATTCTAAATCCGTGATCTCAAAGCTGGCGATTTTATAAAGGGGGCAATCCAGGCTCTCTAACAGCTCCAAACCCTTGAGGCTAAACACCGAACTAAAGAGGCATAAATCTAAACTCTTGGCAAGCTCAAAAAGCGGTTTGTGCCACTCTAGGGGCATGGCGGCTTCTTGGTAGAGTGCGTAGAGGCTTTGTTGATCCCAAAGCGTGCCTTCAATGATGAAGGGTGGCTTGTTAATGGGCAGGGTCAGGCAATCTGGGGTATAGGTTTGCAACTTTGCCGCCCCCACGCCTATATTTTTAAGCACAATCAAGGATTTTTGGGCGGTTTCTAGGGAGTTAGCATGGTTAGCACTAAGTTCTGCTACGACCAGGGGGGTCATTTTAAGCCTTTGTCTAGAGGAGAAATTTTAGAAAAGAGCCATACATCGTAATAAGTGTCTTCGTGGCATACAAAGTCACGCAAGAACCCACCCTTGCGGTAGGCATGTTTTTCATAAAAAACAATGGCATGGGTGTTGTTTGCCATCACTTCCAAATGCAAGGCGTGCAAGCCAAACTTAAAAAAAGCGATGAACTCTAGCCCATCTAAGATCAAAGCCCCGATGTGCTTTAAGTCTGGGTTTTTATAAATACCCAAAAAGGCGTGGTTGTGGGCAAAGTCTATACGGGTGAGAGAACCCACGCCTAGCAATGTCTCACCTTGTTTAAAAAGATAGTAGGCGGCGTTTTGGCTGTATTGCAGCTGCTCGATGAAATGCAAATGCGCTTCTTTAGAAATGTGTTGCGTATACATCCAAGCGGTGGTGGTGGGGTGGTTGCGGAAGTCTAGGATTTGGAGTTTTTCGGCTTTGGTGGTGTGGCAAAAGTGGCAAGCGTGCAAGGGCGGGCTTTTATCAAAATGCTGGCTAGGGATTTCAAAGCTTTGGGTTAATAGGTGCTTAAGCATAGGTTAAAATCCCTTGTAAAGTGGGGAGGAGCTTATCCCCAAGTTTTAAACTCTTTTGGGCGGCTTGCATGCGCTCCCTAGCGTTTAGGTCTAGCAAATCTTGCAACACACATAAAAGATTGTCTAGGCTGGCGAGAAACAACGCTTCCACTTTGGCTAGGGCCTGCACTTGGGCGAGCTGGTTAGAGGCGATGGGTAGGCTAATGAGTGGGGTTTGACTCAAAATGGCTTCATAGATCATCTGCCCCCCGCCAAATAGAGCAATGTCGGCTTGAGATAGACGCTTAGCGAGCTCTGTGGGGTTTAAGAGCGGCTCAAAAACAAAGTTGTGGGCTGTTGGCAAGTGAGGCAGTAACGGCTTGGGGGCGATGGTATGGATTTTTAGGGGGGTGTGCTTTAAAAGCTTTAGGGCATTTTGCAAGGGAGTTAAAGTTAAATCACTGCCCCCCAAGCACAGCAAGACCTCTTTAGGGGTGGTTTTTAGGGATTTTACTTGGCAAAATATGGGATCAATGGGGTAATACCCACTGCCTAAAAAATAATGTGAGTGATTTTGTAACTCTTTAGGGTAGGCTGTGTGGGCATTGTAAGCGGGGTTAAAAACATAAGTGGAGCTAGAAAACTTTATTTCTGCCCTATAAAAATCTTCAAAAACCACTAAGGGAGTTGGCACTTGGGCGTAAAATTTGGGTGTGGCTAAGTAGCTGTCCACAACGCACAGATCAGCCCCTAAAATTTTTTGATTGAGCCAAGAAATGGGTTCATCGGCTAGCGGGTGGGGGGCAAAAAGGCGCACTTTTGCCAAAGGTGCTAACAAGACTTTGAGCTTTTGCATGCGCCTTAAATGCCCCAGCCCACTTTGTGGGCTGGCATCAGCGAAAAGATGAATCGTTTTCATGCAAGGCGGTGTATTTCAAGGTGGCAAGTTTTAAATCTTCTGGGGTGTCGATGTCTTGCACGCACGCTTGGGGCAAGATGAGGGGCAAGGAGTGGGGGGCAAGGAGGGGTTCTTTAGCCATAAAATGCTGTGCTTGCCCTAAGTAAAAAAGCCCGACATCGTGGTAAAGCAAGGGCAAGTCCTGCGAGCGTTTGGACATGTTGTCTGCAAAAAGTGGCGTGGGGGTGTTGTTTTGAATGCTAAAGCTGCGGTAAGGCGAGGCGCTGTAAGCACTGCAAGCAAAGGCGTATTTTTTGTGAGGGTTTGTCTGCAAGGCTTGCAGAGCATCCTTAAGGTGTGTAGTCCTTAAAAGCACACTAGTGGCGTAAAGCACGCAAAGCAAAGCTTCAGGCTTTAACTTGAGCTCTAAAGCGGCATGGCTAGCCACATCTAGGGTCGTGCTAAAGTCATCGGCTAAATGGGTGGGGCGTTCTAAAACACACGCTCCATTTTCTTTGGCAATCTTGGCAATTTGGGCGTGGTCTGTGCTGACAAAGATTTGACTAAAAAGTTGGCTAGCTCGTGCCGTTTCAATGACATAGCTTAAAAGGGGCTTGCCCAAAAAGGGCGCAATATTCTTAAGCGGAATGCGTTTAGACCCCCCACGCGCCAAGATTAAGGCAATCATCAGTAAGGAAAGCTCGAATCTAGCACATCTCCCCCCACTTTTTTCTTGTTGCTGGCACTCAGTGCCCCCAAATTTGTGTAAGAAATCTTGGCATCTGCAATGTATTTAGATTGGATGGTGTTGTCGCGCGCGATGTCAAAAGGGCGGATCACCCCACTGATTTTAATGACTTGTTTTTCTCCATCGACCAAGACCTCACGGCTACCATAGATAAAATAATTGCCATTTTCTAAGACTTTGACAATGCGTGCGGTGAGGGTGAGTTTCAAGTCTTCGCTTTTCTTCTGCGCACCCCCGCCCTTAAAGGTGTTGTTGGTCGCCGATTGCGTGAGGCTGTAGTTCGCATTATCGTCTAAAAACTGGGCTTGGTTGCGCTTGTTGGGGTTCGTGCCATTGTAGGTAAGGCGTGGGGCTGTAGCAGTGCCATTAGAGGTTTTGGTATAGTTTTTAGAGGTGCTGTAGTTTGCGCTGGAGTTTTCGGACACAATCACGGTGATTAAATCATTGGGTTTCATCGCCCGTCTGTCGGCAAAAAGCGGTCTTTCGCCCTGCCCGAATAAACTGCCCGGCTTGGCAATTTGCGGGATAAACTCTTTAGAGGGCATGTCTTCGACATAATCGGGGGGGTCAAATTTCATGCTAGGCTCCACAGCCCCCATAAAAGAAATCCCCACAGCCAAAACGCCCAGGCTAAAAATCCGTTGCAGCACCATAGAGTATCCTTTGAGGTTGGCATATTTTAGGGCTAAATTATACTATAATAAGGGCTTATCACCAAGATTTTAGGGAGTGGTATGGCAAAACAGAAGGTATTGGGTTGGGTTTTTGGAACGGCTTTGGGGTTGGTGTCCGCACAGGCGCAAAGTAGCGATCAATTCAGGCAACATAACTCTTGGACGGACGGGCTCTTTGTGGGTGCAAATTACCAAACAGGCGCGGTTACGATCCTAACCAAAAACTCTAGTGCCATGAGCACAAGCCACCCCGGGCGCGACAACATGAATGCGGGGGCAAATGGGCTGGGCTTTAATGTGGGCTACACGGGCTATTTTAGAAAAGACCAAATGTTTGGAGCGCGTTACTACGCCTTTTTAGACTGGCAGGGTTTTGGCGCACATTACCCTAAAACCCTCTATGGGGGAGGGCAGTATTATGGGGGTAATAATTTACTCACCTATGGTGCGGCGGCGGATTTTTTTTATAACTTCTTTCAAGGGGCTTTTTATCGTAACGACATTTCTTTGGACTTGGGCTTTTATGTCGGGGTTGCCCTTGCGGGGACCTCTTGGCTTATAGGTGCGGATGGGCAAAAGGCAATGGGTTTACCCGCTGATACTAGCCCTAGCGTGAGTGCATTTCAGTTTCTCTTTAATGTGGGACTTAGGGCTTTAGTGGTGGGGCAGCATGGCATTGACATTGGCTTTAAAATCCCCACCATCAACCACATTTACTACAGCGGGGGCGACTACAGCGTTACCTTCCGCCGTACCTTTGCCTTTTACATTGGCTATAATTATCACTTTTAGCGGCATTCGCTCCACATTTTTTTGTAGTAGCTCTGGGCTTTTTGGATGAGGCTGTGGTCGTTATCCCTTAGTAGCAATTCATAATTGTTTTCAAAGGCGTTTTTGCTCCAGTTAGCCGAGCCTAAAAAAATCGTGTTGTTGTCAATGATGGCGAGTTTTTGGTGCATGATGCCTCTGTACTCTTTGCCTTTGCCAAAAAAGTGCGCTTGTCGACCGCTGAGAGTGCAGGTAGAAATCCCTCTATATTTAGCTAGATAGCCCATTGTGGAGTACTTGCCTTGTGCCCCACTGGTGTCGTAAATGATGTGGATTTTCACGCCCCGACTCGCCGCGTCTTTAAGGGCTTTAGCGATGTCCTTGTGTGTAAAGCTGTAAATGGAGATGTTGATTTGGCTTTTAGCGGCGTTGATCCCACTAATCAAGCTTTTTAAGGCTTCGTGTTGTTCGTAGGGGAGCATGTATAGGGTAGGGGTGGCTTGTAAAACAGAGGCTAACAGACAAGGGAGTAGAAAAGTTTTTAAGCGACCCATGGGACTTCCTTTGAGTGGTGTTGTTAAAGTAAATTGAATTAGTTAAATTAAAGCAAATTAAAGCAAATCAAGGGAACTTATATTATAATCCGCAGCCTAGGTAGCCTAGCTTAAGGAGTGTCCTTGAAAATTCTCTTAGTAAACCAGAACAAAATGGTGGGTAAACTTTTTGAGAACATCGCCAAGAAGCTAGGCTTAGAGCTTGTAGCCGAGGAGCATGTTAAAGAGATTTTGCCCACCCTTGAGGAAAATCGGGATTGTTTCTTTTTCGCTGATGACACAGCGGTAGATGGTGAGGGATATGAGTGCCTAAAACCGCATTTAGGTGGGGTGTCTTTCAGTGGGCTTTTGTTGCGTAAGGGTATTAAAGAATTTGGAGAATTCACTCACTATATCAAAAAACCCTTTTTACCCACAGATGTGCTCCATATTCTCCAAAGGAATATGGGATCTGCATCGCCCACCGTTTACCCCGCAAATGAGCTGGAGACGCACTTGCCGACGGTTGAATCAGATAGTGATTTTTTTAAGGATATTAACTCGAGCCTTGACCAGCTAGAGGGGCTCTTAGATATTAATAAGCCTATAGCCCAAGATGGACAAAAGGTGGAAGTTTTAGAAATCCCAGAGGACAAGTCCACGCTAGAAAAAAACCCCCAAGAGTTCCCAGAAAAAGAGATTGAAGCCCAAATGCCACAAGAAAGTGTCAAAGACCTAGAAACATCCCAAGAGCAAGGGCTCCAAGAGTTAGAAGAATCCCAGTCAAAGCCAGAACAAGAACCTCAAGAGCCCGAGCCCCAAGCGGTCTCTCCCCAAGCAGCAGAAGCTAAAAATTCCCCCGATGAACAAGTCCCCCAACCAAGCCCCCTAGCTTTGGATTTGGAGGATTTGTTGCCCATAGATAGCGGTAAGGATGAAACCCACGCCGGCTTAGAACACGATAAAATGTTAGAGGATTTGGTGCAAGAGGACTCTCCAAAGGCGCAGGATTTGATGGACAGCATGCAAAACATGGGCGATCTCATGCGATCTGCAGACCACGAAATCGAGGAACCTAAAAAACCCGAATTACAAACCTCCAAAGAACCCCCAGTCCCTAAAGAAAACGCAGACCAAGACCCCATGGATATGCTAGGGAAACTAGAAGCCCTAGAAGCAGAGGCTCAAAAAAGCGCAGAAACCCCACAAGAGCCCGAATCTGAATCTACAGAGCCAACCCCCCAAGTTGCAGATCCTACTGAAGAGATCCCCCAAGAATCCGAACCCACAGAATTAGAAGCACCCACACAAGAATCACAAACCCAAATCCCCACAGAACAAGAACCCACAGCTACACAGAACGCTACAGAAACCCCCAAAGAGCTAGAGCCCCAAACCATAGAGAGCGCGCAAGAAAATTTAGAACAATTGGGATTAGAAGACTTGGAGGGGTTAGACAATTTGGAGCAAGAGTCCGAAGAACAAGAGGCCCAAGCCACAGAGGGGGCGCAAGTCCCCAAATTGGAAGGGTTAGATGATTTAGAGTTAGAATCCACAGAACCCGCACCACAACCCGAACCTAAAGCGCAAGAACCTCAGACCACAGAAGAGGCGCAAGTCCCCAAGCTAGAGGGATTGGACGATTTAGACACATCCACAGCCCCTAAAGAACCTGAGCCCCAAGAACAAGAACCACAAACACAAGAGAGCGCACAAGAAACCCCTAAAGCGCAAGAACCTCAAGAAACCCTACAAGAACCCCTAAAACCCCAAGAGAACACACAAGAAGACCCAGAGCTAGAAAACCAAGCAGAGTTAGAGAACACCCCTGCGACAAAAGACACGCAAGAATCTCAAGTAGAGCTAGAAAAAGACCCGCAAGAGTATGAAAACATTGAGGACATCCCCGAACCGGTGATGTCTAGCGTGGTGGACGGCTCGTATGAAGCCCCAGCCCCAAGCCCCAAAAACCCCCAGCAGACACTAAGCAAGCCCCCCAAGAGATAGAAAACTTAGCAGAAGAACCCCCCCAAGAAACAGAAAGCCCAAAACCCGAAACCACAAAAGACCAAGCAGAAGCTCCCCAAGAGCAAAAGGCGCAAGAAACCCTCCAAGAGAGCGCGCCCACAGAAAGCCTTAAAATGGGAGCAGCACCCTTGCATTTGAGTTTTAATTTGCAAGATTTACTCAAAGACCTACCCATTGACCCCAAACTCTTAGAGGGCAAAACATTAAAAATACAAGTCAATTTAGCGGATAAAGATGAGTAACCACGCTTACCGCATGTTGGTTTTAGCAGGGCCTAGTGGTTCGGGCAAAAGTACTTTAATCAGCTATTTATTACAGCATTGCCCCAACATTTACTTTTCCATTTCCACGACCACCCGTCCCAAGAGGGCGGGCGAAGTGGAGGGGCAACATTACTACTTTGTGAGCCAAGAAGCGTTTATCAAGAGCATTGAGAATAAGCAGTTTTTAGAGTGGGCTAAGGTGCATGGGCATTATTACGGCACTTCGCTAGAGCCGATCAACAAGGCCCTAAAGGCGGGCAAGTTGGTCTTGTTTGACATCGATGTGCAAGGGCATCGCAGTGTGAAAGAAGTTTACAAAAAAGCAACTTCTATTTTCATCACTACAAAGAACATCCACACCTTAAAAGAACGCCTAGAACAAAGGCACACAGACAGCCACGAGATGATCGAGCGGCGTTTACAAACCGCCTTGCAAGAGATCCAAGAGATCGAGTTGTTTGACTATGTGTTGATTAACGAGGATTTGGAATTGTCTAAAAGAATGGTCTTGGAAGTCGCCCACACCCTGGGCTACAAACAACAGATGTTCCCCAAAGAGACATTTTGTGAGGCGTGGGGTGCAAGTCATAAATAAAGGATAAAAATGGGTACTTTTAGTGTTTGGCATTGGTTGATTGTTTTAGCGGTGATTTTGCTTTTATTTGGGGCAAAGAAAATCCCCGAGTTAGCCAAAGGGCTAGGCAGCGGGATTAAAAACTTCAAAAAGGCGATTAAGGAGGACGAGGAGGAGGGCAAAAAACCCGAGAGTGTGGGCATGCAACCCCCGCAACAGAGCGCGCAACCCACCCCCACCGCCCCCAAGCAAGAACAACAAAGCTAACCATGCACCGCAGAGTCAAGGAGTTATTAGAACGGGTGTTACAAACTGAAGTGGTGCTAGAGCACCCCAAAGATCGCTCTTTAGGGCATTACGCCAGCGTGGTGGCCTTCCCCCTAGCCAAGGTGCGTAAAAAAGCCCCTAAACTCATTGCTGAAGATCTGGCAAAGAGTTTAAGCACCCACCCCGAGTGCCAAGAGGTGTTTAGCCAAGTCGCTCCGCTCAATGGGTATATCAACTTCACACTCAAAGAAGAGTTTTTAAACAGCCTTTGTAATGAGGCTCTAACTTTAGGGGAGGATTTTGGCAAACAGCCCAGCAAAGAGGAGAGTTATTATGTGGAGTTTGTGAGCGCAAACCCCACGGGGCCCCTGCATATCGGGCATGCAAGGGGGGCGGTGTTTGGGGACAGCTTTTGTAGACTCGCTAAATTCTTGGGCTATAAGGTGCATAGCGAGTATTATGTCAATGATATGGGCGCACAGATCAAAACTTTGGGGCTATCTGTGTTTTTAAGGCTTAAAGAGAGTTTAGGCTATCAAGTGGATTATCCCAAAGAGTGCTATCAGGGGGAGTATATCTATGAGCTTGCTCAAGCCGCTAAAGAGCACTTTAAAATAGAGAGTTTAGAGGGGGTGGATGAAGAGGTGTCGAGCGCAGAGTTTGGGGGTTTTGCTAGGGATTTAATGCTTACAGAAATCCAAGAAACTCTAGCTGAGGCAAGCGTGCATATGGATGCGTATGTGAGCGAAAAAGCGGTGTTTTCTAAGAGTGCAGAGGTGTTTCAACGCCTAGAGGCGGGCGGGGGAGTGTATGAAGAAGAGGGTAAGTTGTGGCTTAAATCCAGCGACTTTGGCGATGAGAAAGACCGCGTGGTGCGTAAAGCTGATGGGGATTTTACCTATTTAGCCCCCGATATTGTTTACCACGACTATAAGTTTCAGCAGGACTATCACCACTACATTAATATTTTTGGGGCAGATCACCACGGCTATGTCCCCCGCATTAAAGCATCCTTGCAGTTCTTGGGTTACGACTCGTCCAAGTTAGAGGTTTTGTTGGTGCAAATGGTGGCTCTGCTAAAGGGCGGGCAGCCTTATAAGATGAGCAAGCGGGCGGGCAATTTCGTGTTGCTTAAAGATGTCTTGCAAGACATGGGCAAGGACGCTTTGCGTTTTATTTTCTTGTCTAAAAAGCTAGACACGCATTTAGACTTTGATGTGGCGAGCTTGCAAAACACGGATAGCACCAACCCCATTTTTTATATCCATTACGCCAACGCCCGTATCCACACCATGCTAGACAAATTCACCCAAAAAGGGGGGAGCTTAGAGGCGGTGCACCAAAGCCACCTATTGGACTTGCCCCCCGCCGGGCAGAACTTGCTCTTTAACGCTCTCAACCTACCCAGGGTCTTGCAAGGGGCGTTCAACGACAAGGAATTGCAAAAAATTTGCGACTATTTAAAAGCCCTCGCGGCGGATTTACACAGCTTTTACAACGCCCATAGGATTTTAGACACGCCCCAAGAATTACCCTATTTGAAGCTATGCCAAATGGTAAGCTTGAGTTTAACAATCGGGTTAAAACTGCTAGGGATTGAAGCCAAGAAGAAAATGTAAAAAGGGTGGGCGAGGATAAGGAGGGGGAGGTTACCCCGCCCATGCCCGGTTGGAAAGCCAACCAAGACGCATGATACCTAAAAAACTTATATCTTTCTCTTAAACTTTACAAGAGCTTAAAAACTTATGTTATAATTCTTCAAGTTTAAGTTTAAGGTAAAGGATTGAAATGCGTATCTTATTAGTCGAAAACGATGGGGACTTGAGTAAAGAGGTCAGCACCTTTCTCAATGAAAAGGGTTTTCAAGTTGATGTCGCCGAAAATCTTGAGGATGGGGAATATTATATCAGTATCCGCAACTATGATTTGGTGCTGATTGGGTTTGAACTCAAAGATGGCAATGGTTTAAGCCTCGTGCCTTACGCCAAAGCCAAACACCCCTCCATTGTCAGCATCATTTTGGCCGAGCATGACTCGAGCGAGCAAGAGATCAAGGCATTTAAAGAGGGCGTGGACGACTTTATCGCCAAACCCTTTGACATGGGGGTTTTGGTGGCAAGGATCGAGGCGCGCTTGCGTTTTTGGGGCTCTAGTATCATTGAGATTGAGGATTTAATCATTAATCCCGATGAAGAGAAAATCGTGTATAAGGGCAAGGAAATTGAAGTGAAGGGCAAGCCCTTTGAAGTGTTGACACACCTTGCTAGACATAGGGATCAAATTGTGTCAAAAGAGCAGCTTTTAGATGCGATTTGGGAAGAACCCGAACTTGTAACGCCTAATGTGATTGAAGTGGCGATCAACCAAATCCGCCAAAAAATGGATAAACCTTTAGGCATCTCCACGGTGGAAACCGTGCGCCGTAGGGGTTATCGCTTTTGCTACCCTAAAGGCAGCACCAACTAAACCTTCAAGCCCCTTTGGGCGATGAGTTCCAAGAGCCTTAAGAAAACAAGGCTCAAGCCCTCGAGTTGCTTGATCTCCAAGCGTTCATCAATGGCGTGTATGTGCTCATTGGTCAGCCCAAACTCCACCACCTCCACCCCAAAGGCATGTAAAAATCGTGCGTCGCTTGTCCCTCCGTTTGTGTTGAGTGTGGGTGTGGTGTTTAAAACTTCACTAATAGCTTGCTCTAAACACCCCACCAAGAGCGAGTCCTTAGATGAGAGAAAGGGCATGGAGTTTTGCTTCAGATTCAAGTCGTAGGGGACTTTGGCAAGGACAATTTCTAAAAAGTTTTCAAGGTCTTTTAAAGTCGTGGCGGGCGAGTTGCGGACATTAAAGGCGATGTCTAGGGTCTTTGGGGTAACATTTTCAGCACTCGAGTCGGTTTTCATGGAAGTGATGACAAGCCTAGATGGCTCAAAGTTAGTGTCTCCTTTGTCTAAAAATGCCCCCGCAACCAAATTTAGCTTATCAGCAACGACATCAATAGGGTTTAAGCAAGTTTTAGGGTAGGCGACATGTCCAGGTACGCCATATATGGTAAGCTTGCCCGCAATCGAACCACGCCGCCCGATTTTCACGCTATCGCCCAAATGCTTGACGCAAGTGGGTTCTGCCACAAGCGCAAAATGGGGCAGTAATTTTTTTTCTTGCAACACTTCTAGCATGTACTTCGTGCCAAACTCCGCCGGACCCTCTTCATCACTTGTGAGTAAAACAGAGAGCTTTAAGGGTGTATTTGGGGCAACTTTGGGGCAAAACTCCTGCAGGGCGCACACAAACGCCGCCACCCCACCTTTCATGTCCTGTGCCCCCCGCCCATATAAACACCCCTCTACAATTTCTCCGCCAAAGGGCGCAAAACGCCACCCCTGCCCCACAGGCACGACATCTACATGCCCCACAAAGCAAAAGTGCAAGGGGTTTTCTCCACCAAAGTCCTTTGTCAAAAAAAGATTTTTTACCCCGTTTTTATCTGCCCTTAGGGGCGTGAAGTCGGGCAGGAGCGATTGTATATACTCATAAATCCCCTCCTCCTTGGGAGTGATGGTTTTGTAGCTTATGAGCTTTTGGGCGATTTTAGTGGGATTCATGGGGGGTTTTCTTGAGTTTTTGGTGTAGGTGTAAATAAAGTTGCAAGACCTCTAAGTTTGCGGGGGTGATCCCACTGATTTGGGAAGCTTCAAAAAGGCTTTTTGGGCGGAATTTCTCCAATTTTTCGCACGCCTCTAGCCCTAAACCTGTGATGCTTTGGTAGTTAAAATCTAGCGGTATTGGGGTGTTTAGCATTTGCGCCATTTTGGCAATGGACGCGCTTTGTTTGGCGATGTAGTCGTGGTATTTGCACTCAATTTTAATCTGCTCTAAAATAAAAGGCTCAAGCTCTGTTACAAAATCCAAAAATTCGGGCAAAATGTCCGGGCTAAAACCTTCCCGCCCCATTAAAAACACCCCATCGCACTTGTCATTTAGGGGGGCTTGGTCTGCGTCTTTTAAGCGTTTTAACACTTCCTTAGTGGGGGTGATAGCGGTGTTCTTGAGCCTCTCTAGGGCACTTTGAATCTGCGCTTTTTGGGCGCAAAGGGCGTTATATTCTGCGTCGCCCATCAGTCCCAAAGCATAGGCGTATGCGCCAAGCCTTAAGCGGGCATTATCCTCTCTTAGGAGCAAGCGGTACTCCGCTCTTGAAGTGAACATTCTATAAGGCTCTTGCGTGCCCTTACTCACCAAATCATCTATCATCACCCCGATATACGCCTCATCTCGGCGTAAAACTAGCTCTGGCTTGTTTTGTAGGCTTAAACATGCATTGATACCTGCCATAAGCCCCTGTGCGGCTGCCTCTTCATAGCCCGTAGTGCCATTGATTTGGCCGGCCAAATAGAGATTACCCACTTGCCTTGTTTCTAGGGTGTATTTGAGCTGTGTGGGGGGGATGAAGTCGTATTCAATGGCGTAGCCATAGCGCGTGATTTGGGCGTGCTCTAGCCCCTTAATGGAGTGGATGACCTGCTCTTGTACCTCAAAGGGCAAAGAAGTGCTTAAACCATTGACATAATACTCGCTGCAGCTTCTCGTCTGCGGCTCTAAGAAAAGCTGGTGGCGTTCTTTTTCGTGGAAGCGGTAGACTTTATCTTCAATGCTCGGGCAGTAGCGCGGCCCCACGCTCTCAATCTGCCCACTAAACATAGGGGCTAGGTGGAAGTTTTGGCGGATAATCGCGTGTGTGTTTGCGTTCGTGTAGGTGATGAAACAAGGCAGTTGTTGGGGGTTAAAATCCTTGGTGTAATGGCTAAACTTGGGGGGGGTTAAATCGCCCCCGTGCGCTTCTAATTGGCTAAAATCAATGCTGGTCCCAACAAGTCTAGGGCAGGTGCCCGTTTTAAGCCGCCCCATTTCAAAGCCCAAATCCGCTAAATTTAACGACAAAGCTACCGCTGCACTCTCGCCAAAACGCCCATTTTGGCTTCGGTGCGTGCCAATATGCACCAAACCTTGTAAAAAAGTCCCCGTGGTTAAAATGACTTTTTTGGCGTAATACTCCTTGCCCAGCGCGCTTTTCACGCCCACCACAGCCCCACCCTCCACTAAAAGCCCCTCCACCATCTCCTGCGACACGCTCAAATTCGGGGTGTTGAGCACCAAATTACGGGCGTTGATGCGATAAGCGTCCATGTCAATTTGCGCCCGAGTTCCCCTAACCGCTGGACCCTTAGAGGCATTTAAAGTGCGAAACTGCAAGCCGCTCATATCCGTGAGCACCCCCATAACCCCACCCAGCGCATCCACTTCCTTAACCAAGTGCCCCTTGCCAAGCCCGCCAATGGCAGGGTTACAGCTGGCTAGCCCAATGTTCTCAATCAACAAGGTGAGTAAATGCACCCTTGCGCCCATTTTTGCTGCTACAACGGACGCTTCAATGCCGGCGTGTCCACCACCCACCACAACTATATCAAAATGACTCAACATACCCCTATTCTATTGTGAAACATGTTAACGCTGACTTAACCGACAAGGGCTTTATGCTAGAATTGTGCCCATGTTAAACCCCATCAATGCGCTCCAACAACTCGGCTTGCTCCAAGACCTCTTAAAAGACCATCCGCAGGCGCAAAACTTCAACGGGACGCTACCCCTGCTCTTAAAGGTGTTAGAGAAAAAGGGGGCGGATCAATACCTCTTACAGCTGGGCAACCAAATCTTAGAGAGCAAGAGCCAAAAGAACCTTGTTTTAGGCAAAACCTATTGGGCTTTGGTGCATAAAAGTTCCGTGGGCGCGACCATGCTCTCTAATTTAATCCCACAACCGCCCATCCTAAGCGAGCTGAAAAACGCTCCCTTAAAGCTGGACTTGCAAGAATTGCATAAACTCTTAAGCCATGAGAGTAAGGAAGTCTTTAAAGACTATCACGAGCAGATTTTGCAGAACTTCACCCACGCCCCCACCCGCCAAGACTTTTTATTCTTTGGCAATCTCTTGCTCTCTTTGCAGCATGAAGTGGCGAGCTTTGTCATCACAGACGGGCATAAAGAGTCCTTGGTGCAGTTTAAAAAGAGGGGCAAACAAGAACGCTTAGAATTTTACGCCCTCTACCCACACTTAGGTCCTCTGCAGGGCGTGCTTTACAAGCAAGAGGGGGGGGTTTGTCTGTCCCTTGGCGTGGCGTATGAGAGCGTGGCAAACCTCTTAAGGGGGCAAATAGATAGCCTCAAGGGCTTTAGCCACATAGAGATTTACACCGCCAAACCCCTACCCGAACCGCTCTTTAGCTTTGAAGAGAATTTACTAGACACAAGGGGCTAACCACCCCCATTTGGCTTTATGGCCCCCGGCCTATGCCCGCCCTAAACACTCAAGGGTTAGTTAGGAAAACCATAGGCATTTAAAGGGGTGTAGGGTTTAAGGGGTGCGCCAAAAGACGCGCCTGCGCTTTTAGCCAAAATCCCCGCCTGCATGGCCATCGTTTCGTTTAAAAAGGCTAAATGCCGTGTGAGCTCTAAAAGCAATTTGAGTTCTAAGCCCTGCGCTTGTTGGTTATAGGCGGCGTAAGCTACAGCCCTTGCGTTGGTGTCTTTGGCTTGTTTTAAAGCGGTGGCGAGTTTTTCATTCAGACTTTTAATCTGCTGCTCTAGGGGGTTTTTGGCAAATCTATGTTGCAACTCTGCTAGGCGCTGTTCTAGGGCGTGGGTGGGGGGCTTTTGGGCATTCTCATTAAAACTTGCAAGTGCGTTAAAGTCCTTCGCCTGCAGCTCTTCATAGTGGGTAAAATCCCCCCTAAGCAGGGCTTCTTGCATGCTTTTTAGCCGCTCTTGGTGCTGTGCGCTGGCTTCTCTAGCTTGCACCTTTTGGCAAAGAAGGGCACTTAAGGGCTTGGGGGCTAGGGGTGGGTTTTGCTCCTTAAGCTGGTTTAAAATCTCTTGGGCGGTGTCATTGGGGGTTGTAATTGTGGCAGTGTCAAAGTCCAGCCACGCACAGGCGCGCTTGAGGCGTGCAAGTTGGGCGTTTTGGGCGTGCTCATAGGCACTCAGGCGCGTTTGCAGCTCCTGCTCCTGCTCTTTGGCGTGCTGCAACTCCTGCTCTAAATAGGCGCGCATGGGCTCTAGGGGGGCAATGTTAGCTTCACTGAGGGCTTGGCTTTGCTCTAGGGTGTGGCGCATGCCCTCTAGGGTGGCGGCCTGCTCTTTGGCGCGCTCTAGCAGCTGGCTAAAGAGGTGCAAATGCTCTTGCATTTTGGCAATCATCGTGCCCTCATTGGCGTTAGAAGTGGCTAACCTTGCATTGGCTTGCACATCTAAAGTGATCACCGCCGCTGCGTGCAGCAAGCCAAAAAGGCAGAGGAGTAAAAACTTCAGGCAAACTCCCCGAACAACGCCCCCAAATGCACCCCTTGCAAAAAAGTGCTTTGGCATTTTTGTTGGATTTTCTTCGCCCCATGCACCAACACATCGCTTTTAATGCCATGCGCAATGGAGATTTTAGCTTCTAAAAAGGCACTCAATTGATCGCAAAACTTTAACAACCGCCCACTCACCCCATTAAACCTATCTTCGTTAAAGCACTCCCAAAGAGCGGTGTTGCTCTCTAAACTCTTCACTTCTTTAGTGGTGGGGTCTATGTAGCGGTCGTCAAATTCCTTTTCTGTGAAATAGCGCAAATCTTGCGCCAAATCTGCATCCAGGTAGCGCCAAATGTGCTCTTGCATCACCTCCGCCTCTAGGTCTTTTAAATGGCTCTCTAGCCCCTTCACGCCGTGTTTTATGGGCGAGATGATGTCTCTGGTCAGCACTTCGGGCAAGTCGTGCAACAGTCCGCCCAAAAAGTGGTTTAAACGCATTTGGCGGCAGGCTTTTAAATCAAAGCTCAGCAAGAAAGCACAAAAGGCGACAAAGAGCGCATGCCCTAGCACGCTTGTGGGCGGCACGCGGGGGGTTTGACTCCAGCGCTTTTGAAAACGCAGCTGCCCGAACATGGAGGCTAAGAGCTCCAAATGCGCCACTTTTTCTAAAATGGGGGCGTGCTTTGCTAGGGATTTTTCTAGGCTGTCTTGAATGTCTTGCACCCCATAGCCCTTAGGGTAAAAGCGGTAGATAAAACCAAACTCCCACGCCGACACATAGTCGTGGGCGGCTTTGAGTAATTGGCTCTCTAAATCTTTAGGGGGGTTACAAAAGTAATCTTGCAAAGCTAAGAATAAACCATAACCCCTCACTTCAGGCTCAAGCACGCCCCACACATAGGCAGCTAGGTCTATGCGATGCTTTTCTAAGAGCTTGTAGTGAATGGGGGGCTTAATGTCAGTCAGCACCACACGGCTTAAAAACTCAAAGCAAAAGTAGGAGAGCAGCTTGTCCCAATCCACGCCCACATGGTGCTTAGCCAACAGGACAACTACCATCGCCTTGTGGGCTTGTTTGTCTAACTCGCTAAACTCAATGGGGCAAGCTTGGTCGTTCCAGCGGCGGATAGAGGCGGCCACAAAGAGCCGCTCTAAGAGAGCCTTGCTTAAGAGGGGAGGGGTCATAGGTACTTAGGCACAGACTTTAAAAGCAAGTCTTCGAGTTTAGAGTCAGAGGTGGGCTCGCCAATAGCACTAAACTTCCACTCCCCATTGTGTCGATAGAGCTTGCCTAAAATCATGGCTTCTTTGCCCGCAAAGGCGGCATTGTTGGCGACATTGTAGGTCGCAAAAATAGATTTGACTTGGCTAGGCGTGCCCTCATATAAGCGGATACTTGCAAAAGGGATCGCGTCAAATTTAATGTGGGTGTAGGAGCTTAACACAAAGACTAATTGCGTGATCTCTGGCTGCAGGCTGTCTAGGGCAATGCTAATGACTTCATTGTCTAGCCCGTCATCGCCCCCCACATCGCCTGTGCGGTCATCCCCGCTGTGCTTGATCCCGCTAGCCGCTTGCTTGCCATAATACACACAATCTACGAACTTCGTGTCCGCAAACAGCCCCACGCTCAAATCCAAATCCACGGCTTCCGTCTTGGTGTTGCCAAACCACCCTTTTTTGCTGATCGCCCCCCAATTTGCCCCCACACAAAAGGCACTTAATTTCTCTCCACTCTCTTTTTTAAGCGAAATTTTTTGCCCCTTAACTAGACTGACCGCCATTTGCCCCCCTAAATATTCACGCCAAATTGCTTACAAAAGCCCGCCAAGCCCTCTTTAAAGCCGGTGCCCACGGCGGCAAACTTCCAATCCGCTCCATCCCGATACAACCTGCCAAACATCAAAGCGGTTTCTACCGAAAAATCCTCCTCTAAGTCGTAGCGCAAAATTTCTTGGTTGTCGCTCTCATCGACGATCCTCACGAAGGCGTGGCGCACCATGCCGAAGTTTTGCTTGCGGGTTTCGGCTTCGTGGATGGTAACCACAATGTGGATTTCTTGCACCCCACTATCTACATGGGCTAAATCCACCTTGATTTGCTCGTCGTCACCCTCGCCTGCCCCCGTGCGGTTGTCGCCCATATGCACCACCGCCCCGTCCTTGCTTTTAAGATTGTTGTAAAAGATGAAATTCGCATCATCGCTCACCTTACCATTGCCCGCCGTCAAAAACACCGAAGCGTCTAGGTCAAAATCCGCGCCCGTATCCGTGCTATTGACATCCCAACCCAAGCCTACAACGATTTTAGACAGCCCGGGTTTTTCCTTATTCAAAGACACCCGCCCCCCTTTGACTAAACTGACAGACATAAGCACTCCTTTTTAAAAATAAAAGGCATTTTAGCAGATTTTCGGCTAATGGGCGAGATAATCTAAGATTTGTTTTAGGATTTGGGGCGCGATCTCTAGGCGCAAGTCCAAAAGGCTTAGGGGTAGGGGGCAGTTTGTGAGCTTCACTGCGTCCTTAGCCGTAACCAATAACGAAGTGGCGTTGTGCTCTTTGTAAGCGCGCTCGAGGCGTTTGAAGTTAAAAGTGGCGTGGTCTTTGAAGTAGAGCTTGCCTACAAGGGGGGGCAAAAAGGGGTCTAGGCGTGTGGGGTTGGCAATGGCGGTTACTAAGAGCATGCGCTCAGTGGGATTTAAAACTTGTGTGTGCCTTGTATAATCCACGCCCTCTTGCACCACCAGGTCGGCTAGGGCGTAGCATTTGGGGCTCTCTCTATAAATGCCACTAGGCAAACAAAAGTCAAAATAAGGTTTTAAGGCGGGCTTTAGCAAAATGCTCAGCTTCTTAAAATTGAATCGGAAGCCATCGTCTAAAAGCACCACCTGTACGCCCATCTCTTTAGCCTTCAACACCCCCATTTTGCGCTTTTCGCTCACCACCACGCCACAGGTGCTTAACTTACTTGCCAATAAAAACGCCTCATCACCCGCCATGTTTTGCTCAACTAACACCTTGCCTCCCTCACTCACCACCACAAGCCCCCTAGAAGTGCGCCCATAACCCCGGCTCACCACCACCACTTGATACAGCGGGGCTAATACTTGTGCCAAAGCCAAAATAAAAGGGGTTTTGCCACTGCCCCCGGCCACTAAATTCCCCACGCTGACAATTCGAATGCCTAAATCCTCAAAGGGCGCAACTTGGCGTTTCATTGTGGCTATTGTTTGATACACTAAAGATAGGGGGCTTAGGGCGTAGGCTAGGGCTTTTTGGCAGAGTGTGGGGGCGTAAAAATAACGCTCAAGCCAAGTCATAGAGGGCAAATGGCGGGCATTTCTAACTTGAAGGCGTTTTTTGCCATGCGCTCTTGCACGCTGGTAACTAGGGTGGGCGCAAAGCCTAGGGCCACAAGGGCGTTTGTGTCTAAATGGGGGTTTTGCTCTATGGCAAAAAGTAAGGGGTCAATTTCGGCGTAGCTAAAACCTAGCTCATCCTCATCGCTTTGCCCGGCGTAAAAGTCCGCACTCGGGGGCTTGTTTAGAATATTTTCGGGCACTTGTAAAAGCCGTGCTAAAGCGTAAATTTGGCTTTTGTATAGGTTACCTATGGGGTTAATGGCGCAAGCTAAATCCCCAAAAATCGTCCCATAGCCAAGTAACCGCTCGCTCTTATTGCTCGTGCCGACAACTAGGGCGTTGCGCTCTAGAGCGTGATCGTAAAGGGTTGCCATGCGTAACCTAGCGCAAAAATTGCCCTGCCTAATGAGGCTTGCATCTTTGTGGCTGTCCTTAAAAAGGGCGTGGTGGGGGGCGATGGAGTGTAGGCTGTAGGCAATGTTAAAGCTTTCGCAAAGCTCTGTGGCGTGTGTTAGCGCGCTTTGGGGGGTGCTAAGGGAGGGCATTAACAAGGCGTGGGCGTTGTCTTTAAACGCCCTTTGGCACAGCAGAGCCACCACCGCGCTATCCACCCCTCCACTTAGACCATAGACCACTCGCCTAAAGCCCCTTTGGGTGGCTTGGGTTTGTAAAAAGCAAACGAGGGTGTCTAGGGTGGTGGGGGCTAGCCCCGCTAAAGGGGCAACTTGGGGTTTAGTCCTCAATTTTATTGGTTTTGAGGCGTTTGGCGTAGATTTTTCTAAGCTTTCTTATGTCTTGTTGGACCTCAAAGACCCCATGCCAGTGTGAGTAGTCTGGCGCAGCCATGATGCCACCCTGACGCATACGACGACCCTCGTGGTGCCACATATGATACATGGTGTTTTGGAAGTCATCGCTCCACATGTCTTTGCCAAGCAGGTGTTTTTTAGCAAGCTCATCCTTCATTTTCACCGCTTCCTTCCAATACTCGTTGTAGAGCATGATGTTTTTATCCGCCATGACAAAGAAGTTATCGATGTGTTGCTTATTGTGGCAATCGATACAACCCGCCTTCATTTCAGCGCGGGCGGCCTCTGGACCTTTGGGGTTACCCGCTAGGGGGTTACCGATGGTGATTTTATTTTCGTATTTAAAATCATCGCTGGCGGTTTCATACCCTCCCGTGCGTAGTTTGCTAAGGGGCATAAACAAGTTCCATTTTAAGCGGCGGCTCACATTGTGCGTTACCATGCTTTTAGTGTTTCCGCTCATGTGGCATGTAGCGCAAGTGGGGGCTCTAAAATCAGGGACTTTCCAAGTGCCCGGCGCAGCATCAAAGTTCCACTTAGCCCCTTCGGCGTTGAAGACATGCCCGTGCATAGAGTTGTTGTAAATTTCGATGTCGGGGTGATCGGGTCCTAAGTGGCAGCTTGCGCACGCAGCGGGTTTTCTCGCCTCTTCTAAGCTGAATTTATGCGCGCTGTGGCAGCTGGCACAATTACCCACAGAGCCATCGGGAAAGGCGGTGCCGATGCCATAAGTGGGCCAAGTTTCGGGGGTGGGGCGGCGGTTTTTATCAAGCTTAATGATGGAGCCGTGGCACTGCTGACAGCCCGTAGCCGCAGGGGCGTATTTTAAATCGGGGTGGTTTCTACCCTCCACCATCACCATCAGATCACGCATGTTTGCCTTAGCCCAAACTTGCACCGCACCTCTTACATGTCCGCTGTGGCGAAACTCGGTCACTTCCTTTTCGTGGCACTTGGCGCAGGTGTTGGTGGAAACCAACACAGAGATGGGCACCTTAGATCCTTCATGTCCATCCCTAGTGAGCATGGGGCTATCCTTACTCACGGCGTGGCAGTCGATACAGCTCACACCAGCGTGAGCGTGGCGACTCATTTTCCAATCCGCCACAATCCCCGGATTTTTCTTAGCGTGGCACTCAATACAGCCCTTAGCCTCTGCTTTCATTCCCCTAAAAGTTTTTAAGGGCAGTTGTGTATCCATTGCGTTATCGATGCTTGTCCCCCCTCTGGGTGGGTGTGCGCTAAGCCACCCTAGACAGAACACAAAGGCTAAAAATCCAGCCAAACTAGCACGCATGCTTTTCTCCTTTTAGTAAAATCAACATTTTTACTCCTTTAGTTGTGGCTCGTGCTGATCAAGGCACGCACAGTCGGTTTGTAGTCTTGTTTTAAAAACTTCCTTAGGTGGATGCCTAAGTTTTTATGCCCCACCTCATCCAAATGGCATTCCACGCAATGCTTTTTGGTGAGTTTGGCAAAGTAGTCCCTGTGGGGTAAAAAGGCTTTCATATTAGATTGTGTGGCGTCTTTTAGGTTAGTGTGGCAGCGCAAACAACCGGAGTCAAAGACATAGTCTCTAGCCTCGCGGCGATTCATCTCCCAGTCAAATTTGCGGGGGTTTTTCATGGTGTTGCCATAAACATCTTCCATTCCAAGCAAGGTCTTTTCCACGAAATAATGGATGATATTATCGTGGGGTAGGTGGCAATCCACGCATTCGGCCTTCATCCCCACATGGTTATGGCCTCCATGCTTGTCTAAGTGGTAAGAATCCACTTCAGGGGTCATGATATGGCACATGCCACAGAATTTATCATCACCTGTCCACTCTACTGCCTGCACAGTGACCACTGTGAGCACCACGCCCAGCACGCAACCTCCGCAAAAAAGCCAAAACAAAAAGAAACGCTTTTCTTGCAATACACGCAAAAAACCCATCACAACCCGCTTAAATTAATCTGCTTTCAAATCCGCCCTAGAATGACACAAAAAAGTTAACAGATCCCACCTCCAAAGATAATGTTAAATATTGAAAGTGTGTAACACGCCAACAACCCGCCCCAAAATTGTGAGCTCGTCTAGGTTTTCCACCACAATGGGTTTATACACGGGGTTGTCGCTGATCAGGTAGACCTGGGGGCGTTTGCTTAGGCGGCGGATGTAATGCTCCCCACCCAAGTTCACCACATAAACCGCCCCCTCATAGCGCGTCCCATCGCTTTGGAAAAGCAGTAAATCGTTTTCCTTGATGCGTGGCTCCATAGAATTGCCCACCGCCTGCACGAACCCCAAATGCTCGGTAGAAGTGAGCCCAAAACGGCGGATCAAAAACGACTTGCTCTGGGGCAAGAAGGTCATGGTCTCATCGTTGTGTGGGTCTTTATTCACGCTCACCTTAATGTCCTTGAGATAGGGCACCATAATAATATCCTCCATCTCGTGGTGGGTGGAAGTGAAAAAGTGCAAGTCGGTGTTCAAAGCATTGGCTAGCTTTTCCAGGGTGTCTAAAGTGATGTTGCTTTTTTGTTCGCTCTCGTAGCGCTTGATGCTTTGTAAACTCACACCACACTTGATCGCAAGTTCTTCTTGTGTGAGGTTATTGGCGTTTCTTAGTTGTTTTAGTTTTTCTTTTAACATTCGAGCTCCTTTTTTAGATTTTAAGTAACATAAAATACACTTTCAAGTGGGATATATACCATAATCTGGGTGAGATACGGCTAAAGTAGCTATTCTATGGATTCCATGCGCTTTGCCCTCTAGGACTTACCTTGACAATTAACCTAGTTTTGGCTAGAATACCCGCTTTTATGGAGTAGCGGGGCGTAGCGCAGTCTGGTTAGCGCACTTGGTTTGGGACCAAGGGGTCGAAGGTTCGAATCCTTTCGCCCCGACCAGCAAAGTTTTTTATGGTGGGTGTAGCTCAGTTGGTTAGAGCACCAGATTGTGGTCCTGGGGGTCGTGGGTTCAAGCCCCATCACCCACCCCATTTCCCCATTACTTTTTTACTCAATTGTTTTAAGCGCTTGTAGCTCAATTGGATAGAGCACCAGACTTCGGATCTGGGGGTTAGGGGTTCGACTCCCTTCAAGCGCACCATGCGCTTGTAGCTCAGCTGGATAGAGCAACGGCCTTCTAAGCCGTAGGTCACAGGTTCAAGTCCTGTCAAGCGCACCATTGTTTCAAAAATTAATTAACATTTACTTTGATTTCTACACCTTTTCACCTCCAATTTAAGCCTATTAACCTAATTAACCTATAATTTCAGCTTCATCCAAATTTTATGAAAGGGGCTTATATGCCAACCCAACCCGATAAGGAAGTGATCCACTCCAGTCTAACCCTAGCCCGCACCTTGCAAAGTAAAATCAGCGACCACTTAAGCCTAGAAGAGCGCTCGTTCCATAACAAGATGCAAAAGCTCTTAGCCAACGCTGAAAATAAGGTGATGTTGATCGAGCTTTTAGATCGCTCTTTTCGCTGTCAAGACAACAGCGCACGCTTTGATTTGATCGAGCACACGCTAAAAAAATACGGCATCGCCGACTTTTTTAGCGGCTTTGAGAAGTTTTTACTCTTTGGCTTTTTGAGCGTGGGCAAACTTGCGCCTTCCATGAGCGTGCCCTTCTTTGTGCGTAAGATTCGCCAAGATACCCAAAGTTTGGTGCTTGATGAGAGCAGCGACAGCTTAAAAGATAAGATTGAAAAACGCCAACAAGCCCAAATCACGCTCAACATCAATCTCATCGGGGAGGAAGTGCTAGGCGAGGCTGAGGCGTCCTATCGCATGCACAAATACGAGGAGGCGATCAGGTCTAGCTACATTGAATACATTTCTATCAAGATCACCACGATTTTCTCCCAAATCAATATCCTAGACTTTGAGCAGTCTAAAACAGAGGTGGTGAAAAGATTAGACAAGCTCTACAGCCTTGCGCTGGAGGAACAAGAAAAACAAGGCATGGATAAATTCATTAACCTAGACATGGAGGAGTATAAGGATTTAGAGCTCACGGTGGCAGCGTTTAAAGAGTCCATCTCTAAATTCCCCTTAAAAGCGGGCATCGTGTTGCAAGCCTATATCCCCGAGTCCTATGAATATCTCAAGGAATTAGTGGCGTTCTCTAAAGAGAGGGTTTTAAGCAACTTGCCCCCCATTAAAATCCGCTTTGTTAAGGGTGCGAACATGGAGAGCGAGGAAACGATCGCATCCATGCGCGGGTGGTCGCTGCCCACCTTTAGCCGCAAGCAAGACACCGACTCGAATTATAATAAAATGTTAGATTATGTCTTAAGTGATGAGAATTACAAATACATCCACATCGGGATCGCCTCGCATAATCTCTTTGAGATCGCCTACGCCTACACCCGCATATACACCCTAAACGACCCCGTGGCTTTGGAGCACTTCACCTTTGAAATGCTTGAGGGCATGAGCTTGCAGGCTAGCTTTGAGCTTAAAGAAATGCATAAGCTCATCTTATACGCCCCCGTGTGCGATGAAAAACACTTCAACAACGCCATCGCCTACCTCGTGCGCCGCTTAGATGAAAACACCGCCGCAGACAACTTTATGAAGGCGTTTTTTAACCTTAAGGTGGACTCGCCTGCGTGGAAGGATCAAGAGGAGCGCTTTTTAAGAAGCATTGCGGGTATTGAAAGTATAGACAACAGCCCTAGACGCACCCAGGATCGCAACACCCACCAGCCCGCGCAAAGCACCTACCCCAACCACCCCTTTAAAAACGAAAGCGACACAGATTTTATTTTGCGGGCAAACCGCGCATGGGCGGATCAAATTGTCGACAAGACCAAGAACGCTGCCATTGTGGAGCTCTTCCCTGTGATCGGGCGCGATTACGACAAAGAGGGCTGTAAAACTTTGCAAGTCTTTGACAAAATTGCCCACCAAAAAATCGCCACCATTGCCCAAGCCAACGAAGCGGTGATGCAACAAGCCCTAGAATCTGCCAAAGCCAGCACCTTTGGGCACCAAGCTTTTAGCCAAATCCACGCCATTTTAAGCAAAGTGGCGCAAAACTTTAGGGACAGGCGGGGGGATTTGATCGGGCTTAGTGCACTTGAAGTGGGCAAGACTTTTGTAGAAAGCGATGCTGAAGTGAGCGAGGCGATCGACTTTTTGGAGTTCTACCCCCACAGCTTGCAAAAACTTTTAGAGCAACACCCTGAAGTGCGCTTTAAGCCTAAGGGTGTGGGTGTGGTGATCGCCCCTTGGAACTTCCCCATTGGCATTTCCGTGGGCACGATCGCCGCCCCTTTAGCAGCGGGCAATAGCGTGATTTACAAGCCCTCCAGCCTTAGCGCGGTGGTGGGTTACCGCCTATGTGAGTGCTTTTGGGATGCGGGCGTGCCAAGGGATGCCTTAATTTACTTGCCCTGCAAAGGTGAGGATGTGAGTAAATTCCTTTTAAAAAGCCCCGACATTAAGTTCTCTGTCCTAACGGGCTCGGAGGACACCGCACAGCGCATGCTAGAGGCTAGCCCCACTTTGGCACTGAGTGCCGAAACGGGGGGCAAAAACGCCACCATCGTTACCAAAATGGCAGACAGGGACCAGGCGATCCGCAATGTGGTGCACTCTGCTTTTAGCAATTCGGGGCAAAAATGCTCGGCAACCTCTCTCTTGATCTTAGAAGAAGAGGTTTACAACGACCCAGACTTTAAGCGCACCCTCGTGGACGCAACCCAGTCCATGAGCGTGGGCGATCCTTTAGCGTTGTGGAATAAAATCGGGACTTTGGCAGACACGCCTAGCCCCAAGGTGCAAAAGGCACTCAACAACATCGAATCCCACGAGGAATGGGCGATCAAGCCTGAGTTTTTAAACGACAATGCCTATCTTATGAAGCCTTGCATTAAATACGGCACGAAAAAGGGCGACTACACGCACATGACCGAGTTGTTCGTGCCTTATTTGTCTGTAATGAAAGCCAAAGATTTAAAAGAAGCCGTGGAGATCGCCAATTCTACGGGCTATGGTCTCACGGGGGCTTTGGAGTCCTTGGATGAAAGAGAATGGGACTATTATGTCAACAATATTGAAGTGGGCAATCTCTACATCAACAAGCCCACCACCGGAGCGATTGTTTTGCGCCAGCCCTTTGGTGGGGTGAAAAAATCGGCAGTGGGGCTTGGGCGCAAGGTGGGGATTTATAATTACATCACGCAATTTGTCCACATTGAGGAAATCCCCACAGAGAACACCCACAGCGGGAATACGCCCTTCATCCAAGCCCTGGAGTCCTTCAACCAGCACCACAGCGACATGCTTAAAGAAATTGTGCAGATGGCGCGCAACTACGCCCACTACAACGCCGCCGAGTTCACCCAAAAGAAAGACTATGTGCAAATCCGCGGTGAGGAAAATTGGTTCACCTACACTAAGGTGTCTAGCATTGGCTATCGTGTATGCCCAGAGGATAGCCTCATTGACATTTTCAGCGTGCTGATGGCTGCGGCCGTGTGTCAAATCCCACTCACCATTAGCCTCGTTAGCAAGAGCGACAACCCCCACGCCCCGCTCTTATTAGAGTGCGTGGAGTATCTCAAACACCACTTCAACCCCACCATTGTTTACGAGAGCTTGGAGGAGTTTAGCCAAAAACTTAGCAATTTTGGGCGGGTGCGCTACTTTAGTCAAGAATTAGACACGCTTTATGAAGCCAGCAGCAAGCAGGGGATTGTGGTGGCAAATGCCAAGGCTCTATGCTGTGGACGCTTTGAGCTTTTAAACTACCACTTAGAAAAGTCCATCAGCATTTCCTACCACCGCTACGGCAATTTGGGCGCAAGGGGGCTTAAAGCCAAAGCGCACGCAGGATAAAGGTTAAGATTGGGGGGTTGACGGTTTTGATTTTGACTTTTTTTACTTTTATGGTAGTTTAAATGCAAGGGCTTAAAAAAATCAAGGAGATCCATGCAAATTAGTTACCAGATTGCGATTGTTTTTGTTCTTTACTCATTGTTAATGCTCGCCATTGGGTTTTATTTTTACAGGAATAATGAAACCACAGAGGATTATTTTTTAGGGGATCGTTCTATGGGGCCCGTGGTGAGCGCTTTAAGTGCGGGGGCGAGTGATATGAGTGGGTGGCTTTTAATGGGTCTGCCCGGGGCATTGTATGTGGGCGGGCTCATTAACAGCCACATTGCCATAGGTCTCACCATCGGGGCGACCATCAATTGGGTGTTGGTGGCAAAACGCTTACGGGTGTATACTAGCGTGATCGATAATTCTATCACCATCCCCGATTACTTTGAAACCCGCTTTAGCGATGATAAACACATTCTGCGCCTGATCTCGGCGGTGGTGATCTTGATTTTCTTTACTTTTTATGTGTCCTCGGGGCTAGTGAGCGGGGCGAAACTCTTTGAGGCGACCTTCGGGGTGAAGTACAACCATGCGCTCATCACGGGGACTCTCATCATCGTAACCTACACCTTTTTGGGCGGGTATAAGGCGGTGTGTTGGACGGATTTGATCCAAGGGCTATTGATGATGGGGGCATTGGTGGCGGTGCCTTGCATGATGCTTTATCATTTGGGTGGGCTACAAGAAAGTTTTAATATCATCGCCCGTGTTAAACCCGGTAACCTGACTTTTCTTGAGGACAGCTCTTTAGTGGCGGTGATCTCTAGTTTGGCGTGGGGGCTTGGCTACTTCGGGCAACCGCATATTTTGGTGCGCTTCATGTCGATTCGCTCCATTAAGGAAATCCCACAAGCTACAACCGTAGGCATTTCGTGGATGGGGATCAGCTTAATCGGGTCTTGCTTAATCGGGCTGCTTGGCGTGGCGTATGTGGCGAAGTTTCATTTAAGCCTAGCCGACCCTGAAAAAATCTTTATCCACATGAGCGCAACTCTCTTCAACCCGTGGATCAGCGGGGTTCTCTTAAGCGCCATTTTGGCCGCCGTGATGAGCACCGCCAGCTCGCAACTTCTAGTCAGCTCTTCTACTATTGCTGAAGACTTTTACTCCAAGATTTTTAATAGAGAAGCCCCAGTAAAGACCGTGATGATGGTGAGTCGGGCTTCGGTGTTGGCGGTGGCGCTTATCGCCTTTTTCATCTCCACCAACCGCAACGCTAGCGTGTTAAAAATCGTATCCTATGCGTGGGCGGGCTTTGGAGCAAGCTTTGGAACGGTGATTTTGTTCTCCCTCTTTTGGGCGCGCATGACAAGGCTCGGGGCAATCATGGGCATGATCTTTGGGGCGAGCACAGTGATTTTATACGACAAGTTTGGCAGAAGCTTTTTAGACATTTACGAGATTGTCCCCGGCTTTTTAGCCAGCTCTCTAGCGATCATCGTCTTTAGCTTACTAAGTTCTGTGCGCCCGGGGACAAAAGATGCCTTTGATTTGGTGATGCAAGAAGTGAGAAAAGAGGGCTAAAGTTCTAATTCACGCACCCACTCACTCTTTTAAGGTGTTTAGGTGCTCATACTTAAACGCCTCGTGGTTTTCTATGTCAGATCTTTTTCGGTGGATTTTAGGATGTTTTTGGGGGTCTTGGCATTACGGTCACTAGTAAATATAACGATTCTGATGTTTATTCTTTAGTGGGCTTTAGCAGGAATTAAAGGCAAAAGACTGAATGTGATTTATGCTATGGTAAGCACTAAAAGGCAGAAATGAGACTTACAAAATCAAGTGGAAAAATTGAATCTCTTTTTTAACACTAAAGGAAGATCCGTAAATAATATCTATTATTCCGACATTAAAAACGAGATGTCTTTAGACAGAAAAGGCTTTATGGAACTTCTTAGCATGATGATTAAAATCAAGATTACCTATGTTTCTTATAAAAATAGACTGGCATGACTAAGTTATGCGCCAGTAGAAAAGATATTTAATGAGTATGATCTTCAAATTACAATACCCTCATGTTAATCGCCTACAAGCAGGAGCTCTACAATTCAAGCAAAAATAAGCACATCAGCAAACTTCTGCGCCTCTATAGCATTGCTACAATCATTGCATTGCTTTGCATAAGAGGTATTATGGGCTTTTTAAAAAGCATTTAAAACTCTACACTCTGCAAAAGCACATCACAAAGCTAAAAGAACAAGCAGGTTTGCTTTTTTAAAAACTCTAGGCCCTAAAACTTTGCAGGAGTTAGTAGAAAGGATAGACAAAGCCTATCAAAAGTTTTTTAAAAACAGGGCAGACCACCTAGATTTAAAAAGACAACCCTATATCAATCTTTTACATTCAAGGGCAAGACAGGTTATAAAATCCAAGACAATGTTATTTCTTTTAATGGCTATGTTTTTAAGTTTGTCAAGACCTACAACCTTGTAGGTAAACCCAAGACTTTAACCGTTAAAAGAGATAATCTAGGCGATTATTTCTTGTGCTTGGTGTGTGAAAAAGAGAATAGTGCTCGTGTATGGAACATACAACCTAGTTGAAGTGGCGTACATTGTTGTTTGGTGTATATACAGAGGATCTAGTATAAGCTAACTGAAACGAGTAGGTGGTTTGTTGAATAATTCTTGTTTGATCTGCTCTATTCTTTTTTTTTTAAATGCTCTTCTAGGGTTTCTTGGATAAAAGTGCTTTTATTGAAACGCCCAAACTTTTAGGATATGCTTAATATCCTTATCTAAAGTGATTTTATAAGTCAAAAACGATAAATGTCTTTTTCAAAGGCTTAGATTATGTGCATTTCTTCTTGTTTAAATTAGCTCTTTTGCAAGTCTTATCCCCTAGATTGGACTCCCTTGAAAAATATGCTGAGGCTTCATGGGGCTTTATTCCCGATTTAAGAATTCTTTAAACTTGATTGTTAACAAAGAAGACATACAAAAAGACTAAGGGCACTGATTATTAATGAAAAGATATCAACACATAGAACTTTTTCATAGTATATATGGTCAGTAGGAACAATTAAAATTTTTAGAAAGTGGATCGGCTAGACTACTAGGTCTTGAAGCTTAAAATAATTTTCTAAAATCCAAGAAAAATCAAATGCATCGCTCGCCTTTATTTAAATAGGACAGATATGGTTGTACATACAATCAAACTATGTAATCCCCACAGCCACAAGGGCGAGGGTTGGGGGGATGGGGGGGGTGTTGGCAGTGGCGTTGTTGAGCGACACATTGCCGCTCACAAAGGGCACGCCAAGCGCATAGCGTGCTTCTTTGAGCCCTAAGCACATTTGTTGCAGCACCCACGCCCCATGCCCATCCATCGCTCCCAAGTTAATGCCATCGCTAAAGCCTAGCACCTTTGCGCCCATATTTTTAAGCTCTTGGTATGCCCTAAAGCATGTAGCCTTGCTGTCCTCTTTGGGCTCTTGCAAGGCTTTAGGGCTAGAGCTAGCTAGACTAATGCAAAGGTGTTTTTGAATTTGGGGCAACCAAATTTTAGCCGGGGGCAAGGCATTTAGCTCAAGGGGCAAGGGGCTTAAACTCTCTTGCTTGGGGCTTAGGTCTGTGTGTGGGGCTTTTAAGGGTAAGGGCAAATTCGCTAATTCTTGCGCTTTATAAAGAGCTTTAAAAGTGGGCTCTTTAGTGGCCACACCCACCGCTCTAGCTTCTAAGCCGTGCTTTTGTGCCACTTGCAAGGCTTGCTCTAGTTTTTGTGGCTCTAGACATAAGAGCATGCGCTCTTGGGTTTCGTTGAGTAAAATCTCCAGCGGGTCTAAATCTTGCACGCTAGGGGCTTTCTCTAGCTCTAAAATCGCCCCCACACACCCACGCGCTGCCATTTCCACGCACGCCACGCCAAGCCCCCCTGCCCCTAAATCCTGCGCCCCGAGCACACCTATTTGGCTGTAAATTTCAAGGCAAGCGTCTATGAGCTTAGCTTGTAGGTGTGGGTCGCCACTAGGCACGCTTGTGTGCTGCTCTTTTTGAAGGACAACACTGCTCATGCACGCCCCATCCACGCCCACACCCTCAGCTGCGCGCCCAAGCAGCACAAACACCCCCCCCGCTCTTGCACTTGCCCCCACTTGTTGCACCACAAGCCCCACACAAAAGGCATTGACGAGCACATTGTGTGTAAAACCATCGCTAAAACCGCTCTCACAGCCTAAATTTTGCGTGCGGGTATGCTTGGCGTAGTCGTTAAAGCCCGCTAGGGCTTCTTGGTGGTGGGGGGTGCTTTGAGAGGAGCGCAGCAGGGCAAAACAGGCTAGAGGCCTTGCGCCCACACTCAATAGGTCGCGCTGCACGCCGCCTAGCCCCGTGGCTGCGCCCGCATAGGGGTTTAAAAAACTCGGGTGGTTGTGCGATTCGATTTTAAAGGCAGCGCCTAGTCCGCCCCCTAAATCCACCACCCCCCCGCTGTTCTCTAAATCCGCTCCAAAGGCTTTTAAATGGGCTTTGCTGGAGCGGTAGCTGCAATGTTCACTCCAAAGGGTTGCCACTAAGGCATGTTCGAGTGCGCTGGGCGGGCGTTTTAGATGGGTGCTTAGGGTTTGTAAATCCTCTAGGCTTAGGGTGTTTGGCATGGCTGTCCTTGAAGTTTTACCTACTTTAGCAAATTTAGCAAAGCTTAGCTAAGAAAAATACAAAGTTCTTTGGGTATTGTGGGAGTTTTTAAGGAGTGCGAATGGGTCTTTTTGTGTTGCAATTTGTGGTGCTGCTCGCGGCCTTGTTTTTGGGCGTGCGGCTGGGGGGGATGGGGATTGGCTTTGCGGGGGGGCTTGGCGTGGTGGTGCTTACTTTAGGGCTTGGCATGGACGCGGGGGCGATCCCTTGGGATGTGATTTTGATCATCATGTCCGTGATTGGAGCAATTTCGTGCATGCAATTAGCCGGAGGGCTAGATTACTTGGTCTTGGTGGCGGAGAAGATTTTACGGGCAAATCCTAAATATATCAACTACCTAGCCCCCTTTGTAACCTACGCCCTCACGCTTCTAGCAGGTACGGGACACACCTCCTTTTCCGTACTGCCTGTGATCGTGGAGGTGGCAAAGGGGCAGAAAATCCGCCCCTGCCGCCCCTTATCCTTGGCGGTGGTGGCTAGCCAAGTGGCGATCACGGCTAGCCCCGTATCCGCAGCGGTGATCACCATGAGTGCCTTTGTAGAGCCCTTGGGCGTGTCTTATCCGCTTTTACTTAGCCTTATCATCCCCTCAAGCTTTCTTGGCTGTGCGCTTACAGCGTTTCTTGTGAGCGCATTTTTCCCCAGCCACTTAGAGGGGGCGGTGGCCATGCGCTCTACAGAAAATAAAGAGCTGCCCAAGGGCGCGCGCTTGTCGGTGTGGATTTTTGTGGCGGGGATTGTGGCGGTGGTGCTTTACGCCACGGCAATTTCTAAAAATGTGGGCTGGATCGCGCCCGTGCATTTGCCCCGCAATGGCGCGATCATGGCGTTCATGCTCACCATCGCGGCATGTATTGTCTTTTTTTGTAAGATCAAATGCAATAACTTGGTGCAAACAAGCACCTTTAAAGCGGGGCTTAGTGCTTGTGTGTGCGTGCTGGGCGTGGCGTGGCTGGGCGATACCTTTGTGAAAGCCTACATTGAGCCGATCAAAACCCACGCCGCGGCGTGGATCACGCATTACCCCTTCTTGCTTGCGGTGGGGCTGTTTTTCACTAGCATGCTCTTATACTCGCAGGCGGCAACCACAAAGGCACTCATCCCCAGCGTGATTTTAGCCATGGGGCTCACCCCCGCTCACCCGCACGGCGTGGCGACCATCATCGCCTCGTTTGCTGCCACCTCAGCCCTCTTTGTGCTGCCCACTTACCCGACTTTACTAGGGGCGGTGCAAATGGACGACACGGACAGCACGCAAATTGGCAAATACGTGTTCAACCATCCCTTTTTGATCCCCGGGACCTTAGCCATCGCCTTTTCGGTGGGCTTTGGGTTTTTATTCACCTCTCTTTGGCTGTAGTTGGTAAGGGGGTTAGTTGTTGGGGGTTTCGGAGGTGGGTTTTTTACTAAAGAGCGATTCAAGCATGCTAAGGCCCACTTTTTCGGGTACTCTAGGCGCGTTCTCTTTGGGCTCAAGCACTTCAAAATCTATATCAAAACCTGTGAGCATGCATGCCAAGCGCACATTCACCCCATTGCGCCCAATCGCCTTGCTCTTTTGATCGCCATAGAGGGTAACTTGAGCGTTTTTCTTGCCCTCTTCGGTTTCACTCAGTTTGATCTTAATGATTTGGGCAGGAGAGAGGGCATTGGCGATATACATTTCTGGGATTTCATTGTAATGCACGCAGTCAATACTCTCGTTGCAAAGTTCCTTGCTGATGGCGTTGATCCTCACCCCCTTCACCCCCACGGTCGCACCGATTGGGTCTATTTGGTTGTTGTGGGAGCGTAGGGCAAGCTTTGCCCGATCCCCGGGAATACGCGCAATCCCCATGATCTCTATCTCTTCATCGGCGATCTCAGGCACTTCTAGGTGCAGCAAGGCTTCTAAGAATTTGGGCGTGGTGCGCGAAAGCTCTAAGATCAAGCCCTGTTTACTAAAGCGCACATGTTTTAACACCGCCCGCACACTATCGCCCACCTTAAAACTCTCCCCCTTAATGCGGTTTTTCAGGGCCAAAATCGCCTGTAAGCCGTCTATCTCTATGTAGGTGTTTTGCTCGCTATCCACATCCAGCACGACCCCGCTTACAATGGTGTTGAGCATCGCCTTGTATTTTTGGAAGTATTGGTCTTCTAGGCTCTTTTGTATGTTGAACTCTAGGTCTTTAAATAGGGCATTGACTGCTCCCCTCTTCATGTCTTTTAGACTGATTTCATAGTGCAACAAATCATCAGGCTTTAAAGTCGGGTCGCTCTTGTGCGCTTGGCTTAGGGCAAGCGTGTTTTTAGGATCGGTCTCTAGCCTCGGGTCATCATCGGCGCACACCTGCACCACATGCAAGAGCGTTAAATCCTTGTTAGAGTCGTCAATGACAAAATGCGCCTGTGCGTCCAAGCACTCTTTGGCGACTTTTAAAATGCTGTTTTTGACGACATCTTTAATTGTGTCTAAGCTTAAGCCCTTTTCATAGGCAATCAGCTCGACTATGTCTAGTATTTTCTCCATAAACATCCTTGGGTGATTTAAATCGGGGGTAAAGTGGCATTATAGCAAAATTTCTTTTTAAAACTTAGGCAAAGGCACTTGGGTGGCAAAATTAAAGTGCATTTCGCCAAGCCCGTCTATCTCCATGTCCATTTTAGCGTCCTGCTCTGAGATGTAATCGAGCTTTTTAAAAGCGAGTAAATAGCCCCTTGCGTATTTGTTCGTGGTGTAGAGGATTTTGTCGTATTCGTCCTTGTCAATGGGGCGCACCCACATGGGCGTGTATTCTTTTTTGTTAGAGCCATGCAATACATAGCTAATGCCCCCGTTTTCATACACGCTCTTATCTTGGGCAAACAGCTCCACAAAGAAAAACTCTCGTTGGTGGTATGTTACAGGGTCCACGTCGTTTAAATGCGTGATGAAGACGCTTGCCACGGGGCGCAGGTCTTTAATGATTTCGCCCTTTCTGGTCGCCTGCGTGCGCTTTTCTTCAATGTAATTGGGCATGTAAGCTGTATCTAGCCTCTCTTCGCACCCGCTAAACAACACCAAAAACACTAAAAACAACCAAAACATGCCCTTATTTTAACCCAAAAATCTTATAAATTTACGCCCCTTGCCGATCTAGACCCCATGGACTATTTAAGCGTGTTTCAAAAAAATGGGGTTTTTGTTCCTTTTGTGGTGCTGGGCGATCCTTCCCATGAAGAGAGTTTAAACATCGTTAAAACGCTCATAGACGCAGGGGCAGACGCTTTAGAGCTAGGCTTTGCCTTTAGCGATCCTATGGCCGATGGCGTGGCGATACAAGCAAGCCACTTGCGCGCTTTAAAGGCTGGGGCGTGCATGCAAAAAAACTTTGAGCTCTTGGCGCAAATACACGCCTACAGCCCACAAACGCCCATCGGGCTCTTGCTGTATGCGAACTTAATCCACCGCTATGGCATAGAGAGTTTTTACCCCAAATGCGCAGATTGCGGGGTAGCTAGTGTCTTGGTCGCCGATTTACCCTTAGTAGAGAGCGCGCCTTTTGTAACAAGCGCGAGGGCGCATAACATTGCCCCCATTTTCATCGCCGCCCCGCACACAAGCCATAAGGATTTAGAGCAAATCGCCAATCTTACCAACGCCTATGTCTATGTGTTGGCACGCGCGGGCGTTACGGGGGCAAGCGAGAGTTTGGGCACAAACGCTAAGGGCGTGATCTCTCAGCTTAAGAGCGTTAAAAATGTGCCTTGTTTGCTAGGCTTTGGCATTTCTAAGCCCGCCCACGCCAAAGAAGCCCAAGACATGGGGGCAAATGGGGTCATTTGCGGCTCGGCGGTGGTGAAAATCCTAGAGCAGAATTTAAACAACCCCCCCCAAATGCACGCCAAGTTAAAAGACTTTGTGCAGGGCTTTAAAGCTTAGCGTCCAAGCGTTTGTAGTAGCGCAGAGCAATCACCGCTAGGGTTAAAAAAGGCCCTAACACCCCCACTTCAGGCAAGAACACCCCCGAAATGCTAAACTTGCCCATAGCAAAGAATAGCCCCCACAGCACCAGCGAGAGCAAAATGAATTTTAAACTCAGCAGGGCGAGGTTTTCATAGCGGGCGAGTTTGGGCGTGTGGTAGGCGATGAGGATCGCCGTGAGGGGCACAAAAAAGGGCAGTAGGATCGACACATACAAGAAGCCCCGTATTTTCTTGGTATCCGCCTTTTGGCGATAGAGCACATGCAAGGAGCGCAGTGCGTCCGTGATGGACACGGCGGGCTTGTTTTGATAAATCGTGTCGAGCACTTTGGGACGAAAGCCCTTAAGCGTCTTTAGCACAGGCAGTTTTTGTACCTTAAGCCCCTTGGGCCCGAGCACAAAGGGGGTGGGCAAAGTTAAAAAGCGCACGCCGTGCAACACCCAAAACTTGCCTTCAAAGTTGGCACTCGGGGCTTGGGCAAAGGTTTTGAGTTGCTTGTTCTGCAATGTGAAAATTTTCACATTGCTCGCGCTTTGCAGCAGGGGGTTGATTTTACCAAAATAGACATAGTCGTTGTTGTATTTCACCAAGAGATTTTGGGAGATGTTGCCCGCATTGTCTTTATAAATGATGGCTTCGGCTTTTTCTTGCATATAGACAAAGGGCGTGGCACTCAATCCCACGAAAATGACGATGAAGAGGGCGTTGATGGCAAGCATGGGTCTTAGGATTTGCTTGATAGAGTAGCCGATGGAGAGCAGGGCGGTGTATTGGTTGGAGTGGATGAAGGCGGTGTAAAAGAGCACAAGGGCTAAGAGCAGGGAGAGGGGCAGGGTGTAATTGAGCGCGTAAAGTCCGTCATAGACAAAAAAGAGCAAGAGCAAGTTAGCGGCAGTGGGGAATTTCTCGGCGTATTGCAGGCTGTCAATGCCGATAAAAAAGAACTCAAGGGCGCATAGAATGATGCAAAAATATTTGAGGTAGTAAGAGCCGACAAACACCCACAAGCGCATGGGCTAGGCTCTGCGGGTGAATTGGTTTTGCAGGGCGTAAAAATCGCCCTTTTCTAGGTAAAAGAGCAGGGCTTCTTTGGCGTGTTCTAAAATTTCGTTTAATAGAAACTGCTCTTCTTGGTTGAAACGCTCAAGCACATGGCTGATGACTCCACCCTTGCCCCGCCCGATCCCGATTTTCATTTTATAAAAAGGGTGGGTGCAATGCGCCATGATGGACTTGAGCCCATTATGCCCTCCACTGCTCCCCTTGGCTTTAAAGCGCACCGCCCCCAAAGGCAAATCTAAGTCGTCATGCGCTACCAAAATGGACTCTACAGAGTGCCTTGCTAAAAAGGCTTGCACAGCTTGCCCGGAGTTGTTCATGTAGGTGGTGGGTTTGAGTAGGTAGGCTGTGCCTACTTTGGCGTAGTCGCCTTGATAAAGTTTGGAGTGTTTGAAGCTTATATTGAGGCTTTGCGCCAGCAAGTCTAAAATATCAAAGCCCACATTGTGGCGGGTGTGGGCGTAGGTGGGTGTGGGATTGCCTAGCCCCACCACGAGCATTACTTCGCCTTAATGACCCCAACAACGGCGTTATTTGGGTTTTCCAGTACCCTAACATGGGCGGGGACTTGTAAATCCCTGATCAAAATCGCATCCCCCACATCTAGGGCGGACACATCCAGCTCGAAATGGGTGGGCAAATTCTCAGGCACGCACTCCACTTGCACGCGGGCTTTGGAGAGCATTAAAATGCCCTTGTTTTTTAAGCCCACGGGGGTGCCTGTGGTTTTGACGGGGATTAAGAATTTAGACTTCAAGCCCTTTTGGAGCACCAACAAATCCACATGGATTAAGGCGTTGGTGACGGGGTCTTTTTGGTAGGCCTGCACCACAACATTGTAGCTTGTTTGCCCGATTTTCACCATAAAGTCTAGGTTGGGTTTGTGTTTGACAAAGCGGATAAACTCGTTGGTTTTAAAAGTGGCGTGGATGTTCTCCATGCCTCTAGCGTATAAATTCGCCATCAAAACCCCTTCTTTGCGCAACGCTTTTTTGGCGGATTTGCTAAGCGCGCCCCTAGCTTCACCTTCTAACATGGCCGTCCTTCTGTATCAAAGATTTAAGCGTGGATTACCCACAAGAATAAACGGGAATTTTAATCTTAAACAACTTAGACAACGCTTATATGCAACACACATGCCCGTTTTTTGGCTTTAAAATGCTAGTATGTGGCATGCCATGTCGGATTTTCAAATATTTTAGCATCCATAAGAAGCGCACCCTCGCTTGTGTCCTTTTCATGGCAATGACTCCGCTTAAATCCAAGAACTTAAGCTACATGTCTTCTGCCTATGAAATTGGCATGGTTTATCTTAAGCCTTTAAACGCCAATAAGCCCTTGCAGGGGGCTTCCATTACCTGGGGTTATGAGATCAACCCCAAAAACTCGTGGCTTTACAGCCGTTATTATATCTTCTTGGATTACGGCAATATTTTACTCGGGCAAACTTCTAAACAAGCGAATTTATTCACCTATGGCGTGGGCGGGGAGTTGATGGTGTCTTACAACCAAAACCCCATCAACTCGTGGACTCTCTTTTTTGGCTTGCAACTTGGGGTAAACTCGTGGGTGATTAACCAAAAGGTTTCGGATCTGATTGAAAACACTTGGAACTCGTTTAAGGATTTTTCGTTCAAGCCGGCGTATTTTCGGGCAATGGGGACTTTCGGGGTGCAGTTCCGCACCATTGTAACTTGGCACATTGTGGATGTAGAGGTGGGGATGAAGGTGTTTTTAAACCCCGAACCCAAAAGCCCTTTCGAGCGTAATCTTTTGTTTTTCATCTCGCACGCTTGGCATTTTTAGCCTTGCGTGATGTTAGCAACTCCAAAGCGGTTAACTTTAGATTAACCACTTGAGATTAACCTAGGGCGTTTCCAAATTTTGAAGGAAGAGCAAAGCAACAAAACAACAACAACAGCAAAGGTCGCCTTCTCCAACAGCTAAGAAGACTATCGATTTTTCGGTGTTTAGGCTTTCTAGTCTATTTGCTAGGTGCTTAAAACACGGGCGCAATTCTACTATAAATGTACCGTTTTGTCAAGCTAGAGGGGCTTTTTTTGCAAATAATACGCTTTTTTGTGTATTTAATACCCAAAAAGCCAAGAAATATCCTTAAATCTGGCTATTTTTAATCCAAAACCTTTAAGAGATTTTCTAAGAAAATATTGCGCCCACATAGTCCTAAGGCACCTTTGGCAAGGTGATGCCTTGCTGTCCTTGGTATTTGCCTTGTTTGTCCTTGTAGCTGGTGGCGCAGACGCTATCGCCTTGCAAAAACACCACTTGGGCGATGCCCTCGTTAGCATAGACTTTAGCCGGCAAAGAAGTCGTGTTAGAAATCTCAATGGTGATGTGCCCCTCAAATTCGGGCTCAAAGGGGGTAACATTGACGATGATCCCGCAGCGCGCGTAGGTGCTTTTGCCAAGACAAATGGCAAGCACATCTTTAGGCATTTTAATGTATTCAATGCTGTGTGCTAGGGCAAAGGCATTTGGGGGGATTGTGATAAAATCTTGCGTGTAAATGGTTTCAACTAGGGCAGGGTTAAAGTTTTTAGGATCAACCACGCCCGTGTCCATGGATTTAAACAGCTTAAACTCCGTGCCGACTCTAATGTCGTAACCATAACTGCTTAAGCCATAGCTGATTGTGCCCTTGCTGATTTGTTGTTTGCAAAAAGGGGCGATCATGGCGTGTTGTTCGCTCATCTCTTGAATCCAAGTGTCCGCTTTTAAGCCCATAAGAACCTCCAAAAACCCCCATTATAGCACAGTCTTTTAAGCTTGTTTAAGCTGTGGACTGTTAAGAATAGAGAAAAAGGCTTTTAGTGCTCTCTGTTTATAATCTTTCTTTAAAAGAACTGCAAGATCATGCGCTGTCTTGTGGTTTTAAGCCCTTCGTCGCCAAGCAGGTTTTTAGCTGGCTCTACCAACGCTACGCCACGGATTTTAAGCAAATGCATAACTTATCTAAAGCTTTTCTGGCGTGTTTGGAAAAGGATTTTTGCGTGCAAACTCTAAGTGTAGGGGCTAAAGAGTGCAGCAAGGATAAAAGCGAAAAGTATTTATTCTTAACCCCCGATAGCCATAGCTTTGAAAGTGTGTTTATGGTGATGAAGCCCGCACAACTAGATACAGAAGGGCAGATTTTGGCACAAGAGAAACTGACTTTTTGTTTAAGCTCGCAAATCGGGTGTAAGGTGGGGTGTGTGTTTTGCGCCACGGCTAGGGGGGGTTTTGTGAGGGATTTAAATGCGGGCGAGATTGTGGAGCAGGTGGTAACCTTAAAAAGGGAGCACAATTTAGAGCCCACAAAGGGGGTTAATTTAGTCTTCATGGGCATGGGCGAGCCTTTGCATAATTTTAAGGAAGTGGTGAAGGCGATTGGGATTTTAAGCGACCCGCATGGCTTAAATATTTCCACAAGGCGGATCACCATTTCCACAAGTGGGGTCGTGCCTGTGATAGACGCTTTGGGAGCTTTAAATTTAGGCGTGCAGCTGGCTATATCCTTACACGCCGTGAACGACACCCTACGCTCAAAGCTCATGCCCATCAACAAAACCTATAACCTAGAAGCCCTCATCCAAGCCATTAAACGCTTCCCCGTGGATACAAGAAAAAGGGTCATGTTTGAATACTTGGTGATTAAAGACTGCAACGATGGGCTCGAACATGCTAAGGCGTTGCTAAAGCTTTTAAACGGGCTTAAAGCCAAGGTGAATTTAATCCCCTACAACCCTAACCCGAGCTTGAAGTTTGAACGCCCCGACTTGGATAAGGTCGCACAATTTGCGGACTTTTTAAACCAAAAGGGGCTTTTATGCACCCTGCGTATCTCTAAGGGGCTAGATATTAGCGCCGCCTGCGGACAGCTAAGAGAACAGCAAAGATAATCATTTGCACTGCTCCACACTAGCAATTTGAAAGAGTCAATTAAGAAATACGGCGAATACTTCAAGTCTAGGGATGCATTAGTAGAAATGAGGGGTTATACCATTTATCCAAATCTTAAAACACATTTGAAAACCATAAAATTTGGGTGACCTGAAACTCTGATACCTAAAGACCTTGCTTTTACTTTAAAACTTGGTCCATTATTTTTGTTCCGTTGCTTCATAAAGTTATAAGGCTATTTTGCAATCATCTCCACAGACACATCCAAAACTAAATGCAGACGGAGGTACTTTCAAAAGGTAACGATCATTAAAATAGAATTTATCCTTTATCCTTTGTTATCCTTTGAACTTGTTTATTTAACACTGATGGCACTAGAAACCCCCATGCCCTGCGCCACGCGGTCGCTAGCGGCTTTAATTTTTTCTATCAAATCTCGGGTTTCATAGGAGAGTTCAGCGGTTTTTTCTGCTTCTTCCGTACCCGTGTTGATGTTGACCACAACTTGGGCGGTGATCTCTTTAATCGAGCTGATGATCGCTGCAATCTCTGTAACAGATTTGCCGGTGCGTTCGGCAAGCTTTCTCACTTCATCAGCCACCACCGCAAAACCTCGCCCATGCTCACCCGCCCGCGCAGCTTCAATAGCGGCATTGAGGGCTAATAGGTTGATCTGATCGGCAATGTCTTTAATGGTTTGGGTGATGCTTGAAATGGAGTTGGATTGTGCACTTAGGGTATCTACTAGTTGCACATTATTTTTCATGGTGCTGGCGACATTTTGGATATTGTCTGCGGTCTTTTTGATCATGTCGTTGCCATCGCTGGTGAGCTGTTGGTTTTCCTTAATCAAACTCAAAGTCATTAAAATCTTTTCTTCCTTGTCCGTTATGTCCAAGGCAAATTTCAATGAATTTATATATCTTACCCTCACTATCAAAAACGGGATTGTAGCTGGCCTCCAAATAAACTGCCTTGCCCGTTTTTGTAACGCGCTTAAATGTTCCTTGTTTAAACTCCCCCGATTTTAAGTGTTGCCAAAACTCGGTGTATTGTGGGGTTTTGACAAACTCGGGATCGCAGAAAATAGAATGGTGCTTACCTTCAATCTCGTCTAAACTATAACCCACAACTTTTAAGAAGTTTTTATTGGCTGTGATCACCCTACCTTCTGTATCAAACTCAATCAAAGCCATAGAAGCCAGGGCGGCATTGTGGACGGCGCGCAAATCATTAAATTCTAAAATGCGCTGGGTGATGTCTGTGGCGATTTTAACGATCTTAACCACTTTACCTTGATTGTCTAACACGGGATTATAAGTGGCTTCCAAATATAATTCTTTACCCCCTTTGGCGATGCGCTTAAACTTCCCCTGTTTGAACTGGCCGCTTCTTAATTGATCCCAACCTTGTTTATATAGAGGTGAAGACACCAATTTTTGGTCGCAAAACATAGAATGGTGCTTGCCCTTGATCTCCTCCAAAGTGTAACCCATGAGCTTTAAAAAATTCTCATTGGCTGTAATGACCTTACAATCTGTGTCAAATTCAATGATTGCCATTGAGCGGTCTATAGCGTTGTAAATGGCATCCAATTCGTGGTTGCGTCTCTCAAGCCCAGCGATGAATTCCTGAGTAGCTGTGTTGTTCTGTTTTTTATGGCTAAAAAATGACATGAAGACTCCTTGCCGTGGGGTTAAATCTGTGGGATGGAAGGGGAGAATGGGGAGTTACCCCCCTATAAAGTAGCGGGCGCGGTTCAACCATTAAACTCTACGAATTATGAATTAGTTAAACTCCTCATTCTAGCAAAAAAGTATTAACCCTGAATAAACTTTTGCGCTAGAATACCCCTATAAGGAGCAACATGAAATTAGCCGTTTTTGATTTTGATTCGACTTTAGTCAATGCCGAAACGATTGAAGAATTAGCAAAGGCTTATGGCGTGGGGCAAGAGGTTACAAACGCCACAGATCTAGCGATGGCGGGCAAGGAGGACTTTTATACAAGCCTACTTAAGCGCGCAAATTTACTAAAGGGCATGGACGCTCACAAAGCCCAAGAGATTTGCCAAAACTTGCCCCTGCACTCGGGGGCGCTTGAAGTGGTGCAGGGCTTGCATAGCTTGGGCTATAAGGTCGTGTGCCTAAGTGGGGGCTTTAAGTGGGCCACGGGGCATTTTAAAGAAAAGCTAGGCTTAGATGCGGATTTTAGCAACACTTTGCATGTGAATGGAGGGGTCTTAACGGGGCAAGTGAGCGGCCCTTTAATGCGGGGAGATTCTAAGGCAGAGATTTTAGCCAGCTTGCAAAGCTTGCTAAAGCCCGAACACACTTTAGCCGTGGGCGATGGGGCCAATGACATTGGCATGTTTAAACTGGCGGATGTGAGTGTGGCGTTCAACGCCAAAGAGATCACTAAAAAGGCCGCCAGCGTGGTGGCACAAACCCTAGACTTGAGAGAGATTTTAGAGTGTCTTTAAGTGGGTTGGAGCGGGGTTAGCCCACCAACTTAAGCACTTAGCGGCATGGGAAGTTGGGGCGAGGTATTTTAACATCACATCCACATCCAATATTGCCACTACTGGACTCTACCAAAAGACTTGTAATACTTGGATCGATTTGCATATTTTCTCCTTTCTCTGAATTTGTATGGACTAATCGCAAGCGATGTCTGGGCAAAACCAATCATCCATCACAAGCCAAATATCACTAACGCTTTCATCAACTTTCACATTTTCTCCTTTCCTAAGATTAATCAATCCACAACATTGACAAAACCGCTTGTTTTTAGGCGCACTCTGCCCGCACCGATAGAGCCCCTAGAGCCCTCCAAAGATACACTGACCCCATTCTTTTTAAGGGTGATGTTTGCCCCATTGGCTTGGACATTCCACGACTTGACATGTCCGTGGGCATAAAGTTTTGCGCTCCCATTGTTGAGGCTCAAATCCAAATCCTCAATGAGGGTTTGTAAATCTAAGTGGGTGTTGTTGCCCTTGATTTGGCAGGTTTCTAGGCTCTCTTTGGGGGCATTGAGTTGGACATTGCCATTATTAATTTTAATGTCTAAAGCCCGCACCCTAGCCCCGATTTCAAGCGTGGCGTTGTTGCCCTTAACTTGGCAAGTGTCTATGGGTTTATATAAAAACAAATCCCCTGAGTTCATTTTTGCCTTCAAGTTTTTTAATGCGCCTTTCACGCTGACACTGCCATTGTTGAGCTTGAGCTCTAAATCCTGCATGGGCGCATCCACCGCCACTTTGGCGTTGTTGGCAGACAAGTATAGGGCTAAGTGGTCGGCGGGTAGATAAATTTTAGCCTGTCCGCTAAATTTATTGCTCTTTTGTTGCAAGCCCTTTTTAATGAGCAGGGCAAAGGCATCGCCTATGCTGTGTATCCCCTTAATGTCCTCTGCTAAATCCGCATCTAAACCTTGATCTGGAGTGCTGATATAAAGGCTGTGCTCGCTATGCTCAATGAGCAAATCCGCCTCACTTGCCTCGTTAAAGACGGCGTAAGGCTCTTTTTGCTCTGTTGCCAACACTTCAATTTCCATTTTTAACCCAAATTTGATCTCTAAATCACGGGTTTTAAACTCAAAGGTTTTTTCCATCGCTCACCGCCTTTCTTAAGATTTCCTTTTGTTTGCGGATTTTTGCCACTAAAAAGGGGACGTTTTTGGGCATAACAGGGCATTTCTTAGACTTGCTGAGGTAGTTTTTCAGCACACAAGCGCGCCCCATGCACTGGAAGAAAAAGAAACAATCCTTACAAGCAGGGTCAAAGCGGATATACTCCTTCCACGCCTCTAGTTTATGCGCCTCAAGCCTCAAGCCCTTTTGCAAATCCCCGAATTTATTGTGCTCTTGGTTGAGCGCAATGGTGCATTTCAAGACTTCTAAATTGGGGTTGATGGTGAGGTTTGAGGATTTAGACGCGTAACACACCGAGCCGGCAATTTGGGTGAGCATGCCTAAATCCCCCAATAAAAAGCCCTGCTCTTGCGCCTCGCTCTCCCAAATGCCTTGCATGTTGGGTGCACCGCTGTGGCACGCTTGTCTGCGCTCGGGTGTGGTGGTGTTGTTGCCCTCGGAGTATAAACCGATGGGTCTAAAGAGCAGGGCAAAGCGCAAATCCCCCTTTAAAAATGCAAGGTTTTTAAAAAATTGCACTCTTTGCTCTGGGCTGGAGCTGTGCTGGTTAAAGTTACACCTCAGCATGATTTTAAAGTTTTCTTTAAGCGTGTGGATGGCGTGGATGTTTGCCATGATCTGATCGTAACTGCCGCCCCCGCCGCATTTAGGGCGCATTTTGTCATGCTGCTCTTTGAGCCCGTCTAAAGTGATTTGAAAGGCCTTGACATTGCGCTGCACCAAGGCTTGCATATTGTCTTTACTTAAAAGGTAGCCATTGGTGGTCATGGATGCGCTGTGTGGGATGTGGGCGATTCTCTCTTGAAACGCTAAAATCCACTTGAGGTTTAAAAGCGGTTCGCCCCCGAAGTATTCGATGCGGATGCGTTTGTCTTGATTGCTTTCTAAAAGGGCAAAGATTTTATCGCTGTTCAGCTGTTTAAAACGGGCGGTGTCTAAATGGTTTTCATAGCAATAGACACAGCGGAAGTTGCACGCATCCCCGGCGGGGAGCAAGATTAAATGCAATTCTTGCCCTTCTCTTTTGATTTGCTTGTCAAACTCTTGTTCGTAAAAGTCCCCTTTGTGGGTAGGGGCAAAAAAGTTATTTTGGGTTAAAAACCCGAGGTGCCTAGTGGGAAAGTCGTTTGTAAAGGCGATTTGGTGCTGGGTTAATTCAGCGATGTACCTTTCTTCAATAGCAACGCCGATATCATTAAACCAATTATAGAGGTAGAGTTCCCCCCGATTATCTACAACGCTCACTTGTTTGAGTAGGTCATATAAGGGCATCTAAAAGTCCTTAGAAATAAATGCCCTAATCTAGCATGTTTTGATTAACAAACTAGGGCTTAATGTAGCCCAAGTCCACAAGAGCATTTGCCATTGCCCTAACAATCGGGCCGTTCTTGCTGCCTCCCTCGCCGTGTTCCACTAAAACAGTGATGACATATTTAGGGTTTTTAAAAGGCAAAAAGGCGGTCATCCACGCATGCGAGCGGTGGAAGTACTCCATTTGGTCTTCTTTCACACGCTTGATGGTGTCTTGGTCGATGCCCACAACCTGCGCCGTGCCCGTTTTGCACGCCAGGGCGACTTTAACCCCCCTTGTGCTGTAATAGCCCGTGCCCCCCTGTGTGCTGCACGCCTCATACATACCTTGCCTTAGAACGGGGAGTTTGGATTTTTGGAAGTTATCCAAGACATCTTTGGCTTTAAAATTACCCTTGAGCGCAAAATGGGGGGTGGGGAGTTTGCCCGAGGCAATCAAAGCCGTGTAGTTTGCCACTTGCATAGGCGTGGTTAAAAACGAACCTTGCCCGATAGAAGTGATGAGCGTATCGCCAGTGTTCCAAATGCCACCAAAGCGTTTCATCTTCCAACCAGGATCGGGCAAAATCCCGATAAACTCGTTGGGCAAATCCACACCTGTTTTTTGTCCAAAGCCCATTTGGCGAAAAGTCTTGGCTAAATTGTCGATCGAAATGTCTTGGGCGAATTTGTAAAAGTAGACATCTACGGATTCTTTGATCGCCTTGTATAAATTTGTCTTGCCATGCCCACCGGCTTTCCAATCTCTAAATTTGCGCTTGCCCACTTCAATGTAACCGGGAGCATAGACTTCTGTTCGCTCTGTGATGGGTAGATATTCTAAAAAGCTCAAAGCCGAACCCATTTTCACTACAGAGCCGGGGGGGTAAAGCCCATTGATGAGGCGGTTTAATAGGGGATTGTAAATATTCTCTTGGAGTTTTTTCCAATTTGCTACGCTGATCCCGCCGATGAAGTCATTTAAGTCATACTCTGGGTAGCTACCCGCAGCTAAGATCGCTCCTGTGTGTATATCCATCACCACCACCGCTCCCACTTTATCCACAAACAGCGCATCGGCTTTTTCTTGTAAGCGTTTGTCTAAGGTCAACACCAAGTCATTGTTAGTTTTGGGTTGTTTTTCTTCTAAGACTTTTAATTCTTGGTTTAAAGCGTTCACGCTCACGAGTTTATAGCCTATTTCCCCTTGTAAAAGGTCGTTATACTCTTTTTCTAAACCAGTTTTACCAATGGTGTGGGTGTATTGGCTCTTGGGATCACTTTGCATATCCTTAGTATCCGCTGCACCTAAGTAGCCCAAAACATGGGAGGCTAGGGCGTTGCCCGGATAGTGGCGTTTGTTGGCAGGGGTTATAGTGATTTTGGGATCGAGGATCAATTGAGGATACAAGGTCTGCATTTGGGCGTAGGGGATGAACTCTAAAATCTGTATGGCGTTGTGGTTGTAGACGGAGTTCTGTCTATGGTAGTTTTGGGCGGCGGTTTGAGTATCTAGAGTGGGGAAGTGGTGCTGTAAAAACTCTAATTCTTGTTGCAACTGGTCTTTTTTAAGAGCGGGGGCAAGTGAAATGCTAAAGCCCAGCTCGTTTATGGCGAGCAGTTGGTGGTTACGATCCATGATTAGCCCCCTTGTGGGGACTAAAATTTCTTTTTTAGTCATGTTGCGCAGGGCAAGCTGCTCAAAGTAGTCGTTGGTCTTGATCGTTAAAATGAAAATGCGCAAGAGCAAAATCGCCCACACGAGTGCCAAAAAGCCAAAGATGAAACGGAATCTAAGACCTTGCATACACTCTCCACAAAATGAACTCAAGCGCACCATAAGTTAGGAGCCGATCCCAAGGGACTAGGGGTGTGTCGTGCAAGGTGGCAAGCAGTAAAGTGTAAAGCACATAGATCGCCACTATATGGAAGGCCTCCCATAAAATATGCTCTTCAAACGCCCTTAAAACGAATTGTAAAACGATCTTCTCGTAGAGGATAAAGAGCAAAATCAATACCCCAAGCGGCTCTTGGTTGATCGCCTCAAAGAGCAGCAAACACGCAAAAATGGAGAGGATATAGCGGTTTTGCGAGCGCACCACTCCCCTATTTTTGTATAACATAAAAAGGAGACCAAGGAGAGGAGGCAAAATGGGGTAAAGGACCTGTAAATTGTTGTAAAGATAAAAGCCCAACACATATAAGACGCAGTGGGTGTAAGTTAATCTTGAGATCATATGCGCCCCAACAATGCGTTTAGCAAAGTGATTTGCAAGTGTTTCAAAGAGCCAAATTTGGACTTAAGGGTGCTTGGCTTTAGCACACTCACTAGAGCATTTGGGTGTTCTTGCAGTAGGGCGTGTTTAGCATGGCTGGTGAGTTTGTCAAACTTTGTGTAAACACAACGGATACTTTGGTCGGGTTTGACAAAACTTTGCAAGAACACTTGCATGTTTTCATCTTGGCTTAAGTGTAAATGGCGCGCATCTATTAAGTGTAAGAATAATTTGATACTGGAGCGTTGCTGTAATAAGGTGCATAAAAACGCCCCCCACTCCTCTTGTAAACTCTTAGACACTTTGGCATACCCAAAACCGGGTAAATCAATGCAGCCAAAGGCGATTTTTTCAGCCCCTAATTGCCAAGTGGTGGTGAAAAAATTTGCCATTTGGGTTTTGCCGGGCGTAGCCGAACTTTTGGCGATTTTACGCCCCAAAAGCTGGTTGATAAACGAGCTTTTGCCGACATTGCTGCGCCCCAAAAACGCCATTTCAGGCAAGCTAGTGGGGGGGATTTGCGCCATATTTGTTGCCGAGCACATGAAGCGACTTTCTAACACTTTAAGGTTTAGATTGTTGTTTGGCATGCTTTTTTGCCTTTTGCTTTTTTTGCTCTTTTTGGATGTCCTCCATGTCAAAGATAAAGGTCGCAGGTTTGTCCTTACCCCCGAGCACATCCGCATAACCATGCTCTTTGCTTAAAATGATCTCTTCACCTTTCACAGAGTTTACCTTGCCCACTTCGTTCACCACAGCGTTTTGTAACAAGCGATACTCTTGCTTGAGCGCATCATAAATCAAGCGATCCGAGTGCCCCTTAACCTCTCTACCATCCTCTGTAAACAAATGAAAATGCACATCGCCGATCGCCTCGTATTTAGTGGGTTTACGCTTGTTATTGGTGTAAATGATGACCTTGTTAGCCGTCAGCGTGTCCTTGCCCTTTTTAATATGGACATTGCCTTGAATGATCGTGGTTTTCTTTTGATCATTGGCTAGGAATTTATCCGCTGTAACCTCTAAAGTTTCTTTTAAAGGCACAGCCCACAACAAACCACAAATAAAAAGGGAGAAACCGAGCTTTTTCAAAACTTAAACCTTTGTGTGTGTCGTCCCTTGGGGTGCTCAGCCTCTGCTAAATTGATGATGGCGTGGATACCCTGCGCTTGCAAGACTTGGGTTTTGTGGTTGTAGGCGATGTTTTGCCCGCTTACATGCCCTTCAGGTCCATTTAATAAAAAATTGCCCTCCCCTTGAAAGATCTGTTTGGCGTGGTTATAAACCCCTCTTTGACTCCAAAAACTTTCATGGTTACTGGTCGTGTAAAGCACCCCTTTAGGAAAAGAATATAAATCGCCACGGCGCACCAAAACCTCCCCTCTAGCGTGTTCTAAAACTTGGCTATCGTTGTCAAATTTACTCAAAACAAAGTCGTAAAGGACTTCGTGGTCGCTAAATTGTAAAGCATGACTGCCCTTAATGTTTAAATCCGTGCTAGTGGCATTGCCCTCAAAAGCACTAAAGCCACGCAATTCAATTTTGGCAAAATCTCCGTTAAAGGTGGGGGCTTGTCTTTGGGGGCGTAAGAAAAACAAAATCAACCCCCCCATTGCTACCGCCAAGCCGATAAAAAACAGCCAAACGGGGTTCGCACGCACCTATTCACGCACCAAAATACTAGACTTTTTTAGATATTGTGCATAGTCGTTGGCTTCTTCTTGGCTTTTAAAGCCTCTGATAAACACCCGATAAATGGGTCTGTCGTTTTTAATTCCATTTACAATAACGCTAGAGTAATTTGTGTTTTTTAAGTGCACTTGCAAGGAGTCTCTAGCGTGCATGGCCCCTTGTTGATTATAAAACGCCCCCACTTGCAAGGAGAAGTTGCCCCCGCTGTAACTTTTTTGGCTCTCGCCCACTTTAAATTCTTTCTGCAAGGCTCTAGCTTGTTTATTTTGCTCTAAAGAGGGGGCGTATTGTTTCGCCACCACCCCTCCAAAGCCGATCACCTCTAGGCGCACGGGGGCTACTCCCTTGCCGATCATAGCGACATCGCGTGCGGCAGCGTTGGAGAGGTCAATGATTCTATTTCTTACAAAAGGTCCTCTGTCGTTGATCCGCACAATGGTGCTTCTGTTGTTGTCCTTGTTGGTCACCTTAACGATCGTGTTCATGGGCAAGATCTTATTAGCGGCAGTGTGGGCGTACATGTTGTAAATCTCACCACTACTGGTTTTTTTAGCGTGGAAGTTGGGGCCATACCAACTCGCATAGCCATCGAAAGTCTGCCCGACCTTTACCTGTGTGGGGTAGTAGGTCTTGCCACCCACTCTGTAGGGGCGCATGGTGGCGCGCTGCATCGCTGCTGAATCGATCATACCCGCTGTCAAACTGCTTTTAGATACGGGAGTGTCGTAGCTTTTGTTTTCTAGGTGCTTATTCTTATGGCGGTGGAAAAAAGAAAAGTGTTTTCTGGGCGGGATGGTGCCATTAAAGTCCCTAGCATCTTCATAGGCACGCAAACTTTCATGCTTGTTAGAAAAAGCGTAGCTTTGTTGTCCTTCCACATTTTTGGCACACCCTATAAACGCCAAGCTGACTAAAACAACTTGACAACACAATTTCATTTAACCTCGTTTTGTGCCACTTTAAAGCGGCGGGTTTTGTGGCCTAAAACGGGGATGATAAGCCTTTGTCTGCGGCTCAAGTAAAAACCTTTGAGGTTATTTGTATACCTCAAAAGGGCGACAGAGCTGTGGAACTTTTTGGCGATGGAATAAAGCGTTTCTCTAGGCTTAACCTTGTGGCTAAGAACGCGCACAATGTAGCTCTTGGGCTTATAGTGTTGCTTAAAGTAGGCAAGGTTTTCATAGGGGATATAGACCATGCTAGGCGCACCTGTGGGCAAAAAGTTATATCTAAACTGGTGGTTATAAGCCCTAAGTTTGGCTAGGGATAAATGCGCACTCGTGGCGACTTGGCTCAATAAAGTCCCCCCCTTAACAGACACGCTAGCTAGTGTTTGGCGCGCCCCCTATTGAGTAGATACGCCTTGTTGCCCTCTGTGTCTAAATTGTTGAAGGCGATGGCTAGGCTCAAAATGGAGCGGATGTAGTGGCGGGTTTCTAGGGGTAGGTATTTTTTACCTTCATCGAGCAAGACATTGATATTGTCCGTGCCCGCAACTTGGATCGCCTCTAGCACGCGCCTAAGCCCATAGTTATACGCCATCGCCACCAAATACCATTGGTGGGTTTGCTTGTAGAGCATTTTAAAGTAGGTGATCGCCGCCTGTGTGCTTTTGATCGGGTCGCGCCGCTCATCCACTAGAGTGTTGACCTTTAAGCCTAACATTTTAGCGGTTTTTGGCATGAACTGCCAAATGCCCACCGCCCTTTTCACGCTGTAGGCTCTTGCTGAAAATCTAGACTCTGCCATTGCTAAAAATAAAAACTCTATGGGGACATTTGCTTGCAAGAGCATGTTTTTGATGGTGGGGATGAAAACCCCATTAGCATCGTAGTGTTGGAGCAATTTATCAAAGGTTTGTTGCACGCTCCCTAAGGCATCGGTGTTGGCCCTATTTGTTAGAAAGTCGGCATCCACGCCAAAGGCGTTCAAAGTCTTTAGGCTGGTGCTGTTGATCGTGGGCGGGGCGGCATACAAAGACAGGTTCAGCAGGCAAACGAAACTCAAGGGTTGTAACAAGGATTTAAAAATCATGGATATACCTTTAAATTAAAAAGAGTTTGGGCGTTGTGTGTGGTGCTGTGGGCTAGCTCTTGCACATCCATTTGGCGCACCTGAGCTAACTTTTCAGCAATTAAGGGGATGTACTTAGGCTCGTTGCGCTGTCCCCTAAAGGGGTGGGGGGCAAGGTAGGGCGCATCGGTTTCTAAGAGCAAGCGCTTTAGGGGGATTTGGGGCAGGGTTTCTACTAAATTTTTGGCGTTTTTAAAGGTCGCCACGCCCCCAATGCCATAGTAAAAATTATCCGCTAGTTCTAGCAAAAGGCCATCGCCATTAAAGCAGTGCAACACGCCCCTAAGCTCGGGATACTGCTTTAAAATGGCGTGTGCGTCTACGCTGGCTTCTCGTATATGCACGATTAGAGGCTTGTTAAACTCTAAAGCCAAAACAATTTGGGCTTGAAAAATCTCTTGTTGTTTAGTTTTGGTGGTGGGGTCGTTTTGGTAGTGGTAATCTAGCCCGCACTCGCCCACAGCCACGCATCTAGGATGCTGGATATGCGCTTTTAAGAAGTCCAACTGAAAGTCTTGTAAATCCAAAGGATGCACGCCCACAGCAAAGTAAAGGTTGGGGTGGCTCTCACAAAGTGCGATGGCGCGCCCTAGGTCTTTGGGGCTGGCGGCGGGGATAATGGCGGTGTTGACCCCGACTTCTTTGGCGTTATCCAAGACTTGACACACATCAGCAAGGTAGTGGGCGTGGTCTAAGTGGCAATGGGTGTCTACAAGATCTAACATCTAGTTCCTTATACAGTTAAAAAAGCTCCATTGTACTATAATTAAGGGGTTGATACCCTAAAAAACGATAAAAAAGGCACACATGTTTAGCGGATTGATCCACGAAGTGACGCAAATCCTTAGTTTCAGCAATGGGGTTTTGAGCCTAAAAAGCGCCCATAAGCCCAAAATAGGCGACAGCATTGCTGTCAATGGGGCATGCCTTACAGCGATCGCTCTTTTCAAGGGGGGCTTTAGTGCACAGATGAGCGCACACACACAGGCGCACATCGCTTTAGAAAACTACCAAGCCGGCCAAAGAGTGCATGTTGAGCTTGCCCTAAAGGCAGGGGATCGCTTTGATGGGCATTTCGTGCAAGGACACATCGATGGGGTGGGGGTGGTTAAGAGTGTGCGAAAGGGGGAAAGTCAAGTGGACATCGCCATTAAAGCCTCCCCGGCTATTTTAGAGCTGTGTATCCCCAAAGGCTCGATTGCCATAGACGGGGTGAGTTTGACCTTGGCGGGCGTGCAAAACGACAGCTTTTCTTTGGTCATCATCCCCCACACCTTTAAAAACACCCTCTTTAATAGCTACAAGCCCGGGCGCAGAGTGAACATTGAAAGCGACATGCTCGTGCGTGCGGTGGCACACCTTAACAAACGCCAAAACCCGCTCTCATGGGCGGTGTGCGACTCGTTGGTGATGGGCTATTAATGGGAATGCCAAAAGCCGTAGCCCTAGCCTATAACATCGGGCAGGATAGCGCGCCTAAAGTGGTGGCTAGCGGGGTAGGCCAAATTGCCAAAGCGATCATGGAAAAAGCAAAAGCCTTTGATGTCCCCTTGTTTTGCAATGAAGCCTTAGTGAACTCGCTCTTAGATGTGCACCTAGATACGCCCATCCCGCCCGAACTTTACGCAAGCGTGGTGGAGGTCTTCATTTGGCTACAAAACGCCGAGAGCGGCGCACAAATGAGTTAAAGGGGTTGTTTAGCGGGCTTTGGTAATTGAAGAGGACGATATTCTTAAAATCTCCCTCATTTTGCGTAGGTTTACTTAAAATCTTGTATAATCCCCCCGCAATACGGACTTTTTTGTCTATTTTTAAGGAAGGAGAACGATGCTAGAAATTCGATGGCACGCACGCGCTGGGCAAGGCGCGGTTACGGGCGCAAAGGGCTTAGCCGATGTGCTCACCACCACAGGAAAAGAGGTACAAGGTTTTGCGGTCTATGGGTCGGCAAAAAGGGGGGCGGCGATGACGGCGTATAACCGCATCGACTCCGAGCCCATTTTAAACCACGAGAAGTTCATGCACCCCGATTATGTCTTGGTGATCGACCCAGGGCTCACTTTCATCGCCGACATCACCGAGCATGAAAAACCCGACACGACCTACATCATCACCACGCATTTAAGCAAGGATGAATTGTTTGAAAAAAAACCTGAGTTGGCAAACAAAAAGGTGTTTACCCTAAATTGCATTAAAATCGCAATGGATACGATCAAACGCCCCATCCCAAACACCCCTATGCTTGGGGCTTTAATGAAAGTTTCTGGCATGCTCGAACTCGAGTTTTTTAAAAACACTTTTAAAGAAGTTTTGGGTAAAAAAATGCCCCAAGCCTTGATCGATGCGAACATGCTCGCGATCGACCACGCTTACGCCCAAGTGCAATAAAGGACAAACATGAAAAACTGGCAAGAATTTGAAATGGGGGCGGTGCTCTTCCCCTTTGAAAAACAAGGACAGGAGGAATTAAGCAAACACAATAACGAGCGCACCTACACCACGGACAGCTCATTCACTGCGAGCGTGGCGCATTGGCGGGTGGAAAAACCCGTGCATAACAAGGATGTTTGCATTAATTGTTTTAATTGTTGGGTTTACTGCCCCGATGCGTCCATTTTATCCCGTGAGGGAAAAATGAGTGGGATCGACTACGAGCACTGCAAGGGCTGTGGCGTGTGTGTGGATGTCTGCCCCACTAACCCCAAATCTCTTTTAATGTTTGATAATTTAGAGCCCCTAGAGGAGGCTCTTGGCAAATGGCCTGAAAAGAAAGAGGGTTTGAAAAAGAAAAGCTACCGCACAGAAGGGGGTTATAATGGCTTCTAGTTACCACTTAAATGGTGTGGAGGCGTGGGATGGCTGCACGGCGAGCGCACACGCTCTAAGACAGGCACAAGTGGATGTCGTGGCAGCTTACCCCATCACCCCCTCCACGCCCATTATCCAAAACTACGGCTCTTTTAAAGACAATGGCTATATTGATGGCGAGTTTGTTTTGGTGGAGTCTGAGCACGCCGCCATGAGCGCATGCGTGGGGGCAGCGGCTGCAGGCGGGCGTGTGAGCACCGCCACAAGCTCACAAGGTTTTGCCCTTATGGTGGAAGTGCTTTACCAAGCCGCTGGCATGCGTCTGCCTATTGTGCTGAATGTCGCTAACCGCGCTTTGGCTTCGCCTTTAAACATCCACTGCGACCACTCGGACATGTATTTGGGGCGCGATAGCGGCTGGATCAGCCTTTGCACCTGCAACCCCCAAGAAGTGTATGACTTTACGCTCATGGCGTTTAGACTCGCCGAGCACATGGGGGTGAGGGTGCCCGTGATGGTGCACCAAGACGGGTTCTTATCTTCACACACCGTACAAAATGTCCGCCCCCTAGCCGACCATATCGCTTATAAATTCGTGGGCGATTATGTCCCCGTGCATCCCATGTTTGACTTTGACAAACCCGTAAGCTACGGGGCACAGGCTGAGGAAGAGTGGCACTTTGAGCACAAAGCCAAGTTACACCACGCCATTATGGAGTCTAGTAGCGTGCTTGAAGATATCTTTAATGATTTTGCCAAACTCACAGGACGGCAATACAATATTTTAGAAACCTTTGACATGGAAGACGCTGAGGTAGCGATTTTTGCGCTTGGCACCACTTGGGAGTCTGCCATTGTGGCGGCTAAGAAAGCTAGGGAAAAGGGTATTAAAGCGGGCGTGGTAACCACACACCTACTACGCCCCTTTCCCTTTGTGGCTTTGGGTGAAGTCTTTAAAAAGGCTAAGGCTGTGGCTATCATGGATAAAAGCTCGCCTTCTGGGGCTATGGGTGCACTCTTTAATGAGATCGCTGCTAGCTTATACCAAGTGCAAGGTTCACGCCACCCCGTGCTTAGCAACTACATTTACGGGCTAGGCGGGCGCGACTTGACCCAAGCGGACTTGGATCATATTTTTGAGGAGTTGAGCCAAGACGCACAAAAAGGTGCGCTCACCCACCCCACCCAGCAATTCATCGGGCTTGCTGGACCTAAATTGTCTTACTTTTAAGGAGAACACATGGTTAAAGAAGTCAAAACACTCAAGAGTTTTAGCCAATCAGCGGAAAAGTTTGAAGGCTCCCACCTCCTTTGCCCTGGTTGCGGGCATGGGATCATCGTGAGGGAGGTGCTCAACGCCGTGGATGGGCCCATTGTGCTAGGCAACTCCACCGGCTGTTTAGAAGTGTGCTCAGCAGTGTATCCACACACTTCTTGGGATGTGCCTTGGATCCATATCGGGTTTGAAAACGGCTCTACTGCTATCAGCGGCGCAGAGAGCATGTACAAAGCCCTAGAGCGCAAGGGCAAATACAAAGGGCAACGCCCTAAATTTGTCGCCTTTGGGGGCGATGGCGCAAGCTATGACATCGGGTTTCAATTCATCAGCGGGTGCTTGGAGCGCGGGCATGACATGACCTACATCTGCCTAGACAATGAAAACTACGCCAACACGGGGGGGCAAAGAAGCGGCAGCACGCCTATGGGCGCAAGCACTAGCACCACCCCTGCGGGCAAGGTGAGCTTTGGCAAAAAAGAGCGCAAAAAAGACCTACCCCTCATCATGGCAGCCCATGGCATCCCCTACACCGCCCAAATTGCGCCCAACAAGTGGAAGGACATGAACAAGAAAATCAAAACCGCCCTAGACACTGAGGGTCCCTGCTTCATCAACGCCCTTAGCCCCTGCCCCACCGAGTGGCGTTACCACTCTTCTTTGGCGATTGAAATGACGGATCTAGCGGTGGATTGCTTGATCTTCCCCTTGTTTGAAATCTTTAATGGGCATGAACTAAAAATCACCTACCGCCCCCGCAATGTTCTGCCCGTACGCGATTATTTAGGTGTGCAAAAACGCTTTGCCCACTTGTTCAAAAAAGAGAATGAACACATCATTGAGGCGTTGCAAAAAGATGTCGATGCCCGTTGGGAATACTTACAGCGCAGAGAAGAAGCCAAAGTTTAATGGTCGATCGCTATGCTTTGGAGGATGGCACGCCTTTGGGGCGTACAAAACAAGTTTGACACTTACTTAAAAGTTGAAAAGGCGATTGTGCAGGCGTGGCACGCCTTGGGCGTGGTAGACGCTAAGAGTTGCCAAAAAATCCAAGAAGTTAGTTTTAGCTTAGAACGGGTTTATGAAATCGAGCAAACCACTAAACACGATTTGATCGCCTTTGTGAATGCCGTTTGTGAAAACTTGGGAGAAGAGGCGCACTTTTTTCACTACGGCATCACTTCTAGCGATTGTATAGACACTGCCTTAGCTTTAATACTAAAAGAAAGCCTAGAAATCATCTTGCAAGACTTGCAAGGGCTTTTAGAGGTGCTGAAAAATCGGGCATTTGAGTTTAAAGACACCCCCATCATCGGGCGCAGCCACGGCATCCATGGCGAGCCGATGAGCTTTGGGCTGGTGTGGGCGTTGTGGTTTGAGGAAATGCGCCGCCATGTGAAATCTTTAGAGGGGGTGCTCGAGGAAGTGAGCGTGGGCATGGTGAGCGGGGCGATGGGAAATATGGCACACACCCCTTTAGAGCTCGAAGAAAAAACTTGTGAGATTTTAGGGTTAAAGCCTGCCTTAATCACCAATCAAGTCATCTCAAGGGATCGGCACGCTAAACTCATCAACGCCCTAGCCGTGCTGGCCAGCAGCTGCGAAAAAATCGCTACTAATGTCCGCCACTACCAGCGCACAGAAGTTTATGAGGCGGAGGAATACTTTAGCGTGGGGCAAAAGGGCAGCTCGGCTATGCCACATAAACGCAACCCCGTGTTGAGCGAAAACATCACGGGATTGTGTCGGGTCATTAGAGGTTATGCTGTGCCCATGCTTGAGAGCGTCGCTCTGTGGCACGAGCGCGACATTAGCCACAGTTCCGTGGAGCGCTTTGTCTTCCCCGACATTTTCACCACCACGGATTTTATGCTGCACCGCTTGACAAACCTACTAAAGACCCTTGTCATTTACCCCAAAAACATGCAAGCGAATTTAGAGCGCACGGGTGGATTAGTGTATTCGCAAAGAGTGCTTTTAGAACTACCAAAACTAGGCTTTAGCAAAGAGCAAAGCTATGACATCGTGCAAGAAAACGCTGCTAAGGTGTGGCAAGACTTGCAAGAGGACAAGCACCACAAAAAGGGTTTCTTAAACGCTTTACTTGTCGACCCTAGACTAAAAGACATCGACCCAAAAAAGCTTAAAGCTTGTTTTGAAACAGCGCATTACCTAAGACATACAGACCAAATTTTTAAACGGGTCTTTGGGAATGATCCAACTTTGAGCTAGAATACGCTGTTCTTGCCCATCCTTTCATGAATTAATCTCGTGGACTAAAAAAACAGTCCATCGGTTATTCCATTAAAACTCTCTTACATCTTGAAATACAAGTCTAGCCTAGAAGTTACTTTTGTATAGACTTTAATGAGGATATTGCAGAATCTAAAAACCCATAAACTTTTGCTTTACTATAAGTATAGTCTAAAGTTATGGTCCAATTCCCCTAAAGGTGCAAACCATGGAAGCTTCTTAATGTCATCTTAAACTCCTTACATACTTTTGCTATTTGGTGATACCTATCTCAAACACAAACCGAAGTGTTCATTAGCTCTCACCCTATCTAACGAATAGAAATGTTTTTTGGTTCTAAAAGATGTAGCTATTAAGAGTGGTGGTGGGGTGTTGCATGGACTTTTGATGGTGGAGCTTACTAAATCAACCGAAAGGGGTCAAAGAAAATTATTGAAAGTTTGAAACGATCGGGTTATTGACATACGCCCAAGCGTGCTAAAACCAAGTGCAAATGAGCGCAATAAAGAAAGAGCTCTTTAGAGCTTTAACCCCGATGGACTTTATTGCCAAGAAACTGCATAGACACTTTAGCGAATGGCTTTAACGCACCATAAAGTTAAGACTGTCTACAGACCCCAAGAGCAAGCTAAAGAGAATTATAAGCCACTTTTGACGCGCGCCTTTTTCTTTCTCCATGAGCTGGGCGTAAATTCTAGGTTCAATGCGTTTTTTACCCGTGTCTTTGGTAATCACATTGCCTTGATAGCCATAGACATCGTGTTTAGGTTTGCCTCTCTCCATGCATTAAACTTTTATTCAACTCGTAACCACGCTGTATACGAAGCTCCCAACATCTTAAAAAGATTCTTACAAAATCTTTACAAGCTCTCTTAGTGTTTTCAGCATAAAAAAATCAAAAAAACGCCCATAAAACCAATAGATAAGGATGGAAGTCCCATCGTTTAAAGCAATGCCATGGATACTTAAGTCCTCACCTATTGCTTTATCTTGTGGGCTTAAAGTTTTTAAGGGCGATGTCCTACGCTATTTCACACTAAAACTCACAAAATGGCTTTCATTAAGGCAAAAAAGATCTGCTTAGTGGCGCAATCTTTGGGCAAACCCCTAGACCAACGCACCCTAAAATTTTGACACATTGGTCTTAAAACTTTGAATCGCTTGTTACGATCTCTGATAGAGTAACCTTGATTATTCTAAATTGAAATAAAACACAAATTTTAGATAAAATACCCCCGCCTAGTTAGAGCTAGGTAATATTTTAATTGCAAAGGATACGCAATGACACACGCTGATAAATGTTGCCACAATCACGAAGGGCATGCACAACACGAAGAAAACCACCACCATCATTGTTGTGGAGACCATCACCACCATCATGCAGATGAACACCATCACCATGGGCATGAGGAACATCAAGCCTAGCTTTTCATCTCCCGGCTATGCTGGGTATCCTAAGTATCTCTGTAGTTTGTTGTCCATTAGATATGTCTTATATCAGTTGGTAAGAATCACTCCACACGCTTTGCTTGTTCTCTAAAGTATCAATTATATACCCTCAAGTGAGGTTTATATGGATTTGGTGCGTGCTCTGGAAGAAAAAGAATTTTTATATGGCGCAATTTCCATATACGAACTTTTATGCTGTGAAAATAGATCACGACCCTCGCAACATCAATTATAGTATTTAATATTATTCTTATAATTGTTGTTGTATAAGTAGCGTTTGTTTTCTATTATTTCTCTACTGGAGTGTTGTATGCATAGGTGTTTGACATTATTGTGTGGAAGTTGTCTAGTGCTAGGGGCACAACAAAGCATTAAAACCCACCGCTTGCAAAGGGTGGAAGCCACGGGTAGGTCGGTCAATGAAGAAGCCCCCAAAAGCTGGCGCAGTGAAGAAGTGAAAAATTATTTGGGTAGCCAAACGATCATTTCACATAAACAACTCACCCAGCAGGCTAACCAAAGCATTGAGGAAGCCTTGCAAAATGTCCCCGGGATCCACATTAGAAACGCCACGGGGATCGGAGCACTACCCAGATTTTCGGTGCGGGGCTTTGGGGGCGGGGGCTCAGGCAACAGCAACACGGGCTTTATCCTCGTTAATGGCATCCCCGTTTATGCCGCCCCTTATGCCGACATCTCTATTCCCATTTTCCCTGCCACTTTCCAAATGATCGACCGCATTAGTGTGGTTAAAGGAGGCGAGAGCGTGCAGTATGGCCCTAACGCCTTTGGGGGGGTCATCAACATCATCACTAAGCCCATTCCCTATAAATGGCAAAACCAAGTGGCTGAACGCATGACAGCGTGGGGCAGGGCGAGCAATGGGGGCTTTGTGGGGCCAGAGAGTAAGGGGCAACCTTTCATCAAAACTCTAGCCAATAACTTTTTATACAACACCTATTTAAAGAGTGGAGGCATGATCAACAAGCACTTTGGCGTGCAGGCGCAAGCCAACTACATCACAGGGCAGGGCTTTAGAGCAAACAGCCCTAGCACGATACAAAACTACCTCTTAGACTTGCTCTACCAGATCAACGAGAACAACAAAATCACCGCCAATTACCAATATTACAGCTTTGACATGGCAGACCCGGGGTCAATGGCTTTAGCTGATTATCAAAAAAACCGCTTTGCCAACACCCGCCCCAACAACGCTAAGAGCGGTAAAGCGATGCTCTGGAGCGTGCGCTACCAAAATTTCTTTGAAACCCGCCACTTTGACGGGGACTTCACGCTCACCTACTACGGGCACACCATGAGCCGCGATTTTCAGCTAGACTCCAACTATTTAAGCGTGAATACCAACCCTGCCATAGGACACATTTACACCGATGAAAATTACAGCGGGTTTTTCATCGCCAACCACGCCAGAACCTACCTTATTAACGCCATTGAGCCCGCCTTAAACCTGCATTTTAGCCACCCTATTGTGAGCCAAGATATCAAGGTCGGCATGCGTTTTATGCAAAGCAACATGCTTTTTAAAACCCTGCAATCCACTTGTGAGGGGGCTAATGGCTCTTGCACCATGAGCCCTTATGTGCTCATCAAAAGCCCGAGCCAAAATGTCAAAATGGACAACAACTACACCGCCGTGTATTTGAGCGACAAACTGAGTTTTCTAGGTGGCAAAGTCGTGGTTACCCCGGGCTTGCGCTACACTTTTTTAAACATCCATAAAAGCATCCCCACCAAGCATAACTTCAATCTATGGAACACCACCAAGGAGCCGGGCAACCAATTTAGCCCCGCACTCAACATCGGCTACAAACCCTTAGACGGGTGGCTGCTCTATTGCAACTACCGCCGCAGTTTTATCCCCCCACAATTCAACATGACCACCATTGGGGCGTTTTCCTCCGACTACACACAAACCTTTAACGAACTAGAGGGTGGCTCACGCTACAGCTATAAAAATATCCTTAGTTTCAACGCTAATTACTTTGTGATTTTTGCCAAAAACTATTACTCCGGCGGCTATAGCCCCGGACCCTTAGATGCTCGATCTCAGGGCGTGGAATTGGAGCTTTACTACGCCCCCATTAGAGGGCTACAAATGCATTTAGCCTACACCTACACGGACGCACGCGTTACCACCAATGCCCTAGACAAGACCAAATACTTTGTAGGGATCGTCGATCACCCCTTTAACCTCAAGGGTAAGAGATTGCCCTATGTGAGCCCTCATCAATTCATTTTTGATATGAGCTACACCTACAAGCACACCACCTTTGGGCTCTCTAGCTACTTTTACAGCCGCGCCTACTCCTCTGTGCTCAACCAAGCCAGAACCCAAACCGCTTGTTTTAAGCTTAACCCAAGCAAGAATGCGGGCATTTCTCAGGGCTGTAACAGCGTGGGGCTCTTGCCGTGGTATTGGGTGTGGAATGTCCAAGTGAGCCAAGTGTTTTGGCAAAGTGGACGACATAAAATCACGGGGAGCTTACAAGTGAATAACATTTTTGGCATGAAGTATTATTTTAGAGGGATCGGCACAAGCCCCGCTGGCTACCAGCCCGGCCCGGGGCGTTCTGTAACAGCCTATCTAAGTTATGAGTTTTAAACCCAAAAAGGAGCAAGGGCGGGATCCACGCTCATCCCGAGCTCTAGGGGCCGCTGATGTGTTTTGTAGCCCTAACGAATACATTGACCGCTCAATTTAACTTTAGTCCTAGTAGGGCAGAGATGACTAGATAGCCACACGCCAAACCTACAGACCCCAAACACTTCTAGAAGTTGAAGACATAGTTCCAGTAGATGGACACATTGCGCCTAAAAGTGTGGGTTATTTTACTGCCCTTGCCACCGCAGTAAGGACTAGTGCCATACCCACAACTGCTGCTGTCGGCTTTGGTGAATGTCGCCGTGAAGTAGGGGTCATTAATGGTGGGGACACGCACACCAAATTCAAACCCTTGGTGCTTGGTGAGGTTGGTGCGAAAGCCCATGTTGACCACGAATTGCACATAGTTGGGCGAGTGTTTGAGTGCGAGATCAGGATCTTTGACCTTTGCCAAGTTCCCCATATATTGGTTCATAGTCCCACAACCGGTGCCTTCAGCTGGATCTTTTCCCACCTACAGCTAGCATTTCCGGATGGTTGACCCATTAACCATGAGCTCCCCCCAATCATCACACCGGCAAAGAACCCAAAGGTGCGATCGCCCCTCTCATACAAGTTAAAGAGTGCATCCATGCCCACGCCATAAAACAAGTTTGCAGAGGGCTGGTTAACATAGCTGGTTCCAAGAGCTAAACCTCTACCGCTAAATTCTCCTCCTTGCCCGCTAAACATGCCATAATAGCGTAAGCCAAAATGCCTTTTCTTGCCGAAAAATTGCTTATAGCCAAACTGCAGATCCACGCCATAGAGGTTGCCATTGTAAAGGGCACCCATCACATTTCTGCCATGTTCGCCATAGGTGTTCGTAAATCCATTAGTGGTAACACGCTTAGGCGTTGGAAGGGGCGTGTTGTCTACCGAACGTATCCCCGAGAAATTAGAATATTGGAACCCTCCTTCCACATACGCTCCGCTCTTTTCAGCACCCAAATTCGACACGCACACGCACAAACCACAAGCGACTATAGCTTTTCTTAAAAGCATGTAACTCCTTTGTACTGAACTTATAAAAGCAAAGATATCTTAACTAAATTTTTTATTAAGCACAAAAAATACAAAACTCAAGCCACATAGGATCGCTGCCTTGTTACCTTAAGTGCCATTTGGTTTAGGGTAGCCGCTTTTTTGCTCTTGAGCTCTGTTTACAAGATCCAAAAAATGCACATGCTTAAACTGGGCTTGTAGGTGATAGCGGTGTAGGGGATCTAGGGCTTAAAAATACAGCCACACGCAGTAGAGCGCATGTTAGACATTGAATTTAGCCAATTCTTGATCGAGCACCTGCGCTACTTTATTTAAGGATTGGCTAGCCTTACCCACATCTTGCACACTTTGGTAGTTGAGTACGGCTAGGCGGTTGATCTCTTGGATGCTCTGCACAATCATTTTTGTGGTGCTAGCCACACCTTTAAACCCCCGCACATCTTCACTAGTGGCACTGATCACGCTTTGGATATTTTCCACATTTGAATCGACCATTTCTTGTAAAGAGCGTGCAAGTTTAGAGATTTTTAAAATCTCTTGGGCGTTGCTGTGTAAATCTTGGCTGATAGTGCCTATACTCTGCACCACTTCGTTGATGGTGCTGGTGATCTCGGTTAAGCTATTTTGGGTTTTTTCAGCTAGTTTTCTAACCTCATCAGCCACCACCGCAAAACCTCTGCCATGTTCGCCTGCTCGCGCCGCTTCAATGGCCGCATTCAAGGCTAATAAATTTGTTTGTCCTGCAATATCTGCAATCAAAGTCAAAACAGCTTTAATGTTCTCGGTGTTCTTGGAGGCTTCATCCAAGCGGCTAGAAAACTCCGTGCCTAACTGGGCGTTGTTGGCTAGATTTGTGCTAAAGGTTTGGATTTGGGAGCGGATTTTTTCTAGAGTGCTGTCCGTCTGCAGAAGGTTTTGGTTGTTTTTGTCTGCATTTTCCACTCCTCTTAAAATATTGTCAATGACACGATCGCCGTTTTCTAGGGCAGTGTGGATAAGATCTTTGGCTTCTTGGGTGTGCTGTTCCACGGTGTTTACACTTGTGTAAAGGACATTAGCGATTTGATTATTCTGCACGCCCAACTCTTTTATTTTAGAAACCATACCTTGTATTTTTTCTAATAAAAGGTTGATATTGGTTGAGATGGTGGCGATTTCATCCTTGCCTTTAACTTGTAGGCGTTTGGTCAAATCCCCATCATCTGAAACCAATTGGATGATCAAATCACGCAATTGGATGAGTGGGCGGCACAAAACTTCAATCACTCCAAAAAGAACAAAAGTCACTAAAACTAAGGCGATGACAGAAATAAAAAGCATCGTCGATTGGACGCCATGTAGATTTTTAAGTGCGTCTTTTTTAAAGACAACAGAAACCACTTTCCAACCTAAACCATCAATGGTGCTATAGGTGTACAACTTCACCCCCTCCTTGCCGTTTCTCTCAATGAAACCAGAAGAAGTGCTTAAAATCTGCCGGCGCAACCCTTGGTCATTGGCATGGTACTCACTACCCTCTTGATAAACCGATGAGCCCAGTACAACCCCATTTTTATCCAAGAGATGCACCCTTTGCTTATTAAAATAAGTATTGATGATGGATACCAAAAGACTATCCAAATCAACATTCAAAGCCAGCACACCCTTAAAAATACCTTTCTGTCTTAAGGCCAAAGAATAGGTAACAACGATTTTTTTGTGTAAGCGTCTATGTAGGGTTTAGAGATGGAAACATCCATAGCGGCCTTGGCATTTTGATACCAACTACGTATCCGTGGGTCGTATCCCGTGGGTTCATTGCCTTGTAATTTAATGATACGCCCGTCCTCAAAGGCTACATACATGTCGGCGGAGTTCATGTTGTCGTTTGTGAATTCTAGAACTTGTTTCACCTGCCCAGTGTCATTTAAAGACATCTTTTCAAAAGAATGGGCGGTCTGGCGCAAAATAGAGAGAGTATTGCGATCCCATTCTTTAATCGTGGAAGATAAAATATTGATATTGGTTTTGAGCGAGGCTTGCGCTTGCTGAGTTAAGTTGTTGCGGATTTTCACCCCGATGATCACGATGGTGGTGCCAAACACCAAAATGAGCAACACCGCCAACACTGAAATGATTTTTGTCTTAAACCCCAATCTTATATTTAAACCCATCAAGACTCCAAATTATGTTAGAAAAGTAGAAGGTCCATTATAACAAAAATTAGTATTCCTAAGAATTTTCTTGTAGGAAATGCCCATAACCCTTAAATTGCCACACACACGCATGGGGCTTAAAAAACCCTAGTGCCTCCTTAGGCTCTAAGAGCGGATCGGCTAAACCCAAAAACACCTCCACACAAACACCCTTGCTTTGCAAAAACTCTAGTTTTTTAGGGTCTAGGGGGTGTAGAGCAAATCCTCTAAATCCTCAGCACTGCCTAAATGCGTGTAATTTTCTAGATTTGGGTTTTTTGTAACATATCCGCCCAGCCAATGTTTTTAAAAAGGTTTGCATGTAGCCTTTAGGGTCTTTTTATAGCTTAAAACTTGTAGGCGTTTAAAGGCGGGGGTTTGAGTGCCAACATACAAGGCGAAATCAACATGAGCTTTTGCACCCTTTGCCCTTCTTTGGCTTTGCCATAAGCACACTCTAAAGCTTTAAGAGCCCCATAGCTAAAGCCCGCCATGTCGTAATCCCCACAATCTTTTAAAATCCACGCAAACAGCCCCCTCTCCCCCTAAAGCCAAAGCCACTAAAATACACCATCACACAAAAGAGCGCAAAATCTCTTGGATTTGGGTTTTACTTAGCTTCTCTTTATCCAATAAAGCCTGTGCCATTGCCTGTACTTGGGCTCTAAAATTGCCTAAAAACTCTCGTTGTTCCGCATAAAGCGTGCTTAAGAGAGCCTCTACATCACTTCGATCCCCGATAAACTTATGCCCCATGCCATACTCTTCGCACATCTTTTTAGCGGTTTCTAGGGCGTGCTTTAAATCGTCCTTAGCCAAAGTGTAACTTTCTTTAAAGAATAAATCCAGCACAATCATCCCGCTTAAATGCACCTTAATGCTGTTGTTCATCTCACTCTTGCTCAAAATACGCCGATCGCTTGCCACCAAGAACTCCCCCACCAAGAGCACCTTATCAAACTCCACCTCTAGCCAGTAGGCACTAAGGGCTTTGGCACTTTGATAAAGGGCGTATAAATTCTTTTCTTGCTCGCTCAAAGTTACATTTTTCTTTTTACCAAAGGCGATTTTGTCTTTGACCTCTAAAATGTCTTTCATGCTAATTTGTGCCGCGTTGCGTCTTAAAGCATTTAGGGCGCTTTCATTCACCAAAGAAGAGAGCATCGCCCCACTAAAGCCCACACAGATTTTTGCCACCTCCAAACAATCTAAATTGTGTTGTTTGTCTTGCAAATAAGACTCTAAAATCTGCACCCGCTCTTCTAAGTCGGGCAGAGAAATAAAAATACGCCGATCAAAGCGGCCACTTCTTAAAAGAGCCTCGTCCATCACATCGATTTTATTCGTCGCCCCGATCACGATCACCTGAGAGCTTTCCTCAAAGCCGTCCATCTCGGTTAAAAGCTGGTTGAGCGTGGCTTCTCTCTCATCGTTGCGCTGGTGTCCTCTCGCCTTACCCACCGCATCGATCTCATCGATAAACACAATGGACGGGCTAAAGGCTTTGGCTTTGGCAAAAAGTTCTCGCACCCTCTTAGCCCCCACGCCCACATAAATTTGCACGAAGGCGCTCCCGCTGTGGTAGAAAAAGGGCACTTTCGCCTCAGCGGCTAGGGCCTTGGCGATCATCGTTTTACCCACCCCCGGTGGGCCCACCAAGAGCACCCCCTTAGGTAATTTGATCTTTAAATCTTGGTATTTTTTGGGATTTTTCAAGTAATCCACAATCTCGTATAATTCCTCTTTGACCTCCTTCGTGCCCGCCACATCTTTAAAGCGGACACTGGGCAAAGTGGCGTGCAAAGGGGGCTGTGGGGTGCTTGGGTGTGCTTGGGTAGCGTCCACAGAGGGCTGCAGCAGTGCCTTTTTGTTCCAAGCCAAGCGCAAAACCACCGCCAAGAGCACTAAAAAGAAAAAGATGATCACGACATTTAAGAGTTCTTGCGTGGTGTTGTCCTCGGGCAACACCTCAATGGGGATATTCGTAGGAAATTGCATGGAGTCCGTCCAGCCCAAACGGGCGGTTTTATACACCTTAAAGCGGGTTTTTAGGTAAATGTAGCGGCTATCAATTTTAATACTTTGGATTTTTTCGCTGCGTAACAGGGCGTTAAAATCTTGGATACTCACCAGCCTAGTAGGTTCTCTAAAAAACAAAAACACCACAAAGACCACCCCCACCAAGAGCGCAAGGCAGCCGATGATCGCCTTTTTATACCGCCACAAAGTTTGAATCAAGCTCCACCTCGTAATCTTCCAACACCACCCACTGCCCCCGTAAATCCTCATTAGAGCTTAGGCGTATGGGGTTAAAGAATTGATCATGCCCTAAGTAAAAGCCCCCCTTAAGCCCCTCCACCAGCACCTCTAAAGCCACGTCCCGATCCTTTAAATTTTGCCTAAAGGCTAGGTTGTTGGCTTGCACGCACTCTTTGATCTGCCTTAAACGGGCTTTGGCAATGTCGCCTCTCACGCGATTAGGCATTTTACTTGAGGGCGTGCCATCGCGCACGCTGTAGATGAAAGGGTGGATGTGCGTTAGGGGGAGTTGTTTAAAGTTCTCTAGTGCCTCTTGCCAAATGGTTTCGTCCTCATGCGGGTGGCCTACGATAAAATCCGTGCCAATGGCAAAGCCCTTAGAAGCGACTTTTTGCAAAAGGGCTAAATCCATGTGTGTGCGGTTGCGCCGGCGCATCCAGCGTAGCATGGTGTCGTGGCTGTGTTGCAGGGCGATGTGTAAATGTTTTTCTAAAATGGGGTGATCAAGTAGCTCTAAAAACTCGCTATCCATTTGGGCGGGCTCTAGGCTGCCGATACGCACCCGCTTTATGGGGGTTTTGGCGATCTCTTTAATGAGTTTGGCTAGGCTATCCCCATAATCTAGCCCGAAACTGCCGACATTCGTGCCCGTCAAAACCACCTCTAAAACCCCACTATCGGCGAGCAAGTCTATTTGCTTTAAAATGTGTGCGCGCTCTAAACTACGCGACTTGCCCCTCACTTGGGGGATGATGCAATAACTGCATTTAAAATCGCACCCCTCTTGGATTTTGACAAAAGCACGGGTTTTACCTACAAAGCTTTTTAAAAGCGTGCCCTCTAGCTCTTGTTGTTTATCCTCGTAAAAAAAACCCTCTTGGCTTAAAAGGCGGTTGATTTGGGTTTTATGATCGTGCCCAAACACCCCACTCACTTGCTTGTTTTCTAAGAGTTTGCGTCCCTCTTTATTTGCCCCGCAACCGGTAAAATAGACTTTTTTATCCAAAGTGTGCATTTTTTTGGCATACGCCCTTGCGCTATAGTCTGCGTCATTGGTAACAGTGCAAGAGTTTAAAACCACAATATCCGCTAAATCCTCGCTTGTGGTGCGCTCAAAATCCTTTAAATGTGCGAGCATGACTTGCGTGTCGAATAAATTGGTGCGGCAACCAAAGGTTTTAAAATAGACTTTTTGTTTCATAGGCGTAATTCCTTGCTCTCAAAAACGCTGTTTTTGTTCCCAAACCCATCGCCCGCGCTCTGCACGAATTTAGTCGTGCTGTAGGCGATGAAAATATCCGGTTCTTTTAAAAGTGCCTCGATAATATCACTAGAAATCTTAGATTTGAGCGCAAGCGTGGCGTAAGAGTTGGTTTGGTACCACACGCTGATGTGGATACCCTCCTGCTCGAGCACCATAAACACCCGTGGGTTGGCGCTGGTGTTGCGTAGGGAGTATTTGGTGCGCATGTTGTTCATTTGTTTATAGGTCATTTCGGTGTATTGCTTGGCTTGGGTGTTGGCGATGTCTAGGGCGATTTGCATGGCCTTTTTGTAATTCGAGTCAAAGGTAACACAAAAGACGATCCCATCCCAAACGGTTTTCATGCCAAAGTGGCTGTAATTGCAAAGTAGATTGCTAAAGATGTAGTTGTTGGGGATAAAGATGATACGCCCCGCCCGGCAATCGTTATTTTTGTAGCTGGTGAGCGTGACATCCTCTAAAATCGTGGTGTAAAGGGCAGAGATGTCGAGCACATCGCCCACATAGGCGTGCCCCTCTTTCACCACCTTGATGCGATCGCCCACATGGATATTGCCCTCAATGAGGATCATAAACCACCCTAGCACGCTCATGAATAAATCGCGCATGGCAATGGCGATCCCGGCACTGGCAAAGCCCAGCACGGTTACAAGGTAGGACACATTTTCCAAGTAGGCGAAAAGAAAAATCAACACCACCACATTGGCGTTGACAAAGTTGATCGCCTTGTTGATCGTGTAGGCGCGCTCGTTGCTGTGGATGTATTTATGGCTGATGACCTTGAGCACCCACGCTAAAACAATGCTGACTAGGGCGATCAGCACCACATAGATCAGTTTAAAGATTTGGTCCTTGATTTGGGATTTAATGTTGGACTCGGTTTCTTCAATGTCCTTTAGGTAAACATCCATGCTCGTTTTTAAGAGATTTTGCGCCCCTTGCAATTCGATCTTTTTAACCTGCTCTTGGTAAATTTTCTTAGCTAAGTGTTCTTGTTCTTGCCCCCTTTGTAACTTCTCTAGTTGTGTTAAAACCTGTAACTTTTGATTGATCAATGTCAAGACTTCGTGCAAGCTCTTTTTGTGGTGCTTCATGGTGGTGTATTTGGCTTTGATTTGCTTAATAAAAGAAATCCCTGTAACGATGGCGATGGGGTTGGTGATGTTGGGGATGTTGGCGATGCTGGGCTTTTCCACCAATTCTTTAAAAGGGTTCATTTTGTACTGCTCGAGCAGCTCCTCTTGGTATTTTAGGGCTTGCAAGGTATGGTTTAGGGTGCTGATTTGGAGAGTGTCTTTGTTTTTCTTGTTTTTTTTATTTTTAAGGGTTTTGAGTTTTTGTTGGATAGTTTGGATTTCCTCGTAAATTTGCTCATAACTCTCAAAATTACTGAATTTTTTTAGCCAAATGTTATCGCTCGTTTGGAGCTTATGATCTAAATGTCCTACCTCTTCTTGCAAGCGTTGGATTTGTGTATTTTCTTGTCCTACAAGATAGCAAAGACAAGCACACAGCACCAAAAAAACTTTAAACAAAATGTCCCCGATGAAATAGATTTGAGAGTGTAGTTTAACACAAGAAACCCATACTTTCGCTACATAAACCTTGCAATAAAATGCTAAGATAGACAAAAAGGCAATGCATGCAAAATCCTTCTGATAAAATGTCTAAGGTCAGAAAATGGCTTGTCAAGTGGAAAACCCGCTCTTTAGGCAAGCGTTTGAATATTTATATTCTAATCTTATCCGTGCTGCTCTTCTCAGATCGGTGCAATTTGCAAGCGCAATTGGAGAAGGCTAAAAGTTACCTCGAAAGCATGCTAAACGGTCGTTTGGCGACTTGGGTTTTTGAGCGTATTTGCGTGAACATCGCCGATTACGCCCTAGATGAACACTTGTACTTGAAAGACCGCATGCGGGTATTTGAGCTGTTGGTGCAAAACATACAGCTTTACCACATTGTTTTAGACATGTGGAACAATGAGGTTTATCAAGACCAAAAAGACATCTTAAAAATCGCTGTGCAAAACGCCTACGACAAACGCTATAGCCTAGACGCTGAGAGCCAAAGAGCGTTGACCTATCAAATGCGTTTGTTTAAAAAGTAGCTTTAATTTCGCTTAAATTCAAGTTATCTTAAGGTAAAAAGGCTAGAATAGGCTCTTTTGATATTTGACAAGGAATACGGGATGCAACTCACTGAGTCCATGAAAAATACAGACATCAAGCGCGATTGGGTCGTGCTGGATGCAAAAGACCAAGTTTTTGGGCGACTAATCACCAAAGCGGCGACCCTACTTAGGGGCAAACACCGCCCTTGCTTTACCCCCAATGTAGATTGTGGGGATTTTGTGGTGATCGTCAATGCCAGCCATGTGAAGTTTTCAAGTTTAAACAAGCTCAAAGATAAAGAGTACTTCACCCACTCGGGCTATTTTGGCAGCACCAAGAGCAAAACCCTAGAAGAAATGCTAGAGAAAAACCCCGAAAAACTCTTTTATCTAGCGGTGCGGGGCATGTTGCCTAAAACTAAGCTCGGGCGGGCGATGATCAAAAAGCTGAAGATCTATAAAGATAAAAAACACCCCCACACGGCTCAAGTGGGCAAGAAGGATTAAGTAGATGACAAAAATTTACGCCACAGGCAAAAGAAAGAGTGCGATCGCCAAGGTTTGGCTTGCGCATGGGGACGGGCAATTAGACATCAATGGCATGGATTTAAACACTTGGCTAGGTGGGCATGAGTCCATTAAAATGAAGGTCATGCAACCCTTAGTGCTCACCAAACAAGAGGGCTTGGTGAGCGTGAAAGCGGTGGTCTTTGGGGGCGGTTACAGTGCACAAGCTGAAGCCTTAAGGCATGGCATTTCTAAAGCCTTGAATCTCTACGACAGTGCCTTTAGGGCAATTTTAAAACCCAAAGGCTTACTCACAAGGGATTCTCGCGTGGTGGAGCGCAAAAAATATGGCAAACACAAGGCACGCCGCAGCCCACAATTCTCTAAACGCTAGGGAGCACACAAGGGGGGTGTGTGGCTGTTGATCTAAAAACCACGCCGATCCCTAGGCTTTTTTTCTACTATTTTATCCCCCTCGCCTTTTCTATGATTTCTTTGTCTACCTATTCCATGATCGATGGTATGTTTGTGGGCAACAAGCTGGGTAAAGATGCTCTTGCGGCGATCGGGGTGTGTTGGCCCATTTTCCCCACCCTGATCGCCTATGAGTTGCTCTTTGGACTGGGGGCAGCCTCGATCGCCTCGTATTTTTTAGGCAAAGATCACATCAAGCGCGCCCGCTTGGTCTTTAGCTCGGTTTTTTATTTTGTGGCGATCAGCATTGTTGTCATTAGCTGGACTCTCGTGCCCTTCACCGATCATATCGCCAAAATGCTAGGTAGCTCTAATCTGCTCTTACCGATGGTGTCGATCTATCTCAAGGTGATTTTAATGGGGGCGGTTTTTATGGTCTTGCACCCCTTAGCCGATGTCTTTGTGGTGAATGATAAACGCCCCATCTTGGCGATGGTCGCCATGCTGGTGGGCTCTCTTACGAATGTGCTGTTTAATTACCTCTTGCTCTATGTGTTTGAAGTGGGCATACACGGGAGTGCGATCGCCACGGTGCTCGGGCATGCGGTGGGGTTCTTTGTTTTGTTTTCGCATTTTCTTTTAAAAAAAGGGCAATTATACTTTGTGCGCCGTTTCAACTGGGCGAGCGTGATCTCTTCAGCCAAAAGCGGTGTGCCCCAAAGTGTGTCCGAGTTTAGCGCCGCTGTGGTGATGTTGCTCTTTAATTGGATGATCATGCACACTGCGGGGGAGCGGGGGGTGTCGATCTATGCCATCATCATGTATAATGGGATTGTGTTTTGGACGACCCTGCTTTCCATAGGGCAGGGGATACAACCGATCGCTAGCTTTAGCTATGGGGCGGGGCGGCTCGATCGTGTGCGTGCTGCCTTTAGCTTTGGGCTTAAGGTGGCTCTGTGCGCGGGCGTGGGGCTTTACATTGTGTTTTACTTTTTTGACAGCTACCTCATTAGGTTTTATGTGGATAAAACACGCCTCTTAGAAGATTTTTCCTTTTTAGCCGACACCAAGAGTGCCATGGATATTTATTATTTCGGGCATATTTTCTTAGGAGTCAACCTCTTTTCTGCCATCTTTTTTCAATCCATACAGCGTACCAAGAGCTCGTTTCTTATCACCATTTGCGAAACCATCGTGTTTGTCGTGCTCTTGTTGCCGATTTTAAGTTATTTTTACGGGCTTAAGGGGATTTGGGTTGCCTACCCACTTTCGCAATTCTTGGCTCTAATCGTAGCGGTATTTGTGGTGCGTTATGAACGCCAAAGGGGGACCTTTCACAAAAACACCCTAGAAAAAAACATGTTATAATACGCCATGCAAATCAAAACAAAGTTAGCAAAAACCCTCCCAGCTCCCCAAAGAGCCACGTCTGCTAATCAGTTCATTGAGGTGTGCCTAGACTCCTCTTTGTATGCCAAAACAAGCTTGTATCTAAGAAAACACTTCCCCGAGCATGTCAGATTCAAGCACACCTTGATTTTACTTGAAAAGGCAGGTCTCAAAAAAGCCTACTTGCTCAACCGCTTGTTCTACGCCAAATACGCCTTGCACCCCTTTAACTCCCCTGATATGTTTAACCTCTTACTAGAGAAAATTCTAAGCAACGCCCATTTGCCCGTGGTGTTTAAAGAGAGTTACACCTCTAAAATCAAGTCTAAATCCCTATTGGCCCTCGTGCCAAAAGTGGAGATACAAGCCATTTATATGCACTCTAGATTGGTGTTTTACTACACGCATTTTTTGGCTCGGGAGTTTTTACACAGCGTGTTCGCACCCTTTATTTTGCTTGAAACCCCCTTCAAAGATAAAAGCAATAAAAAGAGCTTTCTACACGAAACCCACGCCCATTTGGACGCCCTGCAGGTGTTGATGTCGCTGAAAAACCCGCACTTCAAGCACGCTTACATACAATTCATCTACCCCACGCAAAAGCTTTTTTTGACAAAACAAGAAGAATTAATTTTAAAAGCTCTGCGCACGCTAGGGCTAGGTGTGATGCACTCTAAAGAAGAGATTAAACGCCGCTATTTAGAGTTGGCCAAGCTCTACCACCCCGACACTGCCCCCTCCAAAAAGCCCCACCACAACATCCGCAGACAACGCTTTTTAGAAGTGACGGAAGCCTACAAAGTTTTGAAGAACTTGTAGCTAGTTCGCACCCTTATGTTCTTGGATCATGCGGTAGATCTCATCTTTCAGGTGCAATTTCTTCTTTTTGAGAGCAGCGACCTTGAGTTCATCGGTGCTGTGCGATTCTAAAGCACTGATTTCATCATCTAGGGCATTGTGTTCCTCAAAAATCTTATGGAAGTGGGGGTTTTTATTGCTGAGTTCCTTGATTTCTTCCCTATACTCGTGGAACATCTCTTTCTCCTTTCTAATAAACTAATAAGGTTAGTCATTATAGTATAGCGTGCCTTTTATCGGCTTAAAGGATTGCCATGTTCTCCCTTAAACCCCGCATTTTTTGGCTTTTTTATTCTCTCTTGTGCCTTAGTCTGCACGCTTCTAATATCGCTGAACACTTGCGCTACAATTTGGGCTTTAATTTATTCATCATGGACCACGAGGGCTACACGACCTATTGGCCGGACACCAACACCACGCTAAATACCCGCCTGACCCCCGAATTTGGCTTTGCTTTCAACACCAAAAGCGTGGAGCAAAAGCTCATGGTGGGGGCGTTCTTTTTCCAAAACATCCACACCTACCAGATGAACTTCCCCTCCAAGTGGGGCCCCACACTCTATTACCAAGCAAGGGGACATTCTTTTAACTTCTATGGGGGGATTTTCCCTAGAAAATACCTCAACGGACACTATCCTTTAAATGTTTTTGCGCCCTACTATTGGTTCATAGACCCCAATGCACGGGGCTTTTTATTGCAATACAGACCGCCCAAAAACCCCTACAAATCCACCCACCTAGAAGCCGAGTTCATGCTCGATTGGTTTGGGGGCAACTGCTACACTTGTAAGTTCGGGCACAACGATGCACACAATGGCATGGACCGCTTTAGTTTTATGGGTTATAGCGAATTAAAGACTTTAAAGGGGTTTTTGATTTTGGGAGGCAATGCCGAGTATTTCCATGTGGAAGACCAATTCTTGTTAAATTGGCCCAACACTTCGGGCAATATCCCCCGTGGCGGGCATTACTTGCTTGATCGTCTCTACTACCAATTCTACGCCAAGAGCGACCTATTAAACGCTGCCCCCTTTATGGATAGATTAGATTTTTCTCTAGGGGTGCTTGCGAATCTAGAGCGCTTGCGCAAAATGGAGATGTCGACCGATTTTAAGATAAGCAATGGCTTTTTCGCCCAAGCCAACATGCAATTCAAGGGCTTTGGGATCAGCGATCTCTTTTTTGCAAGCAAATATGGACAAAACGCCTACGAGGACAAATACAACAATCTCTACATAGACGAAATTTGTACGGCCTCTAAAAACTACTGCCCCACACCCATTTACCGCGGGGTCGCCTTTTTCCAAGCCCCGCTTTACAACCGCTTGGACATTTACTACGAATTTAGAAGCTCCTTTGCCAGCATTAAAACCCAATTTGTCTACAACACCATGAGCAACTACCACACCACGCAATCCTCCTACCAAGTCTACTTCACCGTGTCCCTAGACAGCTACGACTTACTCAACTTTATTTTGCGCAAAGTCCACCGCTAAAGCAAACTGCCGATATAAAGCTAGGCGTTAGCCAAACTAGGCTTGACCTAGTTAAAGGAGTTTGCATGCCCGTATCCATCCCCGGTAATTTAACCTACATCAACCAAAACGCCCCCTACAGCTCCATTGTCAACCAAAACGCTTTGCCTAAAATCTCCCAAATCGACCAGCAGGTCTTTTTAGAACGGCTGCAAAAAGTGGAAGCCACCCGCGCCCTTGAAGAAAACAAGGCCATCAGCCCAGACAAGGAAAACCCCCCCCACCAACCCCCCAAACAAGAGCAGGAGTCCCAAGAGCAAAGCACAACCCAAGGCGATGCCGACACCCGCTACCAAAAAGACAAGGACAAAGAGCATTGCTACCATGGGCATTATTACAGCGACAGCGAGCTGGAGCGGGCGGTGGAGAACACCGAAGAGCTCGAGCAGCTTGTAGACCCGCATGTCCTAGATATTACGATTTAGGGGTTTTTAACAATACCAGCATGGGGGGCAACTTTAGTCCAGTGGTTGTAACAAGCATGCTAGCATTGTGAAAACGAAGGAGATTTAATGCGATTTGCGTATGATTTGGTTGTGATCGGGTTTGGCAAAGGGGGCAAGACTTTAGCTGCCGCCGCCGCAAAGCTAGGCAAAAAAGTCGCTCTCGTTGAAGCCAGTAAGGAAATGTATGGCGGGACTTGTATTAATATCGGGTGTATCCCCTCTAAAGCCCTCTTGCATTTAGCGACCCATAAAAAGGGGGCGAGTGGCTACAAGGAAGCCATAGAAGCCAAAAATAAAATGGTTGCCTTCTTGCGCCAAAAAAACTATGAAACCCTGCTAGACGCGAAGGTGCAGGTGATTGATGGCACGGCAAGCTTTAAGGACAGCCACACTTTAATGCTCTATCACAACGACAGCTGCCAAGAAATCAGTGCAGATTATATTGTCATTAATACGGGTTCGCTCCCCATCACCCCCCAAGTGCCCATCCACTCCGATAAAGTCTATGACAGCACCTCTTTAATGCAACTGAGCACCTTGCCGGCGCATTTAGTTGTGGTTGGTGGGGGCTACATAGGCTTAGAATTTGCCAGCATGTTCAATTTGTTTGGACGCACCCCTAGCAAAAACACCACTAAAGTGAGCGTGCTCGTGCGCGGGGCAACCCTTTTGCCCAAAGAAGACCCCGCGTTTAGAGAGAGCATTTACGAATCCTTGAGCCAAAAGGGGGTTAAAATCCTCTGTGGTGCTGATCTCAAAACGATTGAAGGCGATTGTATCCACTACACCCAAAGCGACCAAGAAAAAACCCTAGAAGCCGATGCAATTTTACTCGCCATAGGGCGCACCCCCAACACCGCCACCTTACAACTTGAGCGGGCGGGTATTGAGCTAGGGGCACAACAAGAAATTTTAACCAATGAGTTTTTGGTGGCAAACGCCCAAAGTGAAGGCAATATCTACGCCATCGGTGATGTCAAAGGTGGTGCAATGCTCACCACTTACGCCAGTTTAGACGACTACCGCATCGTTTACGATCACCTTTTTGGTGCAAAAAGGCGATCGATCCATAACCGTAATGTTTTACCCGAAGTGCTTTACATTGAAACCCCCTATAGCCATGTGGGCTTAAGGGCACATGAAATCAAAGACAAGACTTTTGACACCCACAGCCTTAAGACGACAGCCATCCCCGGGGCAAGGGTGCTAGAGGACACCACGGGGCTACTACAAGTCTTGGTAGAAGAAGGCACAGAACGCGTTTTGGGTGCAAGTTTACACTGCCCCCTATCTTATGAATACATCAACCTATTTAGCCTCGCCATAAACCAAAATCTAAGCTTTTCTACCCTTAAAGAGATGATTTACACCCATCCCTCCATGATGGAGAGTCTCAACACTCTTTAGTGGTATGAAAGGTCATTAAAGCCTTTGGGATATAAAAACACCAAAGAGTTTCTAGCAGTGTGTCCCTATGATGGGTCTAATTCTTAGTTTTTAGTGCGCACAATCAAAGGGAAGGCGGTTTTTGGTTACCCACAACCAGCTGCCCCTCTCTTGGCTTTCACTTCTTGAGGAGTAGAGTCCATGCATGCTGTCGCATTTAAAAGAGATAGTTTAAGGTATTTAGGTAGTGAGATCATTGTTTGTTGCCAAGACCCTATGGGTGTTTAGCGTATAAAATCCGTGCTGCGCGCCGACAGATTCACCTAAAACCATTAATCAGCGACTACCAAGCAATTTCCTTCTAGCAAATTATCTTTATGTTGTAAGAATCCGTATTTAAGCAAGGTATTAAGGGTGTTTAGCTAGAATCCCGTTACTTTTTTGATATAAAAGGAGACCTCCATGGCCTTGTACGACAGACAAGTACGCGAAGGCGTGTCATCGTCTTACGCAGAACAAAATGAAACTGCCTTAGTTAATTTTGTCAAAACCACTTATAAATTCTTTGCCGCTAGCCTACTCTTGGCCACCATTGGTGCGCTCATTGGCATGATGCACTTTCAGGTGGTCGTGCAATATAAGTGGGCGTTTTTCATCGGCGAAATCGCCGCTTTCTTTGGACTCATGTTCACCCGCAGAATGCCCACGGTTAACTTGCTCATGCTCTTTGCTTTCGCCTTTTTATCGGGCATCACCTTGGTGCCTTTGCTAGGCTTTGTGATCGCACGCTCAGGGGCGAGTGCCATTTGGCAAGCTCTTGGCATGACAACCATTGTTTTCGGCGTGATGAGTATTTACGCCATTAAAACCAAGAGCGACTTTGAGAGCATGGGCAAAATGCTTTTCATCGCCGTGATTGTGGTGATGGTGGCCTCTTTAATCAACCTCTTCTTAGGCTCGCCCATGATGCAAGTGGCGATTGCGGGCGTGTGTGTGGTGCTCTTTAGCCTCTTTGTGGCTTACGACACCCAAAATATCATCAAAGGGGCTTATGAAAGCCCTGTAGAAGCGGCGGTGGCTTTATATGTGGATTTCTTAAACATCTTTGTGTCCCTCTTGCAAATCCTAGGCATCATGGGAGGGCGCAACGACTGAGCCCATCGGCCGTCTTTTAGACGCGAACTTAAACCGCTTTAAAGAGGGGGTGCGGGTGGTCGAGGACACTCTGCGCTATCTCTATGATAACAAGGATTTGGCTTTCCGTTTAAAACAAGTCCGTCACCAAGCCACCGCAGTTTTTATCCAAAATGGCATCAGTTTTTTATGGCTCTACGCCCAGCGCGATAGTTTAAATGATGTCCTAAGCCATTACGACAACTCACCTCCCAAGGGGTCTTCATGTTTGCATATGTTGCAGGCCAATTTTAAACGCGCGCAGGAGAGTGCACGGGTGCTTGAAGAGTGTTTTAAATACCTGAACCCTTCCAACCCTAAAGCCCCTAGTTTTAAAACCTTGCGCTACACACTCTATACCCTTGAAAAAGAATGCATGGCTTTTTTAAACGATTTACCAAAGAGTGGCTTTTTTAGTGTAGAATAACCCCACCTAGAGCGATCTAGTGTAAAATTTATTTTTTGGAGGATTTTATGTCAGACGAATGCTGTCACGATCACGCTGAGGGTGGGTGCTGCCACGATCACGAAGGGCATGGTGAACACCACCACCATCACCACCATCACCACTACTACAGTGGGCATCATCACCACCACCATCATCACCACCACCACGGAGATGGTGAACACCACCATCACCACAACGGACACGAGGGTTAACCCTCACCCCCGGCTTTGCCGGGGTGGCTTGGTTATCTAAGTTTATCTGCTCTGGTTTTTCTCGTTGCTGTTTTATGTTGTTGTGGACTCGGATCTATGTCCTCTCGTTGATTTTTTGCTTACTTTCTAAAAAAGTCGTGTATATCCAAAACTTTTCTAGCTTTAACCACCAACAAAAGCACTCTTGGTGTAAGATACATATAGAAACTCAAGCCATAAATTTCTTAAGCCGCTCTAGACCGGCGTGGATTTGCTCCAAAGAACAGGCATAAGACATGCGCACAAAGCCCTCAACCCCAAAGGCAATGCCGGGCACCAAGGCCACGCCTTGCTCTTCTAAGAGTTTTTGGCAAAACTCCATCGAATTTTGCCCGGGGATTTGTATCCATAGATAAAACGCCCCCTGCGGTTTTAAAGCACTCAAGCCCTTAATGCCATTGAGCCCAGCATAAGCGGTGTCCCTGCGTTCTTTAAAGGCAAGACGCATGTTTTCAATGTCCTTGTCAGCGCAACCTTGCAAGGCGGCTAGAGCGGCTTTTTGGGCGATAGAATTAATACTAGAAGTGCTGTGGCTTTGCAAGGCAAGCATGTGCTTAAGTAAAGTCTTGTCTTTCGTGCCCAAGTAGCCCACGCGCCAACCGGTCATGCTCACCGCCTTACTTAGCCCATTGATCGTGATCGTGCGCTCTAATTGCCCCTCTAGTGCCCCAAAAGAGAACATAGAGCCCTCATACACGAGCTTTTCATAAATTTCATCACTCAAAACCCAAACTTTAGTGTCTTTTAGCACTTCCCCTAAAGCTCGTAATTCCTCTTTAGTGTAAATCATCCCTGTGGGGTTGGAGGGGGTGGTCAACACTAATATTTTGGTTTTGGGGGTTAGGGCTTTTTGCAACTGATCGGGGGTGATTTTAAACTCAGTGGCGGCACTAGTGGATAAAAAGACATTCTTACCCCCGCTGTAGGTGACGAGCTCGGGGTAACTCACCCAATAGGGGGTGGGGATGATGACCTCATCGCCTGGGTTGATGAGAGCCTGAAAGGCATTAAAAAGACATTGTTTCGCCCCATTGCTCACCATGACCTCGTCAGCGTTGTAGTCCAAGCCATTTTCGCTTTGAAACTTCTTTGCGATGGCTTGCAATAACTCGGGGATACCCTTCACAGCTGTGTACTTGCTAAAGCCCGAGTCGATCGCCGCTTTGGCCGCCTCTTCAATACAAGGGGGGGTGTCAAAGTCAGGTTCGCCCGCACTGAAACTTAAAATATCCTTGCCCTGTGCCTTTAACTCTTGTGCCAGCGTGGTGATCGCAATGGTCTGTGAAGGGGCAATTTTCGTGATTCTGTCTGCGTACATCAAGATTCCTTTTGTTGGGTTTCCAAATACTTGGTGTGGATGGCGTTGCGTCTAAAGTCGGGGTTATCCAGCATGCCTAAATGAAAATCCTTAGTCGTCTTGATCCCCTCGACATAAAACTCTTTTAAAGCCCGCTTCATCTTAGAAATGGCTTGCTCTCTGGTGGGAGCGTGGACGATGAGTTTACCAATCATCGAATCGTAATGGGGTGGGACGCTGTAACCCGCATAAGCGTGGGTGTCAAAGCGCACCCCCATCCCCCCGGGAGTGATCCAAGAGGTGATTTTACCCGCACTGGGCGTAAATGTCTTGGGGTCTTCGGCGGTGATGCGGCACTCTATGGCATGCCCCTTACAAACAATCGATTCTTGAGGGGGGAGCTTCTCCCCTTGAGCGATTTTAATCATCCACTCCACCAAGTCTAAGCCGCTCACCATTTCGCTCACCGTGTGCTCCACTTGTAAGCGGGTGTTCATCTCCATAAAATAAAAATCCTGTCCATTCGTATCTAGCAAGAACTCAAAAGTCCCCGCCCCCACATAGCCAATATGCTTGGCGGCATTGATAGCGGTCTTTAAGAGTCTTTGGCGTACCTCTTCTTGCAAGACTAGGGCAGGGGTTTCTTCAATGAGCTTTTGCTGGCGGCGCTGGGTGGAGCAATCCCGCTCGCCCACATGGATCACATTGCCGTGTTTGTCGGCTAAAATTTGCACCTCTATGTGCTTGGGGTTTTTAATGAATTTCTCGATATATACACTCCCGTCCCCAAAAGCACTCAGTGCCTCGGTTTCAGCGGCCAAGTAAAGATTTTTAAGTGCGTTGGCTTTCTCCACCACACGCATGCCCCGCCCACCCCCACCATTGGCCGCCTTAATGATGATGGGAAAACCGATATGTTCGGCGACCTCTAAAGCCTCTTCATAGCTCTTTAAAATCCCATTTGAACCCTCGATCACGGGCACGCCTGCCCCTTTCATGCACTCTTTGGCTTTGGATTTGTCCCCCATCAACGCCATCACCTCCGCACTCGGTCCAATAAATTCTAGTCCGTGGTGGGTGCAAATCTCCACAAAGTTTTGATTCTCGCTTAAAAACCCGTATCCGGGGAAAATCGCATCCGCTTCAAAGAGCTCGGCAGCACTGATGATCGCCGGGATATTAAGATAGCTCTCTGCCGATTTGGGCCCACCCACGCACACCTTGGCATCGGCAGTGTTTAGATAGTGTGCGTCCTTGTCGGCACTGGAGTAAATGGCGATGGATTGTTTGCCCATTTGAGCGATGGTTTGTATCGCTCTTAGCACAATCTCCCCCCGATTAGCGATCAAAATGCGCTGAATCTCTTTCTCCATGCCGCACCTTAAAGTTTCTCAATCTTAATGAGCTGCGTGCCGTATTCTACGGCGGTTGCATCGTCCACCTCAATGGCTAAAATCTTGCAATCACACTCGGCCTCAATCTCATTCATGATTTTCATCGCCTCCACAATGCCGATCACTTGCCCCTTTTTAATGGTGTCGCCCACTTGCACATAGGGGCTAGCAGTGGGGCTGGGGCGGTGGTAGAAAGTACCCACCATAGGGGATAAAATATAATCCTCTTTTGTTTTTTGTCCCACGCTGGCTGCTCCAGCCGTAGTGTTGATAGCACATGCGCTAGCCGTGGGGGTTTGTAAGGAATGGTGGGGGGTGCTTTCTGTCACAAGGGTAGAGACACCTTTCTTACCCGACTTGTCTAGCACCAATTCCACACTCTCCACCTTGAGTTTCAAATAGCCGATTTGGCTTTTATCAAAAGCCGCCATCAGCTCTTGGATGTCGCTCACTTGCATACCAATGGTCCTTGAAAATAGAGTTGCTCGGTTTGAGATTATGATAACATGATTTGGTGTTAAAGTGTTAATATTAATTTTAAATGGATACAATGCCACTTTATTTCACCCAAAGGAGAGTTCATGGCAACTAGACGAGAGCACGATTTTATCGGAGAGATGGAGATTGAAGACGACCTATACTACGGCATCCAAACCATGCGGGCGGTGGAGAACTTCAACATCACGCACGATCGCCTCTGCAATTACCCCGTGTTTATCCGCTCTTTCGCGCAGGTGAAAAAGGCAGCCGCACTTGCCAACGCCGAATTAGGGCTGATTGATGTGAAGATCAAGGACGCAATTTGCAATGCCTGCGATAGGATCATCGATGGCGAGCATGTGGATCAGTTCGTGGTGGATATGATCCAAGGCGGAGCGGGCACGAGCACAAACATGAATGTCAATGAGGTGATCGCCAACTTGGCTTTGGAGTTTTTGGGGCATAAAAAGGGCGAATACCAATATTGCCACCCCAACGACCATGTCAACCGCTCGCAATCCACCAACGACACCTACCCTTCGGCTTTAAAAATTGCTATCTATGAAAGGTTAGACAGACTCACACAAACCCTAAAAATCCTTAAAGACGCTTTTACCACAAAAGCTAAAGAGTTCGCCCATGTCCTCAAAATGGGGCGCACGCAATTACAAGACGCTGTGCCTATGACTTTGGGGCAAGAGTTTGAAACCTTTGCGTGCATGGTTGAAAAAGACATCCAGCATGTCCTGGATGCACGCAACTGGACAAGGGTGCTTAACTTAGGTGGCACAGCCATTGGCACGGGCATTAACTCCCACCCCGATTACAAAGGTATTGTGGAAAAGAAAATCCAAGAGGTTACGGGGCGTCCTTTCACGATCGCCCAAAATCTCATTGAAGCCAGCCAAAGCACGGGGGCATATGTGCAAGTGAGCGGAGCCCTAAAAAGAGTGTCTATCAAACTCTCTAAAATCTGTAACGACTTGCGCTTATTAAGCTCAGGTCCTAGAGCGGGCTTAAATGAAATCAACTTACCCAAAATGCAACCGGGCAGCTCCATCATGCCCGGCAAAGTCAATCCCGTGATCCCTGAAGTGGTGAATCAAGTCTGCTTCTCCGTGATTGGCAACGACCTCTCTGTGGCGATGGCGGCTGAGGGTGGGCAGTTACAACTCAATGTTTTCGAGCCCGTGATCGCCTATAAACTCTTCCACTCCTTCTTAATGCTCGATCGTGCGATCCATACTTTGGTCGATAAGTGCATTTTAGGCATCACCGCTAATGAAAAAATTTGCCACGATTATGTGTTTAACAGCATTGGGATTGTTACCGCGCTCAATCCCCACATTGGCTATGAAAAATCTGCCTCTATTGCCAAAGAAGCCCTAGAAACCGGTAAATCCGTCCATGAAATTGTGTTAGAACGCAAGTATTTAACACAAGAACAGTTGGATGAAATTTTCCAGCCCGCCAACATGCTAAGCCCTCATGTCTTCAAGAAGCACAAAGATTAGACCTTTGGGGTTGCTCTTAAGCCTAGTGTTTTTGGGCACACTAGGGGCTAAGGCACACCCTCGCCTACCCTCACCCATCCCGCCTGCCCGCCAAATGGTGATCAATTTAGAACCCTGCAGCCCTAAGTGTTTACACAATCTCTATGCCAGCGGGCAAATCTTTTCGTTTATGGCGCACTACGCCGCCGACACACAAGACGCACAGTTGCAGGACAATTACACCATCATAGACGATCTACTAAACCCCACTTTGAGCGCACAAAAGCCTAAAGAGGAGAATGCACAAAACCAAAAAGAAGTTTATAAAGTGGCTTTACTCGTGCCTAAAAAAGTTGTGGGGCGTTACGCCGACACTTCCACCAACGCCCTTTTGGCTTATTTGGCTCTCAAAAACCACGACTTCACGCTGAAAGTCTTTGACAGCCAAAGTGAAGACCCCGATAGCTTAAAAAAAACTTACCAAGACATCATCCAAGAGGGTTTCCCCTTCGTCATCGCCCTTTTGACCCAAGAGGGTGTGCAAAATTTGGCAGCAAAGACCCCCCTAACCTTGCCGACCATTGTCCCTACGGTGAATAAACACCAACTAGAAAAGCGCATGGACTTGCCCTCCACTCTCATTTTTGGGGGGATCGACTTTCCTAAACAAGTGGCGATGCTCTTAGACTTGAGTCAGCACAAGCCCTTAGTGGTCTATGACGATGACAGCTTTAGGGGGGCAATGTTGAGTAAGAGCCTCAAGGATTTGGGGGCGAATGTCGTTTATGAGGACACAATCACCTTTAAAAAAGCGAGCACCTTTGGGCGTGAGATCAAGCACCAAAAGCGTTATTTAAAAAATGGCGTGGTGCTTTTCAACACCTCTATTGTCAAAACGGGCATGCTCTTAAGCCAAATTGGCACACTCTCTAGCCGTGAGCGCCCACAAATGCTACTCTCTTCGCAAATCAATTTTAATTTGTCTATGTTTATGTTGACACAACCGCAAGATCGCCAAAATCTATTCATCACAAACGCCCTAGCCGAGCTTAACCCTTATTTGAACCAAACGGCGGCTTTACTCAACAGTGATTTAAAATACGATTGGGTGGGCTATGCGAGTGTGGATTGCTTAGAAAATATGCTTGCGTACTTTTACCCTCACTTGCAACGCTACTTTAAAGAACCCTTGCAAGATCAGCAAATCCTTTACACCAACACCCTTTACACGCCTAAATATCTAGGCTTCACACCCTATTCCAACTAAGGCTATCCATGCAAGTGCTTTTAAAACACGCCACGCCCCTATCTTGTTGCTATGAAGCCATCCGCACCTGTTACCAAAGCTTTGGTTACAGCGATCAAGGGGGGCGCAAAGATTTAGAGCTCATTGACCGCGTGGCAAACAAATACCGCCACAACTCCACTTTAGAGCATTTATTCTATAACTTTGACATACAGGGCATTTCTCGGGCGTGCTTGCAAGAGTTGGCAAGGCATCGCATGGCAAGTTTTTCGGTCAAATCCAGCCGTTACACGCTAAGAGAACTTAAAAGCGAAGAGAGCTTTACCCCCCTAGAGCCACAAAACCTAGAGCGGGCACAAAAGTTTTTAGTCTTTACGGGTGTAGAGGCGGTGGATAGGGCGAGCGTGCAAGCTTTAGAAAATCTGCGCCTTTTGATCGTGCAGAACATTAAAAACGATTACGCCAAATTTGCCATGCCAGAGAGTTATAAAACCAGCCTCGCCTTTAGCCTCAATGCCCGCAGTTTGCAAAACTTTTTGAGTCTGCGCACGGATAGCAAAGCCCTTTGGGAGATCCGCACCCTTGCCCTAAAGATTTACGAAGCCTTGCCTGAAGATCACCGCTATTTATTCACCCATTGCCTAAAACATGAAAACTCTACACCTTGTTGACACCTTTAGCCTACTCTTTAAGTTTTACTATCCCTTAAAGGACTTACACACTTCTAAGGGCTTTAACACCGCATGGCTCAATGCCTTTTGTCGCATTATACAAAGGCTCTACAACTTCAAAGCCGATGGTTTAATTTTCGCCCTAGAGAGTGGGAGTAACCACCGCAAAGACCTACACCAAGACTACAAAGCCAACCGCCAAGCCCCCCCCCATTTAGACGAACAACTCCCTATTATTTTTGAGTGGATCGAGCGCATGGGGCTGTGTGCTTTGAGCGTGGCGGGCTATGAGAGCGATGATGTCATTGCCAGCTTATGCCAGCACTTTGACGCGCCGCAAATCCGTATTTTTAGCGCAGATAAGGACTTTTTCCAACTTGTAAACGAGCGGGTGGTGCTCTTTGATTTAAGCACGCAAAGCACCAAAGGCGTGGATTTTTGCCTAGAAAAATACAAGATACACCCCAAACAATTCACCGACTATCAAGGCTTAGTGGGCGATAGCAGCGATGGTTATAAGGGGGTTAGGGGCATTGGGGCTAAGGGGGCGGTGCAACTCTTGCAAGAGTGGGGGAGTTTAGAAAATCTCTATGCCCATTTAGACAAACTCCCCGCCAAATTGCAAAACGCCCTAAGAGAGGATAGAGAACAAGCTTTTTTAAGTAAAGAACTCGCCACACTTAAAAGCGATTTAATGTTCGACTTAAAATCCCCCCCTGATTTTCCTACACAAAACCCCCTACTAAAAATCCAAGACGCCTTGGCGGAGTTTGAAATGTTTGCTCTACTCAAGCAAATACAGCTCAAGGTCAATTTAAGCCCCTTAAGCACGCCTTTAAACTCTAGCCAAGAGTTGTTAGACAAGCTAGCAAACCGCCCTACTTGTGTGGTGCAAGCACAAAGGCTTAAAGAGGGGGTGTTGCTTGGGGTGTTTTTTGAGGGGGAGTTTAGGGCGGTGCTACTAAATGATTTGCTCGCCCCGGCTTTGGTGCAACAGCTTTACACTTGCGCGCTCATTGGCTACAACTTAAAAGAAGTCTTTAGTTTGCTAGGGGGTGTTTTAGAGGGCGTGGACTTTGAAGACATTAGCCTATTAGCGTGGCTCGATCATTGCTATTTGGACAACTCTTTAAACGCCTTAGCCTTGAGCCTACGCCTTGAAACCCCAGCCCCCCTAGAGGGTGACACAGCCCAAATCGCCGCCGCTATGCGCCACAATGCCCCCATCATTTTAAAAGCCTATGAGCATTACAAGGCACATTTAACCCCCCCCTTGTGGGAGCTCGCCCACAATTTAGAATACCCCCTGCTTAGACTTTTATGCGAAATGCAAGGGCATGGGTTTTTGCTAGATTTAGAGTATTTACAAGGCTTAGACGCTGAGTTTAAACAGACTTTAGCGCAGCTGGAACAACGCATACACGCCCAAGCCCACACAGACATTAACCCCAATTCCGCCAAACAATGGGCGCAGTTTCTCTACACGCATTTAGGGCTTGAGAGCAAGCACGCCATAAAGATTAAAACCGGACTCTCCACCAATGAAGCCAGCCTCAAAGCCTTACAGCAAGCCTACACGGGGCAGAGCATTCAGGGGGTTGAGGTGTCTAAATTATTAAGCACGCTTTTAGAATACCGCGAGCTTTTTAAACTGCAAAGCACTTATGTTAAGCCCCTCTTAGAGCGCCAAGTTAAGGGCAAAATCCACACAATTTTCCACCAAACCACCACCGCCTCCTCAAGGTTAAGCTCGAGCAAACCCAATTTACAAAATATCCCCATGCGCACCCCCTTAGGGCAGCAGATTGCCCGAGCCTTCATCGCCCCTAAAAATTGCATGTTGCTAGGTCTAGACTACTCGCAAATGGAGCTAAGACTACTCGCCCATTTTAGTGGGGATACAAATCTCATCACTGCCTTTAAAGAGCGGCAAGACATCCACACAAACACCGCCCTAGCCCTTTTTAACGACCCCACGCAAAGACCGCTAGCCAAGGCGATCAACTTCGGGCTCATTTATGGCATGGGGGCTAACCGGCTCGCCACCACACTCAATATCAGCCTCAAAGAGGCAAGGGAGCACATACAGCGCTACTTTCAGGCCTTCCCCACGATTAAGGGCTTTTTAGAGGGCTTGAAAGAGCGGATTTTAGAGGAAGGGCAGGTGCAAACTTTGCTAGGGCATGTGCGTGCCTTCAACTTTCAAGGAGCAAGCCAAAAACTTGTCGCCGACTATTTAAGAGAGGGGGCAAACACGCTTTTTCAAGGCAGCGCAAGCGATTTAATGAAACTGGCTATGTTGGCGGTGAAGGACAAATACCCCGAGCTTAAAATGCTCGTGCAAGTGCATGACGAGCTTATTTTAGAAGTGCCTAAAGACCAAGCGGACACGCTCGCCAAAGAGCTTAAAACGCTCATGCAAGAGATTTACCCACTTAAAGTCCCCCTAGAGTGCCATGTGTGTTTGGGGACAAACTGGGCGGATTTAAAGGCCTAAGCCCCACTTTAGACACTATATTAAGTTTTCCAGTGTAGAATACATGTTTTGTAAAAATGCTAGAGGAGCGATGATGGCTGAGATGAATCGGCGGGATTTTTTGAGCATGGCGCTTGCAGGCGTGGCGGGCGCGGGCGCACTTGCAGGGCTGGTTGCCATGAAAAAGACATGGGACCCCTTGCCTAGCGTGGTGTCGGCGGGCTTTACGACCGTGGACATTTCCAACATGAAGGACGGGGAGTTTAGCAGCGTGGCGTGGCGGGGCAAGCCCGTTTACATCATCCGCAAAACCCTCCACATGCCCTTTGACACAAAGCGGGATTTTAAGCTCAACAATGGGGTTTTCACCGTGGGGGTGCAGATTTGTACACATTTGGGCTGTATCCCTAATTTTGAGTCCATTGACAAGGGCTTTTTATGCCCCTGTCATGGGGGGCGTTTCACAAGCGATGGCGTGAATATCGCAGGCACGCCGCCCCCCCGCCCCTTTGAAATCCCCCCCTTCAAGTTAGAGGGCACAAAGATCACCTTTGGGGCTGTGGGCAAAGAGTATCAAGCAATGATGAAGGCGTAAGGATCACACATGGCGGAGATGAAAAAAAGCAGAGGGCGTTGTGGATTGGTTGGACCAGAGACTTGGGATCAAAAAACTCACCAAGGTTTTGATGACTGAGTATTGGATTCCTAAAAACATTAACTTTTTATGGGCGATGGGGGTGATTTTATTGACCTTGTTTACCGCCCTTGTGGTTTCGGGCATCTTTCTTTTGATGTATTACAAGCCCGATGCCAAACTAGCTTACGACAGCGTGAATTTCACCATCATGCAAGAGGTCGCCTTTGGGTGGCTGTGGCGGCACATACACGCCACCGCCGCGAGCATGATCTTTGTCATCATCTACATCCACATGTTCGTAGCGATTTACTATGGCTCTTACAAAAGAGGGCGGGAGATGATTTGGATCAGCGGCATGTTGTTGTTTGTGATCTTCAGCGCCGAGGCGTTTAGTGGGTATATGCTGCCTTGGGGGCAAATGAGCTATTGGGCGGCTTCGGTGATCACCGGGCTCTTTGGCAAAATCCCCGTGATTGGGCCTGATCTTTTAATGTGGATTCGGGGCAACTATGTGGTGGCGGACGCGACTTTAACCCGTTTCTTTATGTTGCATGTGTTCTTGTTGCCCGTTGTCATTATTATGATTATAGGCATGCACTTTTATTCACTGCGCATCCCCCATGTCAATAACCAAGAGGGCGAGGTGTTAGACTTTGAAGCCGAAGAGAAAAAATACAAAGAGGGCAATAAAAAAGAGTCTAAAGTCATCCCCTTTTGGCCCGTGTTTTTGTCTAAAGATATTTTTGTGGTGTGCGCTTTCATGGTGTTTTTCTTTTACTTGGTGTGCTACCATTACGAGTTTGCCATGGACCCCATCAACTTTGAGCGTGCCAACAGCCTAAAAACCCCCACACACATTTACCCCGAATGGTATTTCTTGTGGAGTTATGAGGTCTTACGCGGCTTCTTTTTTAATGGCAACTTGGGGCTTGTGGTCTTTGGCATCGTGCAAATCATCTTTTTCTTACTGCCCCTTTTAGACAACAGCCCCGTAGTTAAACCCGCCCACCAGCGCAAAGCCTTCCAAGTGTGGTTTTGGCTCTTGGTGGTGGATATGGTGGTGCTGACGATCTATGGCAAGCTCCCGCCTGTGGGCAATAATAGATATGTCGGCCTCGTTGCCTCGCTCATTTTCTTAGCCCTTTTCTTTGTCATTTTGCCCCTCATCAGTCGGGCTGAAAAGAAAGGAGCTTAAGGTGAAAGAATTAAAAATTTTGGCGATCTTGATCATTGTCATCGGGGCACTTTACTATGGGGTAGAACCCTACGCCCACTCCATTATGGAGCCCAAAACCGCGCCCGCTGACTTTGCTTTTAAAGACTTAAAGCCCATTGACTTGAGTAGGGGCGTGGCGAGCAAGGGCAAGGACTTGGTGGCACAAAATTGTGTGGCGTGCCATAGCCTTAAAAGCCAAAAAATCCCCGCCCCCATGGACAAGGCTGCAGCCGGGGTAAGCTTTGGTGTGGTGCCCCCCGATCTTTCCCATATCGCCAGCGTGCTTAACCCGCAATTTTTAGCCCACTTCATCAAGGACCCCACAAAGGCGGCTTTGCTCACCCACAAGTATAAGGACGATCACCCCTACCCCATGCCCGCTTTTACCCAATTTAGCGATCAGGATTTGGCAGACATTGTGGCCTACTTGGTTTCGATTGCGCCTAAAAACTTAAGCGATAAACAAGTCTTTATGCAAGCCTGCCAAAGATGCCACGACATTAAATACGACAAGCTCTACGCCATCACCGATCATAAAGACTTGCACCGCTACTTAGGCTCTAACGCCCCCGACTTGTCCATGATGATCCGCTCACTAGGGCGTGAAAAACTAGAAGTTTTCATCAATGATCCACAAAAACTCTTGCACGGCACAGCCATGCCTAGAGTGGGTCTTACCAAAAAAGCGCAAGAGCAAGTGATCAACTACTTGGAGCAAACGGGGGATAGCAAACACCACCAACGCCACCGGCTAGGTATCCAAATCATGCTCTTCTTTGCGGTGATGACCCTACTTGCCTACTTTTGGAAACAAAAAGTGTGGAGAGAGGTGCACTGATCGGGCGTGTAGTGTGGAGCTATGCGCTCACCCAAAGCACACGCACCTAAATTAAAGCCACGCTTTAATGTGGCTGGCAATTTCAGCGACTTTTAAAACTTCTGTGTGGATGGGGGGCTTCTTAAATAGGTCTGTAACACAGCTTGGAGGGACAATCCCTTGTTTGGCTAAAACTTCTAGGGCTTCTTTATCATCTTTGGCAGGCTTGTTTTCTAAAGCTAAACAAGTGGTTTTGGGGAACTTAGCCCACGAAGCAGTGGATACGATCACGCTAGGCAAGGGGCTTTTTAGGCTTTCAAGGGCTTTAAAAGCGGTGGCGGTGTGTGGGTCAATGAGATAGTTAAAATCCTTATAAATTTGTTTGATGTAGCCTAGACATTCTGCATCTGTGCAACTAATCGCCTCAAAATGCTCCCGTAATTTCTCTAATTCGCTTGCGCCGAGTGTGTAGCGCTTTTGGGTGTCTAAATTTTGCATGCACTCTTTGGTGCGTTCATGGCCAAAAAGTGCGTAAAGCAAGCGTTCTACATTGGAGCTTTTTAAAATGTCCATTGCGGGGGCGTAAGTCTTTTGCAGTGTCCTATGGCTGATGTCATACACTCCTGTGTTAAAAAACTCAGCAAGCACATCATTGGCGTTAGACACAATGGCAATTTTAGCCACAGGCAAACCCATTTCTTTAGCATAAAACGCCCCTAAAGCGTTGCCAAAATTGCCACTAGGCACCACTACCCGGATAAAATCTCCAAACTTAAGGGTTTTGGAGCGCACCCACTCTAAATAAGCCCACACATGGTAAATGATTTGAAAGAGCACCCGCCCGAAGTTTACCGAGTTTGCCACTCCAATAGAAAAACCCTTTTCTTGCAGCTGCGTGTTAAACTCAGGGTCATTTAGCAAGTTTTTGAGCGCACTCTGGGCATCGTCAAAGTTACCCTCAATGCCATAGACCTTTAAATTCGGCGCGTCCATGGTTTGCATTTGCAAGGCTTGCACGAGGCTTGTGCCCTTGGCAGGATATAGACACACGACTTTAATGTTCTCTAGCCCAGCTAGACTAGCTAAAGTTGCAGGACCCGTATCCCCGCTGGTCGCCACTAAAATTAAAAACTTCTCTTGGCTCTCCTTTGCTAAAGAACCAAGCAAAGCCCCCAAAGGCTGCAACGCCATGTCTTTAAAGGCAAGGGTGGGGCCGTGGTAAAGCTCTTGCACCGCTAGATTCGGCTTTAAAATCTTTAAAGGCGCGGTTTGAGCAAAGGCGTTGTAACGCTCTAGGGCCCTTTGTAACATTGTCCCACTTAAACCCAAAGCGGCGCAAATGTGGGCAGCGAGCTCTTGATAGCTGTAATTTAGACATGGGGCAAAGTCAAGTTGGGGGATTGTCTTTAGGGTATAAAGCCCCTTAGTGGGGCTAGCGGGGTGGACTAGGGCTTGCAGTAGGGGCAACTCGCCCCCGCCCCTAGTGTCGGCTAAAAACATACATTATCCTTTGGCAAGTTCAATGGTGTAGGGTTTGGGGGCGATGTATTGATGGCTGAAGTGATGCCAAAAATGGGCTTCGTAGACATTGGGGCTACGCTCTAAGCGGCAATGAAAGCCCCTAACCATCTCGGCAAAGGACAGGCCATTAGCCACCACACAGGCTAAAATCTCGGGCCGCACCTTGAGCACTAAGGTGCGGTAGCCCTCCTGTTGTCTAACGATCGCCCGCACGGGCACAATGCGGAAAGTTTGTGTGCCGAAATTGGCCTGCACAATGGGGGCAACCACCCGCTCAAAGGTTTCGTTCATCGGCACAAAGGTTACAATTTGTTTTGCCTTGTAGCCCGATGCCTTGAGATACTCGATCAAACCCGTAGGGTCGTAGGTGAATTTTTGTGTGTAAAAATTGACATACGCCTGTGGGGTCTCCTTCTTTAAGGCATGGACATCCTCCTTCCACTGCACCAAGTCGCTCTCTTTAAACTCCAAAGTCAGGCTGTCATCGGGGGGCAACCACTTCACGGGTTGTTCTTTGTGGCTGCGGCTGTAGGTTTCGCAAATTTGCTGCCCCTCTTTGAAGGGGTTTTTTAAATTCAGGGCTTTAATGGCGCTATCCCTAGTGGCGTCTTGGTTGTAGGGCGTGGCAATGGGCATCACATAGGCGGGCTTAGTGGCTGCAATTAAATTCTCTAGTTGATTTTTAAAGCCCTCCAAATGGCTGGCATGTAGGCTCTTTTGCGTGGCTTCATCGTAATTATTGACGCAAAAGGGAAAGCCGGAAGTTCCCCCACTAAAGGCGGTGCAAAGCAAGGTCAAATCGCTTGGCAAATTAAAGGAATTGAGATAGCCCCCATAGGCGTTGATGATGACATCGTGCCCGGACAAGCATAAATACAGCCCACTCTCTTCTGTGCCATCGGGGGGGGCGAATACGCTGAATTGGAAAAATGAGCCAAACTCGTAAATCTCGGTAAACTCCAGCGAGTAGATGTTGTTAAAGCCTAGACCCTTTAGGCTTTTTTCCACACTTTTAGAGGCAAAATTAGGCACGATGAAGGACTTTGTTTTAGACAAGAAGGCTAAAGTTTGGGGGTGTAAACAGCTGGAGCGGTTCGAGGAGATGAAGATAAAATCTGCCTTCATAAGCGCATGCACGGCTTCTTTGCAGCTTGCCTTTTCTAAATACCCACTGCCAAGAAAGCTAGGCCCTAAAAGCCACGGATCGGTGATCAAGCTCACCCCCCCCGCCTCAATGTAAAGACAAGCGTGGTTTAAATAGCGGATTTTAAAATCCCCCTTAAAACTGGATTGGTAGGGGTTGTTTAGGTCTATGGAAGTGTCCACCACCAAAGAGCGCCCCTCTACACGGCATTTTAAGGGCTTTTTGGGCGTGCCATTTTGGTAAGTCAGGCTCTCAATATGCAGAGCCCAATGGCAATAGGGGCAAGTGGCAAGCTCTTTGTTGTGCTGCAACTTGCCCCCACAATGGTTACAAATTTGATCGATGATCCATTCCACTTCGGGTTTTTCACCCATTTTGACATGCTTTTTCATTTTAACAATGAATTGCCCGATGTCATTGATCCCTTGCAACAACCCCCGCGCCGGCACGATCTGCGTGTTTTGGACGGTTTCAAACAGCCCTACGCGACGTAGCCTCTTTGGGACATCTTGGGGGGCTGCTTTAGCGGGTTTTTTGGGGGTAACTGCCATAAGGACTCCTAGTGCGTGCTAAAACGATGATTATACAAGAATTTAAGGCTTTAGGCCATGTTTAATCCACTCGGCAACCACTTGTGCGCTTCCGTGTTGCAAATACGCCCGGATTTTTTGCGACTCTTGTAAAAATTTCCCTCGATCTAATGTATCGTAAATCTCCAAGAGTTTGGGGGCGTTGAGGTCGTCTTGGATAATCTCAGGGTGCAACATGGTTTGCCCTCTGCCTGGGCTTTCATTGTGCAGGGCATTATAAAAGATGTTGGCAAGCCCAATGCAGGTTAAATGCACCAAATTTTTGGCGATGAAAAAATCTAGGGGGCGGGCTTTGTAAGCCAAAATAAAGGGCGTGCCGATGAGTGCGGCCTCTAGTGTGGCGGTGCCGCTGCAAATAAAGGCAAAGGACGCCTCGTATAAGCTCTTGTGTGCGTCAAAGGACACTTCAAAGAGCTTTAAATGCGCCCCATACAAGGCATTTAAATCCTGCCCTTGAAAGCTTGCGGGCACGACCAAGACTTTTTTACCCCTAATTTTTTGCGCCACCTGTACGAAAATGGGCAAAATACGCTCAATCTCTTGCTTGCGGCTGCCGGGCATAAACACCACACTCTCGCCCCCCACCTCAGTTTTTTGGTATTTGATCTCATCTAAGAGCGGATGACCTACAAACTGCGCCTTTTCTTGGTAGTAACTGAGCTCAAAGGGCAAAATCGCGGCGAGTTTGTCGCAATGCTTTTCAATGATCGGAGCTCTATACGCTTTCCACGCCCACACTTGGGGCAAAATATAGTATAAAATGGGCTTATTTGGTTGCGCTTTTTTAATGCGCTTGGCTAGGGGGATGTTAAACGAGGATGAGTCCATGAGCAGCACTAGGTCGGCTTGCTCGGCTAAATGTGCCATGGTTTTTAGAGCCTTGTAGAAAAAGAACAAGCGCCCAAAGACCTCTTTAAAACCCATCACAGAAAAATTTTTAGGCGATAAAATGGGCTTGTCCCTTGCATTTAGGGGTTCATACACGCCCAGCCACTCCACTTCAGGCAAGTGGGGACGCAAGGCTTTTAAATGGATGTTGGAGCTCACTTCTAGAGCACTGACTAAGATTTTCATTGCGGATCTTCGGGGTCTTTGACTTGTAATTTGTCTTGAGTTTGGCGATCCCTTAGCTCAATTTTGAGCGTGCTGTTTTCTAAATCTAGCCCAAAAACGCGGTCTTTGAGCACATGGTTTTCTCTTAAAAGCACGCGGTATTGTCGGTAGAGATTGTCGGCGAAATAGCGCTTGGCCGGGCGTGCCCTTGCGATGGAGTGGTCTTTTAAATAAATCTCCACGACCTCTAGTGCTTGGGGCAGGGGCTCATCGATGTCTTGCAGCTCGGGCTTATCTTTTTCTAGTTGCCATAAATCCCGCTTGATTTTATGTGACAACAACTCTTGGCGGATTTCTTGGATTTCCTCTTCCTTGCTTTTTTGGAGGGTCTGCAACTCTTTGATCTGATCTTTGGTCTGCACGATTTGCGCCCGCAAATCCCTTAGTGCCACCCGTGCGTTCTCGATCTCCTCCTCATAGGCTTGCAACTCCTCTTGAAATTTCTGCCGCTCCTCCTCAAAGAGTTGCACCACCTCCCAACTCTCTTTCATCTCAGGGGCTTTCTTGATAAATTCTTGAAAAATCGCATCAATCACACCATCTCCAAAGACAGCAGTTGCATTTGCGTCCCCTTACTTAGGCGCACCTTTTGCGACCCGCAATGCCCACACACTCCATATTCCAAATTGGGCGGAACATAGGTTTGTTTGCACTCCAAACACTCCAACTCCACTTTTTCATCCACAATTTCTAAGATCGCTTCTTTGCAGATGTCCAGCTCTTCTTTAAAGGTTTCAAACGCACTCATGAAGAGCTGTTTGTCCATCCCGCAACGCTCGCCAATGCTCACCACCACCCGCTCGATTTTGGTGGCGTTGTGCTTTTTGGCATGCGTTTCGCACAAATCCATTAAAGAAGAAACGACCGAATACTCGTGCATGCCCTAACTACTGCTTGAGGTTTAACAAGGTGTTCAAAATCTGATCTGAGGTCGTTACGGCTTTAGAGTTGGCTTGAAAGCCCCGCTGCACCACGATTAAATTTGTCAAACTGCGGCTCAAATCCACATTGCTCGACTCCAACTTAGAGCCAGACACCCCGCCCCTGCGCCCCGTGTTGGCTGCCCCAATGAGGGCCTTACCCGAGTTGCTCGTTTCTGAGAACACGCTACCCCCGTCCGCTTGTAAGCCCGCATCGTTGGCAAAGTTCGCTAGTGCCACTTGCGCTAGGGCTAAACTCTTGCCATTGCTAAAGGCCCCGAGCAAGGTCCCGTTATTGTCAAAGCGCACATCCATTAAATCCCCCGCCACATAGCCGTTTTGCTCAATGGCATAGGTTTCAGAGATTTTATCCACGCTAGTGATCCCATCAAAGGCCCCGGCTGAACCAAAGTTGAGCGTGATCCGTTGGGGCGAATCCGAGCCATTGTGGGGGTTGAATTGCAAGAGGGGGGGATTCATGCCTGCTAGTGAACCGTCTTTATTAAAGTGCAAGACCCCATTTTCAAACACATTGGGGCGCTCGGGCGAGCTGCCGATGATTTCGCCGGGTTCGGGCACAATCACTCTAAAGCGCCACTCTGCCCCGCCTGCTTTGTAAAACTCTAAGCGCATGGTGTGCTTGGTGCCTAAGCTATCCACTAAGTCCACGCTGCTTGCGTGCGTGGCGTGGGTGAGCTTGGAGGTGGAGGTGGAGATGCCGCCTTCAATGAGCGAAGCGGTGTTGAGTGCCCCCATGGTCTTGCCAAAGAGGACATTTTTAGTCACTTTGGCAGAGGTGTAGTTGGTGACAAAAATGCTTAAATTGTCTTTTTGGGGTTTACCATCGTCCTTATTGGTGATTTCAAACATGCCATTTTTATTGATTTTCACAGCCACAGACGCGGTGCTGTCTTTGTAGTTAGCCTTTAAACTTGGGTCTTTAACGATGTTGGCATCGTGTTGCATCAACGCCCGCAAATCTTCCGTGGTTTTAAATTGCCCTGTGGTCGAGTCGGCATCGATGCCCTTGGTGTAGCGGTATCTAAAGGCGGTGATACTTTGATCCCCCTTAACAAATTTAGAAAACGCCCCCGTGCCCGCCCCGGTAACGACAATGTTTTTCACATGTTTGTCGCCCTCAAGATTGTTTTTATTCTCGAGGCGCAACTGCCCATTGTCTACATAGGCTTCTACCCCTGTTTTGTTTTTTACAGCGTTGATCGCATTTTGGGCGGCGGAGAGGGTGCTGATTTTAGACACAGCCGAGTCGTTGGTAAAAGAGATTTTTGTCCCATTGATCTCGACGGTGCTGTTTTGGTTGGTGGCGGTGATGTCCCTTTTCATGGTGGCGTTTTTATAGCTCACCCAAATGCCCTGATCTTCATTGAGCAAAAACGCATCCCCATCTTCGTTAAACAAAGAGCCCATGTCCTCAGCGACTTGGGTTAAATTCGTGGAAGAGTCGTATTGGGGTTTCACGCCATCAGAGGGGGTGCGGCTAGAAGAGTCGAGCATGAAGATACTGCCCGTTTGGTCAGCGTGGCGACCGGCGTTGAGGTTGGCACGCATGGAGATTTTTGTGCTCGAGCGTGCGGGCATCACCATCCCCGGATCGATGCGGATATTTTGTAAAGGTTTGGTGTTGTCAATTTTAAGCAAGTCGGTTTCACTCCCCTTAGAGCCCATGTCCTTAGGGTCGCGCACCCAGCCCTGCACCACATACCCACCCGTAGTTACAAGGCTGCCCTGTGCGTCAAAGAGAAATTCCCCGCTGCGGGTGAAGTTGCGCGTAACGCCCCGATCGGGGCTGATGACAAAAAAGCCATCGCCCTCAATGGCAAGGTCGGTTTTCACATCGGTGTTTTGCAAATTGCCCTGTGAGAAAATCTTAGTGGTTGCGTCCACGCCCACGCCAAGACCCACAGAGAAGTCGTTTTGCCCTGCTAGGCCGTTTTTATAGGGGGCGGTGGCGATGAGCTTAACTTGAGAGAGCATGTCTACAAAGGAAGCTCTAGAGTATTTAAAGCCCGTGGTGTTGACATTGGCGATGTTGTTGCTTTCAATATCTAGGGCGATTTGGTGCGCCTGCATCCCGTTAACGCCAGACCATAAAGAGCGGAGCATGGTGATCCTTGTAAGTGAATTGTCAAATTAGAAGCAAAACTTATTCCAAAAGCGCATTTATTTTAATTTTAACCTAAAATAGAAGCAAGTAACGAAACCCATAACCCCTAAGAGCCTGTGGAGGATACTAAAGTTAAAAGCGACAATCCACTAACCTTATTGATGAACCCCGCATTCTATTTGTTTTTATCTAAAACTAAGTTTAAACCCCTATTTTACTAGAATCACCATTAACTTTTGCCAAGCCATTTTTAGCTAGAATACCGCCCATGAAAAAACCACACCCGCTTTGTTTAAAAATCAGTCATGCCATTGCTAGGCGCATTAAGGCGAATCAAGTTCAGCGTGCCGGTGTTCTAGTGTTTAAGGAAGCTCCAAAGCCAGTTTCTCGCCCCAAAAGTTCGCGCACCTCTAAAGCACTCTCTAAAGGGGTTTTTGTGCTTGGAGGAGGGCTAGCCACACTAAACCCGTTGCAGGCGTATTGGAGCGGGTGGCTGCCAGAATCGGGTTTAGGCGACCAATCCCACATTGGGGGGTATGTTTGGCAACACAGCGTACCCAACCATGGATGGCTTTGGGATCAGGGAAACGATTTTTATCATAACCAGGGAGATGGCTACTACTGCGCCAACTACTATTGTAACACCAATAACCCCGTTACCTTAGAAAACAATTGGGGCATGGGCAGGGGCTACACTTTCTACCTTTCTCAATTCACTTGGAAGGGCGGGGGGGATTTTAATCTTGATTTATTGGGGGTCAATGGCAACAATCCAACCCTCAACCTAGGCTACACTCCGGGGGCTCCCGGGGCAAACACCTTCACCCATTACCGCAGTCAAGACTATTTTAACGATACTTTCCAAGCGGGCAACATCATCATTAGCGATAACCTAACCACAGACCAAACAAATCTCAATCTCCAAGCCACTGGTAACATCACTTCTCAAGGTTACAATGGGCAGCATGTCACCATCAGTGCCAACGACGATTCGCAAGGAATGGATCTTAACGCCCAAAGTGAAAATTTCAATAACACCACTTTTACGGGCAACGCCCCTTTTAATTTTAACAGCAACAACATTACCTTTAGTGATGTTGCCTACAACACCACAGGCGGGGGCTCTGTTACCGATAACGGCAGTTTGACCTTTAGCAACAATTCGCAATTCACCCTAAGCAACAACTCGCCTTTCACCAATTTGGGAGGCAGTGTTAATTTAAATGGGGTAACCTTCAACATCACGGCAGGTTTAACCAACATCAACGGCAACGCCCAGCCCCAAACATACAACATCATCCACACCACAGGTAACATTAACTACAACAGCTACACGAGCCATTTGTGGAATTTGATCCACTATGATGGGGTGTCCGGCACGCTCTACAACCAGCCCGGCTACACCAATCCCCAAGGGGGCAATGGCACCTACTATGTGCTCTACAACACCAACAACCCCGACACCCAAGCCCAAGACATCTTTAAAGAAACTTTTACAAACAACACCATGAGCATGCAACTTGTGGGGGTGAAAGAAAATGTGTGGGTGGACCTGCAAAATTTAAACAACGCCTCCGATCCAAATTATCAAAGCCCTAATAACCCGGGAACTTGGACGCCTTGGATTGGGCAGGGGGTTGCCTACATCAACCCCGGCGCAGCCAACCCTAATAGCAGCGGACAAAGGATTTTAGAAACCCAAACGAGCCCATGGGGCTATGCCTACACGCGCATTGATGTCGGAGATCAAGGCACTTTAATTTTAGGCAACAACACCACCAGTGCAGCCACCACAAAAGGCACGATTTGGATCGGCGATGGGAAGGGCGCCATTGGCTACATCACAGGGAAATTCAGTGCAGGCAACATCTACCTCACAAACACTATCCAAACGGGCAATGATTACAGCGGGCATGGGACCAACATCACTTTTAGTGCGCTTAATAACATCACCGCAAATGGCTTAATCTATGATGAACTTAATGCTGGTGCCCAAAACTCCAACGCTTATTTTAGTGTCAACAAGGGCACAATCAGCGTTTCTAACTCCATCTTTGTAAACAACACATCGGGCGGGGTTATGGGCTTCACCTCCCAAAACACCACTTTTAACAACACCCAATTTAGCGGCAATCAAAGCCAAATCGATTTGACGGGCACACAAAGCATCGATATTGCCAACACCCAATTTAACGAGAGCAGCGGGGGCGAGTTTAAATTTGTGGGTAAAAACATCACTACCAGCAACAACACCCAATTTAACGGGAAAAACACGCTCGTGTCTATGGTAGCCAGTGGGGCGTTGACACTCACCAACACCAAAATCAGCACCAGCAACAACGACATCAACTTAAGCGGCCAGAGCATAACCATCAGCGGGGGCGTGGCTAACCCCACTGAGGATAACAGCTACACAAGTGCCATTGTGGGCAACAACACCAACATTAATCTACAAGCCAGCGGGGCGCTGAGTGTGGCTAACACCCTCTTTAACGACCCCCTGCAAAGCACCAACAGCCCGCAAAACATGACCCTAAGCGGGCAAAATATCACACTCAACAACGATAAATTTGAAGGCTATTCGCAATACCACTTTAACACCAATAGCCTCACCTTGCAGGGCACGACAACTATTGCCACAAACAATAACCTAGGGAGTGGCAATGTGGCGACAAGCCCCTTTGGCACCTATGCAGGCAATGTCAGCTTTGGCTCTAAAGCTCTTTTAAAATTAAGCAACACTCAAGAGATTTTAAACGCTCTAAAGAAGGGTGGCACCTACACCCTCTTAAGCGGTAAGGACATCAACTATCAAAGCGACACCACCTACGCCAAAAACCTATGGCAAATGGTGCAATTTGGCGGGCAAAGCGACCAGCTAGCCACCGGCTTGCCCCAAGATTTCACCCAAGGGCGAAATGGGATTTACTATGTGTCCTTAGACGGGCAAACCATTGAAGAAAACTTTGGGGCAAGGTCTTTGACCTTGTCGCTCATCGACCAAAAACAAGATGTTTGGTACGATGTCTATACCATGACCCCTAGTTGCTTCATTTGGTGTAGCTACAAAACCTACAACCCCAATGTGGGGACAAATGGCATTGCCTACATTGACCCCACGCACCCAGAGGCAGAGGGCTGGAATGGCAGCAACACCTTAAACACTTATTCTAGTTCTAGCACAGGCAACGGCATGACCTTGAATGTGCAAGGGAACAACGCCACTTTAGTGATTGGCAACGACACAAAACAGGCCGCAAAAGGGGGCATTGTGCGCTTGGGCGGGACGGGGGGCAGTGGGGGGCTTGTGGGCTACATCAAGGATAGCTTCAACGCCGCCAATATTTTTATGACCAACACTTTCCAAACGGGCAATAGTTTTCAAGATGGAGGCGGAGCAAACATTAGTTTCACCGCGTCTAACAACATCACCTTAGACGGGCTCAATTACCAAAACCTCAAAGCCGGCACCCAACACTCCAATGCCAGTTTTACGGCTGGTGGGGATTTAAGCGCGACCAACACAAATTTTGTAGATCAAACGGGGGGCACTCTTAGCTTTAGTGCCCAAAACACCAGCTTTAGCAACTCTTCTTTTTCAGGCGACAGCCAAACCATTAACATTGATGCCAACGATGCCCTAAGTTTCACCAACACAAATTTAAACAATGGTGAAAGCACCATCAATATGCAGGCCAACAACCTCACGATGGGGGCAAGTGCCGGCAGCGCAGGCAGCACGGCTCAGTCTCCTGCCAGCGCGATCAACGCTAAATCCCTTAATGTTACCGCCCAAACGGCCACCTTTGACAACACCCGTTTTACCCTAGACCCCACGAGCGACACATCTTCTCAGTTTAAAGTCAATAACCTCACCTTTGACAACGACACCTTTAATGGGATTGGCAGCACCTACGACTTTAGCGGCACCCAAAACACCACCTTTTTAGGCACGACCACCATTTCCACCACCGATTTAAGCAGCAACCCCAACAGTCCGTTTAAATCCTTGGTGGGCAATGTTACTTTGGGCTCTAATGCCCTCTTTAACATCACAAGCGCGCTGCAATCCCAGCAAAAATATGTCGTGGTTGCCGGTGGCGACATTAAATGGAGCGATGACAGCTATGCCAAGAATTTATGGAATTTAGTGGATTACCAAGGGATGAGTGGCACGCTCTTACAAAATGACGGCAATAACACCTACACCGTGGCCTTTGGGGGCGCAGACTCGCAGATCAAAGCCAAAGAGACTTTTAGCCACAACCAGATCACCCTAACTTTGCTGACCCAAGTTGTGGATCTTTGGCCTGATGTCTACAACATGACTCCCGGCTGTGTTCAAGGTTCAATCCTTGGGATACAGGGGTGCTTGGGTTGGGCTAAGGGGCATTATGATTGGCTGACTGGGTATGGCTATAAAACCTACAATGTCAGTGTGGGGGCGGGGGGCATTGCCTACATCGATCCCAATTTAAAAAACGCCACCGCTCCCTATTACAACCCGGCGGGCAAACAATTAACCGCATACAGCTTTGCGGGCAATGGGGGGACTTATGACATCCAAGGGCAGGGGACTTTAGTTTTAGGCAACATCACCACTCAGGCGGCCAGTGGAGGGTTGATCCAGTTTGGCGGAGAGGGGGCCAACCCGGGCTATATCGTGGATGTCTTTAATGCCTACAACATTTACCTAACCAATGGCATCAGCGTGGGCAATTTTGGGGGCGCGAATGGGGCGAAGTTGCCCTATGGCGGCGGGGCAACCATGACCTTTAACGCCAGCAATAATTTAACCACAGATGGCCTCACCTACACCAATAACCTCACCTACCTTAACCAAGTCTGTGGCATTTTGGGCTCTGTTGTGGGCAGCATTTGTAAAGACATCAAGCCCCAATCCTCCAACGCTAATTTTAGAGCCAACAACACCTTAAGTGCCATTAACTCCAACTTCTCCGATCATGTGGCTGATTATGGCGGTTTGTTTGGCTCTTTCCAATTTATGGGAAAACAGCAGGTGGATTTCACGGGCAGCAATGTTCAGGGCAACCGCACGAAAGTGTATGTGCAGGGCAGTCAGATCAACCTTGCTAACTCGGGCTTCTTTTTGGGCGACAACTCCAGCGTTGTACTCACCGGCGATTACACAGACAATTTAACCACAACAGCAGCCAAGGTGGAGGGCAACATCACCGCCACAGACACGACCTTTAACCTCAACACGGGCAGCAGCGCGACCTTTGCGGCAGCCAACACCACTTTAAGTGGCAACAGCGTGGTGTTGTTAAACAACGGCTCGATCTTTAATCCAAACCCCAAAAACACCACAACCACCAGCGCCACTTTTGAGGGGGTTACCAACATCACAGACAGCGCACAAATCGATGCCCAACAAAGCGATGTAACTTTTGATCAGGCCGCAAATTTTAGCGAGACCGCGCTTTTAAGCTTGTTTCAAAACTCTAGCGCTATCTTTAACGGCCTTGCCACCTTTAGCGGAAACTCTTTAATCAACCTCGACTCCAACACCACAATCGCTTTTAATCAGGGCTCTGACTTCACCGACAGCGCCAGCGTGGTTTTACAAGGGCAGGGGGCAAAGGCGACCTTTGCGGGCACGAACACTTTTGGCAGTGGCACGAGCCTACAAGTCAATGCCGGCGCGAACTTAGAGTCTAGTGGGACGATGAGTTTTAATGGGGGGCATTTCAATGTATCCAATGGCAGTGTGGCTTTAAACACCCTCAATTTCAATGGAGCCGAGTTAAACACACAGGGCAACAACACTTTTAGCGCAGGCGCAGTCAGTAGCGCAGGGGACACGGAATTTGGGCTGTATGGCAGTGGGGATTTGACCTTTGGGTCTTTAAGTGTCGCTAGTGGGGTGTTAAACATCCAAAGTTCTTTGACCCGCACCAGCCCATTCATCGATGTAAATGGAAATTTTGATGTAAGCGGTGTCCTCAACCTCTCTAACATTGACTTATCCAGCGCACTTAGCAAGGGGCAAACCCTCACCTACGATATCATCAACGCTAAAAATATCGAGGGGATCAGTGGGGCTGATGGCTACCAAAAAATCGAGTTGTCGGGGATACAAATTAAAAATGCCACCTACAACGCCACTAAGGACAGCTGGAGTTTTATCAATCCCTTGAATAGTTCGCAGATCATCACTGAGAGCGTGCAAAATGGGAATTTGAAAGTGAGTATCTCACAAAACCTTGGCTCTAGCACCGCTGGCTCTTACAACTACAACATCTACAACATCGCTCCCGAACTTTATTTTTACAACCAATCCAAGCAGAACACAACCGGATCCGCCTACAATTACAGCGATGATCGCGTGGGGACTTTCTTTTTAGACGGGCAGGTTAAGGGGGTGTACAACAATGGCGGGGTGCAAGAACTCCCGGGCACTTACGATACCTATAACAACCCCAACAGCGCGTTAAATATTTTCAACACGGGGGTGAGTGCAAACAATTTAATGGCACTAGCCGGGGTCGCCACTGCCCTTTGGCCCGCTTTAGAGGGGTTTTTGACCTCGGGGGTTTTGAACGATTTAAACGATCCTAATAAACTTTTACAGGCGTTGCAAAAAATCCAAATCAATTTAACTCCCGCACAAAAACAAACCCTATTAAACTTCATCAACGGCTTTGACAGCCAGATTAACCAGACTTTCAGCAACGGGACTTTGGTGGTCGGGGCTGAGCAAGCAGGGCAGATTGGAAGTAATAGCACAGTGTGGTTTGGGGGCAATGGTTTTAATGGTCCATGCGCACCGAGCACAGCACCCCAAAGCACTACTTGCCAATTCCGCCACACCAACATAGGGCAACTTTTAAGTTCTAGTTCAAACGCTCTAGGTTATATCGAAGCGCAATTTAATGCCAAAGACATTTACATCACGGGGACTTTGGGTAGTGGCAATGCAAAAGGCACGGGGGGCTCTGCTGAGGTGAGTTTTAACAGCACCACAAATTTGGTCCTCAACAAAGCCACGATTGAGGCGCAGGGCACGGACAAAATCTTTTCCTCTTTGGGTCTTAGCGGGGTGCAAAGTCTTTTAGGTCAGCCCCAATTGGGCGGATTGTTGGGGCAGTGGATTTACGACAAGGCAGAGGGCAATAATTTGATCCCTGTCGGCTTAAAAGGCTTGCTCCCTAGTAGCGTGGCTAACGCGACTTTGGGCGAAATCTTTAACGCGCAAGACATGGCCGCGCTCACCCAATTGCCCGGATTTGCCACCGTGGTTAAAGACATTTTGACACACCAAAGCGTGAGCTCGCTCTTTGGACCTAATGGACTCGTTGAAAGCTTGCCTACGAGTGTGCAAAATGAAATTGATGGCAAAATTGAGGCTGGCATCACGCAAGGGCTTGAGAGCGGTAAATTAAGCGGGTTGGAGCAAGGGCTGGTGCATAAGTTGCTAGGCATTATAGAGGGAGGACAGGGGGTGCAGGGGATCTTCAACTACCTCAACAATAACTTTGGCAACCAAACTTTATGGAATGTGATGGATGAGCTGGCCCCTTGGACAAATGTTACTTTAAACAAAGCCCTAGCGATGGGCGATAGCCCAGCGGCCACAGCCATGATGCAAAAATTCATGGACACAACCACCTTTGGGCAAATCTTTAATGTCATCTTCCAAAACAGCGCCATCATCAATAAAAGCGTGGCTTGGTTGGGGCCTCAAGTGTGGGGCGTGATCATGGACATGGCAATTAACGATGTTTTAAACCCCCCCAAAGCTTTAAGCAAAATGGCAGACGATGTGGGCGAAAAGCTCCTAGAGCAGATTTTTGGGGGCAATGTTTTAAACACCCTAAACAGCCTCACCCAACAGAAAGCCCTAAGCGGTATCCTCAACAATATTTTGCAAAATAAAGGGCTTGGGGGGCTGTGGTCGCAAGGGTTGGGCTCATTCTTGCCCCCAAGCATCAAACAAGCGATGCAAAAGGCAGGCGTGGGGGGTTATCTTGCACCCAAGGGGCTTAGCGCGCTGTGGGAGAAGGGTTACTTCAACTTCTCAGCCAACAACGATATTATCAGCCAAAATAGCACTTATAGCAACGCTACGGGCGGGACTTTAAGCTTTGTCGCTGGCAAATCCATTGTCTTTAACGGCAACAACAGCATTAACTTCACCAACTACCAAGGCACGCTCAACTTTTACTCCGACAATCTGTCTAACATCAATTTAACGAGCTTGAATGCCACAGATGGGCTGAACTTAAACGCTCAGTTTGAGAACCTCAACATCGCCGGGGGTAAAATCAACCTCAACCAATACGAAAGCCTCAATGTGAGCGCGCAAAACTTCCAATACTTAGGCACTATCACGGATACAGGGGGGGCGATCGACTTTTCAGGGATCACGGGGGCGGATGTCCTTGGGACTTTAAATTTACAAAGTAACAGCACCCTAATTGCCAATAACCTAAGCATCCAAAAGGCTTTAAACAACCAAAGCACCAATGCGCTCAACATTGGTAACGATTTAACACTCTATTCAGGTGCAACTTTAACAACCCAAGCGCAGGGCATTTATGTCGGTGGGGCGTTAAACAGCCAAGGCGACTTTGTCTTTAACCTCAATCCAAGCAACACGAGCCAAAGCGCAAGTAGTAGCGCAAATAACACACAGGGCACAAGTGTGGGTAGTGGCACAAGTGCAAGTGGTAGCACAAGCACAAACAATACAAGCCAAAACGCAGACTCTAATACAAACGGCACACAGGACACAAAAGGCAATACAAACCAAAGCACAAGCAACAACACAGACAGCACGCAAAGCACAAGCCAAAATACGGGCTCTAACACAAGCAACAGCACAAGCACAAGCACAAGCAGCCAAAGCCAAAGCCAAAGCACGGGTGCAAGCGATAGCAACAGCACAAATACAAATAACGACGCAGACAATAGTATAAATGGTGGTATAAGCAACACCCCCACACAAAATATCAACACGCCCTTAGTGCAAGTGCAAGGCATTGCCACGCTCAAACCCACGAGCGATGAAACTCCCCTAATGACCCTCAACGCCAACACCCAAGCCGCTTACACCTTAATTAATGCCAATAGGTGGATCAACTACAACCTTTACAACCAAACCTTTGACCCCAATAGCTGGAAGGACTACCTAACCCTCTACACTTACCTAAACATCAATGGCAAGAGCTTTACGCTCAACCAACAAGGCAATGGCTTGCTTTACAACGGGCAGGCGGTTAAAATCGCCGATAGGGGCTTGTTGGTGAGCTATACAAACGCACAAGGGCAAAGCATAGACGCCTCCATTGCCTACGACAATATCAGTGTCGGGGTCAATAAGACTCTTGATGTCGGCGCGCCTAGCATTGAACAATACATCGCCCATATCCAAGGGGAGGACAGCGTGAAAGCCGTTTATGCGGCGGGCGGACCACAAGTGATGGGCTGGTTAAACCAACTTTTGATCCAAACCAAAAACACGCCCCTTTTTGCCCCCTACTATTTAGAAAACACCTCCCAAGCCAACTTAGTTAAGATCGCTAAAGACATCGCCAACAGCATCGACTTGGTGGCTAACCCTACTTTAAAAGCCAACGCTACAGATGTTTTACAAATCAACACCTATACCCAGCAAATGAGCCGTTTGGCTAAACTCTCTAGTTTTGCCAGCAACGACACCCTAGATGACTTCCACGACTTTTTAGCTAGCATTAAGGGCAAACGCTTTGCCAGCGCGGTGCCTAATGCGATGGACATCATCACCGCCTACTCCCAACGCAACAAGCTCAAAAACAATCTATGGATGACGGGCGTGGGCGGGGCGAGCTTTGTGGCGGGGGGCACGGGCACACTCTATGGCATCAATGTAGGCTATGACCGCTTCATTAAGGGCGTGATTGTGGGTGGGTATGCCGCCTATGGTTACAGCGGCTTTTATGGCAACATCACCAACTCCGCCTCTAACAATGTCAATGTGGGGCTTTACAGCCGTGCCTTTGTCAAACGCAGTGAGATCACCGTGAGCGCAAATGAAACTTGGGGCTATAACAAAGCTTATATTAACGCCACAGACCCCATTTTATCCATCGTGAATCAACGCTACAATTACAGCACTTGGACAACCAATCTACGCGCCAACTACGGCTACGACTTTTTCTTTAAAGACAAGAGGGTGATTTTAAAACCCCAAATCGGCTTGGCTTACTACTACATTGGTTTGTCCGGCTTGCAGGGCACGATGAATAACCCCTTCTACAGCCAGTTTAGGGCCAACGCCGACCCGGCAAATAAATCTGTGCTGACCTTGAATTTAGCCCTAGAGAGCCGCCACTACTTTGGCAAAAACTCTTATTACTTCGTGCTCGCCAGCATTGGGCGGGACTTGTTCGTGCATTCTATGGGCGATAAAGTTGTGCGCTTTATTGGAGATGACATGCTCAGTTACCGCAAAGGCGGGATGTATAACACCTTTGCAGGCTTAACCACAGGGGGTGAAATCCGTTTGTTTAGATCTTTCTACATCAACGCCAGCATCGGGGTGCGTTTTGGTTTGGACTATCAAGACATCAATATCACGGGCAATGTAGGGATGCGCTATGCTTTCTAAGATATTTTTAAGCTTTCTTAAGTTAAAGTTCTCTTCCCCCTCCTTTTTGGTCCCAAGGAGTTTAGGCTTCTTGGGGCTTTTTTGTTTTTATAAATCATCTTCTTTAATCAGCTTTTAAGTTCTTTTGTGTTAGTGTACGAGCCCCCCTCCTTTTTAACCCCTAGGGTTTTCCCTGGGGGTGTTCCCCATCTTTAAATTCCAATGGTTGTTGAATGCGTCTTGAACCCATAAGCCATGTTTATATCCTGCTCAAACCTGCCCTAGAGCCTGAAATGTTACACGCCCTAGAGGCTTGCTTGAAAGAGGCCAAAATGCTCTACAGCCTAGAGTCGCCCACCGCCTATCACCCCAATGAAGCCCTGCTTTGTTTGGGTGGGGATGGCACGCTCTTAGCTGCCCTGCGCCACCCTTTGAATTTGCCCTGCTTTGGCATACATGTAGGGCATTTGGGTTTTTTAACAGCCACAAATTTAGAGGGTGCTCTGGCTTTCTTAAAGGCTTTGAAGCGGGGGGATTACAAAGCCCAAGAGCATTTAATGCTGGAGGGTAAAATAGGCAAACAGTGCATTTTGGCCGCTAATGATTTAGTGGTGAGCAAGAAAGACTACTATGGCATGTTGGAATTACAGCTCTTCATTGACGAGGTGTTGGTCAACACTTACAAAGTGGATGGACTCATCTTTGCCACACCTTTGGGCTCCACCGCTTACAACATCAGCGTGGGTGGGAGTGTGCTCGACCCCCTATGCCAAAACATCTTAATCACCCCTATTGCCCCACACTCTCTTAGTGAAAGGCCGCTGATTTTAGGGGCTGGGGCGTGCTTAAAAGTGGTGTCCACTCAAGCCTGCATTGTGGTGGCGGACGGGCAAGTACGCCACACCTTAAAGCCCAAACAGGTCTTAAATATCCATGCCGCCAAACGCCAAGCCACCTTGCTCCAGCCGTTGGAGCGCAATTACTTTAAAATCCTCAAAGAAAAATTTGCGTGGGGTTCAGCACAACAAAATAATTCTATAAAATAGTCAAGCGTTCCAGGAGATATCTTTTAAAATTTTTGAAATTCTAAGCAAAAGCCACAACTATAATATCTTGGAAATTTTGAATATAACGATAACGAAAATGTATCTTAATCTTCTTGTAAGTGGGCTTACAAACCCAGCATATCAATTTAGACCCAAAAGACTTGTCAATATTTGAGTTTTTCTTGTGGTATTTTATGTACCTTGGTAGCTTTAATTTGTGCCAAGTTGGCTTTTAATCGTCTAGCGATCTTGGTTTGTTTGGTTAATTACTTTGTAACTCATCTCTTTGTGTTTTAAGCTCTTTAATTTTAGTCCTTTGCGAAGCATTTCTAAGCGCATATCCGTGTTCTTTAGCTTTATCATTTCATCACTTAGGATTTTTAATCCTGTTGTTCTTTAACCCTGTCTTGGTTTTAAGACTGGCGTTTTCTTTCACTAAGTCTTTGATTGTTTTTCTAAATGTCTATTTTATGTTCGCCTGTGTCAAGATTTTCCCCGTATTCATCGCTGTTTTTAAATTCTTAGGTCAGGGATTCGATGTTGCTTGTTAAGCTTTTAAGTCCTTTCCAGGTCTTTATTCCTGCTTTTCCTCTCATCTTGCCTAATCTCAATCTCTTTATCTTTGATGGGGAGCACTGCAATAGGTCATGTTGCACTTACCAACAATGGCATTGCACTTAATGGGTAAAGAGCATTTCACATGTGCTTCCGGTCGGTTGACTTTTAGCTTTAAACCATGCAAGTTTTTTAGCATGTTTATCTTTTGTGGAATCACCTTGATTTTAAGTTTTATGATATTGTTGTCGATCAAGTAAATTGTGTAAATTGTTTTTTGTAACATAAAAGCGAGACTAAAAATTCTCTCTTAGCTTCACAGGACAAACTAGCCAAAACGAAGATTGCAAAGTGTTCCCCTTATGTGGTTGGAAAGCAGACTGCCTAGTCATTAAAGTATGCTCATAAGTTCGCCTGTTAATTTGCAAGTAAGGTGTCATGCACCCCATATCTTCCCCTTTAACGATTTTACCTCATCATGTTTTCCTCTATTAAGTGGCATTGCTTTATCTACAACATGATTACGCATGATTTTTCTAATGTTGTCTTATATTTATCAATTATTAAATGTTTAAGTAGATTTTCCTAGTAAAAGCAGCGGTTATGGATACTAAGAAGTAGATACATCACAACCTCGGCTTTATTATCATTGCTAAATCTTGTCTTTCTAGGCGTATCCGTGCAATATCAAGAGACACTAGAAGTGGTGCAAGAATTACAAGAGGGCGGGAGACTTAAATTTTCTCTGCAAGAGTTTATAGGGATGGTGGATGGACTTAGACATTGAAGCTTCAAATAATTTTCGTAATAGCATGGATAACTTTGGTGAACTTAAGATGGCGAAGCTTTGATTAAGCCAAACGCTCTGCTTAATGACCTCCTTGCAAGACCCAAGCCTAGATGACAGAAACCACCACGATAGTTATATTGCTTTAGGCAACGCTATAATGGCGGCAAAACTATCAAAATCCAACCATTTTAAAACTCTCCGGCAGAAATCCCACTCGTCTTTAGCGGGTGGGATGAATGCCCTCTACCCTTGATTTTCTATGTATCTTTTGATAGTTTCTGGGTTAGCTTCTCCTATGGAACAGGCAAAAATCCATCTGTCCAAAACTTTTGTTCTTTCCAAAAATGCTTGCGCAAGAACGGGATAAATCTTGGTTCTCTCCAAACCCTATAAGTGGTAATCTGCTTGATGCGCAAGATGATGGAACTGATAGACACTCTAGGGATATACTGAATCATCAAGTGTAAATGGTCTTTGTCTGTCTCCATTGCTATGATGATAAAATCTGAACTTTCCTCTATCTCCTCAACCACAGACTTTATAAAAATAGCCACATCTCCTACGAGCAACTTTTTTCTGTATTTACACACTAAAATCAAATGGGCTTTTAGATTATGTTTGCTCCTGTTTGTGGATAAATAGCCTTTGAGTTTGTAATGGTTTTCTTTCATAGCTCTACACCTCAAAAATATTTTATAAAATTATGTTATAATAATGTAAAATAGTTAAGGCGTAAGAAATTGCTTAAAGCAATAAAGTTTAGAATTTACCCTAGTGTTGAACAAAAAACCTTGATACACAAGCATTTTGGTTGTGCTAGAGTGATCTATAATTACTTTTTAGCATACCGCCAAAAGCAATACGCACTAGGCATTAAAGAAAATTACTTCAGCATGCAAAAGGTGCTTACTACTCTCAAAAAACAAGAGTCTTATGCTTATCTAAGTGAATGCAATTCGCAAAGCTTGCAGATGGCACTAAGACAGCTGACAACAGCCTTTGATAGGTTTTTCTCTAAGCTGGCAGATTATCCTAGATTCAAATCTAAGAAGTATGCCAAGCAATCTTTCTGTGTCCCGCAACACTTAGAGATGGATTTAGGAAACAACCAAGTCAAGCTACCCAAATTCAAAGAAGCTATTAAAGCCAAGTTTCATAGGCATTTGCCTACAAACTCTATCGTCAAACAGGGGTTTATCTCTTGTGTAGCAGATAAATACTATCTCTCTGTCAGTTATGAGGACAATAAGCCTGAACCTAAACCCACAACTATCAGAAAAGCTGTGGGTTTAGATATGGGTTTAGAGTCTTTAGTCATCGCCAGTAATGGCGTGTTCTACCCATATAAAAAGTTTTTCCAGAATCTACAAACCAAACTCACTAAAGCGCAAAGGAGATTGTCTAAAAACTCAAAGGTTCTAGTAATAGAAAAAAGCAAAGCAAAGAAAGTGGCACAAATCCACGCCTCTATCAGCAATAGCAGAGAGGACTACCTACATAAAATCAGTAATGAGATAACCAATCAATACGATTTGCTAGCAGTAGAAACCTTGAAAGTTAGGAATTTGGTCAAAAACCACAAACTAGCTAAGAGCATTGCCAATGCCAGCTGGTCTAGGCTTATTAGTCTATTAGAATATAAGGCTGGTTGGAAGGGTAAAACCCTTATCAAAATTGACCAATACTTCCCTAGCTCTCAAATCTGCTCGACCTGTGGGAGCAATACCGTAAAAAGCCACTCCATATTAGAAATTTTGTCTGCCCTTGTTGTCAAACACACCATCACAGAGACCTCAATGCTAGCATCAACATTAGAAACTATGCTTTGGGAATGCTAGATGAGCGACACGCTATCAAGGTAGATAAAACTAGGGTAGGGATGACCCGAAGTTACGCTTGTGGAGATTCCGCTGATGGGGTTGTAACCAAGTATGGCTACATACTGGATATAGCTAGTTATGGATCGTTGAAGCAAGAAGCCCACCCGTCTTTAGCGGGTGGGTGATTCACTATTCGAGCGGTAGAAATTATAAAACTTAGTGGCGGGCTTGATAACGTCCCCAAAACTCCGCACACCAAAGAAATCCTTCATCGTTGCCACACGGGTTCTATACTCTTGCTTATCTTGTTGTTTTTGTTCTGCGCCATTTGCAAGGTTTTGTGTTTAGGTTTTTACTTGTTTGCGTGGATAGCGATTTTAGAGCCACAGGGGGTCTACAAGCGACACATGGCAGCTAATCCGTTGATGCTTTAGCTCTCTAACGCTCTACGGGCTTGAAAATACAAAAAGTGGAGGTTTTGGCTTTGAACTGAGAAATTAGGGCTTTAGAAACCCTATTGGAGCAACGGGTTAAAGAAAAGACTTTTGATGATTGTAGCGTTATCGCTTTGGTGCTAGAAGGTGGTGTGCCTCTAAGCGCAACTGAGAAGAAATTACAAGATAAGATCATAAATACCCCCTAGATTGAGTCTTAAGAGCACCCTTTAACACGATAAACAAAGTTTTAGAGTATATTGCGTTATAATGAAAACTTTTGGAGGTGTTGCATGGTATTTAGTGATGCAGAATTACAAAAACCCGTGGAGTTAGCCCTAGAGAAAATCCGCCCTATGCTCTTAAGGGACGGGGGCGATGTGGTGCTTTTGGGCATTAAAGAGGCTAAGGTGTATGTGAGTTTAGAGGGGGCGTGTAGGGGCTGTGCGTCTAGCGCAAACACTCTAAAGTTTGGCATTGAGCGTTGTTTGCAAGAGGAAATTCACCCGGACATGCAAGTCGTGCATGTGTCGCCTGAACGCTATAAAGAGTTGTTTTCTTAAGCCTCTTTAATGACAAATGACCCCAAGAAGCGCACCTTTTGCACGCAGGGCTACAAGGCGTTTTTACACAAGGAGTACCCAAGAGCGGGGTTTTTATTCGGGCAGGCGTTGTTCTTAGACCCGATGGACTCGCACGCCAAGATCGGTCTTCTTTTAAGCGACATTGCCCTAGACTTCCCCAAAGAGGCGCACAGTTTCTATGAGTTGTACCAAAGTTTGTTAGATTCACAACCACGCCGTTATAAGCTCAGCATCCAGCACCAAATTTTAGATTTGATCGCATCTTTTGACGATAGCCTGAGTAAAATGGCGCAGGTGTTTAGCGCAGAAAACCAACTCAAGGCCGAAAGTTTGGAGGGGATTTTATACGCCGACTTTAAGGCCATGTGTGTGGGTAGGGACTTTAAAGAGGTTTTTGAGGACTTAATGTTTAGCACGAAAGTCATTTTTGACAAGAAAGAGGACTTTTACGAGTTCTTAGAAAGCCTTGTGGAGAACGGCTTTTATGAAATGTCCATCTCCTACATTGAGAACATGCGCGAGCTCTTGTGGTATGATGAGCGCGTGAGTGCGATTTTACAAAAAGCCCTAGAGTTAGAAAAGCAAGCCGCAAAATGAAACACTTTCACCCCCTCACCCACAACGCCCGGAACTTCACCCACTTAAGCGAGGACACAAGAGAGCTTGACAACAGCACCCTCTTAGTGCAAACCCCAAGCAACGCTCCCTTCGTGCAGGCGCATTTAGCCAAAGAGCCCAAAACACCCACCATACAAGCCCTAGAACTCTATAGGCTTTTAAATTTATCGCTTCAAATTGTGGGCGTTACGGGCACCAATGGCAAGACCACCACCGCAAGTTGTATTTACTCACTGCTCTTAGATTCGGGGTGCTCTTGCGCTTTGCTTGGCACAAGGGGGTTTTTCATCAACGACAAGCGGGTGAAAGAAAAGGGTTTAACCACGCCTAGCCTACTAGAAATTTACATGGACTTAGTCACAGCACAAGCTCAAGGGGTGGAGTATTTCATTATGGAGGCAAGCTCACATGCCCTCGCCCAAGAGCGCATTGTGGGCTTGGATTTTGTGGCAAGGGTACATACAAATATCACCAGCGACCATTTAGACTATCACAAGGATCTAGAGACCTATAGAACCGTGAAAAATTCCTTTTTTCAAGGCGAGGGACTAAAGATCATCAATCGAGACGACCCTGTGGTGCGCTTCAACCCCAGCAACGCCTATGGCTATGGTTTGGAGCATAAGAGCCATTTAAGCGTGGATGCTTACAGCCTGAATCCGACTTTAAGCGCACATCTAAACTTCAAGCTAACCCCCAAAACCCCGGCTGAAAACTCTTTACTGCACTCCCCGCTTATCGGCCGACATAACCTTTACAACCTTCTAGGGGCTGTGCTTTGTGTGCGCTTACTCACCGATAAACCTCTAGAAGACATTTGCGCCCTTGTGCCAAACTTCTTAGGCGTGAAGGGGCGTTTAGAAGTGGCGCACACAGACCCCCTTGTAGTGGTGGATTTTGCCCACACCGCCGATGGTTTCACGCAGATTTTTAACAGCTTTAGCGGGCAGAAAATTAAAGTTGTCTTTGGCGCAGGGGGCAATCGGGATAAAAGTAAACGCCCTTTAATGGGGCAAGTCGCCACCACCCACGCCCTTAAAACCTACATCACCAGCGACAACCCAAGACACGAAGACCCCCTAGACATCATCAAAGACATTTTAGGGGGCATTGCTGAAAATAAACGCCCCAGCGTGGTGGTGGAGGCAAACCGCCAAAAGGCGATTGAGCTAGCCCTAAGTGAGCTTAAAGCAGACGAGATTTTGCTGATTTTAGGCAAGGGGGACGAGAACATGCAAATCATCGGCGACAGCTTACACCCCTTTGAGGATTGCCAAGTGGTGCGGGCATTTTACAAGGATAAAACATGAAAGACTTTTACTTATGGTGTGATTTTATTGAGCGGGATTTTTTAGAAAGCGGGTTTCAAACTCTCCTAAAAAAGGGGCAGATTGTGGGGGCGACCTCTAACCCGTCTATTTTTGCTAAGGCTTTGGAGTCTCAAGCCTACCAAGCGCAAATCACGGAGCTTAAAAACGCCAAAATGGGAGCGAAGGACATTTACGAGCATTTAGTCATCGCCGACATCAAAAGGTGCGCTGAGATTTTACTGCCCTTTTGGGAGAAAAACAAAGCTACGGGCTACATCAGCCTAGAGATCGACCCCTTTTTAGCCGACAATGTGGGGGCAAGCGTGGCGGAAGCGCGGGCATTGTTTGGGCGCATTGGCATGCCAAATGCCATGATCAAAGTCCCCGCCACCCAGGCAGGGCTAGAGACCATGGAGCATTTAGCCAAGGACAAGAACATCCCGCTGAATGCAACTTTAGTCTTTGATCCTAAGCGCGCTGGGGATTGCGCCCTTGCGCTTAAAAAAGCTCCCATGGGTGTGGTGAGCATCTTTGTCTCTAGGCTAGACACCTTAGCTAACCGGCTTTTACAAGACAAAAACAACCGTCTAAGCCAAAGCACCCAAGCCACGCTTTTAAACCAATTTGGCATCGCCAACGCCCTAGAGTGCTACCATAGAATCCAAAGCGTGGGGGCAAGCCGTGTCTATCCGCTCTTTGCCAGTGTTGGCACAAAGGACCCCAATTTACCTAAAGACTACTACCTACAAGCCCTAAAGCTAGAGCACAGCATCACCACCGCCCCCCTAGAGGCTCTAAAAGCCTACCACGAAACCCCCAGCGCGCCCACAACCTCCATCAAGCACATCAAAGAAACCATGCAAGATTTGGGCTTGGACTTAGAAAAAACGCGGCCAAACTCAGGTTATAACCCGGGCAGACATTCTCTTTTATTGCCGGGACTTAAAGCCTTTGAGGACGCTTTTAGCAAACTCTTAAAGGCTTTGACTTAATAGAGCTTCTATCAAAGCCATCCGCATTGCCACGCCGAGTTTCACCTGCTCTAGGATTTGACAGCGCGGATCGCTTAAAAGCTTGTCTTCTATGTCAATGTTTCTATGCACGGGGCCTGGGTGCAACACCACGATTTCTTTTTTGAGCATGTCCGCCTTGAGGCAATATTTATAGGCGTAGTCTTTCAAAGAGCCATAGGTTTGCAAAGAATGCCGTTCGGTTTGGGTGCGTAAGCTCATCACAATGTCCGCCACTTCTAGGGCTTCTTGCAGTTCGTGGGTGTAGTCAAAGGAAGTCTTGGGCAAGAAGTGGGGCGGAGCGACTAAAAGGGGCTTTAGCCCAAATCTAGGTAGAAGTTGTAAATTGCTGTTAGCCACCCTTGAGTTTTTAATGTCGCCCACAAAGGCAATGGTTTTGCCCTTAAGTTGCCCTTTAAAATGCCTATGTAGAGTGAGTAAGTCTAGGAGAGCCTGCGTTGGGTGGGCAAACGCTCCACTACCCGCATTGATTAGGGGGGTTTCTAGGTGCTTGGCTAAATAGGGCAGGGCACTAGAGTGGTGGTGGCGGATGATGAATAAATCGATCCCCATCGCCTGCAAGTTATAGAGCGTGTCTAGCAGAGTTTCGCCCTTTTTGGCAGAGCTGGTTTGCACGCTAAAGGCGTTGAAGTGGGCGTTTAGGCGGGCTGTGGCGGTTTGAAAGCTCGCCACCGTGCGGGTGGAGTGCTCAAAAAAGAGGGCTGTAACGCTCTTGTGGCTGAAATTTGGGGCTTTAACACTCTTGTCTAAAAATCCATTTGCCCGATCTAGTAGGGCTAAAACCTGCGCATTATCTAAATCCTGTGTGCTGATGAGGTGTTTTAACATAGGAGTAATTGTAGCAAAAAAGCAATGAAAGCACAGATCACCGATACAGACACAAAGCGTTTACAAGTTCCATAAAAGGCAAAATCTTTTTGCAAGGTTTCTTTATACAACAAGCCTTGCATACAAGAGGTGTAGGGGGCTTAGGGCTCTAATTTTAGCTTGCAGTTTGCCTAAGGTGTCCTTTTAAGTTTTCTAGCCCATCTTTAAGCGCACCAAATTTGAGTTGGTAAGCCTCTCTGCTAAGCCCCTTGCAAAGCTTTGGTTTCCCCTCTTCTATCCCGTTGGAGCACATAAGTTTGTTCTATATAGAGAACTTGCAAAACTTGTAAAATGTGTTTAAGAGTGTGGTATTCATCTCTTGTTGGCTTGGCATGTCGGTGCAGTGGGTGAAGTGTGGGTCTAGCTCCCTAGCCATGACCTCTGGGGTTCTTGCTATACCTAAGTGGGAGTATTTTACAAAGCTCGCCTCATCGGCTAGGCCGATGATGGCAACTTTGCTTGTGGTGCTGTAGGTGGTGGGCGTTGTGTGGCGGATTTTATCTTGGCATGGGATGGATGGGGTTTCCAATGCATACCCCTACCTTACACAGCGTGCCCAATGGTGTGCCATTTAGATGTGGAAAGCATGCGACCTTTTGCCCCGGGCAAAATTGCGACACCACGGCGGTGCTCACTGCAAGCCATAAGACGTTGCTTTGCTTAAGGCACGCGGCGATTTGGCTAGGGACTTGTTTTTTTGTGAAAAGCAGGTTTTTAGTGGTCTGTGAGTTTGCCTGGCACGCTGACAACCCCCTTTGGATGGCAAGATACCTCTTATAAGGCCGTTGGTAAACTACAAGGAGCAAAAGTTAATGGCGGATTACACCCGCCAAATATTAAGATAAGAGGGTGTAAAAAATGAGGAACTTTAAGCGTAGTGTTTAAGCGTTTCTTAGAGATTTTTATATTAAAGTTCTAGCCGTCAATGAAAGCTTACCATGAAATCTAAAACCACTAAACCCACCGGTTCTATCCAAAAGGCCTTTAAAGAACTCCAAAGAGACAATGTCAAGATCACTCTGGCTGTTGTGTTTGTCGTGGCGGCGGCGGGCTTGGCGCTCATCTGTAGCCACACGCCCATACACCTACCCTTGCTCGCTTTAAGCGCAGTTGTGGGTGGGTATATGGCGATGAACATCGGGGCGAACGATGTCGCTAACAATGTCGGTCCGCTGGTGGGCTCTCAGGCAATCACCTTAGGCATGGCGCTTTTGACGGCGGCTCTGTGCGAAGTGCTAGGCGCAGTGTTAGCAGGCAGTGAAGTCGTGCAAAGCATTAAGGGCAAGATCATCGATCCCGAGCACATCCAAAACACCACGGTTTTTGTGGGGATGATGTTTTCAGCACTGCTCTCGGGGGCGATTTGGTTGCATTTAGCTACGGCCATTGGCGCGCCGGTTTCTACCACACACTCCATTGTGGGGGGTGCTTGGGGCGGGGCTGGTGGCTGGGGGGCTGGGGCTGTGGATTGGCCCTTTTTGGGTGGGATTGTGGCTAGTTGGGTCATCTCGCCTGTGATGGGCGGGGGGATTGCGATGGGGCTTATGGTCTTGTTTAAGCAGAGCATCAGCGATCGAGAAGACAAGAAAAACGCCGCCCTAAAGGCGATGCCCCTAGTGGTGGGGGTGATGGGCTTGGCGTTTAGCTGGTATATGCTGGCAAAGGTTCTACGCACGCCGCTAGGCTTGGTTAACGAATTTCTCTTAAGCGTGGGGGTGGGACTACTCGCCTACCATGTCTTTAAAAGTTATGTGGCTTCTAAGTTAAACAGCCTAGAAAACACCAAAGAGAGCGTGCACACGCTTTTTACCCTGCCCTTAGTCTTTAGCGCCGCCTTGCTTAGCTTTGCCCACGGGGCTAATGATGTGGCTAATGCTGTGGGGCCCCTTGCGGCGATTGTGCAGAGTTTGCAAGAGTGGGGACACCACGCCATCCCCACAAAGGCGTATGCCCCCTTGTGGATCATGTTGGTTGGGGGGCTTGGCATCGCCACGGGGCTTAGTTTATATGGTCCCCGCTTGATTAAAACCGTGGGCAGTGAGATCACCGAGTTAGACAAAATGCAAGCCTTTTGCATCGCAATGGCGACTGTGATCACGGTCTTGCTCGCCTCAAAGCTTGGCTTGCCCGTGAGCTCCACGCACATCACCATCGGGGCGGTGTTTGGGGTGGGCTTTTTGCGCGAGTTCTTGCAAAAACGGCTCTTTGAGATGAAACAAATGATCTTGGATGCGCACCATGGCGAAGATGCGGGCGTGATTAAAAACTTCCTAGATCGCTTTGAAAAGGCCAACCCCAAACAGAAAAAAGAGATGCTCACCTACTTAAAGACCTTGCAAAAGGAAAACAACACCCTAGAGTACACCGTGGGCCTTAGTAAAAAAGAGCGCAAGCACCTAAAGAAGGCTTATAAAAGTGAGCTTGTCAAGCGCTCGGTGATCAAAAAGATCATCACCGCATGGCTCATCACCGTGCCTATTTCCGCCCTACTTGGAGCTTTAGGATACTATTTAATAGACACCTTTAACATTGTTGAGAGACTTTAGGCTGGTTGTCCGTTAATTATTCTTTGTGGAATAGACTATAGACTAGGGTTTATTAGGCTAATTTTAAGGAGAGTAGTTGGAAGTTTATGAGTCGCTTGCGATGTGCGCTCTCGCCCTTGTTTTGGTGTTGTGCAACGCCTTTTTTGTGCTCTCTGAATTTGCCATTGTCAAGGTCAGGCGCTCCAAACTTGAAGAACTAAGCCTTCATAACAACCCCAATGCCACCCTTGCCCTAAAAATCAACGCTTCAGTGAATACCTATTTAAGTGCCACGCAGCTAGGCGTTACTCTAGCTTCTTTGGGGCTGGGCTGGCTGGGTGAACCCGCCCTAGCACATTTAATCACGCTTATGCTGCATAAATGGGTGCATTTTTCCGCCCTGCACGCCATTGTGCATGTCCTAAGCGTGGTGCTCGCCTTTTGTTGCATCACTTTATTGCATGTGATCTTGGGCGAAATTGTGCCTAAGTCGGTTGCCATTGTGCGGGCAGAGAGCGTGGTTTTGTGGATAGCTCGGCCCTTGCATGCCTTTTGGATGCTCTCTTATCCCATCGTCAATCTCTTTGACTTCTTGGCGCGCTTGGTGCTCAAACTCTTTGGTATTGAGCCGCAAAAGGACAGCGCACACTCGGAGGAAGAGATTAAAATCATCGTGGGGGAGAGTTTAAAAGGGGGGGTGATCGACTATGTGGAGGAGGAGCTGATTAAAAACGCCGTGGATTTTTCAGACACAAGTGCCAAAGAGATCATGACCCCGCGTAGCGACATGGTTTGTTTAGACACCAAGCAGACCCATGAGCAGCACCTGCAAACGATTTTAAAGCACCCCTTCACCCGCTACCCTTGTTGCGAGGGGCATAAGGACAATATTTTAGGCGTGGTGCACATCAAGGACATTTTATCCACCCCCCTCTTGGAGCGTAAAGAACCTGACCTAAAGCATTTATTGCAAGAGGTGTTGATTGTGCCCGAGAGCGCGTCCATTTCGCAGATTCTCATTAAAATGAACCAACAGCAAAGGCGCATGGCGTTGGTGGTGGATGAGTATGGGGGGACTTCGGGGGTTTTAACGATGGACGACATTTTTGAGGAAATCATGGGCGACATTTTTGAGGGACAAAATGAGAGCAAAGAGGGGATTAAAAAGGTCGATGAATACACCTTTGAATGCGACGGGCGGGTGGATTTAGAGAGTGTGGAGGAGCTGTTGGGCTTTCGCTTTGAGCATAACTACGAGCAGGTAACTTTGGGGGGGTATGTTTTTAGCTTGCTAGAGAGGTTACCCGAGGTGGGCGATGTAGTGGGCGATGAGCGGTGTATTTTTGAAGTGTTGGACATGGACAAGACGCGGATTCGCAAACTCAAGCTCGTAAAAAAGGATTTATGATGCGCAATGATCGGTTTGGGGTGTTGGTGGGGCTACTTAGCGGCGTGCTGGCGGCACAAACGGAGCTCAGCCCCTTGCAAATAGAAGCTAAAAACTCTACAAGTTTAAGCACTCTGCAGACGGATAAATCCACGAAAATCACGCTCAAGCAGGCGTGGGGTATGGTGTTGGCCAACTACGATGGCATCAAGGCGCAGGACTACGCCGAGAAAAAAGCAAAAAAATTAAGCACAGCCGCCAAGCTCTCTTTCTTACCTGAAATTGATTTGAGCGCCTTTTATGTGCACTTAGGCAAGACCATTGAGATCCAGCCTGTGAGTGCAGGGCAACGCACCCAAATCCAAAACAATATTAACGGGTTGGAAAATTCCCTAAAACCTTCACTCGAACAGATCGCCCAAATGGGCGCACCTTTCCAAAGATTAGCGGGCACGCTGAGCGGGGTGATGGCACAGGGGACGGCGGGGCTAATGGGGGCGTTGAATCAGCCTTTTTTGTTCTCTAAACAAAACATTGTGATGGGGGCTTTGAGCATCATTTATCCGCTGTATATGGGCGGAGAGCGTTTTTATATGACTAAATTAGCGTCTTTGGCACATAAAGAGTCGATGGAGGTGTCCCGGCTTAAAAGGCTCTCCACCTTTCAAGAGTTGGTCAAAATTTACTATGGCTTGGTGCTGAATATGGAGGTGGATGAGGTGCTTAAGGGCGTGCAAGCGGGGCATTTAAAGCACTACCAAAATGCCCTCAAACGCCTAAAAGCGGGGCAAATCGCCAAAGTGGAGGCCTTAAGCGCGCAGGTGGCGTATGAAAAGAGCAAAACCAAGTCTATGCAAGCTGATGATGCGCTAGAGGTGGCGACTTTGGCGTTTAACACCATTTTAAGCAGCCAAAACATTCCCGTGGCCAAAGCCCACTTTGCCCCCACAGCGCATTTAAACATCCGCCCCAAAGCCCTGCCTAGTTTGGACTTTTTTGTGCAAGAAACCTTGAGCTCTTACCCTGTGTTAAGAAGTCTGGCGATCAAACAACAGAGTGCACAGCAAATGACAAAATTACAAGTAGCAAAGTTTCTCCCCCATTTTAATTTTTTTGGGGCGTACTTGATGAAAGAGAACAACTCCACAATGATGAATATGATCCCCGAGTGGTTTGTGGGCGTGGGCGCGAGGCTGCCCATTTTAACCCCCAATGGGCGCATCATGCATTACCAAGCCGCTAAGATTGACGAGCTACAAACCTCCGCCTTGCAAAGCCAAGCCAAAAAGGATATGGAGCTGTTGGTGCATAAAACCTACCTGCAATGCCAATCCTTGCTCAAAGAGTATAAAAGTTTAGATACGAGCGTGGAGCTGGCTAAAGAAAATTTAAAATTGCAAGAAGAGGCGTTCAACCAGGGCATGGCGACCAACGCGATGGTGGTGGACGCGCGCAACTCTTTGGCGGGCATTTTGGTAGAGCAAAAGACCCACGCCTACAAATACATCAGCGCATTGGTGGATTTAATGGTGCTTAGCGGCCATACAGACCTATTTTACGACTTTGTTTACTAAGGAAGTGGAGTGAAGACAGCAAGAACCCCGGTTATTGTGGTTGCTTTGGCAGCGGTGGGGATTTTAATTTGGCTCGGGCAGGTGTATTACAGCGCCTACAACCACAAACAGCAACGCCTACAAGGCTTTATAGAGGCTAGAGAGTACAGCGTGAGCTCCAAGCTTGCCGGGCGGGTGGAGAGCGTTTTAGTCAAAAAGGGCGACTTCATTAAAAAAGGGGATTTGGTTTTTACGATCGACAGCCCCGAAGCGGAGGCAAAACTACTACAAGCCAGCTCCAGCCACAAAGCCGCCAAAGCCTTGAGTAATGAAGTGCTTAGGGGTAGCCGCAGCCAAACCATTAAGAGCGCAAAAGATGTTTACCAAGCTGCCAAGGCGCAAAGCGATTTAGCCGAAGAAACCTATAAACGTATCCAAAGCCTATATGACAAGGGCGTGGCGAGTTTACAAAAGCGCGATGAAGCCTACGCAGCCTTTCAAAGCGCAACCTTTAAGAAAAACGCCGCTTACGAGCAATACCAACTCGCTCTAGAGGGTGCGTCCAATGAGAGCAAGATCGCCGCTAAAGAGAAAGAGCAGGCCGCTTTAGGGCAACTCAACGAAGTGCAGGCGTTTTTAAGGGATAAAAAGGCCTACAGCCCTATCGATGGCGAGGTGAGCAATGTCTTGCTTTATGGTGGAGAGTTAAGCCCCAAGGGCTTTCCTGTGGTGCTGGTTACCGACACTGCGCATGCGTGGTTGGATTTAAGCGTGCCTGAAAAGTATTTGAGCCGCTTTAAAAAAGGGGCGCGCTTTACAGGCTACATCCCCGCCTTGAAAGAGAGCGTGGAGTTTAAGGTTACGCATATTGCGGTGATGGGCGATTTTGCGACTTGGAAAAGCACGAACAGCAGCCAAAGCTACGACATGAAAAGCTTTGGGATTGAAGCCACGCCCCTAAAGGACATGCAGGCTTTGCGGGTGGGCATGAGCGTGTTGGTGGACATCCCTAGCGACTAAGATGTGGGCAAAGTTTTTCCAATCGCGCTTTGCAATGGCGGTGTGCGTAGCCCCACTTTTCTTTGGGCTTCTTATGATCGCCTTGTTTTATCAACAAATCCCTACACAGCTAAACATCGGGGTGGTGGACTTGGATAACAGCCAACTAAGCCACGAAATGGTGCGCTCGCTTAATGCCAGTAGTGCGCTTAATGTGGCGCATTTTTACAGCAATTTAGACCAAGCCAAGCCTTTTTTGGCCTCTAAAAAAATCTATGGGGTGGTGGTGATCCCTAAGAATTTAGAGCGTCAGGTCAAACTGGGCGTGCAAACCCCCATAGCCCTATACTACAACGCCACCTATGTGCTGGTGGGCAAGACCTTGCTAAACGCCTTTTTATACACTCTCTCCGCCCTAGAAATCAAGCAAGATGTCGCCACGAATTTAAAGCTGCACAGCGATTTAAACACCGCCAAAGCCCTAGCCTTCCCCATGTATGTCGATTTACACACCCTATTTAACGAGCACAACAACTATGCGCAATTTTTGCTGATGGCGATCTTGCCTTGCATGTGGCAGATCTTGGCGGCTTTGGGGATGTTTAACTTTGTGCAGATGTGCCAAAATGGTCGTGAAGTGTGGGTGGCTTTGGGGCTCAACACGCTCATTTTTAGCGCATGGGGGGCGTTGATGCTCTTTTACTTGAAGCCTTACAACGCCCACTGGGGACTATTACTGTTCTCTTGTGTACTGTTGGTTTTGGCGATCTCTAGCGTGGTGGTGGGTTTCTTTTTCTTGCTGAAAGAGCCGATGCGCGTGGCCTCTTTCATCGCCCTTTATACCGCCCCCTCTTTAGCGTTTGTGGGCGTCACCTACCCCACAGACAACATGCCCGCCCTAGCGCAATTTTGGAGCGCGCTCTTGCCCGCCACTTACTTCATAAAAGCCACCATTGCCCTAGACTATTACCAAGCCCCCCTAGATTTAGCCTTAAAAGCCATCGCCCACTTGCCGGTCTTTTGGCTCTTTTATGTACTAGGGCTTGCCCTTTTTGCCAAAAGAGAGCGGGCATGCTAAAGGTATTTGCAGACGAACTTAAGGGCATTTTTAGCCACCTTGGGGTGCTGATGGTGATCATCGGTGGGCCGCTCTTTTATGCCATGCTCTACCCCCTGCCCTATAAAAACGACATTGTAACACGGCAAGCCATCGCCCTAGTGGATCACGACCACAGCCACTTGTCCTATAGGTTTACCCAAATGCTAGAAAGCACGCAGGGGGTGAGGATCACCTACCGCCCAAGCTCCATTCAAGAGGCCAAGAAACTCTTAGAAGAAGAAAAAGTCTTTGGGATCGTGCTGATCCCTCGATTTTTTGAGCGGCATGTATACACGAGCGTTCCTGCAAAAATTGAGCTGTATGCCAACGCCAACTACTTTCTCATCTACAGCACCATCGCCCACGCCACGCTAGAGACTCTGCAAGCCCTAAGCCAAAGGGTCAAAATCTACAAGGATTTATACCTAAGCGAGCGCACCACTGAGCACAATCTCTTTGATCTGCAAACCATCCCACTTTACAACCCCTCCCTTGGCTATCTTAACTACGCCATCGCCCATGTCTTTATTTTCATCTTGCACCAAACGCTTTTGATCGGGGCGGGGGCGATCACCTGTGCCAACCCTAGACGCTTTAAGGGCTTTGGGGAGGCTCTAAAAATCTGCTTTGTGCGTGTCTTGTGCTTCACCTTGATCTACATTTTCCATTTACTGCTCTACTTTGGAATGCTCTTCCCCTACTATGGCGTGCACATCCACGCCAACCCCACACAATTACTGATCTTTGGCGTGGTCTTTCTCTTTGCGGTGGCAAGCTGTGGGGTGTTCTTTGGCTCGTTCTTGAGTAAGCCTGCCCAAGCCACGCAAATTGTCCTTTTCAGCTCTTTGCCCTTAATTTTTATGATGGGCTTCATTTGGCCCACCGAGCTCATCCCTGCTTTTTTGCGCCTGCCTCTGCAGCTCATCCCTGCCACGCATGGCATCTCGGGTTTTGTGATGCTCAACCAATTTGCCGCTCCCTTTAACGCAGTGCGTTACGACCTGTGCGCCTTGGTTATTTTAGCCCTTGGCAGCCTAGTGGCGGGGGCGTGGCGGCTTGCAAGGGCAGATTTTGCTACAATGAATCAACTTAAATTAAAGGATTAAAATGTCTAGGCGTATCGCTTTCATCTTAGCTAGTGCATTCATTTTAGGAGCGTGTAGCTCAGGCCCCAAACAAGCAGTCTTTTTACAAGACATGCCCAGTTGGATGGTGCAGGACATGAGTGGGTACACCACACAAGGGATCGACAGCTCCCATGTGATCGATGGACAGGTGCAGCGATCGGAGGTGATCGCTAGAGATCGCGCCCGCTTTAGAGTGGCGATCCACATTGCCGACAAGCTCAAGGCAACTTACACTGCTAGCCAAAACGCCCACCAAAAACCCTATGATGATGCGATCTTTAATCAAATCATCCAAGCCATTGCTGCCAGCTTAGGGCATGGGGTGCAACTGGGCGAGTATGTCAACCCCAACAATGAAGAGGTCTTCATGTTGGTGCAAGTGAACTTCTACGACCAAGCCAAACTCCAAGCGGCCCTAGAGAAGATCAAACCCTTAGCCTCTGAAACCATCCAACAAATCGCGGCAGGTATGAAAAAGATTTTTGATGAATTGAATTTAGAGAACGCCACAAAAAACCATCACGATTTCACAAAAGATCGCGGGGGGCGTTAAAAACGACTAGGGGAAAAGAAGGGTTTAAGGAGCACTTCTAAAGGGGTTTTAAAATACGCCTCCAAGCGGAGCGTAAAGGGGTTTATTTCACCTTTTCGAGGTATTCGCCCGTTTGGGTGTTGACTCTAATCACCTCGCCCTCGAGCACATGGAAGGGCACTTGCACCACCGCCCCAGTTTCAAGCGTGGCGGGTTTTTTGCTGGCACTGGAGGTGTCGCCCTTGAAATTGGGGGGGGTCTCTGTGATCTTCAACTCCACCACTTGGGCGACCTCCACAGAAATTGCCTTTTCATTATGAAAGAGCACCTGTACTTGGGAGCCATCGAGCATCCATTTGGGCGCGTCCCCCACTTGATCCTCGCTCAAAGCGATTTGCTCATAGGTTTCTGTGTCCATGAATTGGTAGCTGCTGCCGTCAAAATAGAGAAATTGCATGGGTTTTTGCAATAAATTGGGCTCATCGCATTTGTCGCCGGCGTGGAAAGTTTTTTCAATCACCTTGCCGTCTAAAAACGATTTGATTTTCGCCCGCACAAAGGCCGCACCCTTGCCCGGTTTGACATGCTGGTATTCCACGATGCGGTAAGGCACGCCCTGTATTTCAATTTTCAAATTCTTTTTTAATTCGCCCATGCCAATGGCCATTGAGTTCCTTTAATCCTTAAATTTTACCCGCACTGCCAAGCACACGCATGCGCTCCACAATGACGGCTTTCACCGCCTCTATGCCGGGGGTGAAGTATTTACGCAAGTCAAACTCGCTGGGGTTTTCGTTTGCCATTTTACGCACTTGGCCGATGAAGGCTAGGCGTAAATCTGTGTCGATGTTGATTTTATTGATCCCACCCTTGATGGACTGCTCGATGAAGTCAAAGGGCACGCCTTTAGAGCCCTTTAAATCCCCGCCCGTGCTTAAAAAGGCTTGGCGCACGCTTTCAGGGATGGAGCTTGCCCCGTGCAAGACTAGGGGGATATTGGTGCGTTTTTTCACCTCCACAAGGCGATCAAAGTCTAGTTTGGGCTCGCCCTTGAACTTAAACGCCCCGTGGCTCGTGCCAATAGCCGGGGCTAAATAATCCACTTGGCTCACTTTCACAAACTCTTCAGCCTCATTAGGATTGACCAAGACTGCGTCTTTTTCATCTACGGAGATATTATCCTCAATGCCCATCAGCCGTCCTAGCTCTGCCTCCACGCTCACCCCCTTGGAGTGGGCGTAATCCACCACTTCTTTAGTGAGATTTAGATTTTCTTTGAAGGGGTGATGCGAGGCGTCGATCATCACAGAAGTGAAGCCCGCATCCACCGCCTTTTTACAGCTCTCAAAGCTGGTGCCGTGATCAAGGTGCAAGGCGACGGGGATGTCCGAGTAGCGTTTGCTCATGGTATAGACCATGCTAAGCACCATGTCAATACCCAAATACTTGATCGCCCCCTCGCTGGCTTGCACGATGAGGGGCGATTTGGCGGTGTCGGCTGCCTCAAAGATCGCGCGCAACATTTCAAAATTGACAAAGTTAAACGCCCCAACTCCATAGCCCTCCTTATGGGCTTTGCTTAAAATCTCAATGCCCGTAACTAGCATGTAAGCCCCCTAATCTTTGGTGATGTTTATTTGTACATGTTTGCGCAACTTCTCGAGCTCTCCCTTGACATATTCTTGAAACTTGTGCTCTTTTAAGATACCGATGATGGTTTGCCTAGCTTGCTCAAAAGTAGGGGTTTTTGGCTCATTTTTGCTATTAAGATAAATCACATGGTAGCCAAACTCAGTTTTAACGGGGGTTTTTGTGTAGGTGCCAGGTTTGAGCGCAAAGACAGCGTTAGAAAACTCGGGTGCCATTTGGCTTTTTTGGAATTTGCCCAAATCCCCGCCATTTTTGCTGTTTTTAGTGTTGGGGTCGATGGATTCGCGGTTGGCAATTTCGATAAATTCTTTTTCTACACGGGTTTTAGGCACTTTGTTGAGCTCGGAGATCACCCGTTTGGCATCCGCTTCGGTTTTTACTAAAATGTGGCGGGCGTGGGCTTCTTGTTGCACGAATTGCGCTTTATTTGCCTCGTAGTATTGTTTTAATTTAGCTTCGGGGATGTCCTCTTTACCGATCGCCTCAGCTTGGCGTTTTGCCCAAGTTTCAACCAAAAGTTGTTTTTTATAGCTCGCCATCCTTTTGGCAAAGTCAGCGGTTTCGTCTAGTTTCTCTCTTTTAGCTTCTCTTTCAATCAACAAATTGTTGATGGCTTGTTCTAGCAAGGCTTCTTTTTGCTCGGGTTTGAGTTTGTCAAAGTCAAAGTTTGGGTTGCGCTGCTTAATCACATTAAAATCGCTCTCTGTGATGTCCACCACTTCGGGTTTAGCAGGGGCTTCTTTGTGTTTTCTGTGGTGTTTACCCTTAGTGGGTGTGTCTTGAGGGGCGGGGAAAGTCACGGTGGCTAAAGTCTTTGCCCCCACAAAACCCACACCTAACGCCCCCATCAAAACCAAACTCACGATGCTTCTCTTAACCATAAAACTCTCCAGACTATTGTAGAATTGAAACTTTGCATTTGCAAAGGCATGAAAGGATTATTTTAGCATGCTAAACTTAATATAACCACTAAACCACAAAGTGAACTATCTTAACAATGGAAAAGGAAAATGGAAACACCGCTACAAAACATCCATAAAAGCTGGAAAGACTTCTTAAGCTGGAAAATGTTGTTTTTAAACTTAGGACCCGTATTCTTAGGGGTGCTGTTTTGGGGAGTGATTTTGTTCCACTTCGGGGGCAATATGGTGCGCATCATTGAAGGCTTTTTACCCACGAGCTGGGATCACTACGCCCACACCAATGGGCTTTTGCCCGCCATGTTCTTGCTCGCCATTAAGATTTTTGCCTATGTGCTCTTGTTGCTCTGCGTCTTAATGTTGAGTTTGATCGGCAATCTCTTCATCTCGCTCTTTTACACCCCTGTGGTGATTTGCTACTTACACAAGCGCGATTACACAAACCTACCCCTAGAAAACTTCGGAGATTTCATGGGCTGTATCCAGCATTTCTTAAAGCAACTCGCCTACTTGTGCATGTTCTTGGTGGTGTGTATCCCGCTGTACTTCATCCCCTTCGTGGGGGTGTTCGTGTCCCTGATCCCGCATTACTTTTTCTTTAAAAACACGCTCTCTTTTGACATCGGTAGTTCCATTTACAACCAAGAAACCTATCAAGAAGTGCTCAAGGAATACAAAGTCCCCCACCACAAAGTCGCCATTGTGGCTTACTTATTCTCTTTGATTCCTATATTTAACTTTTTTGCCACGCTTTTACAGACCATCATCCTTGCCCGCTTCTTCTTAGACATCAAAGCCCAAAAATCTAATGCACGAGTTTAGCTAAACCCCAGCCAGCCACTACGCAGAGCAACCCTAGTAGGTTGCTTCCCACCACATAGGCGATCGCCTCGCTAAAGGCTTGCTTTTGTAAGAGCTTTAAAGTGTCTAGCCCAAAAGAGGAAAAAGTCGTAAAACCCCCCAGTACCCCCGTGATAAAAAACACGCTCATTTTATCGCCCAAGATGGATTTAGCCGCCAAATGCCCCGCAAAGCCGATCACAAAGCAGCCGATCAAATTCACGCTAAAAGTGCCTACAGGAAAACTCTGCCAAATCCATAACTTCGTGGGCGCGATCTTGCCCACAAAATAGCGCAAACTAGCCCCCACAGCCCCGCCCAGTGCCGCTAATAAAAACATCAAATGCATGCCAATCCTTTAAATTTTTAAAAATGTTAGCAAAGATTTAAAGCGTTTTGGCTAACTCTAGGCAGGCTTCAAGGCTCGTTTCTGGGCTTAAATGGGCGCAAATATGCGGATCAAGAGCGTTTAAGGTGCTTTGCCCGATGGCTACGGCCACATAGCTAGAATCCCAAGCAAAATTTTTTAAAAAATGCCTATAACTGCTAGGGGCAGTGAACACCAGCACGGAGTGGGGCTTGGGCTTTTGCGTTTGCGCTAGCATTAATGGGATGTTTTTGTAGGCAACCAAAGAGGGTAAAAAGTCTAGGGCATTTGTGGCGACACTTTGAGCGCGCACGAAGAGCGTGGGCTGTGGCAAAAGGTCTTTAATTTCTTTAACAAAGCCCTTGGCATGTCCGCTTTGCCCCACAAAGGCAACATTAAAGCCTAGACTTTTTGCCATTTGTGCGCTTTTTGGGGCGAGCACAAAGGTGGGCAAGCTTTTTAGAAAGGCGAGGGTATTGGTGTTTTTTAAATTGTGCTCTAAACTCAAGGGGGCGTGTTTAGAAGTAAAAAGCAAAGCTTTTAAAGAAGGCAAGGGAGGGGTTAGATTGTCCAAATTTAGGGGCAAATAGACAATTTGACTACAAGCTAGGTAGCTGACACGGGGCCCTAGTGCTGCTTTTGCGTCCCCTGTGATCGCACTGCCGATCACAACAATCGGGCGCACTAATTTTCTAGAACTTCTAAGCCCGAAGCCTTAAAGTCTTCAAAATTTGCTTTCAAAAAGTAAATGTTGGATACACCCACGCCGTGTAAAGCGTTGGCATACTGGGCGGCGGTGTTACCTCGCCAGCATTGCAACAAAACCTTATCTTGGGGGTGTTCTAGGGCAAACCTTTTAATGGCGTTCAGGTCGTCCATATGGATCGCCTCTTTTAAATGCGATTTGTGGTAACTCTCTGCATCCCTGACATCAATCACGCAATAATCTTTGGGATTGAAATGTCCAAGCTCCACGAGCTGGTGTGTGTAAGCACTTTCCATAACTATCCTTTAAAAATTTTGAGGGGATTTTAGCACATTTTCACACACAAAGATAAACAACCAAGAAAAGTAGTAAAATGCTTTTTGTATTTTGAAAAGCTTAATTTGAGGATATTTTATGTCACACAATTACACCGCCTTTTACCAAGAAGCCCGAGAGTTTTTAGGCGATCGCGTCTATAAGGATTATTTACGCCGTGTGGTCTATGGCATCGATGCGTCATGCTATCGCTATGTCCCCGAATTGGTCGTAAAGGTGCGCCACGAGAGCGAGGTCATGCGCCTTTGTGATCTAGCCAAAAAGCACAACACTCCTCTAACCTTTAGAGCGGCGGGCAGCTCTTTGTCGGGGCAAGCATGCGGCAGTGGGGTGCTTGTCATGGCAAATTTAGGCTGGCAGGAGATCACGCCCCAAGATGCGGGGGCGAGTGTGCGCCTTGGCTGTGGGGTGATTGGAGCACAAGCCAACAACGCCCTAAAAGTCTATCAAAAAAAGATCGGGCCTGATCCGGCGACCATTGCGACCGCCATGGTGGGGGGGATTTTAGCCAACAACGCCAGTGGCATGTGCTGCGGGGTGGCGCAAAACAGCTATAAAACCTTAAAATCGATTCGTGTAGTTTTAGCCGATGGCACGCTCTTAGACACGAGCAAACAAGAGAGCGTGGAGGCATTTAAACAAAGCCACGCCCCCCTTTTAGAGGGGTTATTGGCTCTGCGTGAGGAAGTGCTAGAGGACAAAGAATTACACGCCTTGATCCAAAAGAAATACAAAATCAAAAACACCACGGGTTATAGCCTAAATGCCCTCATAGACTTTGAAGATCCCATAGATATTTTAAGCCATTTATTCATTGGCTCGGAGGGGACTTTGGGCTTCATCTCTAGCTGTGAGTTGCATTGTGTGCCCGACTACCCTTATAAAACCTGCTTCTTGCTCTTTTACGAGACTTTGGCAGAGGGCTTAAAGGGGGTGCAAATTTTGGCACAAAATGCGGATAAAATCAGCGCCGCCGAGTTAATGGACTATGCGTGTCTAGCCAGCGTGAAGGGGGCGGAGGGCATGCCTAGCGTGCTAAATGAGGTGAAGCCGGGGTATTCGTGCATTTTGGCGCAGCTTGAGAGCACCAATCTAAGCACCCTTGAAGCCAACAGCGCCTTTGTGCTCGAAAAACTGCAAGCCGTCCCCACCGTTTTACCCCTAGAGCAAAGCACAGACCACAAAGTCTACAACGCATGGTGGAAAATTAGAAAAAGCATTTTCCCCATTGTGGCGGGGCGGCGGCGCAGTGGGGCGAGTGTGATTACAGAGGATTTATGTTTTGACATGGAGCATTTACAAGAGGGAATTGCCAACTTGCAAAGCTTGTTAGAAAAGCATGGCTTTAAAGAACATAGTGTGATTTTCGGGCATGCTTTAAGTGGCAATTTGCACTTTTTAATCACCCCCCTACTAGAAAACCCCACTGAGAGGACGCAATTTAGTGCGCTCATGGAGGATTTGGCCCAAATGGTCGTGTCCTTGCAAGGTTCGATCAAGGCCGAGCATGGCACAGGGCGCATGGTCGCCCCCTTTGTCAAATTAGAGTGGGGTGAGAAGGCCTATCAAATTTGCGAGCGCATTAAAGCCTTGTTTGACCCGGACAAACTCTTAAACCCCGATGTGATTCTCTCCAACGACCCGCAAATCCACGCCAAGAACTTAAAAGAGAGCGTGCCCATTGCCCCCGAGATTGAGCCTTGCATGGAGTGCGGGTTCTGTGAGCGCATTTGCCCTAGTCGGTATTTGTCCTTAACCCCCCGCCAGCGCATAGGTTTACAGCGCGAGATCGCCTACTTAAGCCAAAGAGCAGCGCAGGGACTAGCCACGGATAAAGTTTTACTAGAAGAGCTTTTGGAGGGCTATAAATACCTGAGCGATGAAACTTGTGCGGCGTGCCATATGTGCTCCACGCTCTGCCCTTTAGGCATTGACAGCGCCACGATTGCACTCAAAACCCGCACCAAAGAAAAAGCCCCCCTAGTGGCAAAAGAAATTTTAAAGCACATGGATGTTGTGGTGGGAGGGCTAAAAGTGGGGCTTGGCGCGGTGCAAGTGGGGCAAGTAGCATTAGGGGCAAATTTTATCCACAAGTGCAGCCAAAAGTTGCACACCAAAATCCACACGCCCATTGCCCCAAATTACATGCCAAGAAGGAATAAATTTAAACTCACCAGCAAGCCTAGCGACCAAAACGTGCTGTATTTTTCCACTTGCATCAACCGTGCCTTTGCGCCTTCAAAACTCATGCCCGATCCGCGTAGTTTGCAAGAGGTGTTCGAGTCGCTGTGTCAAAAGGCAGGCTTTGGGGTGATTTATCCTAAAGAGTTGCCCAAGTTTTGTTGTGGCAAGGCGTTCATTGACTATAAAGATTTAAGTGTGCAAAACACCGAGAAAAATGCCAAACTTCTAAAAGAGTTGTCTAATAATGGCCAAATCCCCATTGTGCTAGACCACAGCGCATGCAGCGCGTATTTGATCGAGCAATTAGAGCACACGGGGCTAAAAATCTATGACATGCCCATTTTCATCCAAGAGTTTTTACTGCCCCATTTAAAAATCACGCGCTTAAACGAGGATATTGCGCTTTACACCATGTGTGCGGCCAAACGCTTAGGCTATGCGCAAAACATGCGGGATTTGGCTAAGGCATGCGTGAGCGGCAAGGTTGTGGAGCACACCGACACGGGTTGTTGCGGTTTTGCGGGCAACAAGGGTTTTTTAACGCCTGAACTCAACGACCACGCCTTGTTAGACTTCACTAGCTTTTATCAAGATAAAAAACTTAAAAAGGGCTTTTGCAGCTCCAGCACCTGCGAAGTGGGCTTAAGCCAACACTCTAACATCCCCTTCCAGCACATTGCCTACTTGGTTGATTCGTGCAGCGATGAATAACTTAGCGCATTTGGCCATCATCATGGATGGCAATGGGCGGTGGGCAAGATTGCAGGGCAAGCCTAGAACGCACGGACACCAGCAAGGAATCAATGCTTTAAGAAACATCACCATTTGGTGCGCCAAAGAACACATCGCCTATCTCACGCTTTACGCTTTTTCTACTGAGAATTGGAGTCGCCCTAAAAGCGAAGTGGATTTTTTAATGCGGATGCTCAAAAAATACCTCGTGCAAGAGCGCCCCACTTACTTAGAGCATAAAATCCGCTTCAAGGCGATCGGCAATTTAAAAAAATTCAGCCCCGCTTTGCAAAAAACCATTTTAAATTTGGAACAAGAAACCGCCAGCCACACCGCCCTAACGCAGGTGTTGGCCCTGAACTATGGGGGACGCGATGAGATCGCTAGGGCATGTGGGCAGGTGCTGGAGTTGGGGCTAAAGGGGGATTTGCAAGAGCTCATCGGGGCGCATTTAGATACGGCGGGGTTACCCGATGTGGATTTGTTGATTCGCACAGGTGGGGAGATGCGCTTGTCTAATTTCTTGCTGTGGCAATCCAGCTACGCCGAGCTGTTCTTTAGCCCGGTGCTCTGGCCCGATTTCACGCCCACACATTTGGCCAAAATCATTGCTTCGTTTAACCAAAGACAGCGTAAATTTGGTAGGGTGTAGCAGAAAGGGGCTAGCATGGCGCTAAAAGTTGTGGTGTGGGATTTTGATGGAGTGGTGTTTGATAGCATGCACTTAAAGGGGGAGGGGTTTAAGGAATTGTTTAGGCGGCACACCAAGGCAGATGAGACTGCCCTAAAGGCGTTTGAGGATTACCATTACGCTAATGGGGGGGTGAGCCGCTTTGATAAAATTGCGCACTTTTACACCCAAATTTTAAAGAAAACCATAGATGCGGACAAGATCAACGCCCTAGTGGAGGAGTTCGGGCACATCATTGAAAAGGACTTGTTCTCAAAAGAGCATTTAAATTTAGAGGTGATGGACTTTGTGAAAGCCAATCACGAAAAGTATATTTTCCATATCGCCTCGGCGGCTCTGCACACTGAGTTGCAGGCACTCTGCGCGTTTTTGGGGATTTCGCCCTATTTTAAGAGCATCGAGGGTGCGCCCCCGTCTAAGGCTAAAGTCTTAGCAAATCTTTGCACCAAGTATGGCTATAAGCCTAGCGAAATGGTCTTGATCGGAGATAGCAAGAGTGACTATGAGAGTGCAAGGGTAAATAAAATCACCTTTCTAGGCTACAACAACCCCACCTTACAAGCTCTCTTGCCACAAGCCTATATTAGTCGCTTCGCCAACTTAGATTTAGATTATATTTGCCAGCATAATCAAATAAACTCAATTTAAACAAAGTGGGTGGTTTAGATGTATTAGGGGTAGCCACCGGCAGTGTGGGCTTGGCTACTATCTAGCTTAGCAAAATGGGTAAATGCCATCGCCCTCGCACGCACACCAAAGGGGACATATTGGCAAAGTCTTGGCAAGAATTTAAGCATTTCGCGCTCTACAGCTCATCTTCGGGCAAAATCTTAGACCAATTTTTAATGAAGCGCAAAAAGGGGGAGGTGTCGGGGGGGTTGGTGTGGCGCACCACCTGCCCATCCTCCACGCCCTCCCAAATCAATTTAGAGTGCAAGGCGTGCCTTTCTAAAATCAGGTGCCAGCTATCGCGCATTTGCTCTTGCATGCGGCGTTGCAAGTAGGTGGCAAAGGCGGGGTTATCAAAGACCACGACCGACTCAGTGTTGATTTGCGCCGAGCGTGCGTCTAAGTTGAAACTGCCAATCCAAGTCAGTTGGCTATCAAAGATTAAAATCTTGCTGTGCAGAGAGTTTTTAAGCCGACCCTTGATTTTAAAGTGCACCCCCCCCTTACGGGTGTATTTAATGTAGCGGGAGAGTTCGCTCTTGGTTTCGTAGACATTAGCCCCTGCCTTGACTAACTTTTTGGCGTATCTCTCCCACGCCCCATAAACCACAATTGCATCTGTGGAGGCGAGCGAGTTGGTTAAAATGCTAAGCTCTAGTCCCTCGCTTAGTTTCTGTTTAAAGGTTTTAAGCAGGGCGGGGCCGGGGATTAAATAAGACGAGGCAATGTAGAGGCTGTTTGTGGTGTGCTTTAAAATCTCTTGCAGGGCGTGGTTGATGGGGGATTTAGGGTTTAGGGCGTAGATTTTTTCAGGGCGATCGGCAACAAAGTAAGCCCGCCCTAGGTAGCCCTTGTTTCGTTTATTGATGAACTTTTGGATGAAGGCTTGTACTTCCTTGTCATAGGTGCTCTGATCGTTTAGTAAGAGTTTAGAGAGGCTCTTGGCGTAGGTTTTGGCGTATTTCTTTAGTTTTCTGTGGCTAGGCAGTAAATTAGCCGGGATCGCGCCTTTAAAGTTCCAATATTCTAAAAAACTCTGCTTGGCTTTTAGGCTCACCGCCCCCAAAAAGAGCGCGTCCGTGTCTAAAAAGTTTTCTTCTAGGTCGTTGTCAAAGTAGACATCGGCGATGTTGCGCCCCCCAATCACTAGAGCTACATTATCCACAATGAAAATTTTATTGTGCATGCGCTTTTTAATGCGGTCGTAGCACGCCATCATTTCTAAATAGCGTAGTCCCTTATTGCGGACACGATAGGGGTTAAAGATTTTGACATCAATATTGGGGTGGGTGTTTAGCATGATGATGTCGGACATGTCCGAATCTAGCCCATTGTCATCAATCAAAAGGCGCACCTTCACCCCCCGATTGGCCGCCTTGTAAAGCTCCGACATCATCACCCGTGAAGAAATGTCGTTCTTGTAAAGGTAGGTCTGTATGTCTATGTTGTGCGTGGCTAGGCGGATTAAGGCGATGCGTTGTAACAAGGCTCTGTCCCCATCTTGCAAAATGAAGCCCAAACTCTGCTTAGGATTTTGGTTCAAGGTTTGGGCGTACACCTGCCCTAGGGGGGTTTTTAGGGGTTGGTAGCTTTCTAAAAGGTGGATGTGATCGGGGCGTTTTTTGGCAATGGTGGCAAGACACCCGCTGAAAAACAGCGGGCATACAAGCAGACAAATGCACAAAAAGCGTTGCAAAAAAACCCTTAATCAGTCCAAAATGGGTTTTTTAGGCAAACACATGGCGGCGGCAAACATGCACGCCATCATCACGGCAACATAGACAAAAAAGCCGTTTTCTATGTGGTAGTGCTTGAATTGCAGAGCAATGTAGGGAGTAGAGCCCCCAAAGATCGCATTGCCTAGCGCAAAGCTAAAGCCCGTGCCAAGCGCACGCACATGCTCAGGGAAGAGCGAGGCTTTAAAGATCCCAGATACCGAAGTGTAGAAACTGAGGATTAAAAAGAGAGCGAGCACGGCTAAAAAGGCGATCGTGGTGTTGTGGGCGTACATAGACATGACCCTAAAGAGCGGAGCGATGCCAAAGAACGCCAAGATTGAAAAGGTGATGACCGCCCGTCTGTGGCTGATTTTATCGCCAATGTAGCCAAAGAGCGGCTGGATGAGCATGAGGATTAAAAGCCCAAAAACAAAGACATCATTCACCACAGGTTTAGCCATGCCGGCATTTTCTAGGTAGGTTTTGGCGTAGGTGGTGATCGTGTAAAAGGCGAGCGACCCGCTTGCGCTGATGACAAACACAATAAAACAAGTCTTAAAGTGGGGTAAGAGTGCCTTTAAAGTCCCCCGATCTTGATGCTCTTCTAACTCGCTCGAGCTCTCATCCATTAAACGCCGCGCTACTAAAGAGCCCAAAGCGAGTAACCCACCCAGCACAAATAAAATCCGCCACGCAAAGGCACTCACCTGCGCTAGACTAAAGAACATCATCAAGACGCCAATGCTCGCCACCGCTAAAAACTGCCCCCCGATTAAGGTGCTGTATTGAAAGGAGCTGTAAAAGCCCCGATTGCCCTTAGAACTAAGCTCAGACAAATAAGTCGCCACAATGCCATACTCCCCGCCCACGCTAAGCCCCTGCACCATGCGCGCCAGCAGTAAAAATAAGATCGCCAAATCCCCCACACTATCCTTAGTCGGCAGGGCGGCGATCATAAAAGAGCCAATGGACATCAAAACCACGGACATGATCATGGACTTTTTGCGCCCGACTTTATCGGCTAGAGAGCCAAAAATCCACGAGCCCAAGGGGCGCATGAAAAAGCCCACTGCAAAAATCCCAAAAACTTGGATTTGTTGGATGATGAGGTTGTTCGACTCGCTAAAAGAGTGGGCGAAGTAGGTTGCGCTAAAGGCATAGATATAAAAGTCAAACCATTCTACCAAGTTGCCGCTTGCCGCTGCGATGACTGAGCGGATTTTCTTACTCTGTGTCATTAGCGTTTCCACAACCCTTTCGCTTTGTCAATCAAACTCGGCTTTTGCTTTTTGGCAAAACGCCTAAGCGTGGCTAGGAAGTGGTGCCACTCGTGGATCTCCATTGCCGGAATTGCCCCTGCGTAGTTGGTGTGCGGGGGTAAGTCTTTGCCCACCGCCCCCTTGCCCCCAATTTGGGTAAATTCCCCGATGTGCATATGCCCCCCTGTGCCCACCTGTCCGCCCAAAACCACATTGCGCCCCATAGTGGTCGAACCTGAAAGCCCCACTTGAGACACGATGATCGAATGCTCGCCCAGCACGCAATTATGCCCCACTTGCACCAAATTATCGATTTTCACGCCTTGTTTAATATGGGTTGTGCCAAAAACAGCGCGGTCGATCGTGGTGTTTGCCCCAATTTCCACGAAGTCGTCGATCTGCACAATGCCCGTGTGCTCAATCTTGATGTGTGCGCCTAGCTCGGTATGCGCGTAGCCAAAGCCATCGCTGCCGATCACGCTGTTGGCGTGGATGATCACTTCATTGCCAATTTGCGTGTTTTGATAAATGGTAACATTGGGGTAAATCTTGCAATTCTTGCCAATTTTCACCCCGTCTCCTAAAACCACATTTGCCATAATAATCGTGTTGTCTCCAATCTCAACCCCTTCGCCCACCACGACATGGGGCATGAGCGTTACATTTGCGCCCAAATTGGGGGGGGTTTTGGTGCTGGGGGTTTTGAACATATCCACCTTAAAGGCGTGCGAGATTTTAGCAAAGGCTAAATGGGGGTTTTGTGTGATGATGGCTTGGCTCGCACTTGGGACCTTGCTTGCATATTCGGCACGGATGAGCACCCCCCCAGCTTTGGTGTCTTTGAGTTTTTTGACATAGGATTTTTGATCCACATAGCTTAAGTGATTGGGAGTGGCTAGCTCTAGGGGGGCAACCCCGACAATCTCAAAATCCTTAAAATTTGGGGGCAGGGTGGCTTCGATGGAGTAGATTTCTTTTAAAGTGTTGAAAGTCATGCAAACTCCTTTGTACTGCTGATTTTAATAATATCCAATAACACTTGAGGGTCTAGGCACGCCTTGCCAATGAGCACACCATCCACTTCTGGTAGGCTTAAAATAGCCTCAGCATTGCTTGCTTGCACGCTCCCCCCATAGACTACACGCACACGGGACTTTAGGGCTTGTTTTAGCCCGCCTATGGTGCTAGCAATGTCGCTATCTCGTGCACTCACCCCCGTGCCAATCGCCCAAATCGGCTCATAGGCGACAATGAGCTTAGGATACTCCAAGTCGATCCCCTCAAGTTGTGTTGAAAGGTAATCCAAAGTCGCCTTTTGTCCTAAATTTCTTGTATCCAGCGATTCGCCAATGCAAAAGACAATTTGAAAACCCTGTTCTCTAAAGAAATGAAACTTTTCTAAACAAAAGCTAGGCGTTTCGCCCAGCAACAAACGCCTCTCGCTATGCCCAATTAAAAGTGAGCTAATCCCCCACTCTTGCAGGGCGTGCAAAGTAACTTCGCCCGTGAAAGCCCCCTCAAGAGCAGGATAGGCGTTTTGTGCGCCCAAAGCCACACAAGAGATTTTGCCCGCTCCAAGGGCACTTAAAGAGGGAAAAAGCGTGATGAAAGGGGCTAATTCTTGAGGTAGATTTTTCTTTAAACGCTCCAAATAGGGCAATAAATCAAGCGCATAGGATTTAAAATTAGCCAAGATAAATTTCACGATGTACTCCCAAAATTTGCTATATCTTAGCAAAACATGGCAAAAATCGCTAAAAAGTTACCATAATTTTGCTATCATTTTTCAATCGTAATCATCTTAGGAGTGTTGCATGCAACAAGAGGAAATCATTGAGGGTTATTATGGCGTGGGGGCGGAGCGCAAAAAAAGCGGGATGTATGCCAAGCTCGACTTTTTGCAAAGCGCGACAGGGCTCATTCTAGCCTTGTTTATGATTGCGCACATGTTTCTAGT